>JAFAWY010000064.1 GCA_019241525.1 Pseudonocardiales bacterium
CGACGTCCTCGGACCGCGTACCCATACCGATGCGGCCCTTCCCACCTCTTAACTGCCGGCTATAGGTATCCACGGAGGTCCGTTTGAGATAGCCACCACGGGAAACGGTGACAGCCACGTCCTCCATCTGAACCAAGTCTTCGAGCCGGATCTCGCCCGTATCCTCGATGATCTGGGTCCGGCGCTCGTCTCCGAAATCCTTTTGAACATCCCTGAGTTCTTTGACGATGAGGCCCCGCAAAACTTTTTCCGAGCCGAGAATCTCGACGTATTCAGCGATTTGGCGCTGAATCTCGGCCAGATCCTTCAGGATCTGTTCCTGCTCCATGGCGGTGAGGCGCTGCAATTGCAGTTCGAGAATAGCCTTGGCCTGACGGTCAGAGAACTCGAACCGTTCGACCAGGCCGGAGTGCGCCTCTCTAACTGTTTTTGCGGAACGAATCAGCGTGATTACGGCATCCAGGTTATCGAGGGCCTTCTTGAACCCGAGCAGAATGTGCTCTCGTTCGCGAGCCTTTCGCAACAGGTAATTCGTACGACGCCGCACGACATCGAGGCGGTGATCGATGAAGCGCTTGATCACGTCGATGATGCCGAGTTCGCGGGGCTGCCCGTTGACGATCGACAGCATGATGACGCCGAAGTTCACCTGCATCTGCGTCTGCTTATACAGGTTGTTGAGGATCACCTCGGCGTTCTCGCCGCGCTTGAGGTCAAATACGATGCGCATACCGTCGCGGTCACTCTCATCGCGCGCATCGGAGATTCCTTCGATCTTCTTTTCCGCAACCAGAGCAGCGACGTGCTCAATCAGCCGAGCCTTGTTTACCTGGAAGGGAAGCTCGGTCACAACGATTGCTTCCCTGTCCTTGCCGGTCTTTTCGGTTGCCGCCTTCGCACGGAGCTTGAGGCTGCCGCGACCCTTCAAGTAGTAGTCGAGGATACCCTGCCGTCCGAGGATGAACCCTCCTGTTGGAAAGTCCGGACCGGGCACGAGTTCGAGAATCTTGGCGATGGGGGTAGCAGGGTCGTTGACCAGCGCTATGGTCGCGTCGATGATTTCCCGTATATTGTGCGGCGGGATGTTGGTGGCCATCCCGACGGCGATCCCGGAGCTGCCGTTAACCAGAAGGTTCGGGATTCGCGACGGCAGTACTACCGGCTGCTGGGTGCGTCCGTCATAGTTCGGCTCGAAATCGACGGTTTCTTTGTCGATGTCGGCCAGCATTTCCATCGCCAGCGGGGTGAGCCGGCATTCGGTGTACCGCATCGCGGCGGCCGGGTCATTGCCCGGAGAGCCGAAGTTGCCCTGCCCGTCGACCAGCGGGTAACGCATGGACCACGGCTGGGCCAGCCGTACCAAGGTGTCGTAGATCGCGGAGTCGCCGTGCGGGTGGTAGTTGCCCATTACGTCGCCGACGACCCGCGCGCACTTAACGTAGCCGCGATCCGGGCGGAATCCCGAGTCGTACATCGAGTACAGCACCCGGCGGTGTACCGGCTTGAGCCCGTCCCGGACGTCCGGCAAGGCGCGTCCCACGATCACGCTCATCGCGTAGTCGATATAAGAACGCTGCATTTCCTGCTGGATGTCGACCGGCTCGACGCGGTCTCCGTCTGGCGGCAGGGTGATCTCCGTCACTACCTTTGGTTCCCTTCAGCGGGCACTGACATGCCGCGCAACCTGGCCAGTCTACCGATGACAGAGCGTGCACACTGCCCGGACGCGCACCCAGCCAGCAGGAGCACCGGTGGCTGGGCCGTGCGCTCAAGCAGGGAAAAGCTCATCTAATTTCACGTTGAGGGAAAAGGGCTCGGTTGTGCTGAATTCGATCTCCGAGCGGTAGCGGTCGTCCTCGCCGAGCGCGGCGTACACATCCGCGGTCAGCAGGGCGACCGGCGGCTCGGGCCCAGGCAACGCGGTCACAACATCTCCTTGGCGACCGGTTAGACGTCCAGGAAGCGGACGTCCTTGGCATTGCGGGTGATGAACGAGCGCCGGGACTCCACGTCCTCCCCCATCAGCACGCTGAACAGCTCGTCAGCGGTCGCTGCATCGTCCAGGGTGACCTGCAGCAGGACCCGGTTGGCCGGATCCATGGTGGTTTCCCACAGTTCCTTGGCGCTCATCTCACCGAGCCCCTTGTAGCGCTGGATCGCGTCGTCCTTGGGCAGCTTGCGACCCTCAGCCTGGCCAGCTTCGATGAGCCCATCCCGTTCCCGGTCGGAGTAGGCGTACTGCGCCTCTGCCCGGGGCCACTTGATCTTGTACAGGGGTGGCTGGGCGAGGAACACGTGCCCGTGCTCAACCAGCGGGCGCATGAACCGGAACAGCAACGTCAGCAGCAGGGTACGGATGTGCTGGCCGTCCACATCGGCGTCAGCCATCAGCACGATCTTGTGGTAACGCAGCTTGGCGAGATCGAACTCGTCGTGGATCCCGGTGCCCAGCGCGGTGATCAAAGACTGCACCTCGGTGTTTTTGAGTACCCGGTCCAGCCGTGCCTTCTCCACGTTGATGATCTTTCCACGGATCGGCAGGATCGCCTGGTACAGCGAGTCACGACCGGACTTGGCCGAGCCACCCGCCGAGTCACCCTCGACGATGAACAACTCGCTGCGCGACGGATCAGTTGAGCGGCAGTCGGACAGCTTGCCGGGCAGACCGCCCAGATCACCGGCTGACTTGCGGCGCACCAGTTCCCGGGCGCGCCGGGCCGCCAGCCGGGCCTGCGACGAGGAGATCGCCTTGTTGATGATCGTCTTGGCCTCGGTAGGGTTACGCTCCAGCCAGTCGATCAGCCACTCATTGCAGGTGCGCTGGACGAACGACTTGGCCTCGGTGTTGCCCAGCTTGGTCTTGGTCTGGCCCTCGAACTGCGGCTCCTTGAGCTTGACCGAGACGATCGCGGCCAGGCCCTCACGGACGTCGTCACCGGTCAGCGCGGAGTCCTTGTCCTTGAGCAGCTTCTTGTCCCGCGCATAGCGATTGATCACGCCGGTCAACGCGGCGCGGAAGCCCTCCTCGTGGGTGCCACCCTCGTGGGTGTTGATCGTGTTCGCGAAGGTGTACACCGACTCTGTATAGGTGGCGTTCCACTGCATCGCCACTTCGACCTGCATGCCGTCGCCACCGGCCTCGAAGCCGATCACCTTGCGGTGGATGGGGTCTTTGGAGTTGTTGATGTGCTTGACGAAATCCTCCAGACCACCGGGGTAGTGGAAGACGCGTTCCTTGATCTGCGCGGTGTGCCCCTCGGCGTCCTCGGTCTCGTTGCTGCCATTGACCCGCTGATCGCGCAGCACGATGGTCAGTCCCTTGTTGAGGAAGGCCATCTCCTGCAGCCGGCGCGCCACCGTCTCGGCGTTGTAAGTGGTGGTCTCGAAGATCTCCGGGTCGGCCCAGAAGGTCAGCGTCGTGCCGGTCTTGCGGGTTGGCTCTCCCTTGCTCAGCGGGTGCGCCGGCTTGGAGTCCTCGTAACGCTGCCGCCAGATGAACCCGTCGCGCTTGATCTCCACGTCTAGTCTGCTGGACAGAGCGTTGACCACGCTGACGCCGACGCCGTGCAAGCCGCCGGAGACGGCATAGGAAGCGCTGTCGAACTTGCCACCGGAGTGCAGCGTGGTCAGCACGACCTCCACCGCCGGCCGGCGCTCCACCGGGTGCATGTCCACCGGGATACCGCGACCGTCGTCGTATACCCGCACCGCGCCGTCGGCGAGCAGGGTGACCTCAACCTTGGTGGCATATCCAGCCATCCCCTCATCGACGGCGTTGTCCACCACCTCCCAGATCAGGTGGTGCAGTCCCCGCTCACCGGTGGATCCGATGTACATCCCGGGGCGCTTGCGGACGGCTTCAAGGCCTTCGAGGACAGTGATGGAAGACGCGCTGTAGTCGTTCTTCTTGGCGGCCACGGTCCTCGGTATCTCCTTAGCCATCGTGATGATGCGGTGGCCCGCCACGGCAGGGCAGGATACGTACGTGCCGCGGTCGGCTGCGAACACCGATCGGCCGGGAACGACTGGGGTCGCCCTAGAGCTCAGGCCCGAGAGCCACCTCAGAAACCGAGGTGTCCCTTATCATTCTACTGGTCCTCCTGGACTGGGGGGGCCCAGGGACACCCCTCATCTGCTCACAGCGCGGTTAATTCTTGTCGACGCAGGTCCGGACGGCCGGGACATGGTGCAGCCGCGGCTGCCGGGCTGTGAGTGGCTGTCCTGTGCACGCTTCGGCACAGCGTGTCGACACAGGTCGACACAGTGAGCACTGCGAGCGCGACATGCGGGCGCTGGGGGCGGCGTTAGCCGTAGGTGTCCCGAGGGCCACGGCCGCGGACGTGGCGGGGGCCCCGCACCCAAGTGGGCGCCGCTGGGCCCTGGACCCGTATTCGGGTGACCACGCCTCGGCCGGCACCGGCAGAGATCCGGGCGATGAGCTGACGCTGCAGCAGCCGCAACTGGGTTGCCCAGGCCGTAGAACTGGCGCGGACCAGCAATTCCCCCTCGTGCAAAGACACCGGCTGGGCATGCTCGGCGACGTCGCTACCGACCAGCTGCGTCCACCGCGCGAACACCACACCGGCTGAGACCCGATCATTCCACCCACGCTCGGCGACCAGCCGGGACGCCAGAGCGCCCAGCAGCTGCGGATCCCGGTCATCCGGCCGGGGACCGGACCACCCGCGGCGCCGGCGGGGCGCTGGCCGCTGAGTGCCGGATCTGCTTGAGGTGCGCCGGGCGGCACGGGCAGATTCCAAGGCGGCGCGGGCTAGGTCGACGCCGCGCGGTGAGTCGGAGGGCGTCTGAGGTGGGCTCGCCGGTTCCTCGAACATCGACTTGTCCACACTATCCACAGGGTTATCCCCAGCTGGGGTTAGATCGCCATCGTCGCCGGCGTCATGAGGGCCATAGGGAGCATCAGACACGGCGTACCTCCCCGTTGTGCACGCCGAACCGCGCACCTTGCAGCTGAGCAGGGACGTCCTCTGGCACTGCGGCAGTGATCACAGCTTGTTCGGCGGCCTTCGCGACCTCGGCCAGCCGGGCCCGGCGGTAGGTGTCCAGCTCCGCGAACACGTCATCGAGCAGCAGCACCGGTTCCGCGCCGCCCGAGCGCAGCAACTGGTAGCTGGCCAGCCGCAAGGCGAGCGCGAACGACCACGATTCACCGTGGCTGGCGTAGCCCTTGGCGGGTAGCTGCCCGAGGCCCAACTCCAGGTCGTCGCGATGCGGCCCGACCAGACATACCCCGCGCTCCAGTTCAGCGCCGCGCACCCGACCCAGTTCGGCGAGCATTGCCACCTCCAGCGCTTCGACGTCGGCCTTGCCCGTCTCGTGCACCCCGGATTGCACCGCATCACCCAGGCTGCTGCGGTACTCCAGATGCGCCGCAGCCGACTCCGGGGCCACCGCACGATAGGCCGCATCAACATACGGGGCCAGTTCGACGACGAGATCGAGCCGAGCGCCCAGCAGCTCCGCGCCGTGGCGGGCGAGATGGCCATCCCAAACGTCCAGAGTGCGCAGATCAGCTGTGCCGCTCGAACGGCGGGACGCACCGGCGGATTTCAACAGCGCTACCCGCTGGCGCAACACCTTGTCGTAATCGGCGTGCACCCCGGCCAGCCGGGGCACACGCAGCACCAGCAGTTCGTCGAGGAACCGGCGGCGCTGCGCCGGGTCGCCGCGGACCAGTGCCAGGTCTTCCGGAGCGAACAGCACCGTTCGCAGCACACCCACGACGTCACGCAACCTGGGTACCGGGGAACGGTTGATCCTGGCCCGGTTCGGCCGGCCCGGGGTGATCTCCAGTTCCAGGGTCAGCTCCCGGCCGGCGTGGACCACGGCAGCGCGCACGACGGCCCGCGCCGCCCCTTGCCGCACCAGCGGCGCGTTGCTGGCCACCCGGTGCGAGCTCAAGGTGGACAGGTAGCCCAGCGCCTCGAGCAAGTTGGTCTTGCCCTGCCCGTTTGCCCCGATAAACACCGAGATGCCCGGTTCCAGCTCGAGTCTGGCGTGCTCCCAGGAGCGGAAATCGGTGACCTCAAGCTGGCGAGCGTACATGGGGCGTGCTTAAGGCGTCCTCAGGCGCAGTCAGCGGCGATTAACTCGCCGGGTCGGCACTGGCAGCTTGCACGGCGTGCCCGCCGAACTCCTGGCGCAACGCTGCCACCGCGCGCATGGCTGGCGAGTCAGGCTGCCGGGAGGTGAACCGGGCAAATAGTGCCGCGGAGATGACCGGTGCCGGCACGGCGTGGTTGATCGCTTCTTCCACCGTCCAACGGCCCTCGCCGGAGTCGGCCACCCACCCCCGTAGCTGGGCCAGTTGCGGATCCTTGTCCAGTGCTGCCACCAGCAGCTCCAGCAGCCAGGAGCGGACTACCGTGCCGCGCTGCCATGCCTTGAACACTGCGGGCACGTCGGTAATCAGCTCGGCAGCGTCGAGCAGCTCGTAACCTTCGGCGTAGGCCTGCATCACGCCGTACTCGATGCCGTTGTGCACCATTTTGGCGAAGTGCCCGGCGCCGACACCGCCGGCGTGCACGAAGCCCTCCTCCCGGGGACCTTCCGGGCGTAGCGCGTCGAACACCGGCACCAGCCGGTCGACGTACTCGGCGGCGCCGCCGACCATCAGGCCGTAGCCGTTGGTCCGGCCCCATATCCCGCCCGAGACGCCGCAGTCCAGGTACCCGACACCATGATCGGCAAGCAGCTGCGCGTTCGCCTGATCCTCGGTGTAGTGCGAGTTGCCGCCGTCGACGACCACGTCGTCACGGTCGAGCAAATCCGCGAGCTGCATGACGGTGTTCCGGGTCGCCTCGCCGGCCGGAATCATGATCCATACCGACCGGGGCGGTGCCAGGCGCTCGGCCATCTCCGCCAGCGAGGTGACATCGCGGGTCGGCGAGGTCCGCGAGTAGCCGAAGACCTCGATGCCAGCGGCGCGCAGCCGGTCGCGCATGTGGCCGCCCATTCGGCCCAACCCGACGAGTCCGAGTTGCACGGCGAAACCTCCCTGAGGTGAGTGCTTCTACCGTAGCGGCGCGGCGCTGCATGCAGATGCGTCGAGGGCGCATCCACTGCCCGGGTAGTAAGGGTTTCTCTTGATAAGAGAGAACTCCAGTAGCAGTAGTAAGTGCTGTGGGCAGTGTGGATGCACGCCATCGGTGCAGCTCCGGTGGCGCGGTGCGGTGTGCACGCCTGCAGTGTGTCGGTCGCCGAGCGGCCGGCTGATGGTGGATCGCGGCGGACGCGGGCGCCGAGTACACAGCGTTGCCGGTTTATCCACAGAGTTGTCCTCAGATGTGGGTGGATCGCCGACTCAACAAGACGTGACGTGCGGTTCGCAATCCTTCGTTTACCCACGGTTCACCGCGCTGGACGCGATCGGCCCACACGAGGTGCTGAGGTTGCTTTCCCCAGCCTGAGACGGCGTTCGTCGTCCAGCGGACCCTGGCTGATTCAATGACCATGGCAGCGTCTCCCTGGTCGCTGAAACCACGCTCAGCGACGTACCAGGATGGATCTCGTGCTGGCGCCCGGTGGCCTGGGTCGAAACGAGCAGATGAGCGGTGCGCGCTGCCGACACCACCAGGACCTGGACCACGTCGGTCTGTACTGGATCGCTGATCCTTGCTGCTGCGGGCCTGCTCACCGGCCGCCGGGCCACCTCGCACCGCGACCGGTGAAATGGTGGTGTTTGACGGTCAGGTACGTCACTGCGGCCGGCTGTTGCGCTTACCGCACGCATCACTGGCGAGGCGGCGGCGCAGGCGATCGAATGCGACCCGATCCGCCGTATGGCGCCGGGTCGCCGACAACGGGCACCACATAGTGGTGGAGTGCCTCCGAAGCCGTTTCCGTTCCTTGGCGGCGAGGGGATCGTGAGGCCCGCTCATCCATCCTCCGCGGCGGCCACGGCGGTCAGTCTGGGCGTTCCGGCGCTACGTCCAGACTGACCGCCCCGGATACTCATAGAGTTTGCCGGACAGGGTGGTCTAGGACATGCGGGTTATCCCCGACCCGACCCTGATCTGGGACGGATTGCGCTTCGGCTGGGCGCGGTCAAGCAGCCTGGCAGTGCCCGAGCTCTGACCTGTCCATCGGCGAGTTCCCTGCTGACAGACGGCTCGCTGTAACCCCCATTCAGGGCTAGATCAGTGCGGTTAGGAACGGGCACGTTGCTTGATGCGGGAGGTGAGTTCCTGCACTTGGTCATACGTGCGGCGGCGCTCAGCCATCTCCTTACGGATCTTGCGGTCTGCGTGCATGACCGTCGTGTGGTCGCGGCCACCAAAGGTCTGCCCGATCCGGGGTAACGACAGATCGGTCAGCTCGCGGCATAAGTACATGGCGATCTGGCGGGCTTGCGCGACATGTTTGGTCTTGCCCGGGCCGCACAGGTCTTCGATGGTGACGCCGAAGAACTCCGCGGTCACCGCCATGATGTTGGGTGCGCCGATCTCGTGCGCCGCCTCGTCGGGGATCAGGTCGCGCAGCACGATCTCGGCGAGCTGGTTGTCGACTGGTTGTCGGTTCAGCGAGGCAAACGCCGTCACCCGGATCAGCGCTCCTTCCAGCTCGCGGATGTTGCGCTCGATCCGAGCGGCGATGAACTCCAACACCTCATCTGGTGCGGCCAGCCGGTCCCCCACGGCCTTCTTGCGCAGGATGGCGATCCGGGTTTCCAGCTCGGGTGGCTGGATATCGGTGATCAAGCCCCACTCAAACCGGGTGCGTAACCGGTCTTCCAGGGTGCCCAGTCCCTTGGGCGGGCGGTCGGAGGAGATCACGATCTGCTTGTTGGCGTTATGCAGCGTGTTGAACGTGTGGAAGAACTCCTCCTGGGTGCCCTCCTTGCCTTCCAGGAACTGGATGTCGTCAACCAGTAGTACATCGACATCGCGGTACCGCCGCTGGAAGGCCACCTTGCGGTCGTCTCGCAGGGAGTTGATGAAGTCGTTGGTGAACTCCTCGGTGGACACGTAGCGCACCCGCATCCCGGGGAACAGCCGCTGCGCGTAATGCCCGACGGCATGCAGCAAGTGAGTCTTGCCCAACCCGGACTCACCCCAGACGAACAGCGGGTTGTACGCCCGAGCGGGAGCTTCAGACACTGCCACCGCGGCCGCATGCGCGAACCGGTTCGAGGCGCCGATGACGAACGTGTCGAACGTGTACTTCTCGTTGAGCCTGGTCTGCGAGCTGCGAGCCCGGGTTGCTGCAGCGGCGGCCGGACCGACTGCTGCGCTGGTCCCGCCAGCCCAGACTTCATTGACAGTGGCCACTGCTGCCTCCTCCCCGCTGAGCCGCCCAGGCCCGCTGGCCGGAGGCCCGGTCATGGGCGTACCGCCCAGAGGGATGTCATCGGGCACCGCCGAGCATGGATCGGTGAACTGTGACGGCAACTGGGGTGGCACCGGCAGCGGGTGGTCGACCTTGACCGCCAAGGAGACCTGCCGTCCCAAGTGCCTGGACAAGGCGGCACTGATCGGCTCGCGCAGCGCGCGCTCGATGGCGTCTTTGGCGAAATCGCTGGGTGCGGCCAGCAGTGCAGTGCCATCCAGCAGGCCGATCGGGCGGGTGACCCGCATCCAGGCGCGCTGCTGCGGCGAGAGCGTTCCGCTGGAAAGCTCCCGAACGACCTCGTTCCACACCTGGCCGAGATCGGTTTGCCGCTCTGACACCCGCTGACTCCCCTTCGGCCGGTGGTGGACTCTCACGAGCACCGTTCGTCCACAAGATTGTCCACAGCTGTGGATGACAGTGGTCCCCGCGCTCCCGGGTCCCCGACATACCAGCTTGTCCCGCGGCTACCCGGCTGACTGCTAGCCCTGCTAGCCGCCGTCAGGCGCCACACGCGACCAAACGTGGGGTGCTGCCACAAGAACCCCGTGTAAGCAAGCACCACCGATGTAACGGCGTGTCGCCCGGACAGTAACGCCAGACGGCGGTTTTGACGGCGCGGCTACTCGCCGCATAGGCTCTGGTGGTCTCCCGTCTACCGGCGGGCATTCTTGCGTGCCCTCGCCCATGGCAGACCGGTCTGCTCACCGGGTGAGATGCCCTCGCAGCAATGCCGCCTGTGCTGGCAGGGGACGCCCGACTACTGCGCAGTCCCGACGGCTGCGAGCCCGCAATGACAACCGAGCACCGGGAGAACGGACAGCCGTGACTAAGGGCAAGCGTACGTTCCAGCCGAACAACCGTCGCCGCGCGAAGACCCACGGGTTCCGGGTGCGCATGCGCACCCGTGCCGGGCGCGCCATCCTCGCGGCCCGGCGGCGCAAGGGCCGGGCTGAACTGTCAGCCTGACGCTAGAGACGTTCGGGAACCTCTCACGTTGCTGCCTGCCGCTGCCCGTCTAACCCGTCGCGAGGACTTCGCGGCGGCAGTGCAGCGGGGACGCCGAGCTGGCCGGGGTTCGGTTGTGGTGCACCTCGGCCGGGGCACCGCGGTGCACCCGAAGGTCGGTTTTGTGGTCGGCCGCGCCGTTGGCGGCTCAGTAGTGCGGCACCGGGTGCAGCGGCGGCTGCGGCATCTGATGCGGTCGCGGCTGGCCGTTTTACCCGCTGCCGCGCTGGTCGTGGTGCGCGCGCTGCCGGCGGCGGCTGGTGCGAGTAGCGCGGCTTTGGGTGACGACCTCGATACGGCGCTGGAGCGGTTGATCGGCACCACAGCAGGCCGCCCCAAGATTTCTGGCAGCGCGCCGGTCCTCACCGCGGATGAGTCGAACGCGGATGAGTCCGGCCCAGTTGACGCGCTCCCGGCGAGCTTTGGTAGCCGGCCATGACGGTTGACCGTCTTGACACCTCTCCGGCTCGGTCAACCCGTCCGGTGCTGTGGATGTTGGTGTCGGCGTTGGAGTTCTATCGCCGGTGGATTTCTCCAGTCCTGCCGCCTAGCTGCCGGTTCTCTCCCAGTTGCAGTGCTTACGCGATCGAGGCGCTGACTGTTCACGGGGTGCTGCGCGGATCGTGGTTGACCGTAAGGCGGCTGTTGCGCTGCGGACCCTGGCACCCTGGAGGCATGGACCCGGTGCCCCCCGCAAGACCTGCCCGCTCCCAGGCCGAGAGTGAGTCGATGTGCTGAACTTCATCTACTACCCGGTGTCGGCCATCTTGTGGTTCTGGCACAAGGTCTTCGGCTACGTGTTCGGTGCGGGTAGCGGGTTCACCTGGGCGCTGGCGGTGGTGTTCCTGGTGTTCACCCTGCGCGCGGTGCTGTTCAAGCCGTTCGTCAGCCAGGTCCGCTCGATGCGCAAGATGCAGGAGTTCGCACCGGAAATCCAGAAGCTGAAAAAGAAATACGGGGACGACCGCCAGAAGATGGCGGTGGAAATGCAGAAGCTGCAGACCGAGCACGGGGTCAATCCGCTGGGTGGCTGCCTCCCGGTGCTGGTGCAGATCCCGGTGTTCATCGGTCTGTTCCACGTGCTGCGCTCGTTCAACCGGCCGTTCCTGTCCGCCGATGCGAACCGCCAGATCGGCAACTACGTGTTCAGCGCGGCCGACGTACGATCCTTCCTCGACGCGCACCTGTTCGGCGTGCCGCTGTCGGCGTACATCACCGAGCCGGCCGACCTGTTGGCCCGCTACGGTGACATCTCCCGGTGGCAGATCGGTGTGGTTGCAGTGCCGCTGACCATCGTGGCGGGCATCCTCACCCATCTCACTGCAAAGCACTCGGTGGCGCGGCAGAATCCCGCGCAGATCGCCGCCAACCCGCAAGCGGCCATGATGAACAAACTCATGGTGTGGCTGTTCCCGCTGGGTGTGGTGGCCGGTGGTCCGTTCTTCCCGCTGGCGATCCTGCTGTACTGGTTGTCCAACAACTTGTGGACGCTGGCTCAGCAGCGGGTGGTCTACCAGTGGATCGATGCTGAGGACGAGGAAAAAAAGCAGGCCGCGATCGCGGCGCGACAGTCGTTGGCGCCCCGGCCCGGGCAGAAACCAGGCCGTCCGAAGAGGGATGGTGCGTCGACGCCCGCTAACCTTACCGACAGTGACGAACCGGACAGCAGACTCGAGTCGGCTGCAGATACCAGCGGAGCGGAAGACACTGGCAGCAGATCGCGGGTTAGTTCCGCTGACAGGGATCCAACCGCCGGCGCCGACGCTGATGGTCCAACTGCCGGCGGTGGCTCGGTGGTCGGACGAGCCGATGGTGCCACACCGTCCACCAATGGCCAGAGCTCGGCTCAGGTGGATGGTCCGGGGCGACCTGGCATGATTCAACAGCGGCCGCGGCCGCGGAAGAAGCCCAACCGGAAGCGTCGCTGAGGGCGCGATCGCCGGAGAGGAGACAGTTGTGGCGGACACGCTGGCGACTGATGCAGCAGTGACCGAGAGGACGTCGCCGACCGACGATGGTGGCACCGCGGATGCCGCCCGTGCGGCCAGCGAGGCGGCACCGGTCGTGAACGAGGAGCTTCTTGTTCAGGAAGGCGACGTCGCGGGCGACTACCTCGAACGACTGCTCGACCTCGTGGACTACGACGGCGACATCGATCTCGACGTCGAGGCGGGCCGCGCCATGGTCAGTATCGACGGCGGGGACGATCTAGCGAAGCTGGTGGGTCCCCGAGGGGTGGTTCTGGAGGCTCTGCAAGAACTCACCCGGCTCGCGGTGCAGCAACAGACCGGTGCTCGCAGCCGGCTGATGCTCGACATCGCACAGTGGCGGTCTTCCCGGCGGAGCGATCTCAGTGCGCTCGGTCAGACCACGGCGCAGCGGGTCCTGGAAAGCGGTCAGCCGATCCGGCTGCAGCCGATGACGCCCTTCGAGCGGAAAATCGTGCATGACGCGGTGGCCATGGTGGACGGTGTGCACAGCGAGAGCGAGGGTGAAGAGCCCCAGCGCCGCGTCGTGGTGTTCCCCTCTGAGTGACCTGTCCCTGCGCCGTTTCACGTGAAACATCCGGTCGCAGCGGCTCATGCGCTGTTCGGTGATCGGTACCCGCTTGCCGAGCGATACGCCGAGATGCTTGCCGGCCGTGGTATCGACAGAGGAGTCATCGGTCCTCGCGAAGCGGACCGGTTATGGGACCGCCATCTGCTCAATTCCGCGGCGCTCGGCGAGCTCATCCCCGAGGGCGTTCGACTGCTCGACCTCGGCTCCGGTGCGGGTTTGCCAGGCATACCGCTGGCGATCGCTCGCCCGGACCTGACCATCGTCCTGCTGGAATCGATGGCGCGGCGGGTTGCCTGGTTACTGGAAGTGATCACCGAGCTGGATCTAGCTGTCTCCGTACATCACGGCCGTGCCGAGGATCCGGCGGTGCGAGTGGAACTCGGCGGTCAGGACATCGTCACCGCGCGGGCGGTGGCGCCCCTGGGCCGGTTGGTGGGGTGGGCGCTGCCGTTGGTGGTGCCCACTGGGCGGCTCCTGGCAGTCAAGGGTGCCACCGCCGAGCAGGAACTGGCGCGGGATATCGAGTCGGTGCGCGCTGCGGGAGGGGTGGCGATAGAGATCGTGCAGTGCGGTGTCACGATGGTGCACCCGCCGCCGACGGTCATCGTGGTGACTCGCGCCGCTCAGCGTGTCACGCGGCCCGGGAAGGCACGAAAGAGGAAGGATCGGTGAGCGTGAGCACCCCGAGGTGGTCCGAGAGGGCGTCCGGTCTGGACGACGCCGCACCGCGCAGTCTCCCTCCCCGCGCACCGAACCCGGCAGCCGTGTCACGGGTCGTCGTTTCACGTGAAACCACACCGCGACACGCTCGCGTTCGACCTCCGCAGCCGAGTATCCCGAGCGCGGCGCCCGGGGTGGGTAGCACTGCAGGTATCGATCCACTCATCGCTCCCGCCAGTTCGGGTGGGATGCCTTCCCCTGCCGTGTCCGCCTGGACTCCGATTGCGGAGGAGGCAGAGCGAGCGACCCGGGTGAAACATCCCACCGATCAGCTACCCCGCCCATCCCAGCGCCGGGTGCTTGCGGTGGCCAACCAGAAAGGTGGTGTGGGGAAGACCACCAGCACGGTCAACCTGGCTGCCGGGCTGGCGTTGCAGGGCCTACGCACGCTCGTGGTCGACCTTGATCCGCAAGGTAATGCGTCGACGGCGCTCGGAGTGGAGCACCGCTCGGGTACACGGTCGGTTTACGAGGTACTGCTTGGTGAGCTCGAGATCACCGAGGTGGTCACGGCCAGCCCACAATCGTCGAACTTGCTGTGCGTACCGGCCACGATCGATCTTGCCGGTTCCGAGATCGAACTGGTGTCGATGGTGGCTCGGGAATCACGGTTGCGCCGGGCGCTGTCCAACGTCGCCCTCGACGCGCTGGGCGTCGACTATGTCTTCATCGACTGCCCGCCCTCGTTGGGGCTGCTCACGGTGAACGCCTTGGTCGCCGCGTTTGAAGTGCTGATCCCCATCCAGTGCGAGTACTACGCATTGGAGGGCCTCGGGCAGCTGCTCCGGAACATCGAGTTGGTCCAGGCCCATCTCAACCCTGCTCTGTCGGTCTCCACGATCCTGCTCACCATGTACGACGGGCGAACCAAGCTGGCCGACCAGGTCACTGCTGAGGTGCGCAACCACTTCGGTGACCAGGTGCTGCGCACGGTGATTCCGCGCAGCGTCAAAGTGTCTGAGGCTCCTGGTTTCGGGCAGACCGTGCTGGTCTACGACCCCGGCTCCCGCGGGGCCTTGAGCTACATAGACGCTGCCCGGGAGATCGCGCTCGATCGTCGCTACCTCAACCCGGGTACTCCGGCTCTGGGGCATCAGAGCACGGGCCCTTCGAGTGTTCGTGAGGGGAACCGCTGATGTCCACGGGAAGTGCGCTATCACAAAGCCCGGGCACCCAGCGCAAAGGCGGGCTCGGCCGCGGCCTGGCTGCCTTGATACCCACCGCACCGGCAGACGCCCGGGCCGGTGATCCGGCCCCGGAACCGGATGCGCTGGCTAACCGGATCGTCGGCGCGGCGTACCAGGAACTGCCGATCACAGCCATCGTGCCCAACCCTCGCCAGCCGCGGCAGGTGTTCGACGAGGAGGCACTGGCCGAACTCGCGCACTCGATCCGGGAGTTCGGGCTCCTGCAGCCCATCGTGGTCCGGCCGTTAGGTAACGGCCGCTACGAGCTGATCATGGGTGAGCGGCGGTGGCGGGCGGCGCAGCAGGCCGAGCTGGACCGCATTCCCGCGATCGTGCGCAGTACCGCTGATGACGCGATGCTGCGCGATGCGCTACTGGAGAATATCCACCGGGTCCAACTCAACCCGCTGGAAGAGGCCGCGGCCTACCAGCAATTACTGGATGACTTCGGGGTGACCCACGAGCAGCTGGCGACCCGTATCGGGCGCAGCCGTCCGGTCATCACCAATACCATCCGGTTGCTCAAGTTGCCGGTGACGGTGCAGCGCCGGGTGGCGGTGGGGGTACTGTCCGCCGGGCATGCCCGCGCGCTGCTCAGCCTTGAGGAGTCGAACGCCCAGGAAGACCTGGCGGCGCGGATCGTCGCCGAAGGAATGTCAGTGCGGGCCACCGAGGAAGCGGTCACGCTCAGCCGTACGCAGCCGGTGAAGGCGCCAGCAAGACCGGCGGCGTCACGGCCGATGCGAGCGCCCGGCGTGCAACACCTCGCGGAGCGGTTGTCCGACACATTCGACACCCGGGTAAAGGTGGAGCTGGGCCGGCGCAAAGGCCGCATTGTCGTGGAGTTCGGCTCGCTCGACGATCTCGATCGGATCGTCGCTCTCATGACGCAGCACTAGCTGACGACCCAACCCAGCCCGCAGTCTGGATGCAGACTGCAGCTTTGCAGGCCCCGAAAACAGCAGTCTGCATCCAGACTGCTGTTAGCTTCTACCAGGCGCGGGCGACGGCGCGTTCGATGAGGGTGGCGTAGACGGTGCCCAGGTCTGCGCCTGTGGATTCGATCGCCATGGGCAGCAGGGAGGTCTCGGTGAGGCCAGGCTCGACGTTGACCTCGAGGAAGTGGGCGACCCTGTCCGGGGACACCACAGCATCAGTCCGGGACACGTCGCGCAGTCCGAGTAGCCGGTGGGCATTCACCGCCAGTTCCGCCACCGCGGCGGTCGCTGCGGCGTCGAGCCGGGCTGGCGCGTGGAAGGTGGCCAGGCCGGCGGTGTAGCGAGCGGCATAGTCGTAGAAGCCCGAGGCCGCCTCGATCTCCACAGCCGGCAATGCCTGCGGCTCGCCGTCGGAGCCCTCCAGCACCGCAACCGCGACCTCGACTCCCTCGACGAAACGTTCAGCCAGCACGCTATCCCCGTAGGCCAGACACCCCACGATCGCCGCCGGCAACTCAGACGCGTCGCGCACCACGTGCACACCCAGCGCCGAGCCGCCCTGCGGTGGTTTGAAGATCAGCGGCAGGCCGAGCCGGTCCACCAGCGCATCCAGCACGTCCTGTGGACCTAGATCACGGAACGTGGCATGGGGAAGCACGATCCAATCGGGCGTGCTTACGCCGGCCCGGGCCAGTTCGTCTTTGGCGGTGGGCTTATCCCAGGCACGGCGGCAGGCCCGCGGGTCGGCTCCCACGTAGGGCACCCGCAACATCTCCAGGACGGATTGCACGGCGCCGTTCTCGCCTGCTCCGCCGTGCAGTGCCACCACGACGGCATCCGGGCGGCGGTGGGTGAGCCGGTCGATCAGGGTAGCGTCGACGTCCCATTCCTCAACGTGCAATCCGACGTCGCGCAAGGCGCTGGACAGCCTGCGCCCGGAGCGCAGCGACACGTCCCGCTCATGCGAGAGCCCACCGGCCAATACAGCCACCGTGCGGTCGGTCACCGCCCGCTCCTTTCACCCTAAAGGCCAGACAATGGGGCAGGGGGTACGCCTGCTACCCCGATATGTCGCCATGTCGGGCTTAGGCGGTGTCCGGCGACGGGGACTGCGGACCGAACACCGTGCGTGGACGCACGCTACCGAAGGTACGCTGCAGCTCCAGCTCCCCCTCCAGCACGGCGGCCAGCCGGCGCACGCCTTCGACGATACGTTCCGACGTCGGGTAGCAAAACGATAGCCGCATCTGCCGGCTGCCCAGGCCGTCGGCGTAAAAGGCCGTGCCCGGCACGTAAGCGACCCGCTCGGTCACCGCTCGGGGCAGCATTGCCTTGGTATCCAGTCCCTCCGGGACGGTCAGCCACACGTAGAACCCGCCAGTCGGATGGGTCCAGGTGCATCCCGGCGGTAGATGCTGCGCCAGCGCGGCCAGCATAGCGTCGCGACGTTCCCGGTAGACCTCCTGGTAGATCTTGACCTGGCCTTTCCAGTCATGCTGGGCCAGATAACGCGAGACCACGAACTGGGTGAACGCCGGCGGGCACAACGTGGCCGATTCCGCGGCCAACACCAGCTTTTCCCGGACGGCGTGCGGGGCCAGCGCCCAGCCAACCCGAAGTCCGGGAGCGAAGGTTTTGGAAAACGAGCCCAGATACACCACGTTGTCCGGGTCGGATGCCCGCATCGCCGGGTAGATCTTGCCCTCAAAACCCAGCAGGCCGTAGGGATTGTCCTCGACGACCAGCACCCGGTGTTCGGCACACAGCCGCAACACCTCGCCACGGCGCTGCACCGCCATCGTCACGCCGGCCGGGTTGTGGAAGTTCGGAATGGTGTAAAGGAACTTCGGCGTCCGGCCCTGGGCAGCCAGGGCGTCCAGCGCAGCCTCCAACTTGCCGGGTACCAGGCCGTCGTCGTCCATGGCCACCTGCACCACCTGGGCCTGGTAGGAGGCGAAGGTGGTCAGTGCCCCGACGTAGGACGGTGCCTCGGCAAGCACCACGTCCCCCGGATCGCAGAAGATCCGGGTCACCATGTCCAGCGCCATCTGCGAGCCGACCGTCACCGTGACATCGTCGGCATGCGCCCGCACCCCTTCTAGGGCCATGACCTCGCAGATCTGCTCGCGAAGCTGTGCAGTGCCTTGCGCCGAGCCATACTGCAGCGCTGCCATTCCTTCGCTGCTCACCATCTGGGCCAGCTCATCGGCCAGCGAATCCAGCGGCAATGCGGGCAGGTAGGGCATGCCGCCGGCCAGCGAGACCACTTCAGGCCGGCTGGCCACCGCGAACAGCGCACGGATCTCCGATGCGGTCATGCCCACGGTGCGCTGCGCGTAACGGCGCAGATGTGGATCGAGATCACGCTGGGTGGGAGGGCGGTTGCTGGGCAGGTTGTCGTTACCTCTAGTGTTCATCCGGCGCCTCTGGTGGGGTTGCGGTCCCCTGGCAGTGTAAAAGCCGCACCCGGGAACATCCTGGCGCCTTCACTGATCGATGCTCATCGGCATATGCTGCGCCAGGCGCCTTCGCGCTGGGAACTGTCAGGGAGGGTCCCTTGTCACGTCGAGTGGTGGGCGTCACCCTGGACAACCTCGACCTGCTGCCGAAGAAGTGTCGACGGTGCGTGTTCTGGGAGCTCGCGCCCCATATCCGGGAACAGGCCGAAGAGTTCGGGCAGACCGAACTGGAGAAGGAGTCCTGGGTATCCAGCGTGCTGCTGGAATGGGGTTCGTGCGGACGAATCGTGCTGTCTGGCGATGTTCCCGCTGGTTATGTGCTCTACGCTCCCCCGGCTGCGGTACCCCGGGCGTCAGCATTTCCCACGTCGCCGGTCAGTGCCGATGCCGTGTTGCTCACCGCGTTGAAGGTGCTCCCGGAGTTCGGTGGCAGCGGTCTGGGCCGGATGCTGGTCCAAGCGGTGGCTAAGGATCTCACCCGGCGTGGGGTGAAAGCTGTCGAGGCCTTCGGTGATGCCCAGCCCACTGAGGACTCCACCTGCGTGGTACCCGCCGAGTTCCTGCAGCAGGTCGGGTTCAAGACGGTGCACGCGCACCCCCGCTGGCCCCGCTTGCGCCTTGAGCTACGCACCGCGCTGACCTGGAAGGAAGACGTCGAAGCAGCGCTGGAACGCCTTCTCGGCTCGGTCACCATCCATGCCGTCGAACCCAGCCTGCGCCCGGCCTGACGCCGCATAAGCCCATTGCGCAAGTAGCAGCGGCATGGGGTTCGGTTCCCCGGCCGAATGGCGGTCGTGTTGTGCCCGGGCAGCCGCGTGATGACTGTGTGCCGCTTCATCCGCCACTCGACTGCGACATGATGATGAGCGCTGTGTGCGAGTTGGAGCGATTGCTGCCGCAGCGACCGTAGCCGCCGACTCCCCGACAAATCGCGCCCCATCGCTGAGCAAGGACTCACGACGCCGTCTTGACGAGCCGGCATGCTTACGGCGTCTGGGGTTGTTTGCAGTCCCTCATACTCGCGACGTCACAGCCTGTCCTGCGCAGTGGTTACAGGGCAGGTTGCGCTATTTGGCCATGGAGCAAGTCTTCGCCGCGGAGCAGGTCGGCGAAGGTGAAGGTGCCGGTGGGCTGGTCGTTTTCGCCGAGGAGGTACAGGCGCTTGACGGCGACGAGCACACCCTCGGCCATCACATCGCGGCACACCGGGTCCAGCAGTTTGCGGCGGTCCTCGGGATTGGTCAGGTAGCCGAGCTCGATGCGCACCGCCGGCATCCGGGTCAGCCGTAACAGTTCCCAGGTTTTGGGGTGGGCGCGGCAGTCCAGCATCCCGGTGCGAGCGGTCAGTTCGCGCTGCAGGATCTGGGCCAGTGCCTCCCCCACGGTGGACGTCACGCCGTTGCCCGTCCCGAAGTGAAATGTCGCCACGCCGTGCGCCAGCGGGCTGGGATGGCTGTCGGTATGCAGCGACAGCACCAGATCGGCGCCAGCGGTGTTGGCGAAGGTGGCTCGCTCTGCTTCGCTGGGGCAGGTGTCGGGGCGGCGAGACAGGATCGTTTGCATCCCCGTGGCGTCCATCCGCGCCGCCAGCCGTTGGGCCAGGTCCCACATCAACTCGGCCTCAACCGCGCCGTCCACCACGACGCCCCGCTCGGCGCCGCCGAGGCAGGGATCGATCAGGATCCGCTTGCCCCGCAGCGCCGGCCCGGCCCGGCGGAGGTGTTCCTGCTCGCGCAGCAGGACCGGCCGGCCACCGCGAACCTTGGGTTGCAACTGGCGCAGTGCTCGCATGGTCGCCGGCCCGCACACCCCGTCCACGAACAAGCCGTAGTCACGTTGGAAGCTGCGCAGCGCCACCTCGGTCTGCACACCGAAGATGCCATCCGCGCGGTAGGCGTCGTAGCCCAGCTCCAGCAGCCGTTCCTGCAGCGTGCATACGTCGTCGCCGCGCATGGGACGGCCGATGACATACCTGAGCACCCGGCAGCCGAGTTCTCGCCGCGCATCGCACAGTGCCTGATAGGTGGCGAATCCTACGATCCCATCGGTGATCAGGCCGCGACGCTGCTGGAAAGCCCGGACCGCGTGTTCGAGCGCGAGGTCGAAGCAGTCGACAAGCCCTGCCGAATCCGGCACGGGTGGGAGCAGGCCCTGAGAGGTCAGCATTGCTCTGAGCTGCGCCACCGCTGGTCCGGTGTCGCCGCGGCGCAGCAGCTGCATTCACCCTCACTTCACGGTTGTCTCGACCGGAGTCGACCTCAATGGACACCGCCGGAACTCACCAGACAGCGATCGAGTGCGACGGTCTTCTCTACCTGTATGGAGGTTATGGGGCACGGCTGGCTAACGCACCCGCCGTGCAAGACGCGTCCTCAGGGTAATCGGTTGCCTGCAAAGGGTGAAGCAGGCGGGGGGCAATCCCGAGATCCTGGTCAGTGCAGGTAATCCGCGAGGTCTTGCAGCAAAGCGGCCTTGGGCTTAGCGCCGACGATCTGCTTGACCGGCTCACCGCCCTTGAACACGATCATGGTCGGAATCGACATGATCTGGTAGTCGCGGGCGGTCTTGGGGTTGGCGTCGATGTCCATCTTCGCGACGGTGATCCCGCTGTGCTCCGAGGCGATCTCCTCGAGCACCGGGGCCACCATCTTGCACGGGCCGCACCAGGACGCCCAGAAGTCCACCAGCACCGGCTTGTCGCTGCCAAGCACGTCGTCGGCGAACGACTGGTCGGTTACGGTCAAGGTCGACTTATCTGCCATGTCATCTCCTGTGTGCGGAATCTGTCTCGAACGTGCCGTAGCCGCCACCGACGAACTCAGCGGCCACCTGCGCGTGCTCATCGGCGGCGTGCTCGGCAAGCCAGCGTTCGGCGTCGATGGCCGCCGAACAACCGGTGCCGGCGGCGGTGACCGCCTGCCGGTATATCCGGTCGACCAGGTCGCCGGCGGCAAACACCCCATCGACGCTGGTATAGGTGGTCGGCGCAGCCACCTTGACGTAGCCGTCGTCGTCGGTGTCCACCTGGCCGCGGACCAGCTCGCTACGCGGATCGTGCCCGATGGCCACAAACATCCCGGTGACGTCCAGGGTCGAGCCGTCCGACAGCGCCAGGCCGCTCACCCCGCCGTCACCGAGCACTTTCTTGACCGTCACCCCGGTGCGCCATTTGATCTTCTCGTTGTTCCGGGCACGCTCGAGCATGATCTTGGATGCCCGGAACTGGTCACGCCGGTGGACCACGGTCACCGATTGCGCGAATTTGGTCAGGAAGGTCGCTTCCTCCATCGCCGAGTCACCGCCGCCGATGACCGCGATGTCCTGGTCCCGGAAGAAGAAGCCGTCGCAGGTCGCGCACGAGCTCACGCCCCGGCCGAGCAGTGCCTGCTCGCCGGGCACATCCAGGTAGCGGGCCTGCGCACCCATCGCCAGGATCACCGACCTGGCGAGGTAGACGGTGTCCTCCACCATCACCCGCTTGGGGCTCTCGAGCAGCTCCACCGACGTCACGTCTTTGGCAAGCAGTTCGGCACCGAACCGCTCGGCTTGCGCCCGAAACTGTTCCATCAGATCAGGACCCTGGATCCCGTCGCGGAAACCCGGGTAGTTCTCCACCTCGGTGGTGGTCATCAGCGCGCCGCCGTACCGGTGACCCTCGAAAACCAGCGGTTCCAACTGGGCGCGCGCGGTGTACAGCGCGGCGGTATAGCCCGCCGGACCTGAGCCGATGATGATGACGTCCCGGACCTGCTCACTCACGTTGGCCACAACACGATCCTACGGACTGATGTTCCCGCCGCAGTTTGGCGCTCTCCAACAGCTGCCAGCGTGGGCGATTGGTGCTGTTATGGACCGCCAACAAGCCGTGATGCGGACGGCGGGGGTTTGGCGAGTGCGCGCTAGCTCTGATCATTAGCGGCGTAACCTGATCTCGTGGCGTGCACCAGACGAGCGTCGCGGGAGCAGGGGTCATGAGCATTGCCGTCGTTCGTCCCGCCGAAGGTGACCTGCTGTCTGCCGGTCCCATCCGGCTGCGCATCCTGGAGGCGGGTGACCGGACCTCGCATCGGCTGGGCATCGTCGAGGTCACCCTCGCGCCGCACACGCCAGGTCCGCCACAGCACGTCCACCGCGAGCATGATGAAACGTTTTATGTGGTCTCTGGGCGCCCGAGTTTCACCAGTGGTAATGACGAGTTCACCGCCAGCGTCGGCGAGTTGTTCATTGCTGGAGTTGGTACCCCGCATACCTTCGCCAATCCGGGTGACGAGAGGGCCGTCATCTACTGCACGGTCACGCCAGACCGCTACATCGACTACTTCCGCGAGCTGGACCGGCTCCCGAAGGGATCTGGTGGGCTCGATCCGAAAGTGGTCGCCGACATCATGACCCGCTACGCCACCGAGGTCGTCCAGCCCAGTGCCTAGCAGGCCGCAGGAGCGGTCGGTATTACGGGAGCCCGACGACAAGCCGGGCCGGGCGGGGATCCACCGGGTTGGTCGTGGTTTGAGATGCCGCGAAGTCGGGCTGGCCTGCCTTGAACAGGCCCAAACCTCAGGTGGCGCGCTGCTGAATCTGGAGATCGCTGAGCTTGGACTGGTGGTGGCCGTCCGCGCCACCCAGCCCGGTGATCCAGACCAGCAGGTATCGCGCTGGGGGCCCGGCACGCAGCGGGATCTGGTTGCTGCCCGATCGCAGCGTTGCAGCACCGACCACAGTGGTCTGGTCCAGCCGCGCATTGGGAGACGTGGCGGTGCGAATCTCCAGAACGGTGCCTGAGCTGGGCGATACTACGGTCACCGAGGCTGGGGAGACGGCCGTTTCGAAGCTCAACATCACGCCGAGCCCCTTTTTGTAGACCGGGAATTGCTGGTAGTAGGAGTCGGTGGACCAGCCGGTGTTCGGGTTGCCGTCGAGCAGCTTCCCGACGTCGCGCTGGTGGTCGGGGCTGCCTAACCCGGACGGGTCGTACACCGTCACCGACCTGACTCGCACCGGCGCGAGCATCGCCGGTGGTGGTGGCGCCTGGCTGGCCGGTGCATTACCGGCGATCACGAAGGGTGCACTTCCGGTGTCGGTGAACACCGAGATGACTTGCATCCCGGCGTAGCCGATGATCATCAAAGTGGCAGCACCCAGCACTGTCATCGCTATCCGGAACTTGATCTGGCGAAGGCGCTGGGCCCGTTGCGGGTCGATCGGCTTGGCACCGGAGATCAAGTCAGCTGTGCTGATCGCGTGGAACTCGAGCACCTGGCGCACGGCCGCCCCGGTGTGCACGCCGCCGTCACTGCCCGGGCCGGCGATGCTGCGCATTGCCAGCGTGGACAGCTCGACCGGGACCGCGGAGCGTAGCGTCGTGGGATTGATCGGCAAGCCTTCCGGGCCGAGTGGGGCGGGCGGCAGTCCCGGTGGCCCATCAGGCAGCGGCCAGCTTCCGGTGAGCAGCAGGTACAGCATCGCTCCCAGGCCGCGGATGTCGTCCCGGGAACTGGTGGTGCGGCCCGGCCCAGGAAAGGCCAGCCGCGCCTGCCGGTCCGGACCCACCCGGATCCGTTCAGGATGATCACAACCGAGGACCAGACCAGCGTTGTGGGCTACGTCGACTGCCTCAGCCAGCGGAACCAGGACTCGGGCCGCGGCGCCCGGGGGCAGTGGCCCGTCGTCCAGCAAATCGACCAGCGGCCCGCCCGGTGTCCACTCGGCGACCACGGCCGCGACACCGACGGTGCCGATGCGTTCAGTTTCCAGGACGTCCAGCACCCGTGCGGCGCCAACCGTGGCCAGACGGGCGGCGCGCAACGCGCGGGCAACGGCAGAACGGACTTCGGGGGCGCCAATGAACAACGTCAGGGCGACGTCGCGATCAAGCATGATGTCCCGGCCTCGCCACAGCCGCACTGCGCAGCGATCATCACGGCCGACCTCGGTGATGAGGCTGTACCGGCCCTGACCGAGAACGGACCCAGGGGTGAGCCCGGGAGCAGGGAACCGGTGTGCCCCCATCCCCGCCGACGCGCTCACCGCGATGTCACCATCTGTGTCACCCTTTTTCGGGCTCCTCGCCGAGGATTGTCAACCTTACGGCTCCCGGGGGCCAGTCCAGCTGCTGCTGCGGACCAGGCGGTCCAGTACCGGTGCGCGCAGCGCCTCGGTGAGTTCTGGGGTGCGCAATAACACCAGAGCCAGGCCCATCACCACGGCCACGATCAAGGTGGTGGACACCAGGTCCAGCCAGGCCCCACTCACCCCGTCCCAATCGGTTGCGGCACGGAGCACCAGCACTGCGGCCACCGCCGGCACGGCACCGATCACGCAGTTACGGAAGGTGATCAGGCTGCGTTTGGTCTCCACCCGGCCCAGCCGCCGGCGCAGCCAGGTCTGCCCGACCATCGCGCCTACCGCCAGCGACAGCGAGTTGGCTGCGGTCAGGCCGAGCACCACGTCAGCGTCGTCGAGGTACACCGGGCAGGCCAGCAGCAGGGGCAGCTTCACCCCAACCATGATCACGTTGATCATGGTTGGGGTGCGGGCGTCGGCCATGGCGTAGAACACCCGAAGCTGCAGCATCGTCACCGCGTAGGGCAGCAGGCCAAAGGCGGACACCGCCAGCGCGGCACCGAGCCGCTCGGCGTTGCTGCCCGCCTTGCCCAGCGAGAACAGCGCGACGCCGATCGGTTCGCCGGCCAGCGTGAATACCACGGTGATGGGCACCAGCAGCACGATGAGGTAGCGGCTGGCCACCGACAGGTGCTCCACGACGCCTCGCCAGTCCGCGTCGGCTGCCGCTGCGCTCATCCGGGGCATGATCGCGGTAAGTAGCGAGTAGCCAAGCACGCCGTAGGGCAGTTGCAGCAGCAGCCACACCAGGCTGTAGATCACTACTCCGCCGGGGTCGCCCTGGGCTGCCGATCGGGTGGTCACCACGAAGCCGAGCTGGCCCACCAGCACGTAGACGACGAACCAGGCCGCCATCCCACTGGCCTGGGTCAGCCGCGAATCCCATCCCCAGCGCCAGCCGAAATGGAAACCCGCCCGGCGCAGGCCGGGTAACTGCACCAGAGCCTGGGCGACGATGCCTGCCGTCGTCCCCAGGCCGAGCACCAGCAGTTTCGGGTCGCTCAGCCGGGCCGGGTTGACGCTGATCTCTCCGGGAACGAGGGCATAGGCGCCCAGCGATGCCAGCACGATGACGTTGTTGAGCACCGGCGCCCAGGCCGGTGGTCCGAACACGCTGCGCGCGTTGAGGATCGCGCCGAATAGCCCCGACAAGCCGTAAAACAAGATCAGTGGCAGCAGCAGGAAACCGAAGACGGTGGCCAGCTGGGGATTGGCGTCCTCACCGGTGCCCAGGAACAGCACGGCGAGAAGCGGCGCGGCCACGACGGCGAGCACGCTGGCGGCGGAAAGCACCACGAACGCGACGGTGACCAGCCGCTGCACGTAGGCCTCACCCCGGTCCGGGTCCTCTTTCGCAGCGCGCACCAGCAACGGCACGATCACGCTGGTCAGCACCCCGCCGAGGAGGATCTCGTAGAGCATCGCCGGCAAGGTGTTGGCCACCGTGTAGGAGTCGTTGACCACACCGAGGCCCAGCACGGCGGCCAGCGCCAGCTGGCGGAGAAATCCGGTGATCCGGCTGACCAGGGTGGCCACCGCCATCGTGCGCGCCGCCACGGCCAGCGAGTACCGCTGCCGATGCTGATCTACGGGACTGGGCCGGCGGTCAGACTGTGGCGTGCAGTGTGCGGTATCCAAACGTCACCCGGCTTCCGGTGTTCTGCGTAATCGCTGACGGACCTTGGGCACGATCCGGCGGGCCACCAGCAGCACGAGCAAGGCTCCGGCGCCCGCAGTGAGCGCGACTGTAACCCGGCCGAAGGCAGTGGACCTCAGCTGGAGGGTGCTTGGTTCGCCGAGCGGGGTGCCGCCGGGGGTGCTCAGCCGGGCATCGATGCTGAACTGCCCGGCTCTGCTGACCTTGGCCGGGATCACCAGTTGCCGGGTGCTGCGAGCTGGTACCAGCTGTAACCCGACGGCTCCGGCTCGCAACCCTGCGGTCTCCGACAGGTTCAACGCCACCTGCACGCCGACCGGCAGCTCGTTGCTCACCGTGATCAGCAGGGGGGAATCGGACGCCGCCAGGCTGTACGGGCCGGGTGGTTGAACGATGCGCACCGAGCGGCGCAACTCGTCGAGCTGGATGCTCTGTTCCGCGGCCAGCTGGACGGCGCGGGTGGGTGCTTCGCGCCACGCGGTGGAGACCGCTCGCAGCAGCCCGAGACGCAGCGGATCGAGCAGGCTGGCCGGCCGGAGATTCGCCGCCGGATCCAGCACGGTGGCTCCCTGGAGGTCGCGCAGAACGTCCCGATCCCGCTGGATTTCTGCGGTGACCGGCGAGGGGATCTCCTCGGCGCTGGCTTGTGGTGGGTAGGTTAGCCATACGGCGGCGGTGCCGGTGGCCGGCCGGGCGGTGGCCAGCGCCGGCAGCTCGCGGGCCGTGACGAAGCCGGCGTTGAGCAGCTCGCGGGCGGTGTCGATCAAGGCGATGGCGTCCGTTCCGCGGACCTGCCAGCGACGAGGAGGCACCAGCATGATCCCCCGGCCGCTTGCGGCCCGGTACACCAGCGTGCCGATCCCGTCTTGAGCCGGCAGCGATGTGGCTGCGGCAGGCGATGTGGTGCCGGCCAGAGCGCCGGTCAGCAGCGGGTCGACGACCAGCCCAATGGCGCTGTCCCGGTTGCCCGAGATCACCGTGCCGGGGTTGGGGGTACTTGATGAGCCACCTACCAGGCCGACGAGGTCAGCTTGGGCAGCCGGCGGTGGCGCGAGATCCCGGGGATCAACCAGTACGGCGCGGGTCTGGAGGGCGGTGAGGTCGGTCAGCGTGCGTTCATCGATGACCTCCCCGGCCGGCCAGATCACGCCGGTGAGTGGTTGTACCCCGAGCAGGTCGCTCACCAGGCGTGCCCCCGCACTGGTGGCTTGGGCCTCCAGGTCGGTCAGCCCGGCCCGGGACAGGGCCACCAGGTCAGCGTCGGCATAGGGCAGCGGCAGCACGCAGCGTCCTTGCACTGCAGCGCGCAGCCGATCGAGCCAGCTGCGCGCATCCTGGGCACCGGTGCCGTCGGTGATCCCGCGAGGATCGGACACCCGGTAGCCGTGGCTCATCCCGTCGAGGGTCTCCAGCAGCTGCGGGTCTACGGCCACGCACACTGCCGCGGCCAGCGGGGAGCCCGGTGGTACCGCCTGCTCGAGGGCGCCGAGCAAGCCATCCAACCGCCCTCCGGGGGCGATTTCGGCCGCTACCGGATCGGTCCCCGGACGGTCGGAGCGAATCAGTACCGGTTCCCCGGGCGCGCTTGGTAACCGTTGCGGCGCGGCGGTCAGCGGCCACATCACGGTCAGCGGTGCCGGTTGCGGGGGCGGTTGCCACCCTGGCCCGGCTGGGGCGCCCGTGGTGGAGGGCGGCAGTCCGAGCACGGGCAGCAGCAGGCGTATCGACGACAGCCTAGTCGGCCCACCGACATCGGGCTTACCGTCGAGGCTTACCAGCAGCGGGTACACCCCTGGCTGGGTGATCTGCAGGGAATCCGGGGCGCCGCGCAGCGGCATGTCAAATTGGAAGGGGCTGCTGCGCCCGGGAGGGAGATCGCCCGGCACCGGCTGGATCCGGGTGATCAGTGGCGTCTCGGTATCCCCGCGCAGGGCGCGGGTGACGGCCGCATCCGAGTTCACCGCATCACCGCGCTGCAACCGGATGCCGAGCTGGCTGATCGAGTGGTCGCCGGCGTTGACCACGCGACCGGTCACCCGCAGAGAAGGTGCGCTGTTGACGGTCACCATCCGGGGTGTCAGATCGGACAGCTCAAGCCGGGCCAGCGGCGCGGGCGGGTGCGGCGGTGGTTGGCGGGCCTGCTCTACCGCGGCGGGCTCTCCCTGGGCGATGCCAGGAACGGCGAGGGAAAGCAGCACCCCCAGGACTGCCACCAGGACGGCTGCGGCGCCACGGGACAGCTGCGGGGTCACGCGCGAGGCCTCAGGCCCGGGGTCGTCAAGCCGAGTCCGCCAGCATCGTGGTGGCGCGCTGCACGAGACGTCGCTCGTCGGCGTAGGCCAGTCGCGCTGGCAGGTCAGCCAGCGGAACCCAGGCGACCTCGGCCACTTCATAGTCGGCATCGGACAGCGTGCCGCCGACCGCGCGCAGCAGAAAATGGTGCACCGTCTTGTGGATGCGCCGGTCTTCGGCGACGAACCAGTAGTCGATGCTGCCCAGCGCGGCCACCACGGCGCTATCGATCCCGGTCTCCTCGGCCACTTCACGCACGGCAGCCTGCTCTACCGTCTCGCCATGCTCGACGTGACCCTTGGGTAGCGACCACAACAACCGACCGCGCCGGTCCAGGCGGCCGATCACGGCAGCGTGCCCGGTCTCGGTGTCCACGACCAGACCACCCGCCGAGGTCTCGGCGACCGTGCGCATCCGGGCCGCCCGGCGCTTGCTGTGACCTTCTGCCGATCCCTTCTGGATCGATCTCTTGCGGCTGCCCTTGTCACGGCTGCCCTTGTCCCGGCTTGACTTGCTGGATGACGAGGGCATGGCTTCGATGGTATAGGCGACCGCGTTCTGGATGCAGAACACGGTAATCAGGGGGTCGCTAACCGCGTTGACCATCCTGCAACGCGCAACAGAGGCGTTAGGCTCGGCCCCCGTGTCGACGATGGTGGGAAATCAGATGGGGCGGGCTCAGCAGAACGCTGTCGTGGAGTTGCTGCGCATCGCGCCGGTGACTGACCAGCTGGCCGCCCGGTTCAGTGCTGCCGGTCATTCGCTTTACCTGGTCGGCGGCAGCGTGCGGGACGCCTTGCTCGGCCGGTTGGGCAGTGATCTGGACTTCACCACCGACGCGCGGCCGGCCACCGTCGAGGCGATCCTGCGCGGCTGGGCGGACGCAGTGTGGGACACCGGTATCGCGTTCGGCACGATCGGTGCCTCCAAGAGCGGTATCCAGTGCGAGATCACCACCTACCGGGCCGACCGTTACGACCGGGTATCCCGCAATCCCGACGTGGTCTTCGGTGACAGCATCGAGGGTGACCTGGCGAGACGGGATTTCACGGTGAACGCCATGGCCGTGCAGCTGCCGTTACGCGACCACGGCCGGTTTGTCGACCCGTACGGCGGGATGGAGGCCCTGGCGCGTCGTGAGCTCGATACTCCTGCCACGCCGGCAGAATCCTTTGCCGACGACCCGCTGCGGATGCTGCGCGCGGCCCGGTTCGTGTCCCAGCTGGGCTTCACCGTCGCCCCACGGGTGCGTGAGGCGATGGTGGCGATGGCGGGCGAGATTGCCCGTATCACTGCCGAGCGGGTTGGCGCGGAGCTGTCCAAACTTATGCTCGGGACGAATCCGCGGGCCGGTATCGAGCTGATGGTGGACACCGGGCTGGGCGGGTACGTGCTGCCCGAAGTCCCCGCGATGCGCTTGGAGATCGACGAGCACCACCAGCACAAGGACGTCTACACGCATTCGTTGACCGTGCTCGATCAAGCGATTGCATTGGAGCGCGGCGAGCCCGATCTGGTGCTACGGCTCGCCGCCCTGCTCCATGACATCGGTAAGCCGGCCACCCGCCGGCTGGAGCCCAGCGGCGGGGTGAGCTTTCACCATCACGAGGTAGTGGGCGCCAAGATGGTGCGCAAGCGGCTGCGCGCGCTGCGCTACCCCAGCCAGGTGATCGAGGATGTCGCCCAGCTGGTGTTCCTGCACCTGCGGTTCCACGGCTACGGTGGCGGTGAGTGGACCGATTCCGCGGTGCGCCGTTACGTCACCGACGCCGGTGCGCTGTTGCCGCGGCTGCACAAGCTGGTCCGCGCCGACTGCACCACGCGCAACCGCCGCAAGGCAGCGGCGCTACAGCGCACGTATGACGATCTGGAACAGCGCATCGAGCGGATCCGCGCCGAGGAGGACCTGGCTGCGGTGCGACCGGACCTGGACGGCAACGAGATCATGTCGCTGCTGGGATTGAAGCCAGGCCCGGACGTGGGGCGCGCCTGGCGGTATCTCAAGGAGCTGCGCCTGGACCGGGGTCCGCTGTCCCGGGAGGAAGCCGAAGCCGAGTTACGCCGCTGGGCCGAGGAAAACCTCAGCCAGTAGCAGCTGGCACTGCCTTGCACGCCAAGACCGCAATTTGTCACTGAACTCAGCAAGCCGTGATCATGTGTGAGCAGACTGTCAGTGCATCGTCCTACGGTGATCAGCGTGCGACACTGGAGCCGAGGGTCGGGAGGTGAGCAGCCATGTCCGCGCAACCGCTCGATGAGCTCTTCGCCAGGCATGCAGGAGCCTGGACCGAGCAGGAGTGGGCGGTGCTACCCGAAAGCATGGGCCGGGTTGAGCTGCTGGACGGAGCACTGATCGACCGCAACAGTGCAGAGCTGGATGCGACCGGCTATTCACTGGCCGCGGACCGATTCGTAGTCCCGGCTCGGGCCGCCGAGGGCCGACTCACGCTGAAAAAACAGTTCGACGCAGATTTGGATCTCGCTGCGCTCGCCACCGCAATCCGGTACACCGGGCTCTGATCGCCGTGACCACCCGGCCCGCGGACAACACACCCGTCGTGCTGCTCGACGAGGATCACCACCCGATCGGGCAACTGCCCAAGTCGCAGGTCCACCACGGCGAAACCCCGCTGCACCGGGGATTTTCGTGCTACGTCTTCGACGGCTCCGGCCGGGTGTTGATGACCCGGCGTGCGATCAGCAAGAAGACCTGGCCCGGGGTGTGGAGCAACACCTGCTGCGGCCATCCGCTGCCCGGCGAGTCCGACACCGACGCTGCAACCCGGCGGCTTGCCGACGAATTGGGGCTGCGATTGACCCGCCCGGAGGTGATCCTGCCCGACTTCCGCTACCGGGCGGTGGCACCCGACGGCGTCGTGGAAAACGAGTTCTGCCCGGTGCTGGTGGCCAACGCCGAAGGCGAGCCCGACCCCGACCCCACCGAGGTAGTCGAGTTCCACTGGGCGCCCTGGCCAGCCGTTGTCACGCTGGCCACCACCACACCCTGGCTCATCTCCCCCTGGTCCGCCGCTCAGATCCCCCTCCTCGCCGCCCGGCTGTCGCCCCGATATACCTCCGTAACCGGCTGAGACAGCCCGCATTAGCCGGTTATGTCTCCAGATCGGGGTCGGCTGAGCGATGGGGACGCGGCGATGAGGGTGTGCACCACAGCGGCCGTGAGGTACAGGGCAGCAGGAACCAGCAGCAAGTCGGGGGCGTGGCCATTGAAGGGCACCGCGGTGGCGGCGATCGCGACAGCGAGCACGTAGCCAACGTTGAACACGGTGTCATACAGCGCGAAGACCCGACCCCGCGCGTCGTCGGACACATCGGCCTGCACGGTGGCATCCAGGCTCAGCTTCACCACCTGACCGGCGGTCGAGAGCACGAAGGCGGCAGCCAGGATCGTCGACATCGTCATCGGTAGGCCCAGCACCAAGATCGCTAGCCCGGCCACCACCAGTGCGCCCCGAACCGTGCGCTCCCGGCCGAAGCGGGCTACCAGCGGCGGGCTCAGCAGTGCCGCGAGCAACAGGCCGGCCGCCCCGGCGACGAGTAGTTCGCAAACGCCGGACAGCCCCGCGCGCAGCAGCCCATGCGAAGCAAAGGAATTGCGATACAGCAGCAGCGCCACCAAGCTCGCCACCCCGAACGACAGCCGATGGGCGAGCAACGCGGTCAGGCCGGCAGCAACACTCGGCACCCGAGCCGCGGCCAGCACACCGTCGCGCAGCCCATGGGATATCACGGCCGGCGCTGGTGCACTGGTCTGGTCAGGACCCAACTGGCCGCGCTGGAAACCGGCCGCGGCCACCGCCGCGATCACCGAACCCAGCACGGCACTCGCCGTCACCCAAGCGGATCCGGTGTTGTCCGGCCCGATCACAGCGCGCAAGCCCAGAGCGCTCAGCCCGCCCGCAACAGTGACTGCCGAGCCAACGGTGGCTGCCAGCGCGTTGGCCGGAACCAGCTGCTGTCGTAGTGCCACATGGGGCAACGCCGTAGACAGCCCGGCCAGCACGAACCGGCTCAATCCGGTGACCAAAAGTGCGCCCAGGTACAACAGGGGGCCGGCTATCCCGACCCCGACTGCGATCGCCACCAGCAGGATCGGCACTGCACGCAGCAAGTTCGCCACGATCAGGATCCGGCGGCGATCCCAGCGGTCCAGCAGCGCCCCGGTAAAGGGACCCACCAGCGAGTACGGCAGGAACAGCACGGCAAGCCCGGCCGCGATTGCCATCGGGGTAGCCGCCCGTTCCGGATTGAACAGCACGGCTCCACCCAGCCCAGCCTGGAAGGCTCCGTCGCCCCATTGCGCGGCGAACCGCGAGGTCAACAACCGCTTGAATCCGGCAGTACTCATCAGCTGCCGGAAACCGGGTTGGCCGGTCACCTCCGGGTGCGTTTCGATGTGCGACGGCGTCACGAGGATGCAGGCTATCGGTCCCGCTCGCTCTGGTGTGATCCCTGTGATATGCGAGACCATGAACGCGTACCAGCAAGCGGGTGAGGGTGAAGACGGTGGACGTGGTGGAACCGGGTTCGGCGCTGGTCGCTGCGCCGGGGCTGCGGGATCCCAACTTTCACCGGACCGTCGTACTGATCATCGAGCACCAGCCTTCGGCGGGCACGGTCGGCGTGGTGCTCAACCGGCCTAGCGATGTGCCGGTGGGCGACGTGCTGCCCTTATGGGGAGCGCTTGCCACGGTGCCGCGGGCCCTGTACGTCGGAGGGCCGATGCAGCAACGTGCCGCGCTGTGCGTGGCCGCGCTGCCCGCTGGCGTAGACGCCGAGCACACCGAGGGCATGATCAAGGTACATGGTTCGCTGGCCCTGGTTGACCTGGATGCCGACCCGGAGTTGATGGCATCGCGAGTGCGGGGATTGCGCGTGTTCGCCGGCTACGCGGGTTGGGTGCCAGGTCAGCTGCAAGCTGAGATCGACCGCGGGGACTGGGTGGTCGTCCCGGCTTTGCCCGACGATGTGCTCTCACCGCCGGGTACCGATTTGTGGAGCCGGATCCTGCGCCGTCAGGGCCTGCCGCTAGCACTGCTGGCCACCTACCCTGCTGATCCGGTCCTGAACTAGAAGTCATTCGGTGGTCGGGTTCGACTTGGGAGCAAGCAGCGGGCGGGTTCCCGGCAGGTGGGCCAGCCCCCAGGTCGCCAACGCATCCACTACCGGGCTCAATGCCTGGCCGGCCGGGGTCAAGCGGTAATCCATCCGGACCGGGTGCTGGCTGTACGGTACGGCGGTGACCAGGCCTGCTTGTTCCAGCCGCTGCAACCGATCGGCGAGCAGGTTGGTGGAAATCCCCTCCGGCGAGGCGAGAAATTGCCCGTAGCGGCTCATGCCGCGCAGCAGGTCCCGAAGGATCAGCAGGGTCCACCGATCGCCCACCAGGTCGAGGGCACCGGCAACCGGGCACGGTGACCGCGGTCCCGCCTTGTTCGAGCCGGATCCGCGTTCGGCCGCGTCAGGTACGCGAGGCACGCACATCCTCCTCCCGAGTGACTTGCTTTTTACAACTCTCTATGTCTACCGTGAACTCCAGTCACTTGCAAACTTCAAGTCACTGCCTGAGGAGCGACCATGTCATCCACGCCATCTGATACTGCTGATACCTCTCTGTCGGGCACCCGGCTTGTGGTCATCGCCTGCCTGGCGGCATGGTTCGTGGCCGCATTCGGCGTGTCGCTGTTCGGCCTGTTGCGGGCGGGGCCTTCCGATTTGCCGCTCCCCATCGGGGTCGCCCTCATGGTGCCGTTGGTGGTGGGTGTGCTGGCCTACGTGCTGTCCAGCCAGTTCCGGCGGTTGCTGTTCAAGGCCGATTTGCGCTGGCTGATCGGCATCCAGCTCTGGCGGGTTGCCGGCGCGGAGTTCCTCATTTACTACGCCTACGACAAGCTGCCGGCCAGCTTCGCGTTGCCCGCCGGGGTCGGTGATGTGCTCGTTGGGCTTGCGGCGCCGTTCGTTGCCATGATTGCCGCATCCGGTACGCCCGCCGCCAGACGGATCGTGGTCGGGTGGTGCATTGCCGGTATCGCCGATCTCATCGTTGCGGTGACCATGGGCGTGCTCAGCGCACCCGGACGATTCGGCCTGCTTGCCGGTGCGGTCACCACCGCACCCATGTTGGAGCTACCGCTGAGCCTCATCCCGGCGTTCTTCGTGCCGCTGTCAATCCTGCTGCACCTCATCGTGCTTCGCCGGTCCGCCGAGATCGGTCATGCCCGCGGCGTCCCAGCGAGGTTGGGACTGGACACGCTGCCCCAGGGTTCCTAGCCGTGTGGAGGGCGAGGTTGACGACCGGCGCTTGGTCGGCAGCGGTAACCATCCGGCAGGATGCTCGCATGCGCACCCATGTTGCGCTGCTGCGCGGCATCAACGTCGGTGGCCGCAACCGGATCGCGATGGCCGACCTGCGCGCGGTCGTCACCTCGCTGGCACACACCGAGGTGGCCACCTACATCCAGAGTGGCAACGTGGTGTTCCGCACCGCCGACGCTGATACCGCCGCCATCGCCACCGCGCTGGAGCGGGCCATCGTCGAGACCCTCGGGGTGGCGACCAGAGTGGTGGTGCTGTCCCGGGACGAGCTGTCACAGGCGGTCGCGGATAACCCCTACCCCGACGAGACCAATCCCCGGCATCTGCACGCCGCATTCACCAGCGAGCAGATCGGGCCTGAGCAGCTTGCTGTCATCGCCGCGGCCCAGCAACGGGCAAGCGACAAGGGCAGTCGAGATGCGGCCACAGTCATCGGCCGCACCCTGTACTTGCATACTCCGGACGGCATCGGACGCAGCGAGCTGGCCGCCCAGCTGGCGCGGGGCGGTGGCCCGCTCGCCGCCACTGGGTCCGCCACCGTGCGCAACTGGGCCACCGTGACGACGTTGCTGTCCTTGTGTCGAGCTGAGGGGAACTTCAGATGAGTGACGCACCACCGCCTCCACCATCCGTCGAGCAACTCGGCCAGGCGCTGAGCGCCGTCGGCCAGCTGATCGCCAACGTGCGGGACGACCAGTGGTCAGCGCCGACCTCCTGCACCGAGTGGACCGTGCGTGACCTGGTCAACCATCTGGTCGTGGGAAACCTGGTCTTTGCCGCTCTCCTGCGAGATCAGCCCCCACCTGAACGGGGCGCCGACCATCTCGGTGACGACCCTGTGGGGGCGTACCGCGACACCGGTGCGGCGTTGCAGGCTGCGTTCGAGCAGCCCGGTGTCTTCGAGCGGGCATACCAGGGTCCGCTCGGGACTGCCTCGGGCGCGGATCGGCTGCAGATCCGCATCGCCGATCTTCTCGCTCACGGCTGGGACCTCGCCCAAGCGACCGGCCAGCCCACTGAGCTACCTGAGGAGCTGGCAGAACAGGCGTTGGCTTTCGTCTGCACCCAGCTGTCGTCCTCGTCCCGCGCCGGCCGGTTCGCCCCAGCCCAGCCGGTCGCCGAGGACGCCGCCGCCATCGACCGGCTGGTCGCCTTCCTCGGCCGACCTGTCCCAGCAGCGACGACCTAAAGAATGTAGGGGCCGTTCTACGAGGAAACGAATGCCAGAAAGCGATGCCGGACGCCACGGTGCACGGCGCTATTTTCCATCAGGTCAAGCTGCACTCTGGCGCGCCGATTCGCCCGACGAAATCCCACCAACCGGACCCTGCTGACGATGCTCGCGCGTCGACAGATAGTCCGCGGTGCGCGGAGCTCAGACTGCCGCGAGCGCGAAGGCGGCCACGTCGAGGTAAGCGTGCTCGACGGGCTCCCACAGCGCCAGCCGGTACTGCGCCGCCGCCAGCGGGTCATCCGAGTGCAGCAGCTCGGCTGCCGAACCTAGTCGGCGGGCTTCGGCTATCCGCTCGATCAAAACCAACAGCGCCTCAATGAAAGCCTCAGTGCCGGGCTGGGTGGCGTGGACAGGGCTACTGCGCACAGCCGGACCTCCGATCTGATCGGCCCCGGGACAGTTGCTCGCCACATTGCCGGGGCGCCCAATCACTGACAGTGTCCGTATCGGCACCATGCCGGAAGCTGTTTCGGAAATCGTGATGAATCGCCCATACGGCCGCTCGGGGAGAGCGGACATACGCGCATCCGTAAGCTCGTGCCGTGCGCCGTAACCCGCTGAAGGCAAAACCGGCAGGTCGGGAGCCTCGCTGGCCGGTGGGGCCGGGTCAGGAGTCGGTGTGGGACTACCCGCGGCCGCCCCGAGCGCAGCGGGTGTCGCGCCGGGTCCGGATCGTGCACGGCGGCGTCCTCATGGTCGACACCGATGATGTGGTCCGGGTGCTGGAGACCTCGCATCCCCCGACTTACTACCTGCCTCGTGCGGAATTCCGGGTACCGCTGCTGCCGTCATCACGGCTGACGATGTGCGAGTGGAAGGGCGAGGCTTGCTACGTCGATGTCGACGTGCCCGGCGTCGCAGTGCTGCGCGATGCCGGATGGTGGTACCCGCAGCCTGACCTGCGCTACCCGCAGCTCAACGACCGGGTCGCCGTGTACGCCGGCCCGTTCGACGAGGTGACCGTGGACGGCGAGCCCGTGACGCCGCAGCCTGGCGACTTCTATGGAGGCTGGATCACCACCGACGTCGTTGGCCCGTTCAAAGGCGGACCCGGCAGCCGGAGCTGATCGCACCGAGGGCGAAACCGTATCGCTGCATGCCGGTATCACGATCGAAGCTGATGCCCGTGCTGGCAGCTCACGGTGCGGTGCAGCCTGCGCCGCCACAGCTGCAGCCGGCGCAACCACCCGGCCGTGGTGGCACGGTGGCGGCTGCAGCCCGGTGGCCCAGCAATCCGCCGGCCAGCAAGAGCCCTACCGCGCCGGCACCGGTCACCGACACGATGACGGTGAGCGCTGGACCAGCCGCCCCCGAGGCCAGCCCGCCTCCGACGGTGCACAGTGTGCCCGCTGCCAGCACCGGAGGCGCAGCCACCCGGTTCGCCGTCACGAACGCGGCGTCTGAGCGCAACGTCGCGGGAGTGCGGACGCCGGCGAAGCGGTTGCGTGGTAGCAGCTGGCGCCAGCCGAGCACGCCGACGGTGAGCAGCGCGACGCCGGCGATCACGAGGATTGCGGCAAGCAGGGTGGACGCCCGCACGAAGGCCACAATAGCGCTGGCAGCGGCAGTGTCTGCCGATGCCTGGAGGCCGTCAGGCGGGTGGGTCAGTGATGTGGTGGCACAGCCACGCCAACGCCAGCGGGTAGCGGTAGTCGATCCGGCTGTGGCCAGCGTCGAACAGCTCGAAGCGCACTCGCTCATCGGGTAGCCCCGCATCGCGCAGTGCCGCGCGAAAGGCCTGCGCGCCCACGTCGAGGAACCACTCGTCCCGGGTGCCGGCGTCGAGCCACACGGCCCGCAGCGAACGCAGCGCCTCGGCATACCGCGGCGCCATCCGTACCGGATCCCAGTCGAGCCAACGTTGCCACACCGACGGCCGCAGCATCCCGGTATGCGGGTCGAACGGCAGCTCGGGGGTGCCGTCGTCGCGGGCGGAAAAACATGCCGAGATGCCCAGCATCATCAGCAGATGCTCATCGGCTGACTTGGTGAACGGGGTCCGGGACTGGAACTCGGTCCACCAGGCAGAGATGTCGCCGTCATAGTCGCGAAGGTGGCGCACCGACTTGCCGAACTCGGCGAGGTAGCACAGCTCGTACAGCGCGTCCCCGGCGTGACTGGCCAGCGCTCCGAACAGGTCCGGCCGCAGCATTGGCGTGATCATGGCGCCGAAGCCGCCGGAGGACTTGCCGGTGATCGCCCGGTGCGCCCGGTCGGCCAGCGTCCGGTACCGCGCGTCGACGAACGGCACGACCTCCTGGCAAAGGTAGCTGTGGTAGCGCCCGGTGCCGGGAGAGTCGACGAACTGGCTGCCCCCATATGCCGTCCATGCGTCGACGAACACCAGCACCGCCGGGGGGACGTCACCGGTGGCGAACAGCGCATCAGCGGCTTCCGGAAACGTCGGCCGGAAGGCGCTGCGGTTGGCCCACATGGCCAGCTGCCCGGTGTATCCCTGGATCACGTAGATGCTCGGGTAGCTCTGCTCCGAGTCGTCGTAACCGGGGGGCACGTACACCCACAACGGACGGCGCGCAGGATCGCCTAAATAGTTGTCCCGGAGTAACTCGCTGTCGATCACATGCTCGTCGATCCGGCCAGCAAGCTCGGTGCACCGCAGTTGGATCACGACATCACCTGGTCAGGAGAGAGCGACACGCCGGGCAGGAGCGCACGACACACCAGGCACAACTTACTGACACGCCCGGCATGAGGGAGCGACACGCCCGGAGGGAGCGGGGGTCAGCGGTCCAGGTCGCCGCGGATGAAGGCTTCGACGGCGGCGAACGCATCGGAGTCGGAACATTGCACCGGCGGTGACTTCATGAAATATGACGACGCGGAGATGATCGGCCCGCCGACACCCCGGTCTGCGGCGATCTTCGCCGCCCGGATCGCGTCGATGATGACGCCGGCGGAGTTGGGCGAATCCCAGACCTCCAGCTTGTACTCCATGTTCAGCGGCACGTCGCCGAACGCCCGGCCCTCCAGCCGCACGTAGGCCCACTTGCGGTCGTCCAGCCACGGCACATGGTCCGACGGCCCGATGTGCACCGCCGCCTTCTCCATCTCGTGGGGCACCTGCGAGGTCACCGATTGGGTCTTGGAGATCTTCTTCGACTCGAGGCGCTTGCGCTCGAGCATGTTCATGAAATCCATGTTCCCGCCGAAGTTGAGCTGGTAGGTGCGCAGCAGCTCCACCCCACGGTCTTCGAACAGCTTGGCCAGCACCCGGTGCGTGATCGTCGCGCCCACCTGAGACTTGATGTCGTCGCCGATGATGGGCACCCCGGCCGCGGTGAACTTGTCGGCCCACACCGGGTCGGAGGCGATGAACACCGGAAGGGCGTTGACGAACGCCACGCCGGCGTCCAGCGCGCACTGGGCGTAGAACCGGTCCGCCTGTTCCGAGCCCACCGGTAGGTAGGACACCAGCACGTCAGCCCGCGACTCGCTCAGCACCTCCACCACATCGACCGGCTCTTCGTCGGACTCGGTGATGACGTCCCGGTAGTACTGCCCCAACCCATCCATCGTGTGGCCGCGCGAGACTGTGACGCCCAGCGGTGGCACATCGCAGATCGAGATGGTGTTGTTCGCGCTGGCGATGATGGCCTCGGAAAGATCCCGCCCTACCTTCTTGGCGTCGACATCAAATGCGGCGACGAACTGGAGATCGCCCACGTGGTAAGCGCCGAAACGGACATGCATCAGGCCGGGTACGCGGGCTTCCGGGTCGGCGTTGCGGTAGTAGTGCACCCCCTGGACCAGCGACGCAGCGCAGTTGCCGACGCCCACGACGGCGACCCGGATCGGGCAGCTGGCGTCACGGCTTGCGGTCATGATCCGCCCTTTCAGTCGTCTTGTGACGGTGATGGGTTCGCCTGCTCATGGGCGATCAGTTCATTGAGCCAGCGCACCTCACGCTCGCTGGTTTCCAGACCCATCCGGTGCAGTTCGAGCGTGTAGCGGTCGATCTGATCGCCGGTACGGGCCAGCGCGGTGCGCAATCCCTCGCGGCGTTCCTCGACGCGCCGGCGCCGGCCCTCCAGGATGCGCATCCGCACCTCGGCAGGGGTACGGGAGAAAAAGGCCAGGTGGACCCCGAACCCGTGGTCGTCCCAGGTTTGCGGGCCGGCATCGGACAGCAGGGTGTCCAGGCGTTCTTTGCCGTCAGCGGTGAGCCGGTACACCCGCCGGCTGCGGCGCGACCAACTCGTCGGCCGTCCTGCGGGCAGCTCCGTGGCCGCCGCTTCGTCCTCGACGATAAAGCCGGAGCGCTGCAATCGGCGTAGCGTGGGGTACAGCGAGCCGAACGAGCAGGCCCGGAACGTTCCGAGTAGTCCGGTAAGTCGTTTGTGCAGCTCATAGCCATGCATGGGGGAGTCATGGAGCACCCCCAACACGGCTAGTTCCAGCACGCGGCCCCCCGGGAACCTCATTGGCCACTGACTCTGCTCGATGGCGATATATAGCCTCACTATATCGCGGCGATACATCACCACGCAGATGATCAGCAGCGGTACCGCCCGAACGCCCGAACGGTGATCACCCATCGGGTGCGTACGCTGTGAAGCATGCGGACCCAACGACAGGTGGTGGACTACGCGTTGCAGCGCCGTGCGCTGCTCGCCGAGGTCTACGCCGGCCGGATCGGCTTCGCGGAGGTCTGCGACGCGACCCCGTACCTGCTACGCGCGGCGAAGTTCCACGGCGAGCCCAGCTCGTTGACCTGCCCTATGTGCCGCAAAGAGTCTTTGACGCTGGTGTCGTGGGTCTACGGCGACGAGCTCAAGCACGCCGCTGGGTCGGCCCGGAGCGCCGACGAGCTCAACCGCATGGCGACGCTGTACGAGGAGTTCAGCGTGTTTGTCGTCGAGGTGTGCCGCACGTGCACCTGGAACCATCTTGTGCAGTCGTACGTCCTGGGAACCAGCGGTGTAGGCAGTAGGCGGTCTCGCCGGCGAACCGCGGCGGAGTAACGCCGAGTAACGCCGAGTAACGCACCGTAGCCGTTGGAGGCCCGGCTCAGCCGAAGCAACCCGCCGCCGGGCCGATGCGCCGCCCTGGCTAGCGTGGCCCCCTGCAGAACTCTCGCGACCCGAATACCGGTCTGGGAGGACAACGCGTGAGCAACCAGCGACACGACGGGCGCCGACACCCCATCCCGGGTGGCGGTCCCTGGACTTCGGGATCTCCGGGGCAGGACTGGCCACCTGAACTATTTCCCCAAGGCCGGTCAGACCAGCCCCGATCCACTCATTCCCGAGCCCACGAACGGATAGTGACGCCGCTGATGGCGCTCGACGGGGAACCCGAGCTGCTCACCCACCCCACCCCGCCAGCCGCCCCGTCGGTACAGCCTGGCTGGCCCGGACCGGCATACAGCCCTGGCCGGAGGTACGGCGGTGGCTCCACCAGCTCTGGGGGAGGCGGCGGGGGATGGCCACCGCGCTGGCCGTCGCACTGGCCCCCACGGTTGCGCCGGCCGGCCAAGATCGTGCTAGGTGGCCTGCTGTTGTGCATGCTGCTGCCGGTGCTGGCATTTTTCGCTGGCTGGATGTTCCTCAGCGTGCCTTCGCCGGCGGCGTTGACGGCAGAGCGCAAGCAGGTCACCTCGATCATGGCCAGCGACGGGACCACCGAGGTCGGCCGATACGTCCCGGAGGACGGCAACCGGGTTCCGGTCAGCCTGTCGCAGGTGCCCATGCGGGTGCAGAATGCCGTGCTGGCGGCAGAGGACCGCAGCTTCCGATCCAATCCCGGCTTCGACATCGTGGGCATCGCGCGGGCAACCTGGCGCCAGGCCAACGGTGGCAGTGGTGGTGGCTCCACGATCACCCAGCAATACATCAAGGTGGCCACCGGGCACGACGAGTACAGCATCTTCCGCAAGTTCCGGGAGATGATCCTCGCGGCCAAACTCACCAAGCAAGAATCCAAGGACCGGATCCTCGAGGACTACCTCAACACGATCTATTTCGGCCGCGGTGCCTACGGCATCCAGGCTGCCAGCCAGGCCTACTTCCACAAGGATGTGCAGAATCTGACAGTCTCGGAGGCAGCAGTGCTTGCCGCCGTGATCAGATCACCGTCCGTGCTGGACCCGGCCAAGAACCTGGCACAGGCGCAGGCCCGGTGGAATTTCGTGCTCGACGGCATGGTGGAGCAGGGTTGGCTGTCTCCGGCAGATCGCAGCGTCGGGATGTACCCGCAGACCGTGCCGCCCAGCGCAGCTCCCGGCCAACCGACCGACGATCGGGCGCACATCATCGACCGGGTGATGGACGAGCTGGACAAACAGGGCGTCGGCCGCGCGCAACTGGCCGTCAACGGCGGCAAGATCATCACCACTATCGATCCGCGGGCCCAGCAACTGGCCCGCGACGCCGTCCGAACTGAACTGCGGGGGCAGCCGGCCAACCTCCACTCGTCACTGGTCGCGATCGATCCGCGCAGCGGAGCGGTGATCGCTTATTACGGTGGATCGGACGGCAATGGCTTCGATCTGGCCGGTGGCCCGGCGTGGAGCCCGGGCTCGTCGTTCAAACCGTTCACCATGCTGGCGGCGCTGGAACGCGACATCGGGATGAACTCGAAGTACGACGGGAGCTCCCCGGTGATCATCGACGGCCGTTCGTACGCGAACTCGGAAAGCAAGAATTACCCCCAGCTGACGTTGAAAGACGCGATGACCAAGTCGGTCAACACCGCCTTCGTTCGGCTGGCCCAGGACGTCGGACCGCAAGCGATCCGGGACGCCGCGATCCAGGCAGGGATCCCGGAACAGATCAACGGCAAGCGCGCGATGTCCGAATCGGATACCGGAGCCCCCGGAGTCGGCATCACCCTGGGCCAGTACCCGGTGCACACGTTCGATATGGCCAGCGCTTACGCGACCTTCGCCGCCGACGGGATGCGGCATGAACCGTTCTTTGTTCGCCAGTACACCAGCTCCCGGGGCACTGTCGAGTACCAGCACCTCGATAAGCCACGGCAGGCTTTCGACCAGGTCGACGTCGACCGCAACAGCCAGCTGGCCCGCAACGTCACCGCCACGCTGTCCGATGTCGCCCGCAGCTCGCAGATCCCGCTGACCGGTGGCCGGCAGGTGGCCGCCAAGACCGGTACCCAGCAGCGTGGTGAGACCACCAACAACTCCGCGGCCTGGACCGTCGGCTATACCCCGTCGATCTCCACTGCGGTCTGGGTTGGTGATCCGGCCAACACGGCGATCAAGACTGCCAACGGTGCCGATATCTTTGGCCGGGGAGTTCCGGGTTTGATCTGGCAGCGGTTCATGAATTCCTATCTGATGGGTACGCCGCTGGAAACCTTCCCACCGTTTAAGTTGATCGGTCCCGCGCCGCCACCGGTCGAGGAGCCTAAGCCGGCGCCGACGCGGGCCAAGCCGCGCGATGTCGCGCCGACGACTGCGCCGGATCCCAACGCCGAGGACTTCGTCCCGGTTCCGGTGGTGCCGACGGAAAAGCCAACCAGGACCACCAGACCGCAACGCAATTGCTTCCCGTTCTGCGATGGCGCCGCACCCGGTGATGACAATGCCGGATTCGGTAATGACAACGGGGGCGGGACAGATGACAACCAGGGCCGTCCGCGGCATTACTAACACCTGCTCGTCACGTGACCATCCGAGCCCCGATCGCCGGCGACTTACCTGACTCGTCTGGTTCCTTCGCTGGTCGCGTCGATCGAGGCTCCCTGACGGCCATCGGACCGCGCGCCACCCTTGCTGTCCCTGTTGTCCCCGGTATGCAGACATATCGGGGAGGCGAGGGGGAGCCTGATGTGCAGGCCGGGTCAGCGGGGCAACGTGTGGTGCCCAGCTGGGCCGATCCGCTGCCGGCCCGCGCCAGCCGGATCGTCGGTGGCCCGCTGGGTCGCCACGCCGTCGTCGGCCGGCACTGGTTCTGGACCCCGCTTCGGGTGGTGCTGCTGTTCGCGACGATCACCTTGGCGTTGGGTTGGCTGGTCAAGGCTCCGTGCGCGCAGACCTACCGGGACAGCGCCGGTGCGCTCCAGGTGGACTGGCGGGACTGGCGCCAGTACAAGGCGATGTGCTACTCGGACACCATCCCGCTCTACACCGCCGAGCGGTTGGATCAACGCGGGCTGGCCGGGTTCCCCTACGCCGCCTCATGGGTCGAGCACCGAGGTGAACCCGATCAGCAGGTGCGGTACATGGAATATCCGGTGCTCACCGGCATGTACCAGTGGGTGGCGGCCAAGCTCGCACAGAGTTGGATAGCGATCAGTCGCAGTGGTTGGCTGCCCACCTCCGCCCCGGCCATCGTGTATTTCCACATCAGCGCGTTAGGTCTGAGCTTTGCCTGGCTGGTGACGGTATGGGCGCTGGTCAAGCTGTCCCCACGACGCCCCTGGGACGCCGCGCTGGCCGCATTGTCACCCCTGGTGATCGTGCACGCGTTCACCAACTTCGATGTGTTGGCTACCGCGCTGGCCACCACGGGATTGCTGGCGTGGGCGCGGCGACGTCCGGTGCTTGCCGGCGTGCTGCTGGGATGGGGCGCCGCCACCAAGGCCTACCCGGCATTGCTGCTGCTCCCGATCGTGCTGGTGGCGCTGCGTGCTGGGCGGCTACGGGCCGGATTGACCGCGGTTGCCGCGGCGGCAGTGTCCTGGTCCGTGGTCAACCTGCCGATCGCGTTGCTGTTCCCGCCCGGATGGGCGGAGTTCTTCCGGCTCAACAGCCGGCGCGGCGCCGACCCAGACACCCTGTACACCGTGCTGTCCGTGTTCACCGGCTGGCCTGGTTTTGCCCAGGTACGCACGCTGAACCTGGTCAGCGCAGCCCTGTTCGTGCTGGCCTGTGCAGCGATCATCTGGGTGGCTCTGACGGCGCCGCGTCCCCCTCGGCTGGCTGCGCTGTGCTTCCTGGTGGTGGCTGCGTTTCTGCTGGTGAACAAGGTGTGGAGCCCGCAGTACTCGTTGTGGCTGGTCCCGCTGGCGGCGCTGGCGATACCGCGGTGGAAACCGGTGCTGGCTTGGATGGCAATCGATGCCCTGCTGTGGGTTCCGCGGATGGCCTACTACCTGACCCCCGCGCATAAGGGCCTGCCCATCGAGCCGTTCCTGGGTGCCGTCGTTGTCCGTGACGCCGCCGTCGTCGCACTCGCTGCCCTCATCCTGCACAGCATCTACCGCCCCCCAACCGGCCCTGACCCGGATATGCAGACATACCGGGATAAAACCCAGCCCGCTAACCCGGATATGTCTCCCTATCAGCGTCGATATTGCGGTTACGCCAGTTGAGCGCGTAGCCAGGCGATGTCGTCGGCTTGGGTGGCCGGGTCGGTTTCGAGGATGACGGGGGCATTGGCCGCTGCGCAGACTGCCACCAGCTGCTCGGGATCGATGGTGCCCTCGCGCAGCGGTGCGTGGCGGTCCCGTGCCGAGCCGAACTCGTCGCGGGAGTTGTTGCAGTGCACCAGATCAATCCGGCCGGTGATAGCCATGATCCGATCAACGGCATCGGACAGGTCTTCTCCGGCGGCGAATGCGTGGCAGGTGTCCAGGCAGAAGCCGACGTCGTAGCCACCGATTGCATCCCACAACCGCGCCAGCGAATCAAAGCGCCGAGCCATCGCGTTGTCGCCGCCGGCGGTGTTCTCCACCAGAATCTGGGTGGCGAAACCACCTTCCGCAGACTGCCGGTCGAACATCTTGCGCCAATTTTCAACCCCCTGCGCGGGATCCTCGTTCTTGGCGAGATGCCCACCGTGGACTACCAGACCACGTGCGCCGATCTCCGCAGCGGCGGTCGCATGCTGGATGACGAGCTTGCGAGAGGGAATTCGGATGCGGTTGTTCAACGACGCCACATTGAGCACATACGGTGAGTGGATGTAGACCGCCAGATCGGCGGCGAGTAGTTGCGCCGCTTGTGGATGGGGTTGCGGAGCGCGCCAATTCTGCGGATCGGAGAGGAAAAACTGCACCGCTGCAGCATTGCGCTGAGTAGCCGCGGTCACCGGGTCGTTGTCGCTGACGTGGGCACCGATTCGCATATCTATAGCCTAGAGGTGTCGCTTGAGGGCAATCGGCGTACCCGTAGCGTACACAGCGAGTGCATAGAGTAACCACGATGTGCTGAAAGTAGTGGTTATCGTCACAGAGAGCCTCTATTGTCGTTACTCTAAAGACACAGTCAGGCACACAGCGACACGGAGGCACCTATGGGTACAGGGGCGAGGGTGACCACGGTTGCGGGGGCAGCCACGTTACTGTGCGCTGCTAGCGCATTTGCAGGGGGCCTCGCGGCCTTTGCTGCACCCTCTACCGTTTCCACCCCCCCACCTGTTCTCGCATCAGCACCTATGCCCATGCTGGTGGGCAGTTGTGGGGACACGGTACGTGGCGAACCTGGACAGCGAGTGGGCGTCCGGCTAGCCGATCTACGAGTGGCCGATGTGGGCGAGGTACCCGCCAGCGGGTCTCGCACCTACGACGCCACGCCAGCGTTGCGCAAGATGATGGGACCGATGGCTCCGGCATGCAAACTGACCGCAGAGCCGTTGCCCGTCGCCAGTCCGGTTGACAAGATTATTTCGCCCGCTGTCGCGCCGCTGAAGGGCGCGCTGGGCCAGGTTCCGGTAATCGGCCAGCAGGTAGCGCCGGCACCGGCCGCGCCGCCAGCTGCGGCGCAGGCACAGCCCGGGGCGCAGCCCGGGCCAGCAGCGGCGCCGCCGCCTGCTCTGACCGCACCGGCCCCGGGGCCGTTCTTCGGTCCCACGATGCCCACTGACTTCCCGTTCACGCTGGGCGCTTTCAACAGCGGCATGCCCCATTTCAACTACGCCGATCTGCTCGCGATTAGCCGTCCCGGCGCTGGGGGTATCGGGAAGCTGTCTGCCGGTGTGTTGACCGCTGATCTATTCGGCACTCCGTCAGTGAGCAATGGCAGTACGGGTCTGGGCAAGCAAAGTGCCGCTGCCAACGATGTCGCCGCCGCTGGTCGGGCGTCTGCGTTGCCGGCAAGCGGTGTGGAGCGCATTGCTCTGCCGATCTTTGTGGCAGTACTGATGCTGGCCAGTGTGACCGCCGCTTTGCTGCGGAGCTGGGTTCTCGGGCGGCGATAGGCCCCTTGAGCTACTAAGCTCGGTCGACGGCGGATTCTCAGACCGCCCCGCGATTGTTGTCGCGGGGCGGTCTGTTGCTATCCTGCTGCCCGTCGCCGCGCGGCTGTGTGCGGTGACGGTTAGATCGCCGGCTGGTCGTTGGCGGGCCGGCTCCTCCTGCCACGGAGAGTCCGTGGCCGAATAGTCCACAGGAGGTCAGTGTTTTATGCGTCGCTACGAGATGATGGTGATCCTCGATCCCCAACTTGATGAACGCACTGTGGCGCCCTCGCTGGACCAGTATCTCAGCGTGGTGAAGACGCAGGGCGGCAGGATCGAGAAGGTTGACGTCTGGGGCAAGCGCCGGCTGTCCTATGAAATCAACAAGCACACCGAGGGCATCTATGCGGTACTCGACATGTCGTGTACCCCCGCCGTGGTAGCTGAGCTCGACCGACAACTATCGCTGAGCGAGTCGGTGTTGCGCACCAAGGTGTTGCGACGGGACGCGAGAAAGGGCTGACGTGGCGGGCGAAACCGTTATCACGGTAATCGGAAACCTGACGGCTGACCCGGAGCTGCGGTTTACCCCTTCCGGTGCAGCGGTAGCCAACTTCACGGTGGCCTCCACACCGCGCACTTTCGATCGCCAAACCGGCGAGTGGAAGGACGGCGAGGCGCTGTTCTTGCGGTGCAATATCTGGCGGCAAGCTGCGGAGAACACCGCTGAGTCGCTGACCCGGGGTATGCGAGTCATCGTCAGCGGACGGTTGCGGCAACGCTCGTTCGAAACCCGAGAGGGCGAGAAGCGTACCGTGATGGAGATGGAGGTCGACGAAGTCGGCCCGTCGTTGCGTTATGCCACCGCGAAGGTGAATCGCGCTACCCGGCAGGGCAGTTCGTCGGGCGGCTACGGCGCCTCAGGTGGAGCTGCCGATGACCCGTGGAGTTCGGCACCTCAGGCTGGGTCCGGCAACGGAGCCGGTGGGTACGACGACGAGCCACCGTTTTAGGTCTTCGTCACGTCGGTAGCTGTGTCAGCATTGTTTAAGACCATCTCGTAGCACCGTAGGAGCAGTTGAGTTATGGCCAAGCCGCCAGTACGCAAGCCGAAGAAGAAGATTTGTGTCTTCTGCAAGGACAAGGGCGTCTACATCGATTACAAGGACACCGGCCTGCTGCGCAAGTACATCTCCGATCGCGGCAAGATCCGGGCTCGCCGAGTCACCGGCAACTGTAGTCAGCACCAGCGTGATGTCGCGATCGCCGTGAAGAACGCTCGCGAAGTCGCGTTGCTGCCATATACCTCGACCGCACGTTGATCACGAGGAGGAGGAGATCACGTGAAGATCATTCTCACTGCTGACGTCCCCCAACTCGGCGGACCCGGCGATCTCGTGCAGGTCAAGGACGGCTACGCACGCAACTACCTGCTGCCCCGGCACCTGGCCATCGTGGCGACCAAGGGTGCGGAGAAGCAGGTGGCCACCATCCGGCGGGCACAGCAGGCAAGGCAGATCCGGGATCTCGACCACGCTCGGGAAGTCGCCGGCTCGCTGTCGGGACTCGGGACCGTGACGGTGACCGCGAAGGCCGCGCGATCCGGCGGCAAGCTTTTCGGCTCGATCACCGCGGCCGATGTGGTGGATGCGGTGCGTGCTGCGGGTGGTCCCCCGCTGGACAAGCGCGCCGTCGACCTCGGTGGGCATATCAAGTCGGCTGGCACCTACCAGGCCACCGTCCGGCTCCACCCCGACGTCTCGGTCACCGTCCCCCTGAAGGTCACCACCGCCGACTGAGCCCACGGCTCCTCGAAAAACCGCAGTCTGGATCCAGACTGCGGTTTTTTGTGCCTCAAAACAGCAGTCTGCATCCAGACTGTGGTCGTGGGTACCGACACGCCAGGGCAGAGTGCTTAATACGGACACGCCGCGCGGCGGCAGAAAAACTTGTCCACAGCGGCACCTGGGCATCTGACCAGGGGTAATCGCACAATGTTGGCGAGCTTTCCCCAGACTGTCCCCAATGAGGTGCCCCGGCATGGGCAGCGGTGGACAAGCGGTCCGGAAGGCGTCCCCAGGCTGTCCCCAGACAGCATCCCCACCGGTTTGCTCAACGCGCGAGACCGCCCCTAGCCTCCCTCGACACCCGAAGGAACGGTTACGCAACCGGTTCGAGCCGACACTGTCAGTGTCATCGGGTAGAACAAGCGTTCGAGGCAACGTTGGGGAGTCGGCGAAGGGGGACGCAGGGGTGGCGCTGGTTGACGACCGCGGTGTCCGGTTCGACCGCGGCGAGCAAGTGGCCGGGCAGGCCTTCGATCGGCAGCCGCCGCAGGACATTACGGCTGAGCAGTCCGTACTCGGCGGAATGTTGCTGTCCAAAGACGCCATCGCCAGCGTCGTCGAGGTCTTGCGGAGTCAAGACTTCTACCGTCCCGCTCATCAAGTGGTCTTCGACAGCATCCTTGACCTCTACGGGCGTGGTGAGCCAGCCGATCCGATCACCGTGTCGGCTGAACTGGAACGCCGCGGTGAGTTGCTTCGCGTCGGCGGAGCGCCCTACCTGCATACCTTGATCTCAACTGTCCCCACCGCGGCAAACGCGGGGTATTACGCCGAGATCGTCGCCGGCAAGGCCGTGCTGCGACGTCTCGTGGAAGCCGGGACTCGGATCGTGCAGTTGGGCTACCACGGCTCGGACGGCGCCGACGTCGACGAGGTGGTCGACCGCGCGCAGGCTGCCGTCTACGAGGTCACCGAGCGGCGAATGAGTGAGGATTACATCGCGCTCGAGGAACTGCTCCAGCCCACCATGGATGAGATCGACGCGATCGCCTCGCGTGGTGGTGCTTCGGCGGGCGTTCCGACTGGTTTCGCGGATCTCGACGCGGTGACCAACGGGTTGCATCCCGGCCAGATGGTGATCATCGCGGCCCGGCCGGGTATCGGAAAGGCGCTCGCGCTCGACACCCGGCTGCCGACGCCAACTGGCTGGACGACGATGGGTGATGTCGCGGTAGGCGACACATTGCTGGGCGCGGACGGGCACCCCACCACCGTGCTGGCAGCTACTGATGCGCTCCAAGGACGACCTTGTTATGAGGTCGAGTTCTCCGACGGTACGGTCATCGTCGCTGACGGGAACCATCAATGGCTTACCCAGACTCAACCTTCGTGTCCTTCGGCGCAGCAAGCCGCAGCGGAGGTGCGTACTACCGAGGAGATCGCGGCAACACTTCGCTGCGCCACTCATCAGAGGCTCAATCACTCGGTGGTCAATTGCCGGCCGCTTGACCTACCTGAGCAGGAATTGCTCATTCCGCCCTACTCGCTTGGTGCATGGCTCGGTGACGGCGCCAGCTGCGCGGCGGATTTCATCGGCATTGATCCAGCGATCATCGTGCACATCGAAGCAGAGGGATTAGACGCCGTGCCGCAAGGCGGGATGCTGTACTCGTTGCAGCTTCCCGAAGCTGAGCAAAGCCATCGTGGGACTGTCCAGGCGCGGCTAGGTACGCTTGGGCTGCTCGGGAACAAGCACATCCCCCGGGCCTACTTGCGGGGTTCCCTCCCGCAGCGGCACGCTCTTCTCGCTGGCTTACTCGATACTGCTGGCACGGTCATATCCACTGGTCTCGTCCAGATTTGCGTCGCCGCTGCCCAGCTTGCCCGTGATATCCGGGAACTCATTGTCAGTCTCGGTTACCGGGGCGAAATAGCGACGAGGCGGGTAGACCAGCAAGGCGATCAGCTGGCAGCTGGAGTGCCGGCCCAGCCGGCGGACACCGTTCATGTCCTGACCTTCAGCACTGAAGACGATGTCTTTCGCCTGGAGGGCAAGCGGTTGGCTCACAAGCAACGTCGGCGGCATTGCGCTGCCCAGGCAAGCCTGCGCTACATCGTTGACGTGCGGAAAATCCCCTCCGTGCCGGTGCGATGTGTGCAGGTGGACAATGCCGACCATCTGTACCTGGCCGGGGAATCGATGATCCCGACGCACAACTCCACTCTCGGATTGGACCTCGCGCGCTCCTGCTCGGTTGCTCACGGTATGACCAGCGTGATCTTTTCGCTGGAGATGAGCCGCACGGAGATCGTCATGCGGCTACTGTCGGCCGAGGCCAAAATCCGCTTGGCAGATATGCGATCCGGCCGGATGAGCGACGATGACTGGACCCGGTTGGCTCGGCGGATGGGCGAGATCAGCGAGGCTCCGCTTTTCATCGACGATTCGCCGAACATGACGATGATGGAGATCCGCGCCAAGGCGCGGCGGCTCAAGCAGCGCCACGATTTACGTCTCATCGTCGTGGACTATATGCAGCTGATGACCTCGGGGAAGAAAGTCGAGTCCCGCCAACAGGAAGTCAGTGAGTTCTCCCGGCACCTCAAGCTGCTGGCCAAGGAGCTCGAGGTCCCCGTGGTCACCATCTCCCAGCTCAACCGTGGTCCCGAGCAGCGCACCGACAAGAAACCGATGCTCGCCGACCTTCGCGAGTCGGGCAGTTTGGAACAGGATGCCGACATGGTGATGCTGATCCACCGACCGGATGCGTGGGAACGGGACGATCCGCGCGCCGGTGAGGCAGATCTGATCCTGGCCAAGCATCGAAACGGGCCGACCGCTACCGTGACGGTGGCCCATCAGCTGCATTACAGCCGTTTTTATGATCTGGCCCGGGATTGACGCGCACGGTTGGGCTGGTGGCTCAGCCCGGCTCACCACGACGTTTGCGATGGATTACCCACGCAAGGTTCACCAGAGCGACTGCGGCGAGCACTGCCAGCGCCACGCCCAGCACCGTCAACCCGGCCATGATCACCAATGCTGCGGCGACTGCGCAAAACACCAACCCGAAGCTGGCCAGCACGGCGCGCAGGGTCAGCGCGCTGTACGCGGGGGGCGCACCGCCGAATCCAGCCGTCGGATCGTGATAGTCGGGCAGTCCCCGTTCGTAGTCTTCACGGCTGCGCTTGCGGCGCCGGTTTCCCTGCTGCGACACAACTACCCTCCGGCTCGGTGCGGGCTACGGGCCCAGCACTTCATGGGGTACCTCAGCGCGACTGCAGTAAAACCTCATGTGGTATCGAGTAAGGCACTCACGAGGCCTACCCCACTCCTGAAACGATGTTCCAGTGGCCTGAGGGTGTGGGGTGAATGCGCTGGTCGCCGGCCACTCCACTGCTGCTGGTAGTGTCCGGCCTCACTTATGTTGAGTCTCGCTCTGGCTGTTCTCGCCGCCCTGGGCAATGGCGCAGCGTCGGTACTGCAACGTAAAGCAAACCGGGACGAACCAGAAGGGAAAGCCACCGGCCTAACCCTGCTGTGGCGGCTGGTCCACCGTCCGGCGTGGCTGGGCGGGATCGGTGTGCTGGTGGTGGCCTTCTTACTGCAAGCCACCGCGCTGTCCACCGGGGCCATCGCGATCGTCCAGCCGATCCTGGTGCTGGAGCTGCCGTTCACGCTGCTGCTGGCCAGCATGGTCTTTCACAGCCGCCTTCATGCCCGGGAGTGGGTCGCCATTGTGGGGATGAGTGCCGGGCTCGCCGGCATGCTTTATGCACTGCAGCCCGGTGGCGGTGACCCGCACCGTGCGTCTGGAGTAAGTTGGGTCATCGGTATTACCGCCAGCCTTGTCGTCACTGCCATATTTGTCGTGCTCGGTTACCGCGCCGAGGGTCTTCGCCGCGCCGCCTACCTCGGACTGGCCACAGGTATTGGTTTCGGTTTCATTGCCGCCCTCATAGCCAGTATCGGGGCGGCTTACGGTGCATCGGGTATCGCTGGGGTGCTGCGGGCACCACAAACCTACCTGGCGATCGTGCTCGGCCCCGGTTTTTTCTTCCTGTTACAAAAGGCCTTGCAAGCTGGTCAACTGGTTGCCTCCCAACCTGCGCTGACGTTGGCCAACCCGGTGATATCGGTTGCCTTCGGGATCGTCGTGTTCGGTGAGTACGTCCGAGGCGGGATATGGTTGGTCCTGGCCTTCTTCGGTGCTGCGCTGATCGTCGTTTGCACCGTCATGCTGGCGCGCTCCCCATTACTGCAAGGCTCGCAACGGGCGCAGCCGTAACCACTAACTCACGGGATCACCGCAGGCGGGTCGTACGGTAGGCGCTTCATGAAGTCAATCCGTGGTCTGAGCGCGGTGTGGCCAGCCGTCGCGCCGGTTTTGGCCGTGCACGGCGGCGCCGGTCACATCGTGGCGGGTCAACTTCATGCGACGCGGGTCGCTGCGGCCAACCACGGGCTGCACCAGAGCTTGCTGGCCGGCATGGCGGTGTTGCGCGATGGTGGGTCAGCAGTGGACGCCGTGGTAGCCGCCGTGGTGGTCCTGGAGGACGACGAGCAGTTCAATGCCGGTAAGGGTGCTGTCCTCACCGTTGACGGCGGCGTGGAACACGACGCGGCGGTGGCTGACGGGGCGACGCGCCGCGCAGGTGCCGTGGCCTGCGTGAGTGGTATTCGTAATCCGGTGCGGGCAGCGCGGGTGGTGATGGACCGGACGCCCCATGTCTTGCTCAGCGGAGCCGCGGTGGTGGAACTCGCCCGCAGCGAAGGCCTGGCGTTGGCACCAGGCCGCTGGTTTGTGACTCCTCGCCGGCAGGAGCAACTGGCCAGGCTACAGCGGGGCTGCCGAGCAGAATCCGAGATGACCGGTGGCACCGTGGGTGCCGTCGCCCTGGACGTCGAAGGCCACCTCGCAGCGGCGACCTCGACCGGCGGCAGCGCTGGACAGTTCGCCGGCCGGATCGGGGACGCCCCGCTCATCGGCGCCGGGACCTGGGCCGATGACCGATCCTGCGCGGTCTCGGCGACGGGTGACGGTGAGGCGTTCATTCTCAGCGCCTTCGCGCACGAGGTAGATGCGCTGGTTCGGATAGCGGCCCTGGACTTGGGCACCGCCTGCCACCAGGCGCTGCGGGTGGTCGGGGCCAGGACCGGGACGGGGGGCTGCATCGCCGTGGGACCCGATGGCACGGTCACGATGCCGTTTACCAGTGCGGGCATGTTCCGGGGCTGGATCGACGCCGCCGGGGATCCCCGGGTCGGGATGTTCGCCGAAGACCTATGCCAGTGACGGCCTATCGATTCCGGGCGGACAGGGTCAGGCAGGCGACCGCTGCGCCCGCCTCGCCTGCGTGGCCAGGAGCCGTTGACGTCTTCGCCGCCTCGGTTGCCCTACCGTGGTCGTAGACGCGGCTGACGGGTGCGGGTGCTCGACGGGTAACAGTGCCGGCACGACTCCTACAGCGGCGATGATGGGTTTGTATGGCTGCCCGTCGCATGATGGCCAGGTAAATTCTCGTTGAGCCAGCGTGGCGACTCAAGTATGGGGCAATGTGCAGTTAAGACGATGGTGAGATGCTCGCACTGCTCGTGGCGTCATGGTGACAGCGTGTGTAATTCATAAACTGTTAACCGGCGCGGCTTGGGTCATCTAGGTGATGACTTGTTGTGGACAGCCGAAGGTCGCATTACCGTCTAGCGAAGGACCATTGACTCGATCCGCTCTTCCGGAATAAGCACCGGATACCTCTCCCCCGTTCGGTGTGGCGGGGCCGCAGCTGGGTAGCGCCTCAGTCCAGCGGTGGCCGGCAATCCGCGAAAATGCGGTCCTTACGGTTATGTCGCGATGCCTGCCATTGCCGTCGCTGGCCTTAGGTCAATCAGCCGGTCGCGATTTATCCGTCGAGTTCCGTGGTTTTAAACCGGGACCGCACAGTCGATATCGTATCTTTGCATTCGTGGGGGCATCGTGATCAGGTAGCTGTGGGACGGTCGTTGCCTCGATGTCGGAGGGATGTTTCGGATGATCGTGCGGATAATCGATGAGGGTCAGGTAGAGCTGGATGAGTCGGCCTTTGTCGAACTCAACGCGGTGTATGACGAGCTGCTGATCGAGATCGAGAGTGGCGACGAGATCGGCATTCGGCGCGTACTGGGGACCCTGCTTGACGCAGTCCGTGATTTGGCGGTGCCCCTGCCCGATGACGCGCTCGCACCGAGTGGGTTGATCCTTCCGAGCATCGATGCCAGCCTGGAGGAGATCAGAAGCGTCGCGAGTTACTTTCCTTCGCTGGCTCCTTAGAGCGCAGGTGTGATTCCAACCTCGGTCCGGTACACCTGGTCACTTTCAATGTGCCCGTCGCGTAGCCGTACGACTCTTTTGGCAAACTGGGCGATCTCGTCTTCATGGGTGATGACCACGATCGTGCGACCAGCGTCGTTGAGCGCAGTCAACAATTTCATGATTTCCATGCTCGACGCGGTGTCGAGATTGCCCGTGGGTTCATCGGCCAGGAGAAGTGCAGGATCGTTAATGAGTGCCCGCGCGATGGCAACCCGTTGCTGTTGACCTCCGGAAAGCTCATTCGGTAGGTGTTTTTGGCGCTCGTCCAAGCCGACCTGTTGCAGGGCTCGTCGAGCGAGATTACGCCGAGATCGTGCTCCAGCATAGATCAAAGGAAGCTCGACGTTACTGATTGCGTTGGTCCGGGGAACGAGGTTGAACGACTGGAACACGAACCCGATTTTACCGTTGCGAATCTTAGCCAGCCGGTTGTCAGACAGGCGGCTGACGTCGACACCGTCAAGCAGGTATCGACCGCCCGTCGGGACATCCAAGCAGCCTAAAATGTTCATGAGTGTGCTCTTGCCTGATCCGGACGGGCCCATGATGGCGACCATTTCGCCATCATCGATACTCAGGTCGATACCATGCAGTACCGGCACTGTGACCTTGCCCATCCGGTACACTTTACGAAGCTCTTCGAGCTGGATCACGTTGTTTCTCGATCTAGATTTTAATTACCGTCGACGCGGATACTGATCAGATCCCCACGGTTAGCACCCTGGGGCGCCGGTCCAGCACTTCGGCCTGTACCTGTGTTCACGAAACTGCGCAATAGGTATCTTCCAGCGACGTTTTCCGCGGCGTCAGCTCCTGAATGGGTATGTAATGCGCCGCAGCGGCCGAGGCAATGGTGCAGGAGTCCATGCCGGTCACCCACAGCCCACGGCCGGATTCTGCACGGACAGTTGCACCCAGGCCGCATAGCACCTTGGCCAGTCCGGTGCGACGAGGAGAGCGCACGAACACGCCGTAGCGAACCTGCTTGCTGCGTTCGGACACCTCAACCATGCACTCAATGCTGCCGCGTGCCAGGCATGTGCGCATCGGAGCACGGTCCGAAGCTGGCCATCAGACCCTGCTCCGACGCGACGCCCACACGCTGGGTGCCCACGCCGGCAGGCCACCGCCGGGCCCGCTGGCCCGCAACGATCCCTGGTCGCGGGACGAACCCCTACGCGTGCGCCACCACGTCTCTGGGACCGGTCACCAGGCCTGCCACCTCGCCTGCCGGTACCTCGAAAGCGTCGAAACCGGCACCGGAGTCGCGGGCCTCAGGGCGCCGATATACCCTCCTCCGCGATGAATCCACGACCACAGGTCATCCATCTCGGCGAGCTGTCGGCTCGCCTGCGCCAGGCGGCCCGGCATTTGTTCGAGGTCGTGCTTGCCCCGCTGGGCTTGTTCTGGCTGATGCTGACCCTCACCAACCTCACCGGCGGGTTGATCGCCGCGTTGAGTTGGGCTCTCGGCGTGCTGCTTGGCCGCGTGCTGACCCGCACGCCGATCCCCGCCGTGCTGTGGCTCACCACTGGACTGCTGGTGATCCGCACCGTCATCGGTTACACCACCGGCAGCGTGTTCTTGTACTTCCTGCAACCCACCTTGCAGAACTTCGTGATCGCGTTCGTGCTGCTGGCCACCGTGGGGCTGCGTCGCCCGCTGATTGCGCGGCTTGCCGACGACTTCTGCGCTTTCCCGGCCGCCTTGACGAGCAACCAGCGGGTCCAGCGGTTCTTCCGGCGGGTGTCGTTGTTGTGGGCGATGGTGTTCCTGACCAACGGTATGACGACGCTGTGGGTGCTCGCTCGGGCCACACTCGGCAACTTCCTCATGGTCACCACCGCCGGATCGTTCTCCCTGGTGACAATCGCGGCGGCGGTCTCCCTACTGTGGTTCCGGCGTGAGCTGCGCTTCGAAGGCATCCGCCTGCGTTTCGGCACGGCAACCGCCGCCGTCTGAGACCGCTATAAAAACCGCTCGGTCAGCCGAAGCGCTGTGCGAAGCGGTAAAACAGCTGGGGTGTCGCACCCCGGACCCGGGCGGCGACGCTGAGCCAGCGCGGCACGAAAACCTCCGCCTCCCCCTGCTCCAGCGCACCTACCAGGGCGGACGCGACGTCGGCGGCGTCAATCTGGCGGGGGAAATGCCGGTCGTAGGGCAGCCCGCGGTGGTCGAAGAACGGAGTGCGCACCGCACCGGGCAGTACCGTGGTGACGCTGATCCCCTCGCCTGCCACCTCAAGACGGACGCTGTCGGCGAAGGCCCGCAGCCCGGCCTTTGTCGCGGCATACACCGATTCCCCGCCGACGCCGACCGCCGCAATGGATGACACGTACACCAGCTGACCGCGCCCGCGGGCCCGCATTCCGGGCAGCGCAGCCCGGGTCAACCGCATGGGTGCGGTCAGGTTCAGCGCGACCAGCCGGTCGATGTCCGGCTCTCCCATGGTGGCCAGATCTCCGGCCCAGCCGACGCCTGCCGAGTTCACCAGGAGATCAACATCAGCAGTCTCGTCCGCTGCCCGGGCAAGGCCTTCGGGGGTGCAGAGGTCGGCCACGACAGCGCGCGCACCGGTCCGGCTTGCCACCGCATCAAGCCGATCGAAGTCCCGGCCGAGCACCACCAGCCGGCAACCCGCCGCGGCCAGCTTGTCCGCGACGGCTGCGCCGATGCCAGACGATCCGCCGGTGATCAGCGCCTGGCAGGGGGGCCTCATCCCCAGGCGACCCGGCGCGATCCGCGCTGCGGTGCCCGCTCAATCTCGCGACGCAGCTGCGTGCCGCGGTGGGCCAGCAGCGCGACACTGCCGATGATGATCAGCGCTGCGATCAGCTCACCGGCGAGCACAGCGGGCGAGGTGTTCACTTCCTCTCCCAGCCAGCACACCCCGATCGCCACCCCGACCAGCGGGTCCACGATCGTGATGATGGCCAGCGCCGGGGCGATCAGGGTGCCCTGCTGGAAGGTGTTCTGGCTGAGCAGGAACCCCAGCGGACCGACCACGCAGACCACGTACAGCACCGGGTGGCTGAAGATTTCCGCGAAACCACCGGATCGCAACTGCCCGGTGACCACCTTCATCAGCCCAGCGGTCAGGCCGTAAAACACCCCGGTGGCCGCCGCGAGCGCGGCAACGCGCACGGACCCCTCGTACCGGCCGGCCACCGCCAGGCACACCACCACGGTGATGCCCAGCACGAGGGCCAGCGGCAGCAATCCCCAGCCGTCTTGCTCGAGTTCGGTGGAACCACCGGTGGGTTGGGCCAACACCAGGAACACGGACAGCCCGGCCACCGCTCCCAGCGAGCCCAGGATGACCAGGCGGTCCACCCGGCGACGGGCCAGCAATGCCGAGAACACCGCACCGAAGAGCACACCGGTCACCAGCAACGGCTGCACCAGCACCAGCGGGCCATAGGCCAGCGCGACGAGCTGCAGGCTCAGACCCACGATGACGGTGCCGATCCCCAACACCCATCCTGGATGGCGGATCAGGTCCAGCAGCAGCCGCGGGTTGAGGGTGCCGGTGGTCGGTACCTCTTTGGTGGCGCGCTGCTGGATCGCACTGGCCAGCCCGAAGCTCGCTGCTCCGGCCACCGCGGCCGGCACCGCGACGAAGAACGTTGTCGACGCCGACTGCGACACGACTCACTCCCGCGCTGTCGTGGGCGCCCCGCGGGCGCCCCGTGGATGCGTTGTCAGGTCATCGAAAGCCTGACGTAGCGCGTTAGCGAACTGGTCCGCGGCGCGGACCAGCCCGGTGTCCGTGGTGACCCCGACACCGATCATGTCTCCCCAGGCCAAGAACCCCACCGCCAGCCCGACGCCGTCTGCCAGTGGGAGCACCGGGAACACCGATTCCACCCGGACCCCCCACATACAGTGTGCCTTCCGCGGCCCGGGCAACACCGATGCGATGAGGGTGAAAAATCGGCGCCCGTACATGGCGCGGACCAGTCGCGCGTGCAGCGGGGCGGGCAGCCGGCCTAGTGCGCGGACCACCGCTTGGGCCGCCGCTGGCTGATCGGCACGCTCCCGTCTAGCCAGTTCGCGGGCCGCCGCAACCATCCGCCAGGCCTGCGGCATCGGCCCGACCGGGAGGTCCAGTGCCACTGCCGCGGTGTGGTTGCCCTGGTAAAGCCGGTCTCTGGAGCTAGCCCGGCGCAGTGCCTGGGTCGTCTGTGGCACCATCACCCGTAGCCGATCGTGCACCGCAGTGCCGGCCGGATCGATCCGGTGCAGCGCTTCGCCGATCAGAGTCAGCAGCAGGGCAGTGGTGCCCACGCCATGATCGCGTGCGGTGGAGCGCACTGCGGCCGCGGGCAGCGCTGCCATCGCGTACTCCCGTCCCGCCGTGCTCGGCCCCACCGGCCCACCCTCTGGTGCGCGCCCCGCGGTGGCCAGACTCATCAGCCCGCGAGCCACCCGCCCGGCGCGGGCGGCCCGGCTACGCCAGTCTGCACTGCGCGCCCTACGTGGTGACTCGACCGGCGCTGCGGCAGGCTTCTCGCTGTCGGACAGCAGCGCGATGAGGGTGGCGGTGACGGCCAGCCCGTCACCCAAGCTGTGATGCATCTTCGCCATCACCGCGGTGCGCCCGGCGTCGACGTCCTGAACCAGCTGCAACTGCCAGGGTGGCCGGTCCATCGGCACCGGGGTGGAGAAGAACTCCCGCACCGCCGCGGTGAAAGACATCCCGGCGGGGGAGCTGCTCGCGCCGACCGTCCGCGCCCGCAGGTGATCATGCGGGTCGAAGTCGTCAGCGAGGAGCCAGCGCGGCTGCCGGTGCGGGCGCAGGTCCAGCCGCCGGCGCAGCATCGGCAACGCCGGTACCCGCTCGGCGAAGCGCGTGGCGAGGTTCGCCAGGGGTTGCGTGAGCACACCATCGAGTAGCAGCACCGCGCCGACCTGCTGGGCCACGGTGGAGGTGGCGGCGTGGGCGAAGAACGCGTCCGGTGCCGCGAGGGGCCGGGCACCGTGGTGGCGGGGCAATTCCGGCAGCGCCGCGATCTCGGCATCCAGGTCAAGTGCGCCGATATGGGTCAGCGCGCGTTGCTGCGCCGCGACCAGCTGCGCTGGCTGAGCGATCAGCATCCGTAGCGCGCTGGTCAGCTCCGCGGGCCCTTCGCACAGCGTTGCCAGCCCCGCCGCGGCCATCAGCGCGGCGTTGGCCTTTCCGTGCCCGGCGATCGGTTCGAACATCAACACCTCCCGGCCGCACGCAACCGCCTCCAGCGCGGTCGCACCGCCGGCATTGGTCACCACGACGTCGGCAGCTGACGTCAGAGCCGGCATCTGATCCGTCCAACCCAGCGGCATCAGGCGCTGCGGCGGTTCGTGGCGGCTGGTCAACCGAACGCGCAGGGCCTCGTTGCGGCCGCAAGCCACCACCACGCAGACCTCAGGACCCGCAGCCAGCGCGGCATCGACCGCCCGTTCCACCGAGCCGAACCCAAGAGACCCGCAGGAGATCAGCACGATCAGCGCGTCGCCGGGCAACCCGCAGCGCCGCCTGGCGGTGTGGGGATCGGTCGGCGCGAACGCGGAAACCACCGGGGGCGCGCCGACGGCACCTCGAGCATCTGGCCGGGCCTGGTACATCGCGCGCAGGCTCGCCTCGCTGGCGACATAATGCAGGTCAATCTCTGGGTAGACCCAGAACGGGTGCGGCGCGAAATCCGAGATGATCGCCGCGGCGGGCACGTTCAGACCGCCGTGGCGCCGCATCCAGTCCAGGCCCCCGGTGCCCAGCGGGTAGGTCGACACCACCAGGTCGGGCTTGTACTCGGCGATGATCGGGACGAGCCGGACGCCGCTCCACACCCCGGTGAACCGGCAGGACGCCGTGGCGAACCACGGGTAGCGCCACAGCGCGCGGTAGAAGAAGTCGTACAGCCACGGGGTGGTGTCCACGTTCACCCGGTAGATCCAGCGGAAACCTGGGCCGACCCAGGAGCCCATCCGGTCCAGGGTGTCCACCCGCCGGATCTGGCAGTCCGGCCACAACCAGCGGGCTCGCTCCTCCACCGCTCGGGCGGTGGCGTTGTGGCCTTCGCCGATGTTGGCGCTGATCACCAGCAACCGTTGCGGTGGCACGCCCGAAGACCTGCTTGCAGGGTCGAGCATCGAACCCGAAGACCTGCTTGCAGGGTCGAGCATCGACTCGCTCATCGGGGTTGCGCTAACGGGTCGGTTTCGGTGACTGCGGGCCCCCAGGCCAGCGCGAGCAGCAGCGCGGCGCGCGTTGCCGGATCGTCCAGTGCGGGGCCGAACAGCTCACGCAACTGATCTAACCGGTAGCGCACAGTCTGTGGATGTACGTGCAGTTCGTCAGCCACTGCCTTGCGGTTGCCCATGTTCATCAGCCATGACTTGAGCGTCTCGCAGAGACGGTCGCGGGTGCCTTCACGCAGCGACGCGAGCGGGGCCAGGTACTGCTGGCGCAGCGCGGCCAGCAGCCGGTCGTCGCGGTGCACCAGCATCGCGTCGAGGTGCTCGTCGACGAACAGTGGATCGTCGGGCAGCAGGTGCTTGAGGCGCAACGCGTGCTCGGCCAGGCCGATGCTGGCCGGTAGCCGGTCCAGTGGCACGGTGACACCGACCACAGCTCCCGAACCGCGCAGCGCCGTGGCCAGCCGCTTGCGCCGCCCGGGACCCTCCGGGTCGGGCACGATGGTCACCAGCATCTTTGGCCGGCGCAGCTGCAGGCAGGACTCATCCAAGCGGTCCAGCAGCACCCGTCCCACCTCGTTGTCTGGATTGATCAGCACTACCGCGGCGTGGCGGGGCAACGTCCATCCCGCGCGTGCCGCGGCGATCCGCAGGGCGGCGGTGTCGCAGCGGTCCGACAGCAACAGTTCGGCCAGCTCCAGGCGTTGCTGTTCGTGCGCGTGTTCTGCGCCGGCCTGGGCCCGCTCGTAACCGCGCAACGACGACGCCGACAGCTGCTCGACGGCAGTGAAGATCACTGCAGCCAACCCCGCGATGGTTTCGACTGGTACACCCAGGTGCAGCGCGGTGTCGGAGACATGGCGCCATGCCACCGCAGCGCCAGTCCGGTAGGCGGCCAGCAGGTGCGTCACGTCCTGCTGCTGTTCGTAGTGGATACGGCCGATTTCTTCGAAGATGGCCTGTTCCACCCCGGATGCCAGCTGGGGCGCGATCGTTGACGGATCGCGCTGGGCTAAGCCGACCAGCCTGGCGATAAAGCCTTCCGACGCGGTAAGGACCTCGGCGAAATCCTCGGTGAGAAAGGCCGCGTAGTCGGGGCTTTGCTCGGCCAGCAGCTCCCGGACCTCAGCCAGAATGATCGGCAGGCGGGCTACAATCTCCGGCACCAGGTCGTCGAGCTCGATAGGGCGTCCTCCTTCAGCCGCGTGCACTGACCGGCCTCCCCCTCTGCATCGTCGTGCCAGGCCCCGCATACCCCAATCACACTCAGCTGATGCTTACTCGAATGTGACAATTCTAGGGGTGAAGAACTGTCCCGTCTGACGCAGAAATGTCGGCTAAGCGACCAGAAGATGTCGTCATGGCGGCGATCTCAGATGGGCCAGTGGCGCCGCAGTACCCGCCCGAGCAGGTGCTGGAGCATAAGCGGCGCGCGGAGAACTTTCCGGTGGCACTGCGTCTGCTGCCCCGCACGCTACGCGCCGACCTGATCGCGGTGTACGGCGTGGTCCGGGTTATCGACGACCTTGGGGATTGCGCTCCTGGTGATCGGACCGCGCTGCTCGAGGCGTTCCGGGCAGACCTGGCATCGGTGTGGGAGACGGGCCGGCCGCAACACCCGGTGCTGCAGCAACTGGTGCCCACGGTGGCGGCGCGTGGGCTGGACCGGGAACCTTTTGACCGGGTGGTGCGGGCCAACCTGCTCGACCAGCGGGTGCACCGGTATGCCACCTACAGTCAGCTCCGGGACTACTGCACGCTGTCGGCCGACCCCATCGGCCGGATCGTGCTGGCCCTGTTCGGCGTGGGCGATCCCGTCGCAATCGAGCTGTCCGACCGGGTCTGCACCGCCTTGCAGCTGATCGAGCACTGGCAAGACATCGCCGAGGATCGTCGGGCCGGCCGGGTGTACCTGCCGCAGGAAGATCTCGCCGCTTACCGGGTCGTCGAAGCTGACCTCGACGCCTTGCCGGGTGAGGGGGTGTCCTCCCCGGCGTTGCGGGCACTGATGGCCTTCGAGATCACCCGTGCCGCAGAGCTGCTGGACTCGGGGGCGCCGTTGGTCAGGATGCTGCACGGGTGGGCGCGGCTGGCCGTCGCCGGGTACGTGGCCGGCGGCCGTGCCGCCGTCGATGCGCTGCGTCGCTCCGTCTCTGGCCGTGCCGCCGACATCCTGACCGGCCCACCACGTCCCCGTCGCCGCGACGTCCTGCGTCACCTGTTGGGGGCTCTGCACGAGCCGCCAACCCGGCGTGGCGCGGTCTCTGACGCACACCAACCCGCAAGCGGGGAGGTCCAGTGAGATGACCAGTGTTGCGATCAGTCTGGACCAGGCGTTCGATCGGTGTGAGTCGATCACGCGGACGGAGGCGCGGAATTTCTACTACGGCATCCGGCTGCTGCGCCCGCGCAAGCGGGCCGCGCTGTGCGCGGTGTACGCGCTAGCCCGGCGGATCGACGACGTCGGAGATGGTGACCTGCCTCGGGCGGACAAACTCGTCGCGTTGGGCCAGCTGCGCGCCGAGATCGCGGCTCTGCGGGTTTCCGGCAGCCATTCCGGGGCTGACCCGGTATTCACCGCGATCGCGGACCTGGCCCAGCGCCTGCCCCTGCCGCTGGGTGCCTTCGAGGAGCTGGTCGACGGCGTGGAAATGGACGTGCGGGGGCGGCGCTACGCCAGCTTCGACGAACTGGTCCAGTACTGCCGGTGCGTCGCCGGAGCGGTCGGGCGGCTGTGCCTGGCAGTGTTCGGCACTCGGTCCGACCCGGCGCCCGATCCGCATGCCGCCGAGTACGCCGACGCGCTGGGGATCGCCTTGCAGCAGATCAACATCCTGCGGGACATCCGGGAAGATCTCGGCAATGGCCGTATCTACCTACCCCAGGACGACCTGGATCGCTTCGGTGTGCAGCTGGCCCTGGATGAACAGGGTTGCCTGGTTGACACCGACCAAGGGCTGTCCAGGTTGATCCGGTACAGCGCCAGCCGCGCATACGAGTGGTACGCGCACGGGCTCCGGTTGATCCCGCTGCTGGATCGGCGCAGCGCAGCCTGCGCCACGGCAATGTCCGGGATCTACGTGCGGCTGCTCGAGCGCATTGTGCAGCAGCCTAACTTGGTCTTCGACCGACGGTTGTCCTTGTCCGGGTGGCAGAAAGCGGAGGTCGCCATGTGGGCCCTGGTGGGATCGTCACCGGTGGGATCGTCATCCTGGGAGGTGCCGGCATGACCCGGCGGGTCGCGGTGATCGGCGGGGGGCTGGCGGGCATCTCCGCAGCGCTGCGCTGCGCCGACGCGGGCTGCCAGGTCACCGTGTTTGAGGCCCGGCCGCAGCTGGGCGGGCTGACCCACTCGTTTAGCCGCGGCGAGCTGCGGGTCGACAACGGTCAGCACGTGTTCCTGCGGTGCTGCACGTCCTATCTCGCGTTGCTGGACCGGCTCGGGGTCACCGACCGGGTGGAGATGCAGCCACGGCTGGCCATCCCGATCCTGACCCCTGGTGCTGGCCAGCCGGTGTGGTTGCGCCGCAACGGGTTGCCCGCGCCGCTGCACCTGTCCCAATCGCTGCTGGGCTACCGGCCGCTGAGCCTGCTCGAGCGGGTGCGGTTCGCGCTGGCGGCAGTGGCATTGCGGCGGGTTGACCCCACCTCCCCGGCCACCGACGAGCAGAACTTCGGCACCTGGCTACGCCGGCACGGGCAAAGCACCAATGCCATCACGTCCTTGTGGGAACTGGTCGGTGTGGCCACGTTGAACTCTCGGGCCGATGGTGCGTCGCTGAGCCTGGCGGCCACGGTATTCCAGGAGGGCTTGCTCACCGACGCCACCGCCGCCGACATCGGCTGGTCGAAGGTGCCATTGCGACAGCTGCACGGAGACCCGGCGCTGGACTGCCTCACCGCCGCGGGCGCCCAGGTGCGCACCTCGACGGCGGTGCGGTGCTTGGAACCGGGCGACGAGTGGCAGGTGATCACTGACGGCGACCGTACGGCGGCCGATCAAGTGATCCTGGCCGTCCCGCCGCCGGCGGCGGAGAATCTGCTGCCACCGGGCAGCGTGGCGCTGCCGGAGGGCTGGTCGCAGCGGCTGGGCAGCTCCCCCATCGTCAACGTGCACGTGGTGCTGGATCGGCCGGTGCTTGACCAGCCGTTCATCGCCGGGATTGACACCCCGGTGCAGTGGGTGTTCGACCGCACCTCACACTCGGGGTTGACCAGCGGCCAGTACCTCGCGGTGTCGCTGTCCGCTGCGGACGACTATGTCGACATGCCGACCGCAGCGATGCGCGAGAAGTTCCTCCCGGAGCTGGCCGCGCTGCTGCCGGAACTGCGGGCTGCGGCGGTGCTCGACTTTTTTGTCACCCGGGAACGGCATGCGACGTTCCGCCCGGCGCCCGGCACCGCCGCGCTGCGCCCCGCGCCGACGACCGCAACCCCCGGCCTGTTCCTCGCCGGCGCCTATACCGCCACCGGCTGGCCGGCGACCATGGAAGGCGCTGTCCGCAGCGGCGAAGCCGCCGCCAGCGCCCTGCTCCAGTCCAGCAGGGGCGCCACGACCCCGACCGAAACCCCGACATGGAGACATATCGGGATCGCAGGGGCAGCGTCGAAGAAGGGAGCAGCCTCATGACGGCGTCACCGGCGCGGGCGGCGGTGCCCAGTGCGCTGCGCCGGGCCCGGGACGCCGTGACGCCCGCGACCCGCGATTTCCTCTCGCGGCTGGACGACACCAGCGCCGCGATCGTCGCCTACCACCTCGGCTGGACCGATGCGGCCGGCGTTCCCACCCGCGGTGGTGGGGGCAAAGCGGTCCGGCCGGCGCTGGCCACCCTGTCCGCGCAAGCCGCCGGCGCGCCAGCGCAAGTGGGCATCCCCGGGGCGGTCGCCGCCGAGCTGGTGCACAACTTCTCCCTGGTGCACGACGACGTGATGGACGGCGACACGGAACGCCGCCACCGGCCCACCGTCTGGGCGGTGTGGGGCACCACCAGCGCGATCCTCACCGGGGATGCCATGCTGGCGCTGGCCCAGGAGGTCCTGCTGGAAAGCCCCTCCCCGCACCGGGCTGCCGCCGCCCGGCTGCTTGCCGAGGCTACCCGCAATCTGATCCGCGGCCAGGTGCTCGACGTGGCCTTCGAGCAACGTCACGAGGTCAGCCTGGCGGAATGCCTGGACATGGTGTCCGGAAAAACTGGGGCCCTGCTCAGAGCCAGCGCGATGATCGGCGCGGTGCTGGCCGGCGCACCAGCCGACGTCATCGACGCGCTGTCCACCTTCGGCGCCGAACTGGGCATCGCCTTCCAGCTCGTCGATGACCTGCTGGGCATCTGGGGTGACCCAGCGACCACAGGCAAGCCGGTGTTCTCCGATCTGCGCTCGCGCAAAAAGAGCCTGCCGGTCACCTACGTGTTGAGCCAGGGCGGCTTGGCCGCGCGGGAACTGGCCAGCTGGTTCAGGACGGCGTCTCCAGATAGGTCGAGCGCGAACGGGCCGAGCCCAGAGATGTCGCCCCGAGACGGCGAAGCACGGGCCGCTGACCTGATCGAGACCGCAGGTGGCCGGCAATGGGCGGCCGACGAGGCGCGCCGCCGTATCGAGGCAGCCACGCAGGCACTGCACGCCGTGCCGATGCCCGCCGGCCCGCGGGCAGAACTGATCGCAATCGCCCACTTCATTGTCGAAAGGGAAGCCTGATGACCCAGAGCCGTCCAGTTGAGCGCCCCACGAGTGACCCGGCGCAGACGCTGGCCGCCGCGGTGGCGTACCTGCGCAAATGCCAAGACGGGCAAGGTTGGTGGAAGGGCGAGCTGCAAACCAACGTCACCATGGACGCGGAGGACTTGCTGCTGCGCGAGTTCCTCGGCATCCGCGAGGCCGGGCTCACCGAGGAGGCCGCCCGGTGGATCCGGTCCCAGCAGCGCGACGACGGGAGCTGGGCGGTCTTCCACGGCGGTCCGGGTGAGCTGTCCACCACGATCGAGGCGTGGGTGGCGCTGCGCCTGGCCGGCGACTCCCCGGACGCGCCGCACATGGCCCAGGCAGCCGAGTTCGTCACGGCGCACGGTGGCCTGGAACGCAGCCGGGTGTTCACCCGGATCTGGCTGGCCATGTTCGGGCTGTGGCCGTGGGAGGAGCTGCCCAACCTGCCCCCGGAACTGATCTTCCTGCCGCGCTGGTTCCCGTTGAACGTCTACGACTGGGCGTGCTGGGCCCGGCAGACCATCGTGCCGCTGACCATCGTGTGCACGCTGCGCCCGGTGCGCTCGCTGCCGTTCGGGGTGGACGAGTTGCGCACCGGTCCGGCGTCGCTGCGCCGTGAAGCGTCCCCGCGCCCGCTGTGGACCTGGGGCGGGTTCTTCCAGCGCACCGACAAGGTGCTACACGCCTACGCGAAGCGGCCCGTGCGGCTGTTGCGGCGGGCGGCCATGCGCCGCGCTGCGGAGTGGATCCTGGCCCGGCAGGAGGCCGACGGCTGCTGGGGCGGTATCCAGCCGCCGTGGGTGTACTCGATGCTGGCCCTGCACCTGCTGGGCTACGCATTGGACCACCCGGCGCTGCGTGTCGGCATCTCCGGTCTGGAGACCTTCGCCATCCGGGAGCACACCCCGGACGGGTGGGTGCGCCGGTTCGAGGCCTGCCAGTCCCCGGTGTGGGACACCTGCCTGGCGGTCACCGCCCTGCTCGACGCCGGGGTACCGGCGGACGACCCGACGATAGAGCGGGCTCGCGACTGGTTGCTGGGCGAAGAAGTCCGGGTCCGTGGCGACTGGGCGATCCGGCGGCCGCAGCTCGCTCCGGGCGGGTGGGCGTTCGAGTTCCACAACGACAACTACCCGGACACCGACGACACCGCCGAGGTGATCCTGGCGCTGCGGCGGTTGCCGCTGGCTGATCGCAGCGCGCTTGATCGCGGGGTGACCTGGCTGCTCGGCATGCAATCCAAGGACGGCGGCTGGGGTGCCTTCGACGCCGACAACACCCGGATGCTGTGCACCAAGCTGCCGTTCTGCGATTTCGGTGAGGTGATCGATCCGCCGTCGGCAGATGTCACCGCACACGTGGTGGAGGCCCTCGCCGCGGAAGGCCTGGCCGACGGGCTGCCCTGCCGCCGTGGGGTGAGGTGGCTGCTCGACGCCCAGGAACCGGACGGGTCGTGGTTCGGCCGGTGGGGCGCCAACTACGTCTACGGCACCGGCGGCGTGGTGCCCGCGCTGATCGCCGCGGGAGTATCCGCCGAATCGCTGTGCATCCGGCGCGCCGTGCGGTGGTTGGAGCAGCACCAGAACGACGACGGCGGATGGGGTGAGGACCTGCGCTCGTACGACGACCGGGCCTGGTCCGGGCGGGGTGAGTCGACCGCTTCACAGACTGCCTGGGCGCTGCTTGCGTTGCTCGCGGCGGGCGAGCGTTCCGAGGTGGTTGAACGGGGCGTCGAGTGGCTAAGCCGCACCGTGCGAGATGACGGGTCATGGGACGAGCCGTACTTCACCGGCACCGGGTTCCCCGGCGACTTCTACCTGAACTACCACCTCTACCGGCAGGTCTTCCCGATCACCGCGCTGGGCCGGTACCTGGGTGGTGCCCATTGAGCTCCACCGTGCTGTTCACCCCGCTGCGCGTCGAACACGCCGCGCTGCGGGGTGCTGCCCGGAGCATGCGGGTGGTGCGCACCGGCATGGGACCCCGGCGGGCCGCCGCCACCGCCGCTGCGACGCATGCCGACGCTGTCCTCGTGGCCGGCCTTGCCGGTGGACAAGCCAGTCACCTCTGCCCCGGCGAGGTGGTGGTCGCCGGCGAAGTCCGCGGCACCGGCAGCACCGTGGAGATCCCGTCCGCGCCGCTGCTGGCCGGCGCGTTGCGGCGGCTGGGGTTGACGGTGCACGTGGGTCCGGTCAGGTCAGTGCCGGGGATCGCCTGGAAGGCCGCCGACCCCGCGGTGCTGGCGGTGGACATGGAATCCGCCCATCTCGCCCGCGCCGGCGCACCGTTCGCCGTGGTGCGCGTGATCGTGGACACTCCCGATCACCCGTTGTGGCATCCCGGCACGCTGCGCCGCGGCATCACCGGTCTGCATGCCTTGAAGGCATGCCAACCGGCACTGGAATCGTGGGCCGCGGCAACCGGACCGCGGAACGTGCTGCTTGCCGCGCCGCGCTCGTTCTGCGCGGGCGTCGCCCGGGCGATCGACACCGTGGAGGCCGCGCTGCGCCGCTACGGCCCACCGGTCTACGTGCGCCACCAGATCGTGCACAACGCGCACGTGGTGCGGAACCTCCAAGATCGTGGAGCGGTGTTCGTCGACGACGTCCAAGCAGTGCCGGAAGGCGGCGTCCTGGTGTTCTCGGCGCACGGCGTGGCTCCAACCGTGCGCCGGGACGCCGCCGCGCGCACCCCCACCGTCATCGACGCCACCTGCCCGCTGGTCACCAAGGTGCACACCGAGATCCGCCGCTACGCCCGGCGCGGCAACACCGTGTTCCTGATCGGCCACCCCGACCACGAGGAAGTGCACGGCAGCCGCGGCGAGGCCCCGGACGACGTCATCGTGGTGCCGGATATCGAAAGCGCGCGGCGGGTCCAACCACGCGACCCGTCGCAGGTGGCCTACACCATGCAGACCACGCTCGCGGTCGACGAAGCCGAACAGATCGCCGCCGTGCTGCGCGAGCGGTTCCCCCAACTGAGCGCACCGCGCACCGACGACATCTGCTACGCGACCACCAACCGCCAGCGCGCGGTCCGGGCGATCGCCCGCGAGGTCGACCTGGTGCTGGTGGTCGGCTCCCCCAACTCGTCGAACTCGCTGCGGCTGGTGGAGGTCGCCCAGCGCGAAGGCGTGCCGGCGTATCTGATCGACGACTGCGGTGAGATCGACCTGCGCTGGCTGGCGGGCCGGCAACGGGTGGGGATCACCGCCGGCGCATCCGCGCCCCCGCACCTGGTCGACCAGATCGTGCACTGCCTGAGCGGACTCGGCCCAGTCACCGCGAGCGAGTCCCAGCTGATCGATGAGGACGTCACCTTCGCACTGCCTAAAGAGGTGATCTAACGACATGGCCATGCCGTTGCGGCAATCCCTGAAGCTGGGTGCTTTCCTGCTCAAGCAGAAGCTGCTGCGCCGGGACAAGTTCGCCCTGCTCGTCGAGCTCGAACCACTATTTGCGTGCAATCTCAAATGCGGCGGCTGCGGCAAGATCGCCCAGCCGGCGGCGTTGCTCAAACAGCGGATGCCGGTGGAGCAGGCGCTGGCCGCCGTCGAGGAGTGCGGCGCGCCGATGGTGTCCCTCGCCGGTGGTGAACCGCTGATGCACCCGCAGATCGACGTGATCACCCGAGAGTTGCTGGCCCGCGGCAAGATCGTCTTTTTGTGCACCAACGCGCTGCTGCTGCCCAAGCACCTGCACAAGTTCATCCCCCACCGGGATTTCGCCTGGATGGTGCACATCGACGGGTTGCGCGAGCGCCACGACGCCTCGGTGCGCAAGGTCGGCGGCTTCGACGCCGCGGTCGACGCGATCCGGCAGGCCAAGGCCGCCGGGTTCCGGGTAATGACCAACACCACGTTCTTCAACAACGACACCCCGCAAGATGTCATCGACGTGCTCGACTACTTGAACGACGAGCTCGGCGTGGACAACATGCAGATCTCCCCGGCCTACGCCTACGAGAAGGCGCCTGACCAGGATCACTGGCTGGGCGTGCAGCAGACCCGGGAGCTGTTCGCCAAGGCATTCGGCGAGGGGCGGCGCAAGCGCTGGCGGCTCAACCACTCCCCGGTCTTCCTGGACTTCCTGGAAGGCAAGCGGGACCTGGCCTGCACCGCATGGGGCATCCCGTCGTACTCGCTGCTGGGCTGGCAGCGGCCCTGCTACCTACTCGATGATTCCTATGCGCAGACATATCGGGAATTGCTGGAAGACACCGACTGGTCGGCGTTCGGTCGCGGGCAGGACCCCCGGTGTGCCAACTGCATGGCGCACTGCGGCTACGAACCCACCGCAGTAGTAGCGACGATGGGCTCCCTGCGCGAGTCCCTCCGCGCCGCCACCGGCGGGTGAGCGCGCCATGATCCCGACCGCAGTCTGGATGCGGACTGTTGTTTCTCCAGCCCCCAAAACCCCAGTCTGCATCCAGACTGCGGGCTGGTGGGTGCGGTGTTAGAGCAGCTGACGGGGCCGGAGGGGTTGCGGGGGTTGCCGGCGACCGCACTGGACGCGCTGGCCGGCGAGATCCGGCAGCTACTGATCGAGTCCGTGCCACGTACCGGTGGGCACTTCGGACCCAACCTCGGGGTCGTAGAGCTGACCATCGCGCTGCACCGCGTATTCGACTCTCCGCATGATGCGATCGTGTGGGACACCGGCCATCAGGCTTACGTGCACAAACTGCTCACCGGACGCCGCGATGGCTTCGACCGCCTGCGCGGCGCCGGGGGTCTGTCGGGCTATCCCAGCCGTGCAGAAAGCGTCCACGACCTGGTGGAGAACTCGCATGCGTCGACGGCGCTGTCCTACGCCGACGGCCTGACCAGGGCGTTCGCCTTGCGCGGAGAGCCTGACCGCGCAGTGGTCGCAGTGGTCGGCGACGGTGCCCTGACCGGCGGGATGTGCTGGGAGGCGCTGAACAACATCGGCGGCGCACCGCGGCGACCGCTGATCGTGGTGCTCAACGACAACGGCCGGTCCTACTCCCCCACGGTTGGCTCACTGGCCACCCATCTGAACGCGCTGCGCCGCGGCAGCGCGCCGAGCTCGGTGTTCGAGCAGTTCGGCCTGGCCTACCTCGGCCCGATCGACGGTCACGACATCGCCGCGGTCGAAGCCGCCCTGCGCCAGGCCCGCTCGCTGGGGCGGGCGGCCGTGGTGCACTGCGTCACCGTCAAAGGCAAGGGATGCCCCGCCGCTGAGACCGACGAGATCGACCGCCTGCATTCAGTATCACCATCATCGCCACAGCCATCTCCGGCTAGCGGCCCGTCCTGGACTGCGGTACTGAGCGACGAGCTGGTCGCCATCGCCAGCGAGCGCACCGACGTCGTCGCGCTTACCGCGGCGATGCTGCACCCGACCGGGCTGCACCGCTTCGCCACCCAGTTCCCTGACCGGGTGTTCGACGTCGGGATCGCCGAGCAGCACGCGGTCACCACCGCAGCGGGGCTGGCCATGGGCGGCCTGCACCCGGTGGTGTGCGTCTACGCGACTTTCCTCAACCGGGCATTCGACCAGGTGCTGATGGACGTGGCCCTGCATGCGTTACCGGTCACGTTCGTGCTGGACCGTGCCGGTGTTACCGGCAGCGACGGCCCATCGCACAACGGGATGTGGGATCTGTCGTTGCTTGGTGTGGTGCCGGGGATGCGGGTGGCCGCGCCGAGGGATGCGGCGCGGCTGCGCGCACAGTTGCGGGAGGCCATCGCTCATCCGGGACCGGCTGCGGTGCGGTTCCCGAAGGGCGCGGTGGTCCCGGACCTGCCGGCGATCGGCCGGATCGGTGCCGCCGACGTGCTGGCCCGCACCGGCTGTGGCGGCGTGCTGATCGTTGCCGCGGGCGCGTGTGCCCGCTCGGCGGTAGCTGCCGCCAGTGAGCTCGCGCTGCGCGGCCAGGACGTCACCGTGGTGGACCCGGGATGGTTACTGCCGGTGGACCCGGCGCTGGTCCGGGTCGCCCACGGCTACCAGCTCGTGCTCACCGTCGAGGAAAATGCCGGTGCCGGCGGCTTCGGTGACGCCTTCTCGCGAGCCCTGCGCACCAGCGGATCGCGTGTTGCCATGCGGTCCGTCACCCTGGGAGCCGATTTCCTGCCGCACGCGGCGCGCGATGACCTGCTCCGCACGCATGATCTGGACGCCTGCGGGATCGCCCAGGCAGCGAGATCTGCAAATCGGCGCGGTCTGGTCAGCGCGTAATTGGTGGAGACCCGGGATACAGTCGGCGACGCTAGCCATACCGAGTGCTGTTTCTCGTGAAACATTTGCGCTACGCCGGGCGCGTACCCGGGCGTTCGCCGCCGCACGCCTGTGTTGTTCGCCTTTGTTGCCCCATTCGACCCTCAGCGGATGGGCGCTCAGCCTGTTCGGGCGCCGGCACGGCGGGCCGGCGCGGAGCGCTGGCTGGTCAGCATCCGGCAGTCGGCCACTGCGGTGCGGAGCAACTCCGCCAGCTGCTCGTCGCGCTGGTGCTGGGTAAGGCCACGCAGCTGCTCGAGCACGGACTGGAACGCCGAGCTGACCGTGATATTCGGTGGGTTCAGCAGTTCCCAGCCTCGCAGCCAGATCCGGGTCCACCGGCCACCGCGCTCCAGCCGGCGCATCCGCGCGCATGTTCTGGCCAGCCGGCGCTGGGTTGCCTGGTGTGGCACTGGCTGGTGTGCCGCGGCGGTCACCAAGCAGCTGGCGATGACGTACTGCGTCGTGCCCGGCTGCACCCTGATCCCGATCAGATCCGGGGCGAGCAGTGCCAGCTTGCTGCGCACGCCGTCATCGACAATGCGGTCGTTGACCAGCCGCGCCAGCGCCGCCAGCGCCGGCGGTGTGCACCGCGGGTGGTCGGTGAACCGGCTGCCCGCCAGCACTGACACGTACTCCATCACGCACGCGCCGTCCTCTGGACCGCGGTGCCAACCACGGGTGAGCAGTGGAAGCTGATCCGGTACTGGTCTGCAGGAGTACATGGCCAGCCCAGGTGCCTTCACGAGCCGCTTCATCGTCATCTCTTGCATCTCCTGTCGCGACGGCTGACCACTCAGGCTGCCCAGCTGCCCGCTTGCTAAACCTCGTTCACCCGACAGATCGCCTGTTTGTCGCGATCTCGACAGAATTGCTGTCTGCGACGAACCGCCAGGCCGTCACGGCCCGTGCGAGGGCGGCGCCGATGCTGCGCCCGGGTACAGCAGTTGCCAGTTCGGCGCGGACGGATGTGCGATACCTGCCGGACCGGTGCCGAGTGCCTGGAGCAGGTTGCCGGTGATGCGCCCGATCACTTCGGCCGGGCAGGCGCGGTCACCGCGGCAGGGATTGAGGTCGGGGATCCACGCGTTGGTGCCGGAATCCCACACACCAGCCTGGCTTTGTGGATCGGTGTAGTAGGTCATGTCGGAGTAGAACACCCCACCGTGGCGGGTACGCGCTTGTGCCTGGGATGCGTCCAGCGGTGAGTGCGCGAAGACAGCTATATTCGGCGGGAACCCTACCTGCGGGTCGAGGCTGTCGACGTCCGAGCCGATCACACCGGGAATCTCCTGCCCGTCATGCAGGCCGGTATCCGCGAAGATCCACACTGTGGCATCGGTGACGCGCAACGCGCCCGGGCCAGCGTGGGCCGCCAGAAAGCCGTTGTAGGACTCACCGACGAAGGTGTCCTCGGGCCAATTCGCTGGTGGTGATGCCCAGGTGTTGCCGGTGACCTGTAATGGATCACCGATCCCGTTGAGTGGGTCTTCGGCGGCGTCGCGGTAGTCCACTTCTTGCCGGTCTGGACCCAGCATGGACGGTTCCAGCCGGACGTGCCGCAGAATCCCGCTGGCGCCGAAGAACGCCAGATTTACCCCTGCGGCGTGCGCGTTCATCGCAGCTTGGCGCTCCTGCAGCGACCAGCATTCGTCGTGGCCCAGGGACAACATCGCCTTGTGCTCGGTGACGATGTCCGGATGCTGGATCACGGTCAGGTCGGTGACATAGCTGACGTCCAGCCCACGCTGTTCCAGCCAGCGCACCAGCGGCAGCTCCAGGGTGAGGAAGTCGCCGGTGCCCGCGCCGCCGTTGTAGTCGAACGCGTAGGGGCGGTCGAAGGACACAACCCGTGCCCGTGAGCACAGCGGATACCCGCCCGACGGACAGGAGCCCTTGCCCACGTAGTAGTCATAGCCGCCGTAAGGGTTCCACGCTTGCCAGGTAAGCACATCGTTTTTGACCAGGTAGGTGGCGTGGCTTTGCGGATCCCACACGGTCAACGGCACGTAGCTGGCCTGCCCCCGGTTGCCGACCAGCTTGAGCAGGTAGTCGCCCGGCACGAATGCCGCCGTGATCGCCACCTGCAAGCTGGGTGACCAGTTCTCGCAGGACACCATCTTGATGCCGCCTGTCACCGGGCACGGCGGCTGCACCGCACCGGGCAGCTCGTCCGAATGCCACACCAACCGCGCGCCACTGCCCTGGTAGTAACCCATCCGGTAGGCCTCGACCCGGAACTGCGGCGCGTCGGTCGACACGGCCAGCGAGACGGTGTCTCCGACTGCGGCATAGGTGCGATCAGCGAATCCGTCGATCACGCCTAACGGCATATCGGTGATCCGCCAAGCGTCGGTGCCCGGTCGCCGGTTTTCCTCGATCACCCACGACGACCGCATTCCGTCAGGCCCCATTGCCGTCACATGCGCTGCCGACGCGGCTGGCGTTGTTCGCGATAGCGAATGGCGCGCCGGCCCACCGATCACCAGCAGGAGCATTACGCACAGACAGGCCAGGACAAACCAGCGGCGTGAACGCACGCGCACATGGGCCATGATGCCGCTGCCGTGACCGGTTCACCACCGTGCCGTGATCAGCCGATGCAACCCGGCATGTCACTGCTCGATGACAGAGCAGCATCGATCCAGCAATCTCGAACATATGTTCGATTCTAGCACGGCTGTCACGCCGGAAGCGTGGGATCCTGGCAGCAGTCGAGTTGTGTGCTGGGCACCGGTCGTCCACCGCGGCTGGCTACCGCGCCAGTGTGACCGCGCCAGTGTGACCGCGCCGGTGTGACCGCGCCGCCGAGCTCAGCGCTGCCCATGCTTGCCGGTCGCCCGTTGCTGAACTCTTCCCTCGGCAAGACCGTTGCCGGTCACGGACTCAGCCACACTCGGCCGCGGCAAGGTGATCACGGTCTCGTTGGCGCGTCCAGCCTGGAGTTGCACCTCAGTGGCTACCGCTGAATATCCCTTGGCGACGACGGTGTACACGGCGGCCGGCAAGTTGTCGAAAACAAATCGACCATCGCTGCCGGTGATCACTGAATCCATCACCTGACCGTCGGAGTCCAGCAGAATGGTCAACGCTTCGGGCACCGCCGCGCCGGTGCTCTCGGTGCGCACACTGCCCGTCAGCTGCGTCCGCACGGCCACCTCGATGTCCTGGGTGAGCTGTCCCTGGGCGGGAATATCCACGCTGAGTGCAACTGGGATCAGGGTCGTGGCGGCCACCGTGAGGGTGTACAAACCCTGAGCGATACCGCTGAAGCCGTACCGTCCGTCGGACCCGGTGGTGGTCGTGACCACGACGTCGCCGCGGATGTCGACCAGAGTGACCACCGCGGTCGCGAGGGGCTCGGTGGATCCGGCTGCGTAAACCGTGCCAGACAAGCTTGCGCCAGCTTCGGGAAGGACGAAGTTGTGGCGCACCGACGCGTCGGCCACCGCGATCAGCACGATACCGGGCTGGTGCGCAGCCACCGCGCAGGTCACCAGATAGCTGCCACCGCTGGGCGCGTCGAGCTGGTAGTGGCCGTCGGTATCGGATCGTGTGACGTTAAGTTGCCGCCCGGACAGGTCGGTGAGGGTCAGGCTGACCCCTGAGAGGGGGGTAGCGACGTCCTTGGTCACCTGCCCGTAGATCACTGGGTGGGAGGCCATGCCCGGTGGTGAGGGTACCGTCTGGTCTCGTGGCGGTGTCTCCTGTGCCGATGCGTGTCCGGTTTCGGCGGCGCGTTCGGCCGCGAGGGCTGCGATGCCTGATTCGTTGCGCAGGGGCAGTTCCCGCAGGAAGAGCAAGATCACAAAAGCCAGGGACATCACGACCGCCGCGGTAAGGAACACCCCATCCATCGCGTCGGAGAATCCGACGAGGAACGGGCGAGCCAGACGAGGGTCGATGTGCTGCAGGAATGAGGAGTCTTGCAGCACGCCGGCGGCATTGGCGGATCCGCCGCCCCGCAGAGACTCAAAGACGATGGCGTTGGCAGGGTTGGCCCGGACGGTTGGATCGCCCAGCACGGACTGAAACTGCGGCGTAGCTGCGATGGTCCGGAATGCGTCAGCGATCTTGGGTCCGGCCGTGGAGAACAGGATCGACAGGAAGGCCGCGACGCCCAACGTCCCGCCCATCTGGCGAAAGAACGTCGCCGACGCGGTGGCTACACCCATGTCCCGTGGTGGCACCGCATTCTGCACCGCCATGATCAGTGTCTGTAGGCAACCGCCTAACCCAAGACCGAACACCACCATGTACACGTCGACCTCGGCCAGCGAGGTGTCAACGCCCAGGCGGAAAGACAGCATCAGCAGCGCGACGGCCATCAACGCCGTGCCCACCAGGGGGAAGACCTTGTAACGGCCAGTGCGAGCGGTCAGCTGACCCGAGATCATCGAGCTGGCCATGATCCCTGCCATGAGGGGCAGCAGCAGCAGACCCGACTTGGTCGGTGAAGCCCCCTTGACGATCTGCAGATACAGCGGGATGAGCACCAGGCCGCCGAACATGCCCATGCCAACGACGAGAGCCGAGGCCGACGTGACACTGAACACGTCGTTGTGAAGCAGCCGCAGTGGCAGCAATGCCTGGTCACCGATCCGTCGCTCGGCAACCACGAACCCGATGAGACCTGCCGTAGCGATCAGATAGCAACCAACCGCTCCTGCCGAACCCCAGCCCCAGTCCCGACCCTGCTCGGCAACCAGGAGAACAGGGACCACCGCAACAGTCAGGGCCACCGCACCGGGCCAGTCGATACGCGCCTCGCGTCGGGTGTGCGGAATATTGAGCACCCTGGCGACCACCACCAAAGCGATCGCTGCAATCGGGACGTTGACCAGGAACACCCACCGCCACCCGGCAATGCCCAGGATCGAGGAAGCCCCGGCGAATCCACCGCCCACCAGCGGCCCGATCACGCTGGCGGTGCCGAACACCGCGAGGAAATAACCCTGGTAGCGGGCCCGCTCCCGCGGCGCCACGATGTCACCGATGATCGCAAACGCCAGCGACATCAAGCCGCCGGCACCGATTCCCTGTACCGCGCGGAAGGCAGCCAGCTCATACATCGACGTCGAGATTGTGCACAACATCGACCCGACGATGAAGATCGAGATCGCGGTCAGGAAGTAGGGCTTGCGGCCATAAAGGTCAGACAATTTGCCATATAACGGAGTCGCGATCGTCGCAGTGATCAGGTACGCGGTCGTCGCCCAGGCCTGCAGGTCCAACCCGTGGAGGTCGTCGGCGATCGTCCGGATCGCGGTCGACACGATCGTCTGGTCCAACGCTGCCAGCAGGATGCCCAGCATCAGCCCACCGAGGATGGTCATGATCTGGCGGTGGGTGAAGGGCGCGGACACCGACTCCGCCGGGTGCCGGTACCGCTCGGGCTTCATCGCCACGGTGGCGGCCATGAACGCTGGTCCTTCCTACTTACCTGTGCGGTCGCCTCTCCCCCGGCGGCGGTTATGACACCTTCGCCACAAATGTCCGTTTGTTGCAGTATGCAAATATTTGGCCGGTGCGGGCATGAGATATCCCGGCCACCGCTGCTGGGAGTGGGTAGGCAGAGGGTGTGCCGCCCACATGCCTGGTTGGGCAGTCGCATGCGCGGTTTCGTGGAAGCGGCCCGGCCCGAGGGGTAAGGGGAGGCCGGGCCGCATGTGGGGACTGGCATCGCACGGCGTGGGGGATCGCCTGCGTACTTCAGTCCCCGGCTTTTCTGCGGTTGGGTTCAGCGAGTTGAGGCAGTGTCGTAAGCAACTGATCGACAACCACCCTACTAAAAAAGTCGCATGGGTGCGGCGCATCCTTGTGCCCGTGCTACTTTTTCTGTGTTTGTTCACCTAGCTGTCAGCTAGGGCTATGTGTATTGCGACTCGTACCCATGGCAATGGGAGGCGCTGTAGCCGGCAGCTGACTCAATTAAATCACCACTTCTGTATAAGCGGTTTTTAGGCGCGGTGCAACTCGAATATAGTCACGCTTCCGTTGATGTTGACCATAACCTGACGTGTCGAGACTGCTTGATTACGGCGAGCACTATGGCACCTCTGTGGTTGCGAGGTGCAGGCGCGGTGGCGCCGAGTAAGCGCCGGTGGGGACGTCCCGGTGTGGGGGAGACAGCAAGTTTGAGCAATGCCCGCAGCGCCGGCCGTGGTGATCTTTTCAAGGCCACCACCTTGGACCTGACTAGGTCGATTCCCGCGTGCTGTGGTGCGGGCACTAAGCCGGTGGTCATTTGCCACGGCGTGTGAAGCTTCCTCGCCAAAAGATCCTCGTACCGCGCACGAGGCAGACCACAACATGACACCAGCTCACTGCTGACCGAGGGCGGTCTGGACCGCGGGCGTGCGCTTGACCTGACCCCAGCGCTCCGGCGCTACGGGATCGACCAAATGCCGTCAGCGGGTTAGTCGCTGGCATTCTGGCGCTGCACTGAACGCGGGCGCCAGTTCCTTGTTGCTGGCCACCGTCTGCATCTGACTCGCGGCCGCACTGAGATCGGGACCGGGGAGATGGGCGGCTTTTTGTGCAAAATCTGGGTCGTTTGGATCCAACGCGGCCAGCCGCGCGCGCCGATCGCCCACTGCTGCTGCGGCGGTGGTGAAAAAGCCCAGCACGCTGTCTTGGGCCTGTTTGCCGTTGGCGATCGCTGGTGGCCCGAGCTGAGTCAGTTTGCGCGCGGTGGTGGTAAAGGCTTGTTGGGTGGCATCCGCCAGTTTGATCAGCACGTCTTTATGGCCCTGGGGCGTCGGCGCTGTCGTGGCGGCTTGATTTTGTGCGGCGACCACCTCAGTGAAACCCATGCAAAACGCTCCCACCCAGGCCACCGGATCAGCTCCCTGAGGAGAGGGGGTTGGCTTGGCCGTGACCGTGACGAAGCCGCATCCAGCCAGTCCCGCGCCGAGGACCAGCAAGACCACCCCACCGACCCGGCCACACCATGGGGGCACGACCACTCCTCTTCGTTTGGTGGTTCGTCAGACGGTGACGGTGCGCGTCCCCGGGCATCGTTGCCCACGTTCCCGAACGATGCTGCGTCCCCGGAGTGAAAAACCGCGATCCGGCAGTCGAAGACGGGACTGCGGTCGACCAACAAAAGGCATCGCGGCAACGTCGCCCACGTCGACATCAACACATCGTGGCGCAGTGACACTCACGCGTCTGGTCTCCCCACCTCGAGGCCGCCGTGGGTCGTCGCGGCAGGAGGCAAATCAGGTGAGCTGGCGCGTTCGCCGAAATATCTAACGTCATGACGAAGGTGTCGACTCTGCTCGAGCATCGTCGCAGGGAGCGAATTGCCCAGCAGACCACCAGCAAGTCGCCGCTGTATCGCCATCAGGGGATTACGACCTGCTGGGTGCCCAATGTGACGTGCACCTGCCGGCTGGCCCCGGCCGAGTTTTTCACCGTAAGTGTGGCCTGGGCACCCGGTGTGTGGGAGCGGATGGCCGCGATCAGGGCATCCCCGCTGTCGATCAACCGATCATCCACCCTGGTGATCATGTCCCCGGGGTGGATGCCGGCCGCTGCGGCAGCAGTTCCGGGGGTGACCTGTTGGACCACTGCGGCGGTGTCGTCGGGTTGTGCGGCGGGCACGGTGACGCCGAGCAAGGCCTGCGTGGCGTGACCATTGTGGATGAGCTCGTCGGCGATGCGCCGGGCCTGGTCGATCGGAATGGCAAAGCCCAGCCCGATAGAGCCTGACTGGCTCAGATCGGATCCCAGCGAGGCGATTGCGGAGTTGATGCCGATCACTCGGCCTTGCATGTCGGTGAGGGGACCACCGGAGTTACCGGGGTTGATCGCGGCATCGGTCTGGATGGCGTCGAGCACGGTGTCTTGGCCGCTGCCCTGGCCGCCGGCGCGTACCGGCCGATCTAGCGCGCTGATGATGCCGTGGGTCACGGTGCCGGACAGACCCAGCGGTGAGCCAATCGCCACTACTTGCTGACCGACCCGGATGTTGGTGGAGCTGCCCAGCTGGACGGGGGTCAAGCCGGTGACGCCTTGCGCGCGCACCACCGCAAGGTCGAAAGACGGCGCTTTGCCGACGATCTGGACCGGCACGGATCGGCCGTCTTGCAACACGGCGGCGACGTCACTGCCAGAGGTGGCGGCTTCCACGACGTGATTGTTGGTCAGGATCAACCCGTCAGCGGTGAGCACCATGCCGCTGCCTTCATCGGCCTCCTGAGAACCATTCACTCGCAGCTGCACCACGCCGGGAGTCACCCGCTGGGCTACCTGCTCCACCGAACCGGTGGGCGGGTCCATGGCCGGCGCGGTGCCGGGCGCTGGCTGGTCGAGCACGCTCCTCGGGCCCGTGCTGTTACTAGCGAAGTGATAACCAACGGCACCGCCGACTCCTCCCGCGACGAGACCCACCAGCAGCGACAGTACGGCGGCCGCTGCCACGGGTCTGCCGCGACGAGAGCGTGGCGAACCAGCAGGCGGCAGTCCGATCGGGATGGTGGGCGGTGACACGTCCCCGCCCAGCGCAGACGACGTCCCCCCACCAGGGTCACCAGAGGGCCCCGCGGCGGGCTGATGGCCAGGCGGCCAAGACGACTCGGGCTGACCGCCCGCCGACCAGGGCGGACAGGAATGACCCCGGGGTTGTTCTGGCTGCTGCGGTCCCGGCCTGTCGTCGGTCATGCTTTCAGGTTGTCCTGGATACCTCAAAACTCCCTGTGAAACAGCTAAACCTGTCCGGTGGACCGTCATCCAGGGACCCACGCGAATAAACGATAATTGTGCGGAAGTTGGACCACGGCTAAATAGCTGCAGTGAAACGTGATGATCCTTTGAGTCTTATCCCAGCGCTTTATCGACCTAGACCGCGAAGGGATTTGACGTAGCCAATTGACACTAAATCAGGCTCGTAGTATGGCGCGCGAGGTCGACCGACACCGAATTAAGCCGCACCGGCGGCAGCGCCTGGCGGACAGGCACCAGCACCGGCTCAGTCACGGCGTGCGCCAGTCGGACCGTGCTGAGCCTCAACCGGAGCTCCAGTGTGCAGCCTCGACGTCAGGGTCGCAGCACGACTTTCTGGCAGCCGTCTTGCTTCTTCTGGAAGATGTCGTAGCCGTGCGGCGCCTGGTCCAGCGGCAGATGGTGAGTGGCCAGGCTCTCGGTACCCAGTGGATCAGCATCATCGAGTACCAGCGGCATGATGTCGTTGATCCACCGCTTGACGTGGCACTGCCCCATACGCAACTGGATTCCCTTGTCGAACATCTCCATCATCGGCATCGGGTCGATCGAACCCCCGTAGACGCCGCTCACGGACACCGTGCCCCCCCGGCGCACCGTCTTGATGCAGTCCATGAGCGCGCCCATGCGGTCGATGCCGAAGTTTTTGGCCAGCGGCTCAGCTACGGCGTCCGGCAGCATGGTCACCATCTGCTGGCCGATCTTGGCAATCGGGTTGCCGTGGCTTTCCATGCCTACCGCGTCGATCACTGCATCCGGACCTCGGCCGTCTGTGGTGTCGTGCAAATACCCCGGAACGTCCGTGGTGTGGCCCGCGTCGATGACCTCGGCGCCGTACTGGCGGGCGGTGGCTAGCCGCTCGGGGACAAGGTCGACGCCGAAAACCCGACCCGCCCCTAGATGGTGAGCAATCCGGGTACACAGCTGCCCGACGGGTCCCAACCCATACACCGCGACCGAGCCGCCCTTGGGGATATCGGCGTAGACCACGGCCTGCCAGGCCGTCGGCAAGATGTCCGACAGGTAGACGAACCGATCGTCGGGTGGGCCTTGCGGAACCTTGATCGGGCCGAAGTGGGCCTGCGGCACCCGCAGGTACTCCGCTTGGCCGCCTGGCACGCTGCCGTACAGCTTGGTGTAGCCGAACAGGGCCGCGCCTTTGCCGTGCTCGCGCACTTGGGTGGTCTCACACTGCGCGTACAGCTGCCGCTGGCACATCCAGCAGTGCCCGCAGGAGATATTGAACGGCACTACCACCCGGTCACCAGGCTGGAGGTGCTCGCTGGCCTGGGGCCCGACCTCTTCGACAATGCCCATCGCTTCGTGACCGAGGATGTCACCTGTCTCCAGGAATGCCCCGAGTACCTCGTACAGGTGCAGGTCGGAGCCGCAGATGTTGGTGCTGGTGACGCGCACGATGGCGTCGCTCGGCTGTTCGATCTTGGGGTCCGGGGCGGTTTCCACCCGCACGTCGCGCTTGCCCTGCCAGGTCAACGCCTTCACGCCATCCTCCTCGACTGGTCAGTAGGACCTACCCGGAGCCGGCGCCACCAAAACCGCCCCCGTCCCCGGCCCATGCATCCCGTGTCGCGCTCCCATGCACGGTGTGTCGCGCCCCCGTACCCTGCGTGTCGCGCCCCGATGCACACCGTGTGCCGTGTACTCGAGCATGAGTCGCAACCGTGGCCCTCAGCGGGCTCAGCCTTGATCACGGCAGAACAAATCAGTTGCCGGGCCCGCCAGGTCTCCTCAGACGCCAACCATGCGCCTGCGCCGGTGCGCTCCGGCGACGGCGCGGGAGCACGGGATTGTCGGGGTCGCGCTCCATACTGCTGCCGATCGGATGTCGGCGATGGGAGGACGCGGTGGTACAGCGGAACCGGGAGCGGCGCGCTGCTGCTGCGGCGCGGCGCCGGGCGCACCGCCGGGCCTGCGCGCAACGCGCCGGCGGCGATTCCGGGACCACTGGATGGGGCGCCGCACCATCAGAAGCCGGGCCCGGTCGGCCCAAACCATCGGCGGAGACCATCTCCACCGTGCTGCTCAGCGCCGCACGCGAGCACTGGGCAGGTCATCCCGAGGCCAGCAGTCGCATCGCGCTCATCGTCGCCGATCGATGCATCGATCAGCCCCTGATCGTGGCGGCAGCGGCGCGGTGTGCGGTGCTGGCGCTCGTTACCGGAGCGTGGGAACGTGGCTGGACCCCCGAGGATCTGCAGCAGATCGCCCGGCGCCGGTTAACGACAGCCGGTGTCAGCTACCTCATCGACGCGATCGCGGACGAGTCGCAGCACTATGCGCAGGCGACCGTGGCGCCGCGGTGGCGCGAGGATCTCCACCACATCGGCGCCGGGGTCTGGTGGAAGCCCGACCAGACCGAAGGTCATCTGCAGCAGTGGTCCCGCCGCCACCACACCGGCCTGGCGGACGCACTCATGACAGTCATCGAGGTGCTGGCCATGCTGCTGGCATTGCCTTGCCTGCCCAGCATCGTGCCGCCGCCAGGATCGGTGACAGTGACGGCAAATCCCTGCCGCGGCATCGACCAGAAGATCCTGGCCCGCGTGCGGGCGCTGCTGGCCAAGGCCGAGTCCACCACCTTCCCGGAGGAAGCTGAAGCGCTGACGGCCAAGGCTCAGGAACTGATGAGCCGCTACTCGCTCGAGCTGATCATGGTGGAGAGCACGGTCGATGCTGCGGACCCGTATCCGGCCGCCGCCCGCCGGTTATGGCTGGACAACCCGTATGTGGCCGCGAAAGCGATGCTGGTGGCCGCGGTGGCGGCAGCGAATCGGTGCCGCACCGTGCTGTCGGAGAAGCTCGGGTTCACCACGGTGCTCGGTGACGAGGTCGACTTGGAGATCGTGGAGCTGCTCAGCACGTCGCTTCTGGTCCAAGCGACCCGGGCGATGCTGTCCACGGGCAGCCAGGTGACCCGTAGCGGGCGATCGCGCACCAGGTCCTACCGCAACTCGTTCCTGCTGGCCTATGCGACCCGCGTCGGCGAGCGGCTCAGCAACGCACGGGACGCGGGCACGGCCGCGGTAGCCGAGGCAGCTCAGCTGCTTCCGGTTTTGGCTGCGCGGGAACGTGTAGTGGACGAACTGTTCGAGTCGATGTTCCCGCAGTCGGTGTCCCGGTCGTTCAGCGTCGGCAACGCAGCCGGATGGCACGCCGGCCGCGCGGCCGCGGACCTCGCCATCCTCGATACCAGGAGGGCGGTGGTGTCCGGAGGCACGTGAAACCCCGACAGATCCATCACTCCGACGGTGTTGTCCAGTCTCGTTGCTGGGCTTCGTCGAGGAGAGCCTGGACGATCTGGTGTTCGGGCACGGTTTTGACGACTTTGCCGCGGACGAAGATTTGGCCTTTGCCGTTGCCGGAGGAGACGCCGAGGTCGGCTTCGCGAGCTTCGCCAGGACCGTTGACGACGCAGCCCATGACGGCGATGCGGAGCGGGACCGGGAAGCCGTCGAAGGCGGCGGTGACTTGTTCGGCGAGGGTGTAGACGTCGACTTGGGCTCGCCCGCAGGAGGGGCAGGAGACGATTTCCAGGCGCCGCGGTCGCAGGCCGAGGGATTCAAGGATCTGGTTGCCGACTTTGACTTCCTCAACGGGTGGGGCGGACAGCGAGACGCGGATGGTGTCGCCAATCCCCTCGGCGAGCAGCACTCCGAAGGCGACGGCGGATTTGATGGTGCCCTGGAACAGCGGTCCGGCCTCAGTCACCCCCAGGTGCAGCGGGTAGTCGCAGCGCGCGGCCAGCTGCCGGTATGCATCGATCATGACCAGCGGGTCGTGGTGTTTGACGGAGATCTTGATGTCGCGGAAGTCGTGTTCTTCGAACAAGGAGCATTCCCACAGAGCTGACTCGACCAAGGCCTCCGGGGTCGCGCGGCCATATTTGGCCAGCAGCCGGGGGTCCAGCGAGCCTGCGTTGACGCCGATGCGGATCGGCACGTTGGCCTCACTGGCGGCCCGGGCGATCTGCGCGACCTTGTCGTCGAACTTCTTGATGTTGCCTGGGTTGACGCGGACCGCCGCGCAGCCGGCGTCGATCGCGGCGAAGACGTAGCGCGGCTGGAAGTGGATGTCAGCGATCACCGGGATCTGGGACTTCGCGGCGATGGCCGGCAAAGCATCGGCGTCGTCCTGGCTGGGCACCGCGACGCGCACGATCTGGCAGCCGGCCGCGGTGAGTTCGGCGATCTGCTGCAGGGTGGCGTTGATATCGGAGGTAGCCGTGGTGGTCATGGACTGCACCGAGACGGGTGCGCCGCCGCCGACAGCCACGCTGCCGACCATGACCTGGCGGGATATGCGGCGTCGCGCGACCGGAGCCTGGGGCATGCCCAGTGACACGGCTGTCATGAGATCTCCTTGGTAGTGACCTTCCCTCGGTGAGTGCTGGCGAGACGTTTGAGCACGGCGGTGGCGATGCCGATCCCGTCCAAGCCGTGCGCCTGGAGGATCTGATCCCGGGTGGCGTGCGGCAGGAACCGGGGTGGCAAGGCGAAGGTGGCCGCGCAGGTGTCGGATCCGGCGGCGGCCAGTGCCTGGGCGATCCGGCCGCCTAGAGCCCCGGTTGTGGTGGTGTCTTCGACGGTAAGCACCAGGCGATGCGCCGCGGCCAGGGCAAGCAGCGCCGGGTCCACCGGCGCGATCCAGCGCGGGTTGACCACGGTGACCGGGACGTTGTGTGCGGCCAGCTCCTGCGCGGCAGTCAGGCAGGGGCCGGCGAGTGCGCCGACGGCCACGAGCAGGCCGATGGCAGCGGGGTCGTTCCGGAGCACATCGCACTGCCCGATGCGGCCAACGGCCGGGATGTCCGGCCCGGTGGTGGACTTCGGATAGCGGATCACGGTAGGGCCGTCGCTGATGCCGATCGCTTCGCGGAGCAGTTCCCGCAGCCTGGTGCAGTCCCGGGGCACGGCAATGCGTAGCCCGGGCACGACCGGCAGGATTGACGAATCCCACATGCCATGGTGGCTAGGCCCATCCGGCCCCGTCACACCGGCCCGATCCAGCACCAGCGTGACCGGCAACCGGTGCAGCGCAACGTCCATGAGCAGCTGGTCAAAAGCCCGGCTGACGAACGTGGAGTACAGCGCCACCACCGGGTGCAACCCGCCGAGGGCCAGCCCAGCGGCCGAGGTCACCGCGTGTTGCTCGGCGATCCCGACGTCGAAGATCCGGTCCGGGAACCGGGCTGCGAACCTGTCCAGACCCGTGGGGTGCAGCATCGCTGCCGTCACGCACACGACGTCGGCACGCTCGGCACCGATCGCGGTGATCTCCTCGGCGAATACCGAGGTCCAGCTGGGTTTGGCCGGGTGCCGGGGCTGGCCGGTGCTGGGGTCGATGACGCCGACGGTGTGCAAGTGATCTGTGTCGTCTTGCTCGGCTGGCGGGTAGCCGCTGCCTTTGCGGGTCACGCAGTGCACCACTACCGGGCGGGCCAGCCCGCAGGCGTGTCGCAGGGCATCCTCGACCTTGGTGATGTCATGTCCTTCGACGGGACCGAGGTAGGCCAGCCCCAGGTTTTCGAACACCGAGTGGCCCGTCTGCGGTACGGCGGCGAGGTGGCGCGCGAGACCGCCGACAGTCGGTGAGTAGGAGCGGCCGTTGTCGTTGAGCACGATGATCACGGGCCGGTTCGGGGCGGCGCCGAGGTTGTTGAGCGCTTCCCAACACATGCCGCCGGTCAGCGCCCCATCGCCGACGATGGCGACTATTCGCCGCCGGTCGGTGCTGCCGTGCAGCGCGAAGGCTTTGGCCAGCCCGTCTGCGTAGGACAACGCGGTGGAGGCGTGGGAGTTTTCGATGACGTCGTGGACGGATTCGGTCCGTGAGGGGTAGCCGGACAAGCCACCGGATTGGCGCAGGGAACTGAAATCCGCGCACCGGCCGGTCAGGATCTTGTGCACGTAGGCCTGGTGCCCGGTGTCGAACAGCAGCACATCGCAGGGCGAGTTGAACACCCGGTGCACGGCGATGGTCAACTCCACCATGCCTAGATTCGATCCCAGGTGGCCCCCGGCCCCGGAAACCTTGTCGATCAGGAACTGGCGGATCTCCTGCGCCAGGGTGTCCAGCGTGGCCGCAGGAAGCCTTTTCAAGTCAGCCGGGCCGGAGATCTCGCTGAGCACGGTCATGATCGCCGCACTACGGGTGGCAGGGTAAACCGGATGTTCTCGCGTGTGATCTCGCGCTCGACCGCCCTGACCGGGCCGAACTTGCCCAGGGAGGCGATGACGGCGTCGACGAGCCTGGGTGGGGCCGAGGCACCAGCCGTCACTCCCACCACCTCCACCCCGTCTAGCCATTCCGGGCGGATTTCACCGGGGTCGTCGATGAGATAGCTCGGGACGCCGTGGCGCTGTGCGAGTTCCACCAGCCGCAACGAGTTGGAAGAATTGCGCGAGCCGACCACCAGCACCAGATCCGACTGATCAGCGATTGCCTGCAGCGCGTGCTGGCGGTTGGTCGTGGCATAGCAGATGTCATCGGAGGCCGGGCCGCGCAGCGCCGGGAACCGGGCCCGCAGCGCGGCGATGATCTCGGTGGTCTCATCCACAGCCAGGGTGGTCTGCGTCAGGTACGACATCCGCTGGGGGTCGGCGACGGACACCTCGGCAGCGTCATCAACGCTTTGCACCAGGATCGTCTGGTCCGGAGCCTCGCCCAGGGTGCCTTCGATCTCCTCATGCCCGGCGTGGCCGATCAAGACCACGGTGTCGCCCCGGGCAGCGAACCGGCGCGCCTCGGCGTGCACCTTGCTGACCAGCGGGCACGTCGCATCGATCGCCTCCAGACCCCGGCTGGCGGCCTCGGCCCGCACCGCCGGGGACACGCCGTGGGCGGAGAACACCACGGTCGCGCCGTCGGGTACGGCGTCCAACTCGTCGACGAACACCGCTCCGTGTGCTTCGAGATCAGCGACCACATGAGTGTTGTGCACGATCTGCTTGCGCACATAGATCGGGCCGCCCCGCGCCTCGAGCAGTTGCTCCACCACCGCGATGGCGCGTTCCACCCCGGCGCAAAACGACCGTGGTGAGGCCAGCAGGACAGTAAGCGCCATGGGTGGCTCCGGGGGATTAGTGGTCACGGTGGGTGGCCAGACGGGCCAGCGCACCCAGCTCTGCGGCGGCTCGCGGTGCCGGGCTGGTGCAGTGCAGCTCCCGCATCGCCTGGGCGACCAGCTCGTCAGCCTGCGCCTGACTCCAGGCCCGCCCGCCCGCGGCGTCGATCAGTTCCGCGGCGTGGGCTGCGTCGGTCCCGGACAACGGCTGATCCTGGTGGTACAGCGCAACCAGCTCGCGCCCCGCTGGGGTTTGCGAGGTCAGGGCGGCGACCACGGGGAAGGACTTCTTGCAGCTGCACAGGTCTGAGTGCACCGGCTTGCCCGTGACGGCCGGGTCCCCCCAGATCCCCAGCAGATCGTCCACGTGCTGAAACGCCAGACCCAGGGACATCCCGAAACCGTGCAGGCACGCCACCTGCTCCGGGCGGCCGCCACCGAATACCGCACCCAGCGCGCACGCGCACCCGATCAGCGCGGCGGTCTTGCCTTCGGCCATCCGCACACATTCGGCCAGCTCCACCTCGGCGCGCTGCTCCAACGACAGGTCCGTGTTCTGGCCGTTGAGCAGTTCCTGGACGGCGGCGGCCACCATCCGGATGGCCTCGGTCGCAGCAGGATGCCCGCTACCGGCGAGCACGTCCACGGCCAAGATCAGCAAGGCGTCCCCGGCCAGGATCGCCGGGTTGACCCCGAACACACTCCACGCAGTACGGCGATGGCGCCGGGTGAGATCACCGTCCATCACATCGTCGTGCAGCAGTGAGTGGTTGTGCACCAGCTCCACCGCGACCGCGGCGGGTACCGCCTTTGTCGCCGTCCCGCCCACGGCCTGGGCGCACAGCAGGGCCAGCGCCGGCCGGATCGCTTTACCCCCGTTCACCCCGACCGGGTGGCCGTGCTCATCCCACCAGCCCAGGTGATAACCAGCGATGTGCGCCATGGACGAAGGCAAGGTGTCGACCGCCGTTCGCAGGGCGGGCTCTACCAAACCGCGACTCCACGCGAGCACCTCGCGGGCCGATCGCGCTACCGCCATCCTGTCGGTGGTGGTCACGATTATTTCACCCCCTTAGCGGCCGATCTCGACGTTTTCCAGAACTCCCAGTGCATCCGGTACCAGAACGGCCACCGAGTAATACGCGGTGACCAGGTAGGAGATGATCGCCTTATCGTCGATGCCCATGAATCTCGCGTTGAGGCCAGGCTGGACTTCGTCGGGAATCCCGGTCTGGTGTAGCCCGATGACGCCTTCATCGTCCAGACCGGTACGCATTGCGAGAATTGAGCTGGTGCCGTACTCAGAAATAGGTATCTTGTTGCTAGGGAAGATGGGCACCCCGCGCCAGGCCTGTATCTGCCGGCCCTCGACCTCAACGGTTGGCGAGTAGATACCGCGGCGATTACATTCACGGCCAAATGCGGCGATCGTGCGGGGATGGGCGAGGTAGAACCGTGTCTTGCGGCGCCGGGCAAGCAGCGCATCCATGTCGTCCGGCGTCGGCGGCCCGGTGCGGGTATACAGACGCTGCTGAGCATCGACGCTATGCAGCAAGCCAAAGTCGGGGTTGTTGATCAGCTCGGACTCTTGCTTTTCCCGAAGCGCTTCGATGGTCAATCTGAGCTGTTGTTCGGTCTGGTTCATCGGAGTGTTGTACAGATCCGCCACGCGGGTATTCACGCGCAGGACGGTCTGGGCCACGCTGAGTTCGTACTCGCGTGGTTGAAGCTCGTAGGCGACGAACGTACCGGCCAGCGGATGTTCCTGCGCATGACCGGCGCTCAGCTCGATGTTCGCCTCGCCGCGTCTATTCTGCGGTTGCCTGCTCCTCGTTTGGAACTGCTCGATGTGACTTTGCAATGCTGCTGACCTGTTGAGCGTTTCCCGGAATGCCTGGGCAGGTAAGGCAAGCACGGTGGCCGCGGTCGCGGCCGTGACCGTGAATGCCCACGTGTCCTGCGACTCGACCAATTCTCCATCACCGAAGTAGTCGCCGTCGGCGAGCACACCCAACACAGTATGCTCGCCATACTTTCCCGGACCGACCTTGTTCACCTTGCCGTGGGCGATGAAAAAGACGTGATCCGCCGGTTGACCCCTTTCGACCAGTGTGCTACCGGGTTCGAATTCTTGTTGCTCGCACTGATTGGCCAATTCCTGGAGCACCTCAGGATCATCGAAATCCCGTAGTACCGGCAACTCGCGCAGCTCCCCGGGAACAATGCGCACCTCGGCGCCGGACGTATCGAATGTCACCTGCCCGTCGCCCACCGTGTAGGTCAACCGGCGGTTCACCCGGAAAGTGCCGCCCGAAGCCTCCACCCACGGCAATGCTCGCAGCAGCCAGCGAGAGGTGATCTCCTGCATCTGCGGCTCGGAGTTCGTCGTCGTCGCCAGGTTGCGCGCCGCAGCGATGCTCAGCGTCAGTAGCGGCTCCTCGGCAACATCAACGTCCGGATCCGTCACGGTCACGACGCACCTCACCTATCTCGATGCCTATCTCGATACAGCTGGGTGTCAGATCCGATCCGCGGCAATGAGCAGGTAGTGGAAGCTGCCCTCGCGGTACGCCGTCAAAAACGGCTCCTCGATCCCGGTGGCCACCGAAGACTTCGCGCGCAGCTCCCAGTACGGGATGGTGCTGGCGGTGAGATCGATGACATTGATCGGCACGAGGTTGTTGGCCGCCAGCGCTTTGAAGTATTCGCTGCGCGGGTGAATATTGCAGATATAGTGCTCGTCAATCCGGCTGACCGCTTTCGATCGGCCACCCGTCACGTCGTTGTAGCAGCCGGTGATGCACACGTAGCGGCCGCCGTATTCCAGTAGGCGGGAGAACTCGGTGAATAGCTGGAATAGGTCCACGTACATCGTGGTCTCGTTGGTCCAGATACCCCGAAATGATCTGTCCTCGAAACCAGCATCCAGCATATTACGGAAGTGGAATTTCACCCGGTTGGCCACACCCCAGTGCTCGGCCTGGTCATTGGCAAACCCGACCTGGTATTCCGAGATTGTTACACCGTCCACCTGACAGCCGAAGCGCTGGTGGGCCATGATACTGGTCCCACCACGCCCTGACCCGGCGTCCAGCAGGCGGTGACTCGGTGAGATGTCGCCGAGCTGGTCCAACAGGAGGTTCGCCTGCATTGTCTCCAACCGGTGCATTTCCTTGATGATCCGGTCATCCCGGGTGTCACTCGGACCTTCCAGCACCGACGGGTCATAGTCACCGATCCCATAGTGGTGATGGTAAAGACCGTCAACATGGCCGAGGAGCAGGTTGACCGGGTCATCTTGATTGCTGTTCCAGTACGCCGCGACGGATTTCTGGTAGGCGGTGTGCAGCACATTGGCGCCGGTAGAGGTGGTCGTGGTCATAGGGGACTCCTTCCTTGTGTTTCAGCCGAGCACTCAGTCCATGCTTTAGCCGTGATACCGCTCGGTCGTGCGGTGCCATTCGCGGTTACCACCGGGCCAATCCCAGATGCCGGCCAGAAGCCGAATGGGCAAGCATCATCAAGCGTCCGATGCTGGCTTTGTCCAGCCGGTCGATGTGCCCGGGGTAGATCCCGACTTGTTCGGTCCAGTCGTTGACCTCTTCAGCGAGCGCCCTGTCGTCACGCATCGCCGGAGGGCGGTACAGCTCTCGCTCCGACGGCTCGTCGCTGGTGGGCGTACTCGTCGCGGCGGCGGTACTCGATCGAAGGAGTCCGGCCGCCGAGGTACCCAGCCCGGTAGGACCGGTGGCAAGTCGGTCGAGCAACGACGCGGCTAGCTGGGCTAGCTGGCTGTCATGCCCCGGTGGCTGATCTGCGGTCGGCTGTAGAAGGTTCTTCGGGTCGGGCTGTTGCCCGCTGGACGGCAGCGCGGCGACCACGTTCGCCAGCTCATGGTGGGCCGCACGCGCGGACGCCCCAGCCGGCACAGACACCGGTGCTGCTTCGCTCGTGGCTGGTGAAGCCACCCCTGCCTCATGGCCGCGCAAGCCGTTGATCAAAGTCGCTGAAGTGCCCAGACCGGTGGGACTACCAAGTCGCTGCGGCTTTTTCTGGTAGCGCCGCCGCAACGCCGGCTCTGCATATCGGCTGCTGGCCATATGCCAGTCGAGAATTCCGGCCATCCAATCTTGCAGTCCCACCACGTGATCATCGAGAGCCTCACGGGCGGCGGCATCCAGTTTGAACTCCTCGACAATCACGGGTAGCTCCGTGGCGATGATGTGCTCAAATTGGCGCATCCGCGACGTCATCAGATTATTGACGACTTCCACCGCCTGCTCGCGATCAATCTCGAGGAACTTCTGAGTGACCAGCACGATGTTGTGCAGCTCGCCTTCGAACTCGATTTCCTTCTGGTAGGAGCAAATGTCGTTGGCGAAGGTCGCATAGTCGACCGCCGAGTTCTCCAACGCGCGCAATGTGCGGGTGTCAAAGATCTCCGCTGGAACTTCGTCAGTCTTCGCGATCCGAGCCAGGCTCATCGTCAGATCGGAACCGAAGGTGCGCCGTCGCATCTCGATATAGTCCACCGGGTCGGGAATCCGGTGCTGAATGTGGTTGGCCAGCTCCCACAGCCAGCTGGTCGTCATGCTTTCCACAGCCCGTCGAAACTGACGTCGCCCCGCGATGGTCATTCCAGCGGCGGTGCGCATCCACAGATCCGCCAAACCAGCTTCTACCGGGTTGGCCGGCAGTGGTGTCGCCGAGCAATCCAGCGGCATGAATTCCGCTAACCGCACGTTAAAGAGCTTTGCGCCCGCCATGTTGCGAGTCGGTCCGAACACTGCCGGAAAGTAGTCATCAGCGTAGGTTTCCCACGTCAACCACGCTGCAGACAGATCAAGCTGCGGGCCCGATACATCCGGATGCATCCGGGCTGCGCAGTGCGCGAGATCAAACAACGCGAGGTTTTCCTCATCCCAGATACCGACCCCGTTAGGCGGGGGATCCACCATTCCCATCTGGCCGGCCCACTCGATGCAATATCGCCGCGAGCGCTCCAGATGACCGTTGACCCGTGCGGTATACGGCATGGAGAAATCCGGCAACTTCGTGGGGCCCACCGGCAGGTACGGCGAATGGGTATGGTATTTGACCCGCTGTAGGCCCAAGGCGCCGGGTGACAACCTGATCTGCGCTGCCGAGGTACCCAGCCCTGCCGGGCCGCTGAGCAGTCGCTGCACTATCGACGGCTCATCGGTCGCCTTCTCGTTCATGTAACGGCTTGACCGCAGATGCCACTCGTGGCAACCCGACTGCCAATCCTGCAGACCCTTCACAAACAGCAGGACACTTTCCCGCTCCGGCGGATCAAGGCCACACTCTTCGAATAGGGCTGGTAGCTCGGTCAGGGTGGTGTTTTCGAATTGTTGCAGGCGCGAGGTCAAAAGATCGTTGGTCAGATCCGCGGCGCGCTGCGGGCTGACGTCCAAAAATCGCTCAAGCACCAGGACGCAGTTGTTGATTTCACCTTCTTGTTGAGTTTCACGCTGGTAAGAAAACAGGTCGTTGCGGAAATGTACCGCGTCGGCAAAACTGTCTTTGAGAACGCGAATCGGTCGGCTATCGGCGATCCGCGGCGGGATCTCGACGGACGCGGCATGCTCCACCAGATCGGCCGACCAGGGCGCACCACCGACCTTGCGCCGCACCTCGACGTACTCGATCGGGTTCGGGACCCGGTTGCCACTGATGTTAGCGAGCTCCCAGGTTGACTCGTAAAGAAGGTTGCGGGTGCTGTCGAAGAACCTCTGTCGCCATTCTATTGATCTATTCGGAACGGTGCGAGTCCACAGATCGATCAGACCACGCTCAACTGGATTTGCCGGCTCGGATACCGTATCGGTGAGATTGACGGGCATGAACTCGGGCAGTCGATCGAGATACTCCTTCGCGCCGAGCTGATCGTGGCTGCGTTTATAAACTTCGAGGAAATGGTCGTCAAAGTAGAACACCCAGACGTACCAGTCCGTCACCAGGTCCAGCTCCTGACTCGGCGCGTCGGGATGGGTGTATGCGCACAGCAACGCGAAATCCATGGAATCAAACTTATGCTCGTCCCAGATGTTCGCTCCGGGCGCGTCCGGTGGGGCATCGAGCATTCCCATCTCGCGCGCCCATGCTTTAGTGTGCGTTCGCGCCGAGTCCAGATGTGGATTCAAACGGGCCGGATAGGGCACGTAGAAATCTGGCAGCTCGAAGGGTTGCATGACCAGTCCTCGATGAGCGCAGTCGTTCCTTACTTCGACTTTCTTGAGGACCGCTGCCCCGAGGATCCTCCAGACTCCGAAGATTGTGGTGTCTGCCCGTTCGGGGAAAGAGAATCGTCGTCATGGTAAACCCCCACCTCGACGTTTTCCAGAATGCCGAGAGCATCCGGAACCATGACCGCGGCTGAGTAGTATGCGCTGACCAGGTAGTGCATGATGGCTTTGTCGTCAATGTGCATGAAGCGAACGTTCAAACCGGGCTGGACCTCGTCGGGCAGGCCCGTCTGGTGCAGACCGATCACGCCTTGCTTCTCCAGGCCAGTCCGCATCAGCACAATAGAACTTGTCTGGTACTTGTCTATCGGAATCTTGTTGCACGGCAGCATCGGAATGCCACGCCAGGCCGGCACCTTCTGGCCGCCCAGATCGATGCTCATTGGATAGATGCCCCGGTTGTTACATTCCCGACCGAATGCGGCGATGGCCCGAGGGTGTGCCAGCATCACGTCCGGTTCTTTCCATACCGTGGCTATCAGTTCGTCGAGATCATCAGGAGTGGGTGGTCCACTGCGGGTGCTGACGCGCTGCTGCGGCTCAGCGTTGTGCAACAGCCCGAAGTCGGTATTGTTCATCAGCTCGTTTTCTTGTTTTTCCCGCAGCGCCTCGATGGTCAGCCGAAGCTGTTCTTCGAACTGGTTCATCGGGTTGTTGTACAGATCTGCCACGCGGGTATGGACTCGCAGCACAGTCTGCGCCACGCTGAGCTGATACTCTCGGGGTGACAGCTGGTAATCGACGTACGTGCCGTCCAGGAGATGTTCCTGCGGATGGTCAGCACTGAGCTGGATCCTCTTCTCGCCATGTTCATCCGCGGCTTCGGCAGCATTGGCCACAATGTCCCGGAACTTCTCATAGCTGTTCCGCAAAGGTTCGGAACGGTCGACCAGTTGCCGGAAAGCCTGCTCGGGCAACTCCAAGACCTTTAATGGGGTGACCGCGCGTACGGTGTACGTCCAATTGTCGGATTCTGTCACCAGTTCTCGGTCACCGAAGTAGTCACCATCATGGAGGGTTCCCAGCACTGTGGGATCGCCGTACTTACCTGGGCCAATCTTGTTGGCCTTGCCATGGGCGATGAGGAACAGCCGATCGGCTGGTTGGCCCTGCTGCACAACGGTGGACCCGCGTTCGATGTTGCGCAGCTGGAATGCGTCTGCCAGCTCCACCAGCATATCCCGGTGCTCCACATAGTTCAGCTGGCGAAGCATGGGCAACTCGCACAGTTCCTCCGGGATGGGCTTGATATTTTCGTCGCCGTTCATCCGGAACTGGATCCGGCCATCACCCAACGTGAAACTGGCCCGGCGGTTCACCCGGAAAGTCCCACCCACGGCTTCCACCCAAGGCAACACCCGCAACAGCCAACGCGACGTGATCGCCTGCATCTGTGGCTGCGACTTGGTCGTCGTCGCCAGATTGCGGGCAGCTTCCGTAGCTAGCGTCAACTGCGGACGTTCACCATTCTGCGGTTGCTGACCATTCACACCCGGCTCGGCCTGCACTGTTTCAGTCACGTCACACACCACCGATCTTTATCCGTACCGATACCCCACGGCGGGGCTATTTATGACAGCCATGAGTGCCATGATCATGACTCACTCTAGAAGGTCGCCACACAGGGCGACATCCGTAGAAAATACGGACCTAAATTACGGATTGAGGTACGGACTCAATGCAGATTCGGTAACCTGTTCGGCTTAGCCAATAGGTCCGTAGAAACTACGGACCCTGGTTGGTGGATGTCCTTGCCGGCGCCGGCCTGCCAGGCTGTGTGTATTCAGTGCATTCGCGTGTCCCGAGGCCCGAGCACCGTAAGACTGTGAGGAGTTGTCCGGATGACGGACATCATTCCCACCGCCGAGACGACCCCCCTGATCGACCCGCCGGCGCACCGTGACTGCCCGGTCCCGCCGGACCCGGAAAGCGCGCTAGTCGCCGCGGTCCGGGCTGGCCCATCGGGGTTTGGCACCTCGGCGGTCCGCCTCGCCCGCGAACTCACTCTGGCCGGCGAGCCTGGTCCCGCCTATCTGGAACGACCTTGGGGAGACGGCACGGCCGCGCCGCTGTACGTCCCGGCGGTCGAGCGGGTGGACGATGCGCTGGCCGCCGAGGTCGACGACCGGCTAGTGGTCTGGGCCAAGGACTGCGGCTTCACCGATGATCAGGCCGATCTGATGCGCCGGGCCGAGTTCGGCCGGCTGGCGATGCTCGCCCATCCCGATACCGATGATCCCGACCGCCTGCTGATCGCCGCGCAGCTCAACGCCGCGTGGTGGGCCGCCGACGACCTGTACGCTGACGACAGCAAGATGGGCGCCACCCCGACCGAGCTGCCGCCCCGGCTGGCCCTGGTGATGGCCGCGATGGACCCGGTGGCCCCGGCCGGCGAGTTCTCCGTTCCCCTGGACCAGGCCCTACGCTCTGAGCCGGTCTTGGTGGCGCTCAATTCCGGGATCGAGCACCTGACCCGGCACGCCAGCCCCGCGCAGGTGCAGCGAGCCTGCTACGCCACCTTCGCCATGTTCGTCAGCTGGAACAGCTATGCAGCCTGGCGATTCACCGGCAACTACCCGCCGGCCTGGGAGTACCTCGCCGCCCGCCAGCACGACAGCTTCTACACCTCGATGACGCTGATCGACGCAGTCGGCGGCTACGAACTGGACGCCAACCTGTATTACGAGCCGCGAGTCCGACGCTCCCTGATGCAGGCCGGCACCGCCTCGGTAATGGTCAATGACCTGCACTCGGTGGCCAAAGACGCTACCGACGACAAGCCAGTGTGCAACATGGTGTTGCAGATCGCCGCCGATCGGCAGTGCTCGGTCGAGGAGACCGTCGCGACCACCGTCGACCTGCACAACAACCTCGTCCGGGATTTCGAGACCACCCACCGCAGTCTGCTCCCCGTGCCGTCGCCGCAGCTCCAGCGGTTCCTGCGCGGGGTGCGCGCCTGGATGGGCGGCGGCTTCGAGTGGCACGCCACCAATCCCCGCTACCGGAGCTGACCCGCGCACGGGCTGCACCGCAGCGTATCGAGATCAACCAGGCTGGGCACGA
>JAFAWY010000110.1 GCA_019241525.1 Pseudonocardiales bacterium
CGACCCAGATCAACCAAACCCGACACTCACCAGGCACCCAGAAGGTCCTTCGGTGCCCCGGTCAGCTCCAGAACTGCATCCAGTCCAGGACTCCGGCCCGCTCAGCCCCGCCGAACCCATCAAGCGCCCCCACGAACCCGCCTCCCCAAACCTCCCGGCGCCAAGCACACCCGAAGGGCCCACAGACAAACCCCGACCACAACCAACTCAGACGCCCGAGGCCCCTGACCAATTCGGTGCTCAGCCCGCTGCCGATGCCGATGCCGAGCGGGTCGGGCTGCTGCACAATGTCGCTGGTCTGCGCGCGGAATGGCAACGGGTCCAAGGCACCTTCGTCGACGACCCACACCGCGCGGTCCAGGAAGCCGGCATGCTTGTCAACCGGACACTGGATGAAATCCGTGCCAACGTCGAAAGCACACACCCCAGCGAAACCATGTCCACCGACGAGCTGCGCATGCACTTCCACCACTACCGCGAGTTCTTCCAACGCCTACTCTCAGCCTGACCCCAGACGTCGCACAGACCCGCTCGGCGCCACTCGATCCGCACTTCGTCAGGGTCGAACGGTCTGCCTTGAGGTCCGCGCTGGCGCTGGGTGGTGGGCAGCAGTGTCACCACCATCAATGTGTCGAGGATTACGCGCCGGTCGGAAATGGAGCAGGCCGCAAAAGCGGACTCGGCGGTGGGTCCGGCCGCTTCCAGCACAACCGACGGTATCTCCCGCCGCCGGATGCGCTGCTGCGCCGCCCGAATCTTGGGTAGTACGCGGGCCTCCAGATCGGCCAGCGTTTCCGCTGAGAGCCGATCAGCATCCCACAGCTCGCGCGCCTGGGCGAGTTTCGCTTGTAACCGTGCCACCTCAGCAGCCGCGGAGCACGCGGCCTCGTCCTGCGGTTGGGTCAGCAACTCCACGACATCGGGACAGGCCAGCCGCGCGGTAATAACGGCGGTGACCAATTCGTCAACGCAAGCCTGCGGCTGTGAGCTGCGGTAACAGCTCCGACACGCGTAGCGATTGGCCTTGCCGGCCTCCACCACCACTCGCATGCGACCGTCGCATCCCGTCCGGCCACAGCGGTAGATACCCGTGCCGAGGTGCTTGACCACAGAAGAATTACGGTATTTGTCACGTTGCGGATCAACGTACAGCGCCACCAATTCGTAATGCGCGGACGTACTGACCAGTGCCGGCCAGGTACCCGATACTCCGTCGAGTACCTCGCCACCGTGCACACGCAGCCCTGCATACGTCGGGCGCTGCGCCAGCGCCGACACCGTGACGGAGCACCAGCGTCTGCCGGTTGCGCTAGGAACCCCCCGCGCGTTGAGGTCGGTCGCAATCGCAGCTGCTGGCTCCCGGGCCAGTAGGCGTGTCACGATCTCAGTCACAACTGGTGCCTGCTCGGGATGCGGCTCCCAGCACAGCGTGCGTCCGGTGCTCACATCACAAATTCGCCGATAGCCATAGGGCAGAGCGCCGTGCGGCCGTCCAGCTGCCGCGCGGGAGGCCGCAGCGCGGCGAACACGCTTGGCGGTCATGCCCGCTTCCCGAACCGCGAGCGCGCCACCCAAATCGAGTAAGAAGCCGTCATCGGCGTCTTCGGGATCGTGCAGCCGGCCACCGGTGGCAATCAGCACGCCGGTCTCCTGGCATGTGGCCAGCAATGCCGCAAAGACACTGCGGTCCCGGCTGGCTCGGGAAATCTCCCAGACGGCCACAATGTCGACCGCGCTGGCGGTAATGAGGTCGACCACCCGCTGCCAGCCTGGGCGGGCCTTGCCGTTGGCGTAACGGGATGCCGAGATTCCGTCATCACGGCATTCGGTAACGACCTGCCAGCCTTCCCGGTTCGCCCAAGCGCGCAGCTCGGCAAGTTGATCATCGACACTTTTACCCTCGGCGCGATCCTGGCTCACGCGGCCGTACAGAACGACCCGGCGGGGAGCGCGAGATGTGCTCATTAAGGCAGTCTACATTTAAGTGTGGTCCCGGCCGAGCTCAAGGCCGCGATCGCGGTCGGCATCGGATTGTTCATCAGCTTCATCGGGCTGGTTGATGCCGGCTTCGTCCGCCGGATCCCGGACTCGGCGCACACCACGGTGCCGGTCATCCTCGGCATCGGTGGCTCGATCGCGTCCTGGCCCACCGTGGTCTTCGTGGCCGGACTGGTGCTCACCGGAATACTCGTAGCTCGCGGGATACGGGCGGCGATCCTCATCGGCGTGCTGGCCAGCACCGTGCTCGCGATCGTGGTCGAGGCCATCGCCAAGGTCGGACCGTCTAACGGCATCAACCCCAAGGGATGGAACTTGGGATACCCCGCGCTGCCTCGGCACGTGGTCGGGCTGCCGGACCTCTCACTGGTCGGTGATGTCTCCTTCGGCGCCTTCGCGCGCCTCCCGGTGCTTACCGCCAGCCTGCTGGTGTTCACCCTGGTGCTGGCCAACTTCTTCGACGCGATGGGCACGCTCACCGGGCTTGGCGCGCAAGCCGGGTTGCTGGGCCGGAATGGCCAACTACCTCGGGTAGGCCCAGCGCTGCTGGTCGAAGGCTTCGGTGCGGTAGCCGGCGGTGCCGCGTCCAGCTCGTCGAACACCATCTACGTCGAATCGGCGGCCGGGATCGCGGAGGGCGCCCGGACCGGGCTGGCCAACCTGGTCACCGGGCTGCTGTTTCTCGGGGCGATCTTCTTCACCCCGCTTTACGAGGTGGTGCCGATCGAAGCGGCGGCACCGGCGCTGGTGGTGGTCGGTGCGCTGATGATGCGCCAGGTGCGCGATATCGACTTCACCGATTTTTCCGTCGCGCTCCCAGCGTTTTTGACGATCGTGGTGATGCCCTTCACCTATTCGATCGCCAACGGAATCGGCGCCGGTTTCATCAGCTACGTGCTGCTGCGGACTGCGACTGGCCAGGTTAGACAGGTGCATCCGCTGATGTGGGTGGTGGCGGTGGCCTTCGTCGGCTATTTCGCAGTCGGCCCCATCCAGTCGGTGTTAGGTGGCCTAGTTTGACTAGCCGGTGTGAGTGAGGTTCGCGGTTCCGGAGGTCAGCATTCACTCTGAGCAGCCCGACCAGGGTCGTCATCGATGTCGGCCGGTGAGGCTAGCCTCACCGGGTGCGGATCCTGTTGCTGTCCACCGCAGATACCGACCTGCTCGCCGCCGGCGCCTGCGGCGCCGATTACCGGCTCGCCAACCCGGCTCGGGTTGAAACCGCCGACCTACCTTCATTGCTCGAGGACGTCGACGTGGTGCTGCTCCGGTTGCTCGGCGGTCGGCGGACCTGGGAGCCCGGGCTGGAGGTGCTGCGGAGCACCGGGGTGCCTCTGGTCTGCCTGGGCGGCGAGGCCGCCCCCGACGCGGAGTTGATGGCGACCTCCACCGTGCCCGCGGGCGTGGCCGCCGAGGCACTCCGCTACCTGGTGGCCGGCGGCCCGGCGAACTTTGTCCAGCTGGCCCGGTTCCTGTCCGATACCGTGTTGCTCACCGGGGAGGGCTTCGAGCCACCAGCGCCTACCCCCGAGTACGGCGTGCACGATCCCGGCGAGCCCGACCGGGTGCGCCCTACTGTCGGCATCGTGTTCTACCGGGCCCATGCCCTGGCCGGAAACACCAGCTTCGTCGACGTCCTCGCCGATGCGCTGCGCACGGCCGGAGCCAACGCGCTACCGGTGTTCTGCGGCTCGTTGCGGGGATTAGGCGAAGCGCAAGCCAGCGGGTTGCGCGCGCTGCTGGGCCGGTGCGATGCGGTGGTGACCACGGTGCTCGCCGCCGGTGGCAGCGCCGGTGCCGACAACTGGGATGCCGGAGCGCTGGCCGCCCTGGACGTGCCCGTGGTGCAGGGTTTGTGCCTGACCTCGTCGCGGGAGGCCTGGCAGGCCAGCAATGCTGCGCTGTCTCCGCTGGACGCGGCCATGCAGGTGGCGATCCCGGAGTTCGACGGCCGGCTGGTGTCGGTGCCGTTCTCGTTCAAGGAGCCTGGGCCCGATGGGATCCCGGTCTACGTCGCCGACCCCGAGCGGGCCGCCCGGGTGGCCGGCATCGCGGTTGCGCTGGCCCGGTTACGGCACGTCCCAGCGGCGGACAAGCGGCTGGGCATCGTGCTGTCTGCCTATCCGACCAAGCACGCCCGGATCGGCAATGCGGTCGGGTTGGACACCCCGGCATCAGCTGTGGTGCTGCTGCGGGCTCTCGCCGAAGCCGGCTACCACCTCGGTGACCTGGACGTCACTGCGCTGGACGGCGATGCCTTGATCCACCGGCTGATTGCGGCCGGCGGGCACGACGTCGAATGGCTCACCGAGGAGCAGATGTCGACCGCCGCCATCCAAGTGCCTGCTGCGAAGTATGCCGAATGGTTCGCCGAGTTCCCTGCTTCGTTGCAGGAGTCGGTCGTGCACGCGTGGGGCCGGCCGCCTGGGCAGCTCTACGTCTCAGACGGGACGATTTATGCCGGTTCCCTGCGGTTCGGCAACGTCGTGCTGCTGATCCAGCCTCCGCGCGGGTTCGGCGAGAACCCGGTGGCGATCTATCACGATCCCGACTTGCCGCCGTCGCATCAGTACCTGGCTGCCTACTGGTGGTTGGCGCGGTCGTTTCACGCGCACGCGCTGGTCCACCTGGGCAAGCACGGCAACCTGGAGTGGCTACCCGGCAACGGGCTGGGCCTTGATGCGCACGATGCTCCGGATGCGGTGCTGGGCGACCTGCCGCTGGTTTACCCGTTCATCGTCAACGACCCCGGTGAGGGCACCCAGGCCAAGCGCCGGGCGCACGCCACCATTGTGGATCACTTGATCCCGCCGATGGCGCGCGCCGACAGCTACGGTGACCTGGCCCGCCTGGAGCAGTTGCTCGACGAGTACGCCACCGTGGCGGCGCTGGACCCGGACAAGCTGCCCACGCTGCGCGGTCAGATCTGGACGCTGATCCAGAGCGCCCAGCTGCACCACGATCTAGGCCGTCTCGACGCTGTAGCGCCGGCAGAAAGCGACTTCGACGAGTTCGTGCTGCATCTGGACGGCTACCTGTGCGAGATCAAAGATGTGCAGATTCGCGACGGATTGCACGTGCTGGGACGCGCGCCCGAGGGCGACGAGCTGGTCAACGACGTGCTTGCGGTGTTGCGCGCGCGCCAGGTGTTCGGTTCTGGCACGCCGCTACCCGGCCTGCGCGCGGCCATCGCCGGCTACCTCGGGCTAGACGAGCAGGGTGCGCTCGCTGATGTCGATCGCCTGGAATCCCTGGCCCGCGCGCTCGTGCAGGGGGCCCAGGCGACCGGCTGGGATGCGCGGAAGGTGCCCGCCGTGGTCGCTGACGTCCTCGGCGGGCCAGATGCCGCGGTGGTGTCGGTGCTGCGCTTCGGCTGCACCGAGCTCGTGCCCCGGCTGGCCGGTACCCCTGCGGAAATCACCAACGTCCTGCGTGCCCTGGATGGCCGGTTCGTCGAGCCGGGGCCGTCTGGTTCGCCGACCCGCGGGCTGATCTCGGTGCTGCCGACCGGGCGCAATTTCTACTCGGTGGATCCCAAATCGATCCCCACCCGCAACGCCTTCGACGTCGGCGCCGCGCTGGCGGACTCGTTACTGGACCGACACCGCGCTGACACCGGCGCCTGGCCCGACTCGGTGGGGCTGACCATCTGGGGCACGTCGGCGATGCGCACTCACGGTGACGACATCGGCGAGGTGCTGGCCCTGCTCGGGGTCCGTCCGGTGTGGGACGACGCGTCGCGCCGGGTCACCGGCATCGAGGTGGTCGGGTTGCCCGAGCTCGGCCGGCCACGCATCGATGTGGTGGTGCGAATCTCCGGTTTCTTCCGGGACGCCTTCCCGCATGCGGTGGCGCTGGTCGACGATGCAATTGCCGCGATTGCCAGGCTTGACGAGCCATCTGAGCAGAATTTCGTCGCTGCCCATTACCGCGCCGACATCGCGGCACACGGCGACGACCGGCGTGCCCGCACCCGGATTTTCGGGTCCAAACCGGGCGCCTACGGGGCTGGGCTGCTCCCGCTGATCGACAGCCGTGAGTGGCGCACCGATGCCGACCTCGCCGAGGTCTACGCCACCTGGGGCGGTTACGCCTACGGGCGGGGCCTCGACGGAGCCGCCGCTCGCATGGACATGGAGCACGCCTTCCGGCGTGTCACGGTAGCGGCCAAGAACGTCGACACTCGCGAGCACGACATCGCCGATTCCGATGACTATTTCCAGTACCACGGCGGGATGGTCGCGATGGTTCGCTCGTTAACCGGCAGCAACCCGGCGGCCTACGTGGGTGACTCGGCGGTGCCGCACGCGGTCAAGACC
>JAFAWY010000115.1 GCA_019241525.1 Pseudonocardiales bacterium
CTGCACGCATCCAATGATCTTAGTTCACGCCCTCGTATTCCCGTTGCAAAGGACTCACGGGAAACCACAGGAATTAACGATCAGACTCTCACCGACCATGCACAGAGACTCGCCCGCTCACAGTCGGTTATGGGCTTGACCTTCGCACCGCGGCACTCCGCACTTCTCGCGGATAGCTCAAGTGGTCAGCAGGCTCTGGGAATCGACAGGAACTCGCGGCGGTGGCTACTTAGCGGACGACTGGGACCCGAAGGGTACTCGCGGGGCTTCTACGTCAGTTTGCGTGAGTGGATCGTTGATGCGCTCGTCTTCGGCGCCGTCGGCAGCAATCTCTGGCTTTTCGTGCTGTTCGTGGTCCCGCGCTTCGGTCACATTTACCTCCAAGCGCAATCAGCCGCATGCCAGGGGCCCGTCCGCCAGAAGCAGGGCCGAGTGTGCTGGCCATGCCAGCCCTGGGGCAAAAGCCACCCGGCGCACGCACCGATTCCGCGTTCAAGATCTAGATCGGGCCGTCTGTGGGCCGTCTCAGCGGACGCAACAACCCTCGACAACGAGATACAACGCTGACCAACGACAAGCAATGTGCGCTGGTCAGCGCCGATCTCACGGCCGTGATCAGGATGCTTGTTTAGTCTCCCAGAAGATCTTGTCGATCTCCGCAATGTAATCCAGTAACTGCTGCCCTGTCGCGGGGTCATACGAACCCTTGGTGCCTTCAGCGCCCGCAGCCTTGGTGGCCTTGTTGAACAGCTCATGCAGCTGCGGGTACTTCTCGAAGTGATGCGGTTTGAAGTAGTCGGTCCAGAGCACCCAGAGGTGGTGCTTTACCAGGTCGCTGCGCTGTTCCTTGATCTCGATTGCCCGCGAGCGGAAGACTGGATCCTCGTTGGACTGGAATTTCTCCTGAATCGCTTTGACCGACTCGGCCTCAATCCGCGCCTGCGCGGGGTCGTAGACGCCGCACGGGAGGTCGCAGTGCGCGGTGACCTCCAGGCGGGGGTGCAGGATGCGCGACAACAGTCGCATCGTTCCTCCCTCACAAGTGTGCTGTGTCGTCACGCCGACCCTACTGGTTCCCGGCCTGTCGAGCATCCGGAGGGTGATCATTGGTGGCGTATCACCACCTTCTTGAGTGGCCGTGGCGCCGTGCCGTGGTGCGCGGACCGTCGATGTCCCCGACTTTGGCCGACGGCGACGTGGTGCTGATCAATATGCGGACCCGTCCCCGCCCCGGATCTGTGGTGGTGGTCTGCTGGCCACAGCGCCCCGGTCAGCTGTCGATCAAGCGCGCGGTAGGTCGGCACGGCAGCGGATGGTGGGTGGAAGGTGACAATCTTGACGCCTCCACTGACTCCCGCCACCTCGGCACCGCAATCCCTACCGCGGTTGTCCTCGCCCGCTTGTGGCCCGCCCCCCGGATTCAGCGGGCGCGGCGCGGTCGGTGAGCCCGAATAGCCGCCGCTCAGCCCACGCAATGCGGTCAATGGGCGGCGCGGAGCTCGGCGTAGCGCGCTTGGCAGGTCGACCAGTGGGGGAGGATGCCCGCTGCGGCGGCTTCGGCAAGCGTGGGGGCGGTTCGGTCCTTGTCGGACAGCACCGGGGTGATGTCGGGTGGCCAGGGTAGGTGCAGTGCAGGATCCAGCGGGTGCACGCCGTGTTCTGCTGTGGGGTCGTACCCGGTGGAACACAGGTAGGCCATCACGGTGTCATCGGTCAGCGCGGCAAACGCATGCCCGATCCCTTCAGCGACGTACACCGCGCGCGCGGTCTGGGTGTCGAGCAGCGCCGAGCACCAGCGGCCGAAGGTGGGCGAGCCCACCCGAACGTCGATGGCGACGTCCAGCAGCGCGCCCCGGACACAGTGCACGTATTTGGCCTGCCCTGGCGGCACGTCGGCGAAATGCACCCCGCGGATCACGCCCCGGCGCGACACGCTCTGGTTGCACTGCCCCAGTTGCAAGCGGTGGCCGGTGGCCTTGGCAAACGACGATTGTTGGAACGGCGCCACGAACTGACCGCGGGGGTCGGTGAAGACGTCAGGAGTGAACTCGATCACTCCTGGCACGGCGAGCTCATGGAACTGCACGGGTACCCCTCGCTACCGACCTGACAGCATAATGCGACTTTAGCCCCCTGATTTAGTGATGTTCTAGATCCACTTCGGCGCGCGCCCCCCACCACCTGTGACAGCCAGTTGCGGTCACCGCATAACTAATCGCCGGTTCGCGCGTTGGTGCACTCGACAGGGTTGTGACACGCCGTTGCGAGAGTCCAAGCACATCGCGGCGAGAGGGTGGTGCCGTGGCCGAGCGGGCTGAACGGGTTGATTTCGTGCCCGTATCGCTTGACCCCCGACAAGGGGCTTGGGCTGTCCCTGGCCGCCCGCGTGCGGTAATTCGGCCGGGCCGGTCCAGCTCGCGTGGCTGGGCAGAGCCGGGTGCCATCGGCTCAGCGCCGGTCACGCCACAGGTCCCGTTGCCCGAATCGGCCGTGTTGGTGTGCAAGGACGGCGTCATCGTCCAGGCCAACCAGGCGGCAGTGCAGCTCGCCGGGCGGTGGCTCCCCGAGTCACTGGTCGGCCAGCCGCTGCACAGCTTGTTGGTTGATGCACCGGCGAGCCGGGATGTGGCAGATTCCTGTGCTGACACTGACGCTGGCCTGATCAGGCCGGATGGTCAGGTGCTCCCGGTGCGCATCGCGAGCTGGCAGATCCCGGGCGCGGACCTGCTCATGGTGTTTTTGATCGACGTTTCCGATCTGCGTGCTGCCGGCCCGGCACCGAATGCCAGCGAGTTCGCGCAGGAACACGCCGGGCTGCTGCAGGCACAGCGGATCGCTCGCATGGGCAGCTTCGTCTGGGACTGGCCCAGCAACAAGATCAGCTACAGCTCTGCCCTGGCCGAGCTGTTCGGCGGTCGTTGCCAGGATGTTGACCCGTTCCGGTATATCCACCCTGACGACCTTCCCCGGCTGTTTCAGCGGATCCATGAGATGGTCGCCGACCTCGACGCCGACACCCTGGAGGAGGAGTTTCGCGGGCTACCCGAGCACGGCGAGTTGCACTATCTGTGCCGGGTGCAGATCGAGCGTTCGGACTGGGGGGAACCCCTGCGCCTGGTAGGCACGGTGCAGGACATCACCCAGCAGCGCGCGCTGGAGCGGGCACTGCGTGCCGAGCAACACCGGTTGGCCCAGGCGCAGCGAGTCGCCCGTATCGGCACCTGGGAGTGGGATCCCGAGCGTGACCGGCTCGTCTGGTCAGACATGTTGCGAGAGCTTTACCACGTCCCCGCAGCCCCGACCACCTATCAGGGGTTCCTCTGCCTCGTCCATCCCGATGACCGAGAGTGGGTGGACGGGTTGTGGCATCAACTGGTTGCCGACCACGCACCACTGACTTTCGAGCACCGGATACTGCCACCTGACGGCACGGTGCGCACGGTGCGCTGCCACGCCGCAGCCATCGCCGATGCTTCCGGCGGCTCCCGCCTGGTCGGCACGGTGCAGGACGTGACCGAGCAGCGAGCCGCGGAAGCCCGGATGATGCGATCCAGCCAGCGTTTCGCGGACCTGGTGGCAATCACTCCGGTCGGCATTGGGATCTTCGACGACAACGATCGGCTGGTCGACGCGAATGAAGCGTTGTGCAAGCTGCTGGGCTATGACTTGGAGACGTTGCGGGGGATGAGTTCTGAGGCGCTGACTCACCCCGATGAGCGCGCCACCCAGCTGCGGTCTTTGCGCATCCATCACGGAGGTGGCTCCGAGAGCTACACGGTGCCCCAGCGAATGCTGCTGCGGGCTGATGGTGACCCGGTGTACTGCGAGTTGCACGTCTCGGCATCGGTACAGGACGACGGTCAACGTTTCCTGCTGGTGGTCTTCACCGACATCACCGAACGGCGCCGGATAGCCGAGGCGCTCACTTACCGGGCTACCCATGACGAACTCACCGGGCTGCCCCACCGGTCCGCGATCAAGGACACGTTGACCGAACTGCTTGCCTGCGGGACACCCGATGTCGCGGTGCTGTTCTGCGGCATCAACAACTTCAAGCGGGTTAACGACGCGCTTGGCCATGATGCCGGCGATGAGCTGCTCGTCGCAGTGGCGCGGCGGCTGCAAGACGGGCTGCCTGAAGGCTGCACCGCTGGCCGGCTCTCCGGTGACGTCTTCGTGGTGATCTGTGCCAACGTCGCCGCTCAGGGCGGCATCGGTGCCCTTGTTGCCCGGGTCTCTGGACTGTTACGTACCGCGATCCCGCTGCGGGGGCAGGTGATCCGGCTGTCGGCGGCCATCGGTGTGGCTGTGCCGGACGATTCCACCAGCGGAGCTCAAGACCTCATGCGCTTCGCCGACGCCGCCATGTACGAGGCCAAGCGAACCGGCACCGGACACTTCGCCATGGCCAATGCGGCCCTGATGGCGTCAGCTGATCGGCAGGTAGAGCTGGAGTGCGAGCTCCGCGAGGCGTTGGCCCGCGACGAACTGCAGTTGAACTACCAACCGGTGGTCGATCGGAACGGAGTGATCCGGTCGGCCGAGGCGCTGATCCGCTGGCCGCACCCAGAACGCGGCATGCTCAGCCCGGATGTGTTCCTCCCGGTGGCCGAGCAAGGTGGCCTGATGGGCGAACTGAACCGGTGGGTGTTGCGCACTGCCCTGCGCGAGGCCCGCGACTGGCTGTCGTGGGATGGGCGGCCGGTGTCCGTCGCGGTCAACCTTTCTGATCCTGGTGAATCCGGATTCGCCGCGATGGTCGCCAACGCGGTCGCCGATAGCGGGCTTCCGTGGGAGCGCCTGGTGGTGGAGCTGCTGGAGACCGCGCTGGTCGACCTGCCCAGCGCGACCCGGGAGGCGATGACCGAGTTGGTCGAACGCGGTGCTCGGTTCGCCGTAGACGACTTCGGCACCGGTTACTCCTCGCTAGCCCGGCTCAAGGAGCTGCCCGCTCAGATCGTCAAGATGGACCGCCAATTCGTCTCCGGAGTAGGCGATGACCGGTCAGACCTTGCGGTGGTCCGCGCGGTGGTCGAGATGGCTCACGCGATGGGTCTGGTCTGCGTCGCCGAGGGGGTCGAGACGGCTGCTCAGTTCCAGGTGTTGCGGGATCTCGGGGTGGACGCCTACCAGGGCTGGCTGTTCTCCCGCGCGCTTCCCGCGCCCGACCTGCGCGCCTTGCTCCACCGTGGTCCCCTCCTGTCCTGATCCTCGCTTTCCCGATCCCGATGGGTAGACATACTGGGATCGGGGTGGGCTGCCCGGCCGGCGAGCGCCGCCCCGAGCAAGCCCAAGCCAGCCAGCAGCGCCAGCAGCCCCGGCAACGCAACCGCCGGGGCGCCGAGCAACGCCAGCAACGCCCCGCCCGCGCCGATCAAGACCGATGTGGCGAGCTGGTCAGACATCTGGGCAGCTGACGAATGAAATCCCACGTTGCTGGGGCTGGATTGCTGCAAGACCAGGAAAGCCACCGACGAGAAGCCCAACCCCATGCCAATGCCGGCGATGCCCCATAACGGAAGGGCCAACCAGGACAGCCCCCAGGTCGGTGCTACCAGCAGCAGCCCAGCAGTACCGGCCGTGAGCAGGCTGAATCCCAGTCGCAGCAGCTGCTGCCGGGGAAGATCCGGGTGACGCCCCTGCCATGCCGAAGCCGCTGACCAGCCCAGCGAGCCAATCACCAGGGGGAGCCCCGCGGTGGTCAGGGTCCAGTGGTGGGTGCTGGTCAACATCAGCGGCAGGTACGCGTTGGCGCTAAAGAACACTCCAGCCAGCAGTCCCCGGGCGGCGACTACGGTCGGCAACCCGCGACGGCTTCGGAACACTCCAACCGGTAGTAGCTGCCGCATGGACGGCACCAGCAGCAGCACCGCCGCCCCGGCGACTGCGGCGGCGGAGACGGTCCAGCGCTGGGAGGCCCAGCTCAATGCGGAAACCGCCACGGCAGCACCCAGGGCGGCAAGTACCAGCCCGCGCCGGCGCGGGCTGGCGCTGACGCCGGCTACGGCCGCGGGCCGGTCGAGCCGAGACACGGCGGGCACCACCAGCCCGACCGCAAGCACCACCACCGGTATCAGCCCGAGGAAAACCCAGTGCCATGACAGCTTCTCGGTGACCACCCCGGCCACCGGCGGCCCGATCAACGACGGCAGTACCCACCCTGACGACATCAGCCCGAAGACGGCGGGGCGGCTGCGTTCTGGGTAAACCGCCGCGATCAGCACGTAGGCTGCGACGGTCACAGCGCCAGCACCCCAACCCTGCAGTACCCGCCCCACCAGCAGCTGTGCCATGCCGGTCGACGTGCCGGCCACCAGCAAGCCCGCGCCGAACAGCACCGGGGACGCCACCAGAGGGACGCGGGGTCCAACGACGTCGCACCATTGCCCACCAAGCACGGTGCCGAACACGGCGGCCGCCATGAATGCCACGAACGGCCAAGCATACCACGACACGGCGCCGATGTCGGCCACCAGAGCGGGCATGGCAGTACCCACTCCCATTGCCTCGAACGCCACCATGCTTACCAGCAGCAGCAGACCGATCGTGGTCGCACGGCGGCTGGGACCAAACAGATCCGAGCGGACCGGGGCTGGCTCGACGTGCGCTGCAGCGCTCACGGTCTCTAGCCTGCATGCTGCACCCAGGTTTAGGTCAAGACGGTTTCCGCAGCGAAGCCTTGATCGCCGGCCCACCGGCGTGGGGGTTGCAGTGGCCCAACCTCGGTACCTTTGCGAGGCTGGCAGGTATGGATTGCACGCAGCTAGGCCGCAGCGGCCTGATGGTGTCCCGCCTATGCCTGGGCACGATGAACTTCGGTCCAGAGACCGCGGAAGCCGACAGCCATGCGATCATGGATCGCGCCCACGAGCACGGTATCAACTTCTTCGATACCGCCAATGTCTACGGCTGGCAGAAGGGCAAGGGGGTCACCGAGCAGATCATCGGCCGGTGGTTCGCCACCGGCGGCGGGCGACGCGAGCGCACCGTCCTGGCGACCAAGCTCTACGGTTCCATGGGAGACTGGCCCAACGACAACAAGCTATCCGCCCTGAACATCCGGCGAGCTTGCGACGGGTCGCTACGCCGGCTGCAGACCGACTACATCGACCTCTACCAGATGCACCACGTGGACCGCGCCACGCCGTGGGAGGAAATCTGGGAAGCCATGTCGGTGCTCCGGCAGCAGGGAAAGATCATTTACGTTGGCTCGTCGAATTTTGCTGGCTGGCACCTGGCTGCTGCCCAGGAAGCGGCCCGCCGGCAGCAGGTCTTCGGCCTGGTCAGCGAGCAGTCCATTTACAACCTGCTCAACCGGTGGATCGAGCTGGAGGTACTGCCCGCCACACGGCATTACGGCATCGGCGTGATCCCGTGGTCGCCGCTGCAGGGCGGCCTGCTTGGTGGGGTATTGCGCAAGCAACGGGAGGGCAGCGGTTCGCGAAGCACCTCGGACTTCTCCGCGGGCAGGCTGGAGACGAACCGGGAGCGCATCGACGCCTACGAGAAGCTCTGCGCTGATATCGGTGAGGACCCGGCGAACGTGGGGCTGGCCTGGCTGTTGCATCAAGATGGCGTGACCGCGCCGATCGTGGGTCCGCGAACCACCGCGCAGCTGGACAGCTCGCTGCGGGCGCTCGCGATCACCCTTGATGCTGAGCTGCTCGCCCGGCTCGACGAGCTGTTCCCCCCACCAGGACCCCATGGCGCCAAGCCCGCCCCCGAAGCCTACGCGTGGTGACCTCCGCTCCCTCCTCTGCGGCGAGTCGCGCTCTCCCGCCGTGCGTGTCGCGCGCTCGTGCCGGGCGCGTCGCGCTCTCGTGCCGTGCGTGTCGCGCGCAGCGGTACGGCCGAAGGCGCGTCTGCCTGATCCCCGGGTCACTTCGGCGTCGATGTGGCAGGGCGACTACCGATCAGAGCGCGAAATCCTCGGCGTCGGCATCGTCGCGGGCCAGAAAGGTGGCCAGTGCGTCGACCGCGTCTTCGAATTCCGGGTGCTGGTCGACGAACGTGCGCATCCGAGCCGCCAGCCATTCGACGCTGATCTGCTCGTTGGCGCGCCGGTCTTCTAGTTCCTCGATGCCGCGATCGGTGAAGTACACCTCGACTCCTCCCTGTCCGAGGGGCCTGCGCTGGTACCGGCTAGCGGACCGTACGGCACCCGCGCGCTAGCGCTCGACACACCGCGCAGGAGAGCACGACACGCGCGGCAGGAGAGCGCGACACGCCGGAAGATGAGGTAGGGGTGGCGTGGCGACCGCTAGGCGTCGAGGGCGGCGGCGATGAGTTCGCGTTGCTCGACCTCGTGCACTTTGGCTGACCCCGCGGACGGTGCTGCCATAGCGCGCCGGGAAATTCGCCGCAACCTGCTCAGCCGCTCGGGCATCAGCTCAGGCAGGGTCAGCCCGTAGAACGGCCACGCGCCCTGGTTGGCGGGTTCCTCCTGCACCCAGTACACGTCGGTGGCGCCGAGGTAACGATCCAGCGCCGCGGCCAGCCGCCGTTGGGGCAGCGGATACAGCTGCTCGATTCGCACGATCGCGATGTCGTGGATACCCCGCTGCTGGCGGCCGGCGTGCAACTCGTAGCTGATCTTGCCGCTGCACAGCAGTACCCGGCGAACCGCCGAGGGATCACTGATCGTCGGGTCGTCGAGCACTGAGGCAAAGCGTCCTGAGGTGAAATCCTCCAACGGGCTGACTGCCGCCTTCTGCCGCAGCATCGACTTGGGCGTGAACACCACCAGCGGCCGGTGCACCCCGTCCAGGGCGTGCCGGCGCAGCAGGTGGAAGTAGTTCGCCGGCGTGGACGGTTGCGCCACAGTCATGGAACCTTCCGCGCATAGTTGCAGGAAACGCTCGATGCGGCCGGAAGTGTGGTCGGGACCCTGGCCTTCGTGACCGTGCGGCAACAACAAGACGACGTCGGAACGTTGCCCCCATTTTGCTTCACCGGAGGAAATGAACTCATCGATCACCGGCTGCGCGCCATTGGCAAAGTCGCCGAACTGTGCCTCCCACAGTACCAAGGCATCGGGGTTCGCCACGGAATAACCGTACTCAAAGCCAAGTGCCGCGAATTCTGACAATGCCGAATCGTAGGCCAAGAACTTCGCCTGGTCCGGCGAGAGGTGCATCAGCGGGGTGTATTCGGCACCGGTTTTGCGATCGATGAGCACCGAGTGGCGTTGCACAAAGGTGCCGCGCCGGCTGTCCTGGCCGGATAACCGCACCATGCGGCCGTCCAGGCAAACCGACCCGAATGCCAGCAGCTCTGCGAATGCCCAGTCGATGCCGCCTTCGCGTGCCATCTTCGCGCGCTTTTCCAGCACCGGTCTGACCCGGGGATGAGATGTGAACCCTTCTGGGAGATTGACGTGAGCATCGGCGATCCGTTCGATGACGCTGATGTCAACGCCGGTATCCAGCCCAGTCGGCACGAGCTGCTCGGCTTCCACAGACTCGCTGGGTGCCACGGCGCCGCGCTCAAGTTCGCGCACCTCATTGAAGACATGCTCAAGCTGCTGAGCGTAATCTTTCAGAGCGCGTTCGGCCTCCTCCACGGAAATATCTCCGCGCCCAATAAGAGCCGCCGTGTAACCTTTGCGAACCGATCGCTTGCTGTCGATAATGTCATACATCTTCGGTTGCGTCATCGATGGGTCGTCGCCTTCGTTGTGGCCCCGGCGGCGGTAACAGATCATGTCGATGACGACATCTTTGCGGAAGGCTTCCCGGTAGTCCACGGCGAGCTTGGCCACCCAGACACATGATTCCGGATCGTCGCCATTGACGTGGAATACCGGTGCGCCGATCGTTTTCGCCACATCAGTGGGGTATTCACTGGACCGCGCGTGCTGCGGCGCCGTGGTGAACCCGACCTGGTTGTTCACGATAACGTGCACGGTGCCGCCGGTACGGTACCCACGCAGTAGCGACAGGTTGAGCGTCTCGGCCACCACGCCCTGCCCGGCGAAGGCGGCATCGCCGTGGAGCGCGACCGGCAGCACAGTGAAGCCCTCGGGTCCCTTATTGAGGAGGTCCTGCTTGGCTCGGGTGATGCCTTCCAGTACCGGGTCCACTGCCTCCAGGTGTGACGGGTTGGAGATCAGCGACACCTTGGTCTCGCCTTCTCCGAACATCCGGTAGTACTTGCCCTCGGCACCCAGGTGGTATTTGACGTCGCCGGACCCGTGCGCCTGGCCCGGGTCTTGGTTGCCCTCGAACTCACGGAAGATCTGGGAATACGGCTTACCCACCAGGTTGGCCAGCACGTTGAGCCGGCCGCGGTGCGGCATGCCGAGTACCACCTCGTCCAGTCCGTACTCGGCGGCTTTGTCCAGCACCGCGTCCAGTAGCGGGATCACCGTTTCGGCGCCCTCCAGCGAGAACCGCTTCTGGCCGACGTACTTGGTTTGCAGGAAGGTCTCGAACGATTCCGCAGCATTGAGCTTGGACAGGATGTACTTCTGCTCGGCACGGCTGGGTTTGTCGTGCACCCGTTCCACGCGTTCCTGGAGCCATCGCCGCTCGTCCGGGGCGGAGATGTGCATGTACTCCACACCGATGTTGCGGCAGTAGGCGTCGCGCAGCACGCCCAGGACGTCGCGCAAGTGCATGTAGGAGCGCCCGGCGAATCCTCCGACGGCGAATTCTCGGTCCAGGTCCCACAGCGTGAGGCCGTGGCTGAGCACGTCGAGGTCGGGGTGTTTGCGTTGCCGGTAGTTCAGCGGATCGGTGTCGGCCATCAGATGCCCGCGGGTGCGGAACGCGTCGATCAGTTCCAGCACCCGGGCGGTCTTGTCGACGGCGCCCTCGGGAATGTCCTTGACCCAGCGCACTGGCTCGTAGGGGATGCGCAGTGAGGCGAAGATGTCGTCGTAGAACCCGTCCTCGCCAAGCAGCAGTTCATGCACCCGGCGCAGGAACTCACCGGATTCGGCGCCCTGGATGATGCGGTGGTCGTAGGTGGACGTCAAGGTGATGATCTTGCTGATCGCCATGTCCGCGAGCGCCTGGTCGCTGGCGCCCTGGAAGGCCGCAGGGTATTCCATCGCACCGACACCGATGATCGCGCCCTGCCCGGACATCAATCGGGGCACCGAATGGTTGGTACCGATGGTGCCGGGATTGGTCAGGGAGATCGTGGTGGCTGCCAGATCCTCGGCGCTGAGCTTGCCGTCCCGGGCCTTGCGGATGACGTCCTCGTAGGCCTGCCAGAACTGGGCGAAAGTCATCACCTCGCACGCCTTGATCGAGGCGACGACGAGGCTGCGGCCCTTGGCGGTCTTGAGGTCGATGGCCAGGCCCAGGTTGACGTGTTCGGGTGACACAACCGCGGGTTTGCTGTGCTCATCGGTCGTGTAGTGCCGGTTGAGCAGCGGGTAGTCGGCCAACGCCCGCACCACCGCGTACCCGATCAGGTGCGTGAAGCTGACCTTCCCGCCCCGGGTCCGCCGGAGATGATTGTTGATCACGATGCGGTTGTCGACGAGCAGCTTCGCCGGCACTGCGCGCACGCTGGTGGCCGTGGGAAGCTCCAGGGAGCTCTCCATATTCGCCACCACGCGGGCCGCCGCTCCACGCAATGGCGTGGTGGCGTCGTGCTCGAGCTCGCGCTGCGCGGGGACCGGTGCGGCCGGCCGCGGCTTGATGGTGCGCGATGTGGTGCCGTTTTCGCCATGGCCTCCACGGCCGCCAGGCGGCCGGTAGTCGGCGAAGAAGTCATGCCACGAGGAGTCCACCGCCGACGGGTCGGCCAAGAACTGCTCGTACATCTCCTCGACGAGCCACTCGTTGGGGCCAAACTGCACGGGAGGGTCGCTGCGGGACACTGCTGGACGTCGCCTCTATCCGTTGGAGTGCAGGTCTGCTCAGGGTGACTGAGGCTGCCATCCAGGCTAGTACCCGTTCCCGCCGACGAGATGCATGGAGACGTGTGGCGCGTCGGCGAACGGCTACCTGGTCAACGCTGGACAACGGGTCCGGTCAGCCAGATGCTCGTGATACCCGCCTCGAACAGCGGTGATCCGGCGACCTAGCCATGCGTGACCTTTGCCACGCCGGGAGCCGAACCTGGCTACGCCTAGATCTTCGAGGCAGCGACGTATCACGTAGTTGACCGACAATTTCGCCGACTGACATTCGGCGCCCACGGAATAGTCAGGAACGGCGCAGCGATGCCTTTTCGCCCTGGCTGGGCTGTGAGGTGGCAGGGGGAGCGTCAAGCTGGCGTGGGACCACCAGTACTTGGCGTGGGCGGCAGAACGGATTGGAATTTCTGGTGATCCGTTCGATTGGTTCCGGCCCGTCACCGATGAGGTGCTGGTGCGCAGTTACCCACACGTCGCAAGGCCAACGGCGGCGGCGCAACCATCCCGAGCAGACGGGGCAGCGGCCAGTGGGATCGGGCTGATGTTGGACGAGCAGTTCCCGCCATCCGTCGGTGATGGTCTGGATATGCCTGCGTGCCAACGGCGCAGACAGCGTTGCGCCCGCCCGCGCGGCCATGTCCTCAACCGCTGCCAAGCGATCCAGCACCGCACGCCGCACCCGACGATCCACTTAGCTGCCTCCTTGTCGCTCCCCTGACACTTCGAGAGCGCACTCGCCACGTCTAACGATCCGGCCGACCTACCGTCACGCCGCAGTGCACTGTTTACTCGACGGCGCGCGTGGATTTAAACCCCCATCACTCTGGTGCCGCGCTGGTCCGCTGTGATCTTGGCGGCAGTTAACGGGATCGACGGGATGATCTTGTTGGGTCGGTTCGACGCCTATATCACGACGTCAGAGTCAGTATGTACGAGTAGACAGACCGGCCTCTTCTGGTAGGGAGCACCCCGCTGACCCCGGCGGCTCGACGCCGGGGAGATACCCGCCGGTGCGAAGTCCACCCGGATTGCCTAAGGATGTTCTCCTGCGCTGATACGGCCGATCGAACCCACCCGTTACTACTGACGATGCAGCTCCGGCTCAGCCTCATGATCGGCGCGCCTGACAAGGAAGTCCACCGAGTCCAGCCCGACCAACCCGCCAGCACGCTAGCCGCTGCGGACAATCTCTTCGCCGGATAATCGAAAGTTGTGATGCGGCGCCCGTACGTCTTGCTCTCGGTGGCGATGTCCATCGACGGGTATCTCGACGACTCCACCGATACCCGGCTGATGCTGTCCAATGAGGCGGATTTCGATCGGGTCGACGAGGTCCGAGCTAGTGTCGATGCCATCTTGGTAGGGGCAGGCACGATTCGCCGGGACAACCCTCAGCTGCTCATCCGCTCTGCCGCGCGCCAACAGCAGCGGATCGGGCGTGGCCGGCCTGCGCATCCGATGAAGGTCACGCTGACCGGTCGCGGCGATCTTGACGTCACGGCCCGCTTTTTCACCTGCGGGGACAGCGAGAAACTCGTCTACACGCGCGACCTTGTGGCGCCGGGTGTGCGTAACGCACTCGGCGATAGGGCCACTGTTGTCGCAGCGGGGGACCCGATCGATCTGGCGGCCGTGCTGGATGATCTAGCCACCCGCAACGTGGAACGCCTGATGGTAGAAGGAGGTAGCGCTGTCCACACTCAGTTCCTCAGCGCCGGACTAGCGGATGAAATCCATCTCGTGATCGCCCCTTTTTTCGTCGGCGATCGTGCCGGCGTTCGATTCGTCGGTCCCGATACGTTTCCGCACGGCCCGCAACACCCGCTGACATTGGCCGAGACCCGTCGGATGGGCGACGTTGTCCTGCTCCGTTACCTGGCCTGTCCCGGGGACGGTGCCCGCTGATGGAACACTCGACCGACCGGGATCGCCGGTATCTGCGCGAGGCGGTCGAACTCGCGCACTATTGCCCGCCGTCGCGCAGCGCCTTCTCGGTGGGCGCGGTCATCGTCGAGGCTGATGGTGCTGTGCTAGCCACGGGTTATTCCCGCGAGACACATCCCTATGACCATGCTGAGGAGGCTGCGCTGGCGAAGCTTCTGCCGCACGACCACCGCTTGGCCGGAGCGACCCTCTACACATCGCTCGAACCCTGCAGCGCCCGCTCGTCGCGGCCGCGCAGCTGCACTGACCTCATCCTGGCCACGCCGATCTCGCGGATCGTGTTCGCCTGGCGCGAGCCGAGCTTGTTCGTCAACTGCGACGGCGCCGAACGTCTCTACGCTGCGAACCGGGAAGTAGTGGAAATGCCCGAGTTCGCTGATCTGGTTCGCCGTGCCAACCAGCACCTTCTGACCCCCTGAGCTTCAGCAGATGCCCACCACCTTCCATACCAAACTGGCAGTTCCGGTCGCTGGCGGTTCCTTGACCGTCGCCGTCGCCGGCCCTGGTGAACCGGGCGCTGCGCCAGTGGTCCTGGGCCTCCATGGCATTACCGGATCACACCGCGCGCTGGCAGCGGTGGCTCGCCACCTGGCGGCCCGCGACATCACCTTTCTGGCGCCCGATCTCCGTGGCCGCGGCGCCAGTGCGTCGTTGCCGGGACCCTATGGCCTTGATGCCCACGTGGCCGACATGATGGCCCTCCTGGACCACTGGGGAGCGGGCCGGGCCGTGCTGGCCGGGCACTCGATGGGCGCCTCCGTGCTCACCCGGCTGGCCGCCGCGCAGCCCGGCCGTTGCGCGGCAGCCGTGCTGATCGACGGCGGGCTGTCACCGCGACTGCCCGGGTACATCGACCCCGACGTGGTGCTCGAGACCGTTCTCGGCCCGGCACTGGCCCGGCTCCGGATGACCTTTGCGACGCCCGAGGAATACCGCGACTTCTGGCGCCGCCACCCCGCCTTCGCTCACCGCTGGAATGCCGATGTCGCCGATTATGTGGATTACGACCTGGTGGGGCCGCCCGGAGCGCTGCGTTCCAGGGTGAACGAGGTGGCGGTGCGTGCCGATGGACGCGACCAGCTTGACGCTGCCGCAGCATGGGCCGCGCTGGCCGCCGTTCCCCGCCCAGTGATCCTGATCCGCGCGCCCCGTGGTCTTGCTGACGAACCCAGGCCGCTACTTTCCGAGGCTTCGGTCCAGCAGGCCAAGCGCACGGTGCCGGGGATGGAGGAGGTGCTCATCAACGACACCAACCACTACCTGCTCATTTTCGGTGCCCGGGAGGCAGCCGCCGTGGCTGACGTCATCGTGCGGGTCACCGTGGCCGGGTAACGGTCACGGCCGGGAGAAGCCGTTACGCTGCGGGCACTCCGACGATATCTGCTTTCAGCGGAGCCAGTGCACCGCCGATCTGGGCGATGATCTCGTCGGGAACTCCGAGTTCGGTCAGGGTCGCCACCAGGTGTATCACGACCTTGTCGAAGTCCGGTTCGGTAATGCCGAGCCTGACGTGGAGGATGTCCCGCCCGCCGTTGATTTTCGGTGGCGGTCATGATCATCGTCAGGCGGCGATCACGGGTTCATTGTGACGGACGGCATCGCCGGTTTCGGCGGCGACATACTCGTCGAGAGCGCGCCTGAGCGCGGCGAGGTGCAGGTGCCCATTCACGCGGCGGAACTGCTTGCTGGCTTCGGCCATGCCGGTGGCGCACCAGCGCAGCGCCATGTCGCCGGATTGCCAGTTCTTCACATTGCGGCTGTGGTTACGAGCGATGCTGATCATCGACTCGATGCAGTTGGTGCTGCGCAGAGTGCGGGCCAGAGTGGGCGGTACGCCCAGGCGCAGCACGGTGAGCGTCTCAGCTAAGCCTTCGCGCAACGAGGCAGCCGCGCCGGGGTGGGTCCGCTGGAGTTCTTTGGCCAGCGCTTCAAGCTGAGCTTCAGCCTCCAGCGCGGTGTCGGCCCGGTAGGCCTGCCGCATCCGCTTGCCGACAGTGCAGGCGAGGTGATCCGGTAGCCGGTCAGTGACATTTCTGAGCTTGTGCAGCTGACACCGAGCGATCACCGGGTGGTCGAACACCCGGGTCACCGCGGCCCGCAG
>JAFAWY010000131.1 GCA_019241525.1 Pseudonocardiales bacterium
TCCAGTCTGCTGCGGGGCGCTGCGGATGGTGCCGGCCACTTCTAAACCAGGGATAAACGGCAGCTCGGGCTTGATCTGGTACTGACCTCGACACAACAGCAAGTCAGGGAAGCAGACCCCGGCGGCGTACACGTCGATGAGCACCTCACCCGCGCTTGGCTGAGTGTCCTCAACCTCGGCCACCTGCGCAGCATCCGGTCCGTCCAGGCGCGTTACCAACACGGCACGCATGGGTCTGTCCTTCCTCGCGTTAATATCTTCTCGTCACCGAAGGCGAACTAGCCAGGCAGGTAACGCAGGTATTCGGGCTCGGACCCGGGATGGGACCCATCGCGCGTTCCGCAGCGTTCGACCCCGAGACCGCGCCTGGCGGCGGGCTGCACTGTCAGTACCTGCATCCTGTCCTCGACCTGGGTATGCCAGGCGGTCTGCGGGAAGGAAAGCGCGTCGCGGACTTCGGTCGTCCGAGGAGGACCGCCCGGGGCGCAGTTCTCGTTTGGTTGTGGGGCATCACCGCAAACTTTTAAACACTCGACTGCTGTTGCGCCACCGATCTACCGCTCGAGCATAGGCGTTAGAGTGTCTAAACACGGCCCCGTCAAGCGCCGAACATATAGATAAAATAGAGCAAGCGGCCTCCGTTGCTCAGCGGCCTGGCACTTCGTTGACCTGCGAGTTCTCACATAGGTGTACGAAAAAATTCTCAGCGACGGAGGCTATCTATACAACCGGCTCATGTCCGGCACCGACTCCTTGAGGCTCATCGCCCAACGCCAATGACCGGCCGAGTCCGATATCGCCGAGAATCGAGCCCACCTTGACAGGGCCTGACCACTACGAATCGCAAGCAGCCCGGAGCCGACCAAGTGCTTGCGGCGGTCCGGGCGGGCGCACGCTCGTGGTGCCAAAGCCGATCGACTCGCGGCTTAGGAGATCACCACAAAACTCGCGCCTGTTTGCGCGAGCATCACGCGGTCAGCGGTATGACCGGACACGATCCGTTGACGAGCGGATGAATCATTATCGGGTCATGCGTTGTTGCTTGGTTGGGGTGAGGCCACAGTTACGGTAATAATCATCGCTTCCGGAGCTAGCGAAGATACTAAAGTCATGTCAGGAGTCTTCCCGCCGGGTGCGGCGGTCGCGCTGAGCCTGTCGTTCGACGACGCCCGAGCCAGCCAGCTGGAGGCAATCGGGATCCTGCAGGAGTACGGGATCCGAGCGAGTTTCTATGTTTTACCCGCCAGTGTTGCGGCAGCGCCTGACCGCTGGCGGGTGGTGGCGTTGTCAGGTCACGAGATCGGCAATCACACGAGGACGCACCCATGCAGCGCCAACTTCGAGTTTTCCCGTGCCAACGCGCTGGAGGACAAGACGATGCGCGACATTGCCACGGACATCGACGCTGCCAGCCAGGTCATCCAGGATTTTCTCGACGTGCAGCCGAAGACATTTGCCTATCCCTGTGGCCAATCGTTCATCGGCCGGGGCCGCCAGCGGCGAAGCTATGTCCCGCTGGTCGCTGAACGGTTTGTGGCCGGCCGCGGCTACGCGAGCGAGACGGGAAACCTGCCCGACCGCTGCGACTTAGCGCATCTAGAGGCGTACGTGATCGACGGTCTTGATGCTGGCGCCATGAAGTCCATCGTGGATGCCGGAATGATCCGGGGCGAGTGGGTGATCATGGTCGGTCACGACATCGGCCAGCGGAGGCCCCAGACCGTGCCTGTTTGGGAGCTTGACCGATTCTGCCGCCGTGTAAGCCAAGACGATCGCATCTGGATCGCACCGGTGCTACAGGTGGCCGAGCGCATACAATCGATCCGTCAGGCGGAGAATCGCGGCTGATCCGACCACGATCGCGGTCACAATTTGAAACGGCCGGTATGGTCAACCATGATGGTTCGGTAGATCGTGAGGGGCTGTGTGAGGTTGGGGTTCGCCTGCCCCACTGAGTGCGCCGCACCCGTGTCCCAGTGTGTTTTCTCGCTGCTCGCTGTCTTGCGCAGCCGCAGCAGTTGGTCGTCGAAGCGGTCTTGGGTACAGGCCGACCAGCCTCTAGCAGTTCGAGGCGACCGGGATCTTTCGTCAATCTCCGATTGGGTGAACTGACCTGCTGCCAGCAACGACTGCGCATCTCAGCCGTGGCCACCGCCACCGCATGAGCTGGCTGGTGCGCTGTGGCGGAGCGCGCCGGCCGCGGCGCACTGGCGGCGATGAGCACCGCCATCAAGCATCTACGTGCGCCTGGCCGGACCGGGTTGACCATGTGCTGTTCCTGGTCCCGGGCGGGATAATGCTTGATTGACAGCGGTTCGGTTGATCGCAATACTGCTGAGGGAACATGGAGGGAACAACCGCGCCTTAAGGTAACGCGATTTCGTGGTCAACCGGTTGCTTGCGGACCGTCCCGGTGATACTCACCTTATGTGCTTCAAGTCTGAGAGTCACTACATCGCCAGGGAGTTTGTCGCTTATAATTTTGTCCATTGGGCGCCCATCCTGCACGGTGGCTGTAGCCGTGATCTCTCCGAATACTTTGGCCTTAAGTGTAGCTTGACGATTGGCTAAATTAACAATGAGCGCGAGATTCACTGGTCCGTGTGTGTAATTCTTCTCGACGAGGTCCGATTCCTGAGCTTGAGTCATTTCTTCTCCCGATGTCGTTGGTCTGAACCTCTGGCAGCCGAACACAACACTAGAGGTCGGACAAGAGGCCCAGACTGTTCATTGTGGACTCGTTGCATCACCTCGACAATTCTCGGCGGCTGTGGTGTCGGTGCGGTCAGGAGTTGCTGGCAGCGTCCCCCATGTAGAGCCGCGTGACAACGATCCCGACAGGACGGGACACGGCCGCACATCAGATCCGAAGATCCTTCGAGGTGAGACACCACATGCACACTGCGGCACATGGGCCGCCGAGGACTTACAAGCAGGGGTCAAACCAGCTTGATCGAGAAGGCATCGGCGGGAACAAGAGGGGACGTGAACGCGACCCGATGTCGAAGGCGCACCCGAGACCTGGTTCCGATCTTCGCACCCGGCCGGCGGCCCTCAACCCGGATGGACTCTCCACGGCGTCCGCTCGCAGGAAGATCCACAAAGAGCTTACCGACCGTGTGTTTCGCTTATTCCTCAGCCAGCTGGTTGCGCGCTTGGTCGAGGTCCTTGCCGTCTTCGTCCAGCTCAATGGCCTTTACCTGGGTTACCACGTCATCCAAGGTCTCGGGGAGCAGTCCGTCCGGCTGCGAGTACACCAGCACACCTTTCCGGTACGCCATGATGGTGGGCCTTCTGCTGATGTTGGCAGCGGCCGCCAAGCCCTGCTCGGCCTCAACATCGACCGTGCCATAGACGACGTCGGAGTGCTCGTTGGAGGACGCCTCGAACGTCGACGCGAACCTGCGGCAGGCGTCGGACGAGGAGTCACAGAAACAGACGAAAACCACAGCGTTTCCGGTGACTACCTCGTCGAAGTTCGCTTCAGTCAGGGTCTGGGTGGCCATAGCATCCCTTCACGTCGTTGTGCCGATGCACCACTGTGCACGCCGATCATCTTGCACCTACCTGAGCACTCGGCCATGATCAATCCCGATGTGATCGTCTTTACGTGTGTGAGGTCAACCCCAAGGCACGGTATCGGTCTTTACCAGCCCGTCTTGCTCGGATCGGGCTCTCTGCTGCACATCTTCGTCCTCAGTCCGGACCACGGCTCAGGCCCCAGGGTTGCGTACGGGGTTGCAGCCGTTGCCATTCACGCCTGTCGGCTCGCGGCCGGCGTAGCCTCACGGGCGAAATTGGTCTAATAACGGTAGCGAGACGAAGCGCGAGCAATACAATTGATCCAACGTCCTCTGCCGGCTGAGACGAGCGAGGGGTCGATACCGGAACCCTGATCGTGCGCACCGGCTCAGATAAGGGCCGTACCGAAGGCGTGTCGGCACTGATTTTGCAGCGTGACATTTTTGCACCTACCGCCACCTCAACAAGACCGGTCACCGCCTGGCCTTCAACGCCGAAATGGTTACGACCCGCATCCTGAAGGATTACAGTCCCGACAGGCTAAGCCAGGGTGTGTACAGCTTGGCGTGCTGCGGGTAGGGCGTGGTGGTGCATTTGATACACAGACTTGGCAAATTTGGATTCTATCACCCAGAGGGAGCAGTGCCATGCTGGTGATCTGCTTAGTCAACGCCTAATGCTTACTCATCCACGCACCGAATCGGTGGTGTAGTCGGCGAATCGCGGTGCCCTGTCTGTGTGAGGCTGGACGGAAATCCGGTTGTCGGTGCCGGGCCAGCCGGGAAAGATGCGCCAACAGTTGAGGAGGACTGGATGATGATTGGCGCAGGGCCTGACACCCGAGCCATGGGCGCGACAACCGACGCGTGGCAGGATCGGGTAGCACGTCGGATGGCTGAGTTGTATGCGAACGACACCCAAGTTCGGGCTGCCCGGCCGCGGAAAATTTTTGCCTCGGCGGCGCTTCGTCCGGGGATGCGGCTTCCACAGATTGTGGCGACGGTCATGGAGGGCTACGCGGACCGACCGGCCCTCGGACAGCGTGTTCAAGAATTGGTAACCGATCCGGCCACCGGCCGCAGGTCAGTTCGCCTGCTGTCGGAGCTCAAGACCATCACATATCGTGAGTTGTGGGCACGGGTCGGCGTGGTGTCATCGGAGTGGCAGCACCATCCGGAGTATCCGTTAAACGCCGGTGATTTTGTCTGCCTCCTTGGCTTCAGCAGCACCGACTACACCACGATCGATCTGGCGTGCATCCACATGGGCGCGGTATCAGTGCCGCTGCAGACCAGCGCATCCGCCGAGCAAAACATGGCGATCATTGCCGAGACCAAGCCACGTATCATTGCCGTCGGCATCGACTATCTGGACGCCGTCGTCGAAGCAGTGCTGGCCGGCAGTGCACCCGAACGTTTAATTGTTTTCGACTACGAGCCCGAAGATGATGATCAACAAGACAGGTTGAAGTCCGCGTGTGGGCGCTTGACCGGCGCCGATAGCCCGGTGATCGTCGACACCCTGAGCGCCGTGATCGACCGCGGCAAGACGCTGTCACCGACACCGTTGCGCGTGCCTGACGCCGACGATAACCCACTGCTGTCGCTGTTCTACACGTCGGGAAGCACCGGCACTCCGAAAGGTGCGATGTATACCGAGCGGATGCTCGCTCATGGGTGGCTGAGTGCTTCCGATGCGCTGATGCAGTCTGAGGTGCCGATGATCGCACTGAACTACCTGCCGATGAGCCATTTTGCCGGCCATCAATTGCTGGTAGGCACTCTGGCCAGTGGTGGTACAAATTACTTTGCAGCTAAAAGTGATCTGTCGACGCTGTTCGACGACATCACTTTGGTGCGGCCCACCGTGCTAAGCCTGGTGCCGCGGGTGTGCGAGATGATCTATGGGCACTACCAGCGTGAATTGGAGCGGCGCAAGTCGGATGGCGCCGATCCAGACACTATTGAGGCCAAGGTGAAGGCCGACATGCGGAACAGTTTGTTGGGCGGCCGCGTGGTGTCCGCCATCTTCGGAACCGCGCCGCTGTCAGCGGAGTTGTTCGCATTCATCGAGTCGTTGGCGGATGTGCACCTAATTGATGTTTACGGCTCAACGGAGGTGGGCCTGGTTTTGAGAGCTCACCAGGTGCTGCGCCCGGTGGTGATCGACTACAAGCTCGTCGATGTTCCCGAGCTCGGCTATTTCCGCACCGACAAGCCGCATCCCAGAGGTGAGCTTCTGGTCAAGACCGAATATGTGATGCCGGGCTACTACAAGCGCCCGGATGTCACCGCGGAGATGTTCGATGAGGCCGGCTTTTATAAGACCGGTGACATCATGGCCGAGGTGCGCCCGGATCAACTGCACTATGTCGATCGCCGCGGCAGTGTGCTCAAGCTCGCCCAGGGCGAGTTCGTGGCACTGTCGCATTTGGAGGCGGTGTTTGCCACTAGCCGGCTAATCCGGCAGATCTTTCTTTACGGTAGCAGTGAGCGGTCGTTTCTGCTGGCGGTGATTGTCCCGGATGATGAGGTGATCGTCCAGCTTGGGCCTGATGGGACGCAGCGGGTGAAGTTGTTGATTAGCCAGTCGCTGCAGCAGATCGCGGCCGAGGCGCAGCTGAAGGGCTATGAGGTCCCGCGCAATTTTTTGATCGAGACCGAGCCGTTCGCCGTGGAAAATGGTCTGCTGTCCGGCGCAGGCAAGCTGCTGCGACCAAAGCTCAAGGCCCGCTACGGCCGGCGCCTTGAGCACATGTATGCCGAGATGGCCGCCGAGCGGGTCAACGAATTGCGGGTATTGCGTGCGAGCAGTCCGGATCGGCCGGTGCTCGGAACCGTGGCGAAGGCCGTTGAGTTGACGCTGGGCGTATCGCTGGCCGATGTGCGGCCCGACACCCGGTTTATCGATCTGGGCGGCGATTCACTGGCGGCGCTGAGCTTTTCGAACCTGTTAGTAGATCTCTTCGGGATAGAGGTACCGGTGGGCGTGGTCCTCAACCCAGCCAGTGACCTGCAACGGCTCGCCGATTACATCCAGGCACAGCGGGACCCGGGCGCCAAGCGGCTGACCTTCGCTGCCGTGCACGGTGCCAACAGCACCGAGGTCTATGCCAGCGACCTGTCGCTGGATAAGTTCATCGACGCCCAGACCTTGAAGACCGCCCCGACCCTGCCGCAGCCGACCGGCGCGATCAAGACCGTGCTGCTGACGGGGGCGACCGGATACCTCGGGCGGTTCCTCGCCCTGGACTGGCTGCAGCGGCTGGCCCGTTGCGGTGGCACGCTCATCTGCATTGCCCGCGGCGGCGACGCCAGACAAGCGCGCCAACGTATCGAAACGGCACTTGACACCGACAGCGAACTGATCGAGCGTTTCCGGACCCTGGCTGCCGATCACCTCGAGGTGCTCGCCGGCGATATTGGTGAGCCCAATCTCGGGCTAGACGAGGCCACCTGGAACCGGCTGGCACACCGCGTCGATTTGATCGTCCACTCAGCGGCCCATGTCAACCACGTGCTGCCCTACAACCAGCTATTCGGGGCCAACGTCGTGGGCACTGCCGAGCTGATCCGGCTGGCAATCACTGCGAAGATGAAACCCATCTCTTACATCTCGACTGTAGCCGCGACGTTCGTGGGCGATGATGTCATCGACGAAGACGCCGATGTGCGTATCGCCAGTCCAGTGCGCAAGCTTGAGGACACCTATGTCAATGGTTATGCAACCAGTAAATGGGCCGGCGAGGTGATGCTGCGCGAAGGGCATGATCTTTGCAATCTTCCAGTCACGATCTTCCGATGCGATATGATCCTGGCCCACAGCCGATACGCCGGTCAGCTAAATCTGCCCGACGTGTTTACCCGGTTGCTGTTCAGCTTGGTTACGACGGGGATCGCGCCACGCTCATTTTACCGATCCCCCCGCAACGCGGACCCGGCCCACTACGACGGCTTGCCCGTCGATTTCGTCGTCCAAGCGGTCACCGAGCTACGGGGGCAAGCCCACGAAGGGTTTCACACGTACAACGTCGTCAATCCGCACCGTGATGGTATCTCACTCGATACGTTTGTTACCTGGCTGATCGAGGCCGGCTACCCGATTCAGCGGATCGATGACTACGACCAGTGGATATCGCGTATTGAAACCGCGCTGCAAGGGCTGCCGGAAAGGCAGCGGCACTTATCTCTGCTGACCGTGCTCGACGCCTACCGGCATCCCGCCGAGGCCATCGACGGCGCCGCCGTCCCATCCGAAAAATTCCAGACGGCCGTGCGCGCGGCTCATCACGACATCCCACACCTGTCTGCGCCACTGATTACCAAATACATCGCCGACTTGAAGCAACATCAACTGCTGTAACGGACTGTCACCGATCATGTGCTACTGACATCCCACGTCTGAAAGGTGGTTCTCGGTGATACCGGGGTGGCTTATCGGCGAGGAAACGGTCTACTTCGACGCGGCGACCCTGCCGCGTCAACTCGATGTACCTTTCCAGGGTGGCTGATGCTCAACCACCCTGGAGGTGTGCTGACTGCGTGACACTGCGGCACTTGTTAGCGGAGGGAGCACGAGAAGTCTGTATGGAACGACAGACGCGTGCCGATGCGTAGCTCAGGCGGCCCACATCGACACACTTTTAGTATAGAATCGTGTGACAAATTAGTGTTCACGCGGAAAGCGCGCATTGGATCTGAACTGTCACTGCAGGATGTCATCCGCCAATAGTGCACATGGGAATGTTGAGCCGTCCGTTCACGCAAGCGTTAAGCCATTGTGTGAATTCGTCGATAGTGCCCTTGATAGGCTGGGTGGATGTGCCGCCGGTCCCGAATGCCGCGCGCCGCACCCTGAACTGAGCGGTGGCTGTATTATCTTCTTGCGCGAATGTTACATTGATAACGCCAGGTGGCGTTTGGTCTGCTATGCGGAAAGTCATAGTAATTGAGCCGGACTGATCGGCTCGGATGGTTGTGCTGCCTCCAGTAACTATCAGCCCTTCTGGTTGAGTAACCGTGACTGGTTGGTTGGGAGTAAATCCACTACCGTCGGCGATTGTAACCGTTCCGGGTGGCCCATCCGCCGGAGTGAGCGCGACTCTTGCCTGGCGCAGTTGTGATGATCGAGTCCCGAAGGTACCATTATCGTCGGCAGCGACGGTGAAGGCTGAGCCCGGTTTCTCACCGAGTTCGCTTGGTGCAACGTAGTTGGGCTGCAACTCCAAACTGCTGACTATCACCTCAGTATGCGACGATCCCTGTACCGGGTCGAGCGAGCTACTGTCCCCGTAAGCGGAAGCCGTGACCAAAACGGCCAGCAATAGTGTCCACAAACCAGCGCAGCTGGCGCGCAACTGGTGAGGGTGACAGCTCATGGTGTGGCCTTCCCACCGTACGCCAAGGCAGTGTCGGTACGCTTAACCGTTCACTAACCGCGCAACCTCTCGCTGACGTTACATCGTGCTGGCTGAAGTTGCGCGATGGTTCTCGAACTTAGCAGTTTCTTGACCGTTGGAGCTATCACCCGGCGCTCCCATGACGGGGGTACTCCGGCACACAGTCAACGCCGTCTGTATCAGTAAGCTACGAAACCGTAACTCGCTGTAAGAACCAGCTGCGATCTTCCCGGCAGAAGACTCGCGCTATCAGAAGCTCTTAGGTGATCAACGGGATACTTGCCTGGTCACCGTTGGGTGCTCGGAGCAACATCAGAATCGTGATGAGCTACGGGGTTGGGCGTTACACTATCGCTGCTCTGTGGGCTGCCGCGTGCTCCTCAAGGAAATTTTCACTTGGCTTCCACGGCAGTTATGATTTTGTGGTCGGCTAAGCGCTAGCACCTATGACGACGATGTAGCCTTCGAAAATTTGTGGGTGCGCTTCCTGGCGCGGGTCCGTATTCGATCAGGAGGCACTCTAAGACTTGTCGGAGCTCTGTGCGGTACTGCTCGATGTCAACCCGTAGGTTCGCCACGTCTTGGGCTAGTGCCCGAGCGTCGCGAGAAAAGGAGTGAGACTGCGGGCTACGCCGGCAAACCGTTACGTTCGGCATGGCGATTCGCTGGTAATCGCGGGGGCCAGGTATGCGATCAGTGCGATCATCAGCAGTGCGCCGGTGACGTTATCTATGGACATGGCGAGCATGGTCGCCAACACCACAGCCAAGGCCAAGTAGTCGGTCATCACGATGGTTGCCGCTGTGGTGGCTGCCATTGTGATTATCCGGTACATGTTGTCGCCTTCCGAAGAATTACCGCCGAATTCATCGATCTGTCACTCCTTGTCACCACACAGCTAGCTGAAAGATGCAGTGCTGAGCCCAGACCGCTACGAGCACGATCGCTCATTCGTGTTAGTGATCGGATCGTGATGGCAGAGTGTTACCCAAGCGCTCAATGACATGTGGAGCAGAAGCGCGGCGGAACCTTCGATGTCGCCCAGGTGTTGGTAGGGTCGTCATGCCGCAAGTCGGTACCAACCCTATTGATTCTGTCCGTTACTGTCACCGAATGCGCCGATAGGGAATTCACGGGCAAGGAATCTTGGATCGGGCGAGGTCTTTCATGGGTGGGGTGACGGTCTGGGTCAGTATGATGTTGCTTGGCTGGAACTTCGCGTCCGGTCTAGCTGGCTTGATTCCCGACCGTAGGCGCTAAGGTGGTCAGGCGGCGCCGGCCACCCGTCAGGTTGACGGTGCCTAGCGTGATGGCGCCGCTGGTAAAGGTGAGCTGACAGTGCAGTCAACGTTACCGGCTGACCGAGCATTGACACACGTTGGTCGTAGCGCTGAGCGTGGTCGTTTCTGTAGCAATATTGGCCGCGAAGCGGCCGCCTGTAGATGAGTGAGAAGGCAACAGTCAAGCAAAAGACGGCTACACGCACTGCAACGGGTAGCGCCTTGGCCAAAACAGAGCGGACCTGCGCGTCAATCCCGACCCACGTACGCTCAAAATACGAAACGGGTCTACAGGTCACTAGATGACAGGACAAACCATCCACCGTAGGCACCACACCGTCGTTGCAGCGATCATCGCCGAACTAGTCATACTCAGTGGCTGCGGTCACGGCTCCGGTACATCGACTACGACGTCCACCGTTGCCCCCAGCGTCGCGCCAACAGCGGTGGCTCCCCCGTCCGCGCCTGGGCAATCCGTGACCCTACGCGGCATCATCCACGCTGGGCCGCTGCCCGGATGCAACGTGCTGATCACCCAGCACGGCACCCATTACCTACTGCTCGACACCACCAACCCACCACGCAACATCCTCGTCACGGTAAGCGGCATCCTGGAGCCCTCGCTCATCAGCTACTGCAACAATGGACAGCCACTGCGTGTGCAACGCGTCACTCCACTATGAGGCACCGCAATCTTGCTGAACCCAGACCGAGCGGCGTTGGGACATGGGCCGGAGTGCTCAAGAAGGTGCCGGAGGCACAATTTTCACGGCAGTGGGATCACTGCTCTGGCGGAATCTGGACACCATTGGCGCGGTTCGGGGACTGTTCCATCGCAGGTGAGGCCGCTGGTGCCCGGTGCGGAACTGCGGTGTCCCTCTCGGCTGCTGTGGTCTTCATCTCGCCTTTGAAGATCCGCACGGACTGACCTACAGCGCGGGCCATGTCTGGCAACCGCTTGGCGCCGAACAGCAACACCATCACCACGAGCAGAATCAACAAGTGCCACCCGCTCAAACCAGCCATACCAGTTGTTCTCTTCCGTGAGCTCAGTGTGTTGGGACGATCGCCAGACTACCCGCGCCTCGCGCCAGCATCGGACGAATTGGTCACGCCATGAAACCGACCACGATCTGAGAATCGTTGATTCCGAAATACCAAGCGCCGCCTGTTGGTCGTGGGCAAAGTCGACAGCAAGAGCCGAGCTGGCAGTGCCGACGGTACGTGGCTGAATTCGGCGGAAACTTGGCCCAGCATGCGACAGGGTCACAGAGAACGACAACAGTGAGATGACGATGCGACCTGCTGCGGCCGGCTGGCACCAACGACGTGAGGGGGCCAATAGCGCCGCTCGAGCTTGCGGCTACGTCCCCGGTCCCGGTTGTCAACCCCCTGCTCCTGCAAGTAACGCCTGCGCACAGGGGCCGATGAGTCCCCATAGCTAGGGTGCATGGACCAGGACCGATAATGACATCCTCAACCGATCTGCCGCCCCCGGATGAGCGGCCGACAACTTCTCTTCCGTTGCTTGCCGCTCCGCGTCCTCCAGCGTCGCTAGCTCAGCCGGCGCCGAGTACCCCGCCGCATATCGCAACGGCGAGCCCACCGCCGTTCCGGCCTGCAGCTGGTGGCCCCGATGTGTACCGGCCCGAATCGTTTTACCCGGGTATTGCCCCAGCACCGCAGCGACCGATCGAGCCCGTGTCCCACCCACTACCACGTCGCTGGCTGTGGATCATCGGCGGCGTACTCGCGAGCCTGGCGGTCATCGCCATCGACCGTCCCGCCATGACCCCACGACCACCAGCCACGACCATCGGTCTTCCTGGGACAACGCCGGTTCCGGCGCCAAGCACTCCGAGTCCGCTCGCAGCTAGGGACCCCACGCCGGCACCACTGAGATCGACTTGGGTAGCGCCGCCACCAATCCCACGAAGGCCAACACCGGAGCCAGTGGCACTGATACCAGCCTTACCGGTCGCGCCGCCATCAGGAACGCCGATACCCCAGTTGGTCACGCCAACCCCGACAGCCACGTCTGGACCCACGCCTATCCCGACGCCAACAGCGACCGCAACACCCTCAGCACCGGCGACCACCATCAGCCACGGCACTTACCTGGTCGGCACCGAGGTCATGCCTGGCGTTTTCAAGACGACAGGCGCTGCCGGCGTCGGATCATGCTATTGGGCGCGCCTAAAAGACACCAGCGGCAACTTCGACGCAATTATCGCCAACGGCATCAGCCGAGGGCCGACCACCGTCACTATCAGAGCCACTGATGATGCATTCACAACGAGCGGCTGCAATACCTGGCGCAGGCAGGCACAATAGAAATTGAACCCTTGCCTCGTAAAAACGGTTTCACCGAAGCGCGTCAAGCAAGCCTGAGCTAATTGTAGCTCAAGTCGTCGGCCAAAGAGGGGCCGCTGCGGATTCCCCTGCGTGTCAACTGGTTGATCTAATCATCCCAGTCGTGGTCCTGCCGTCGGTGTCCATCCCACCAGCGCGCCGGTGATAGCGATGGTGATCGCGGTGACGGTCGTGATCGTGGTCGCTGTCACTCCTTAAGCCGCTGGCGTAATTTCCCTGATTATCATCGGAATTCTCCCTCTTGCGCTCGGCAGGATGCGCCTACGCGGGGCTTCTAGCATGTTGATGCTGCAGCCCGTAAGCACCCATCACAGGAAAGAAGGCGGCTGTGCTCAGTTGGCATACCTTGCTTCTTCTCGACCGAGTGAATTTAGGGCCCGTGGCTATATGAGAAGTGACCGGTAGTCACCGTCTCTAACAATCTGTCTATTAGAAACTGAGTTTGTGATGGCTCATCAGGGCACTGCGATGGTGTTTCCTGCATCACAGAGCATGGAGGTGCACGGACCTTCACCAAGATCGCGCACCAGGATGTCCGGGCTGATACAACTGACCAGAATGGCGACCGGGTATAGAGAGGACATGCCCGGCATATAGCCATCTAGCAACGGGCCCACGATGGCAGGTGGCGAGCAGCAGATCTTCGAGGGTGTCAAGGGGAGCACCATTACGATGGACATCGGCAACGAGGAGGAGGTATCGCTACCGCGGTGACCGGATGATTGACCATCTGCTTGGTGCACGGATTGTGGTCGCGCTAGACGCCAAGTGCAGCTGGGCAGTGGGCCAAGTACCGCCTGGAGTTGGCCGATATCAAGCAGCCGTTCCCGCACAAAGCCAAGGTCAGGGCCGGCAGCCTCGACTGCGGTAGAGCGCGGACATTCCTTTGTTCAATGAGATGCTGGGTAGGTGATACCACAATGTGCGGGATCGTCGCGGCCTTCGGCGAGGTAGACGCCGGCAAGTGCGAGCGGATGCTCAACCGGTTGCAGCACCGGGGACCGGACGATACCGGGGTATTGGCCCTGGACTCAGCCTGGTTGGGCCATCAGCGACTGTCCATCGTTGATATCAGCCGCGGGAAGCAGCCACTGGCCAACGCCGACAGCACAGCATGGATCGTCGCCAACGGTGAGATTTACAACCACGAGGACCTCAGCGCGAAGCTGCCTCCCAAGACTTTGCAGACCCGGTCGGATTCCGAGACGGCACTGCACCTCGTGATGCGCGACGGCCCGGCATCGGTGGTCGAGCTCAGCGGAATGTTCGCGCTGGCAATGGTGACCACCGGCGGGGTCGGGCTGGTCGCCCGAGACCCCATGGGTGTCAAGCCCCTGTACTGGATTGATGGGGCGGATAGCACGTTATTCGCCAGCGAGCTGCGGGCTTTTGACCCTGACGACCGCCCTGGGGTGATTTCCTTTCCGCCCGGCTGTCTATGGACTCCGACCACCGGCATTGTGCGCTATGCCAACTCGGTTCCGGTAGACCTGCGCCCTGCCCGCCGGGCACAACAGCCGACGTGGGATCACGGCGCGCTGAAAGAAGTCAGGGACTCGTTGGTGCTGTCCGTACAACGGCGGATGATGGGCGACGTCGACGTAGGAGTGTTCCTGTCCGGCGGGTTGGACTCAGCGATCGTTGCCGCGATCGCTGCGGAACACGCCCGCCGGCGCGGCGGCGTCTTGCCGACCTTCGCGGTCGGCACTGCGGAGAGCAACGACCTGCTGGCTGCCCGGCGTGTCGCCGAGTTCATCGGTAGCGACCATCACGAGGTCATCGCCACCGCCGAGACTATCGGTGACGAGCTGGACCACGCGGTTGAGGTGATCGAGCACTACGACCCTGCGCTGGTTCGGAGCGCGGTGCCGAACCTGCTGCTGGCACGCGAGGCCGCCAAGAAGGTCAAGGTGGTGCTCACCGGTGAGGGCGCAGACGAGCTGTATGGCGGATACAGCTACATGCACAACCCTGAGTTCGCCGACCCAACTGCACTACACGCCGAGCTGGTGCGCAGCCTCGAACAGCTGCATCACCTGAACCTGCAGCGATGCGACCGGACGACCATGTACTTCGGGCTGGAGGCTCGCGAGCCGTTTCTCGATACCAACGTGGTGCGCACAGCGCTGACCCTGCCGCCGGAGTGGAAGCAGACTACCGGTGGGCGGCCGGAAAAGGCGGTGCTACGCGAGGCCTTCACCGACTGGCTTCCCGAGGAGCTGCTGTGGCGCGGCAAGGAACAGTTCGGCGACGGCTCGGGTGCGGGCGAGGTGCTTGCAGCGCTGGCCACGAACGACGCTGCTGGGGCCCATATCCGAGGGGCATGCCGGCAGCCACCGGACAGCTGGGCACTGCGCAGCGAGGAGGAGATTCTCTATTACCGGATCTGGCAGCACCATTTCTCAGGTGTGCGGCCCAACTCGACGCTAGGCCGCTTCGCGACCCCATGAGTGGACAGACGCAGCGGCGATCTAGGCGATCTAGAGGTCGCCCCCCTCTTCGAGGAGGCGATCGATCTCCCGGCGCAGCAGGCCCAGCCGACCCTCCCGCACCAGCGGGATCTCCCGTCGCCGGCGGCGCACCAGCGACACGTCGATGTCAACGGTGAGCAGGTGCTCCACACCCTCGGCAGCTTCGGCGATCACTTTTCCCCAGGGATCGACGACGTGTGAACCGCCCCAAAAGCGCAGCGGCCCCTCGACACCGACGCGGTTGACGAATATTACGTACGTCTGAAACATCCGCCCGTAGAACCGGGTGATGCCACGCCAGTAGGACCGTGAGTCATACCGCTCGGGGAACAAGCTCTGCGCACTGCAGGCGGGTACCAGAAGGATGATCGCCCCGTCTTGAGCAGCTACGTAGGCCAGCTGAGGCTGCCAGGCGTCGTTGCAGATCAGGGTCGCAGCACGGTGCCGTCCACCCATGATCGGGAAGGCACGGGACGACTGGCCGGGCAGGAAATGTTTACGTTCCTCAAAGATCGCATAGTTGGGCAGGAACAGCTTGCGATGCACGTGCACCAGCAGGCCGTTTTCGTAGTAGGCCGCGCTGTTGTAGATGTGCAGACCATGTGCCTGAGCCTCGGCAAACCCGAGAAGCACGCCCGCGCCCTTGGCCTCCTTGGCCAGCTTCACCATCCGCTCGTCATCAGGAACGATCGAGATGTCCTCCTTGAGATCCCCGATCGAGTAACCACTGAGTGACAGCTCAGGGAACACCACCAGGTCGGCGCCTTCGCTGACCGCATGGGTGATCACCTGCTGCGTATGCGTGTAATTGATCCCGAACTCACCGGGTGCAGAGTCAATCTGTGCGATCATGATGCGCATCGCTACCTCCCACGCAGCGGTGGCGGGACGGGACGGCTCAACGTATCGATCAGGACGTTCCGGTCAGCATCAGGTTGCGATGAAGCTTCCTGTCTGCCGCGGCCACATCCACCCGACGTCACTCGTGATTCTGTCCGCCGCGCGAGAGCTGCCTAAGGGAGGGCGCGCGACGCCACCGCGGGTGGCCACGGGGGCCGCCTTGCCGTGGCGGTTGTGCTTATGGATTCACGGCAGCAGTCAATCGAGCCAGTCGCTGGGGATGTCTCCGAATTTCTCCGCGACGAACGCGACGTAGTACAGCGGCTCGCCCTGTACCGACAGGCGGTGCCGGTAGCGCTGCCTGGCCAAGGGACAGATGACCTCCCCAGCGAACATCCGACGGATTAACTCGCTGAAGCCGCTCGCGTCGCGTGCGGTGACGAAGTCCTCCTTGATCGTGAATGCCGCCAGGCCGGGAGTGGAAATAAGGTTGTAGGCGGCCGCGAAAGCCTGCGGAGGCACGTCATCGAAGCCCAGCGCGGCCACTGTCGTCAGCGTGTTGAGGTCGGCCTCGACGAGCGTGTCCCGCTGGTCGGGCGCCAGATCGGTGAGGTCGGCAACGAGGTACTGGTCATAGACTCCGGGTCGGTCGCGGTGGGCCGCAGCGGCCGCCTCTTCGATGATGTCGATGCCGAAGACTGCTCCAGCGCCGAGTTCACGGAGCTCCTCACCGACGATCCCGTTCCCAGCGCCGACATCGAGTACCCGAAGCTCGGCCGGCTCGGTCTCTCGCTCGGCCAACACCTGAGCCAGCTGGGTTCGGATCACCCGTGGTGACACACATTTGAGCTTGTCGTAAAAGAGTCGCTCGTATAAGCCGGGGATGTCGTAAATATCGCGATAATCATGGAAGCGAATGCGCCTTCGCGCTGTACCGACCATGATCTCGCACCACTCCTCGTCCTGGCCTAGATCAAGACCAACTTCGGGGAACAGGATTTTGAAGTCGACTTGGGTAACGGTCTCCGAATTGATTTGCTCGATTATGCTCATGACACTTCGAAATCCTCCGTTGGGCTCCACCCGGCCAGCAGGCGCCCATTACAGACTGCTGCTAGTCGTACACGAAGAAGATATTTTACCGTGCCAACCACATGTTGGCATACAGAAGAGAGACCGGGGGAGGGTCGGCCACGACGTGCAGTCTTGTCGTCCCTGTCCGGACGTGCAATCCGTCCCATTTGGGGCGGACAGTCCCATGCGTCTCTGCCGAGCAAATGACCAAGGAAGTTGGTTGGTGGTAGCTGCCAGGACGAGCCAGGTCAGCGATCGAATAGCTCGGACCGGCCCACTCTGGGAGCTTCCTTGAAGGTGAGGTCGTGATCCAGTACGGCTCGTTTCACGCTCAAGTTTCGTAGAGGGAGGCCGTAAGTTAGGCCTCGGCATTCGTGCGGCAGTCAAGCTGGTCACCGCATAGAAAAGGTATGAGAAAGGGCTTCCGGCCGGTGGCAACAAGTTTCGGTACGTCGCTGTACCGTTGGCCAACATCTACCAAACTGTTGGCAGCTCGACGATGGCTCCGATCACAATAGCCGTGTCGAGTTGTCATCCGTTCCTAGGTCGGGGCGATCCTTGGTGAGAGCCGAGTGACCATGCCGGTGTGACTGAGCGATTTGCCGGTGGTCTCTGGGGCGAGCAACTGGGAGACCACGGCGCCGATCACGCACAGTGCCGCCCCGATCACCATGCACCACCGCAGGCCGATGGTGTCGATGCCGACCGGGAGCAGGAATGTACCTGCCGCAGCGCCAATCCGGCTAAACGCGTTGGCGATGCCTACCCCGGTGGCCCGCACGTCGGTCGGAAAGACTTCGGTTGGGTACACGGCGGTGAGGTTGCCGGTCAGGGCATTGCAGAACGCGAAGACCGCGAAAGCGCCGACCAACGTCATTGGCGATGCGCCTGACCACAAACCGATGACCAGCAACGCCACTGCCATGATCCAGAATGGGCCGATCAGCTGATTGCGGCGGCCAATGCGCTCGATGGTCAGCATGCCGACGATCGCCCCGAGGAACGCGATGCCATTGGCAAAGATCGTGCCAGCCATCTCGTTGAGCTTCAGGGACTCGAACACCTTAGGGGCGAATGTGAAGATCGCAAAGTAGGGTGTCACCACACAGATATAGAAAGTGCAGATAAAAAAGGTGCGTGAGCGCATTCCCGGGGCGAACAGCTGCCGCCAGCCGGCCTCGTTTTTGGTGTCCGAGCCGTAGTCGGCCTCGGCCATATGATCCTCACCGCCGAGGTAGCGATCGATGATTGCGCGTGCGTCGTCACTACGCTCGTGCAGCATCAGCCAGCGCGGCGACTCGGGCAGCCCGACGCGCAGCCCTAGCACGATCAGCGCGGGGATGGCGCTGGTGGCCAGCGTCGCGCGCCAGCTCCAGCCTAGGCCATCCAGCAGGCCGTAAGCAGCCACCACCGAGGCCAGATATCCGCCGTACCAAAAGACGAGCATGTAGGACACCCGGCGGCCACGCCCATGTGCTGGCACGAATTCCGAGAGCATTGACGAGCCGATGGAGTATTCGGCCCCGATGGCGATACCCAACAGCAGCCGTACGACGAACAGCTGCCATCCCTCGGCGACGAATGCTTGCAGGATGCCGAGAACGACGAACAGGCAAATGTCGATCAGAAACAGCTGTTTGCGGCCGAACCGGTCGGTCAGGAAACCGCCGATCGGTGCGCCGAAGAAGATCCCGATCAGCGACGACGCTCCGATCAGGCCAGCCCACACCGGCGAGATCCCGAGCTCACGCGACAGGGGCACCAGCACCACGCTCAGCACCCCGAGGTCGAACCCATCGAGGCCTTCGCCCCAGGCTGTGGCCAACGTCAGCCGCCGCAGGAAGCCTTTATCGCCGAACTCCTTAGTGCCCGCCGTGGCTTGCGCCATTGCTCACCCACCCTCCGCCCGGCCGTTCTCGTGTTGGTCAAGCTAATCACCGCACTGGCGTGTAGTCGACAGTGCGGTGGTCAAGCTGACTTTTCGTTCTCCGCCTCTTGTTCTTCAGGCACCGCGAGTGACATTACCTTTGCGTCTGAGGTGATGGCATTTTCTCGGTAGCGTTGCAGGCTTCTCGGCTCAGTGCTGCTGGCCGCGCCGCTCTCGGGGAGCCCGCACCATGGGCGAAAGAGCTGGTTTCCACGCCGTGCAGAGGCATCGACTGCCGTTCCAGCCGGAGCAGCGCGCGCCGTAGATCGTCCATCAACAGATCGGCCAAATCATGTGTGAAACCGTTGCGCACGACGATGCGCAGCACTGCGAGGTCAGCGCGGTTGTGAGGGAAGGTGTAGGCCGGCACCAACCATCCGCTTTCCCGCAGCGCAGCCGAAACGTCGAACACGGAAAACGCGGTGATCTTGTCACGTAGCGTAAACGCGAGGACCGGCAACTGGGTGCCGTCGGTGAGCAGCTGGAACGACCCCAACTCGGCGATTTGCGCGGCCAGCGATGTTGCCACCTCGCGGGAGTACTGCTGTACCCGCCGATAGCCTTCGAAGCCGAGCCGGATGAAGTTGTAGTACTGGGCGACGACTTGGGAGCCGGGGCGGGAGAAGTTCAGCGCGAACGTTGGCATGTTGCCGCCCAGGTAGTTCACCCGGTACACCAAGTCCGCCGGTAGTGCGGCTGATTCGCGCCACACCACCCAGCCCACGCCTGGATACACCAGGCCATATTTGTGCCCGGATGCGTTGATGGAGGCGACTCTTGGTAGCTGGAAGTCCCAGGTGAGGTCGGGGTCGCAGAACGGCGCGATCAGTGCGCCAGACGCGCCGTCCACGTGCACCGGGATGTCCAGCCCGCTGCGATGCTTCAGGTCGTCCAGTGCCGCACAGATGTCGGCAACCGGCTCGTAGCTGCCATCGAACGTCGACCCCAGGACGGTCACCACGCCGATGGTGTTCTCGTCGCATCGGGCCACGGCCTCCTGCGGCGACAAGTGGAATCGATTGCCTTCCATCGGTACTAGACGCGGCTCCACGTCCCAGTAGTTGGCGAATTTCTCCCAGCAGATCTGAACGTTTATTCCCATTACGATGTTTGGCCTGTCGGTGGGTTTGCCAGCCGCGCGGCGGTCGTGTTGCCAGCGCCGTTTGAGCGCCAGGCCGCCCAGCATGCACGCCTCGCTGGACCCGGTGGTCGAACATCCGATCGGATCGTCTGCTTCCACGGCGTGCCATAACTGAGCGAGCATGCGTACGCAGCGCTGCTCCAGATCGGCGGTGCGCGGGTACTCGTCCTTGTCGATCAAGTTTTTATCGAAGGATTCAGTCATCAAGGTTGTGGCCTGCGGCTCCATCCACGTGGTGACGAAGGTAGCCAAGTTCAGCCGTGCATTCCCATCAAGCATCAGCTCGTCATGCACGATCTGGTAGGCAATGTCAGGATCAATTCCGGTCGTGGGAAATGCGTTTCTCGGAACCGTTACCGGCACTCTGGTGACCACTGGGTTTACCGACAGATGCGGCCGGCCTTGCGTACGCCTGTTCGAGGGATGCGATAGCGCCATGGAACTGACGGTAGCCCGCCAGACGTGCGCATCGCGCTCGGCGATCGAAGCTCGCGCTCGCAGCACGAAACGCGCCGTGCGTTTGATCTCGAGTGCCGAGCCACATGGCGGTTTCGGTTGCGGTAGTTACCGGTGGTGTGCTCGGGCGCTAAAAACTACCCCCGTCAGCCCGCCGTAGTGGGATTCGAGTCGAGGTGCGGTCGGGACGGTAATGCCGAAGTACTGGGCTCTCGGCACCGAGGAGTTCCGGCGCGACGTGGCGAGCGAGGGCGGGTGCCAGGGTGATTCCGCTGTGAGATACGGCAATGTAGAGACCCTGCTGTCCGGCGACCGGTCCGACGAGAGGATGGCCGTCGAGCGGCAGGGGTCGCACGCATAGCGACGCTTCAACGATCGTGGCGGACGCAGCCGCTGGGATGAGGATCCGAGCTCGCGTGAGCAGTTCCTGCGCACATCCATCTAGGGGGTCATTCTCACCGGCCATATCGACGCGACGGTCAATGTCACTGGCCTCCAGAAGAAGCTGTCCTTCGCCATTCGGACGCACATCGAGCTCAGGGGTGTGGATGACGCGATCAGGGCGCGGTGTGATCCCGCCGATCGTGACCGTAAGACCCCGTGCCCCCGACCCAGGTGTAGACGCCGTGAGGGCCAGGTCGATGCCCAACGGTGCGAGTAGCTCAGGGCTTCGCCAACCTGCGCAGCACACAACGGTCTCTGCAGCGATTCGCTGACCATCAGCAAGCCGCACGCCGGTTACCTGGTGCTGGCTGACCACAAGCTCACTGACTTCCTTGTCCGTGATGAGCGTTGCGCCGAGGGACGTAGCTCGCTGGACAAGCGCCTGCGCTGCTCGGCGGCCACAGACGTATCCCTCGTCGGGAAAAAACGCGATCTGGGCGTCGGAAGGGATCATCACATTGGGCTCAAGTTTCTGCGCACGGGATGCTGTGATCACCTCAGCCCCGTATCCCCAAGCTCGGAGCCGGTCAACCCGTTCGACGAGCTCCTCGCACGCCGGCGCTGATCTCGCCCAAGCAAGATTTCCGACTGGTTGATACCAGGACGGTTCACCGAACTCGGCGGCCAGATCGCCCCATTCACGCATCGCCTCGACGGAAAAGTCGAAGTAGGCGCGCGGCTGTTTCTGGTTGGCATTGAGCCATGCAAAGCTGGCGCGACTCGTTCCCCAGCCGGGAGACGAGCGGTCGATGAGAACGACGTCACCACCTCGCCGGGCGGCCAACTGATCGGCCAGGGCAGCACCGACAATCCCAGCGCCGACGATCACAATCCTCATCACCGGCGAAGCGTGCCACGACCTATCCGTCCAGACCAGCTTCTGGCTCAGCCAATGTCGGTGGGCACGCCGTCGCGGCGCGGTTCATGCTGGCACCAGCGATGATCGGTTAACCCACTGGTCCAGCGGCGACGCAGCGAACTTTCGGATGACTGATTTGTTCTCGTTCTGTTGGTACCTGACGGCCGTGCCTTTCCAGTGTGCAGTCAGGTGCAGCGGCCGTTTGCCGTGATGCAGCAGCGCCGTCTAGAGCGTCAGGCTGGCGGTACCGGGATGGATGGCCGGCGAGCACCCGAAACGCGTGATAACCCACGCTGGCCACCAGAACCGGGGACAATGATGGAGGCGCCGTGAGCGGCGCAGGGCGGGGATAGCTGGTGATGCGGCGAGTATGGCGACGGTGGCGTCCCCGCTCCGTGACACCAGCGTTGTGCTGCCACCGCCGTTCGACAAAGCCCATCAGCCAGAAGGCCGCAAGGACGTAAGCCCATCCGGCCAGCACGTCGATGACGTAATGCTCAGCGCAATACAGCACCGTGAACATCATCGCCAGCGGGTAGGCCAGCAGCAGCGGTCGCCATCGCTGAGGCACGCTCGGAAGGAAGAACACAGCAAGGAACATCGAGAACGCGGCATGTAGCGACGGCATCGCGGCGACCGGGTTGGCCAGCGCCTGACCCTGGTTGAACAGCGGCCCCGTACTGTCCAGGCCCAACTCGGCCCAGCCTCGTGCGGAGAGCCGTTCGACGTGCTCACCAAGGTAGCCGTGTACCGAGGCCCACCAGGGTGGTGCTGCGGGGTAGGCGAGGTAAGTCGCAACCCCGGCGATGGCCAGCAACAGCCAGCGGCGCACAAACGCCGACCACATCTGCCGTCGACGCAGCCACAGCACGCCCGCAGCACCGGGTACCGCGACGAAGTGGGACAGGTAAATCACCGAAGCCAGCACGTCCCACCAGTGCACTCGCTGGGGATCATAGAGGTGCTGCTGTAACCACAGCGTTGGCAGGCGGCCACCGGCAAGGAACTCGTCAATCTTGATCATCGCTGTGATGTGTGGCGCCAGTCCGTGCGCGGCAAGCCCACGGCTGTAGTCATAACCCACCAACACGGCGCAGACCGGACTCCAGTCGCGCACCCACCGCAACGCCACACCCCACGGCTGGCCAACGTTCCAGCACAGCGCCCCGGCGCCGAGCCAGCCGAAGATGAGCAGTGTGTCGGTTGGCCATCCCCACCAGAGGCACTGCGCGGCAAAGCTCACCAGATAACTCACCGCAGCGACCAACCGGATCGGCGGCCACCTCGTCATGTGACGTGGCGAGATTTCCTCAGCTACCTCCAGTTCACGTGCCCGTAACCTCCTGCCACTGCAGCCGGATGCGGCGACGATCTCGCCCAACGAGTGGTGACCCACCGACCGCCCGCCCCTCCTGCCACCTGCTATCAACTGCTTCGCTCGATCCACAACACTTTTGAGGCCGTGCCCCGTGATCCTCGATGCCGGTAACGTGTTCGGCTCAGCCCGGCAAGGGACCGCGGAATACGCCTTGAGGTCCAACGAGTGATCTGGACGCTCGGACCGGCACTGATCGCCACTTGGATCGAACGGTCTAACCGCGGTCTGACACTTGGTGGCATATCGCTTACGCCCGTCCGGTAGCGCGCTGAACCCTCGGCGCCACTGTGGTCGACCAAGGGCCTAGCCCACGGACTGCATGAATCCGCGGGCTAGGCCCGCAAACGATGGATCATCAAATGCTCGCGGCGAAGACGCTCACCGGCGGTTCCACTGGCGGCCATCCCATCGATCATGAACCCAGCGGTGATGGGCCGGATCCCAGCTCCACCGGTCCCCGCGACAGTGCGGGTCGCCGCGGTGATTCCAGTCATCGCAGTATGCGGACCAGAAGTCCCCCCGGCGGTTCCACTGGTGGCCGTCCCACCGATCATGAACCCAGCAGTGATGGGCCGGATCCCAGGTCCACCGGTCCCCACGGCAGGGCCCGTCGCCGCGGTGATTCCAGTCATCGCAGTAGTCCCAGTCCGCGCGGTATACCTGATGGGAGCTGACAGCAGAACCCTGCAGGGCAGGGGTCAGTGGGCTAGCCGACGCCGAACCTACGCCAAGTGCCACCGCGCCAGCAGTACAAAGCGCCAGGACGCTGCCTCGAAATGCTGTCCGGCCACGATGCATGGTCAACCCTCCTCGGTCGAGTACATAAGGACCTCAGAAGGGACGTTCGGATACAAATATCGTTGTACGAGGTAGCTGAAAGTTCGCTGGGAGTCACTCAGAGTCCGCTGAGAACGTCGCCTCACCAGCGCGCAAGCAGCCCGCTCGCCTGGCCGCTCCCGCGTCGACCAGATCGATAACAGGGTGGTTGCCTCGGTGCCATGGATAACGGCGGCGCTCCGACGCGGTTATCGACCCGGCTTTGCACAGACACCGGGCGCCGCTGGTCTCAGCCGAGGTCTGGCGTGTCAAAGGTGTTGCAACGTGACGGATCACCGGACTGGTACCCGCTGCTGTACCACTTCTGACGCTGCTCCGAGCTGCCGTGGGTGAACTGGCTTTCGTTGACGCGACCGCCGCCGAGATGGGATTGGATGTAGTCATCACCGATGTGGGCGGCGGTGTCGAGTGCTGCGTTGACGTCCGCGTCGGTCACGTCAGTAATCAGTGGCCGGCCGGAGGGTCCCGGCGTGGTGCTTGCGTGCTTGGCCCAGACTCCGGCGTAGCAGTCGGCTTGTAGCTCAAGCCGCACCGAGCCGGAGGCCGGCCCAGATTCGCCTGCCTGGACCTGGCGTGTGGTGCCGCGCAGGTTCTGCACGTGGTGGCCGTACTCGTGGGCGATCACGTACGCGCGGGCGAAGGGACCGCCTTGGGTGCCGAAGCGCTGCTGAAGTTCCTGGAAAAAACCCAAGTCGATGTAGATCTCGCGATCAGCTGGGCAGTAGAACGGGCCGACGTCCGAGCTGGCAGCACCGCATCCCGTGCTGACCCCGCCGTTGAAAAAGGTGATCCGCGGCTTGCGGAAGGGCTGGCCAGCGCGGGCGAATGTGTCACTCCAGTAGGCGTCGAGCGAGTTATCCACGCCGACGACCTCGCAGTCGAGCTTGGTATTCGCGTCGCTTCCCTGCCGGCAACTCTGGTTAATTTGCGTGTCGTCGGCAGTCTGCCCGGTGCCCAGATTAGGCAGACCGTTCGGTAGTGGACTGCTCGGGCCGCCGGCGAGCTGGGAGAGCAGAAAATAGAGCAGCAGACCGACCAGGCCGACGCCACCACCACCGACTGCCACTCGACCGCCGATGCCGCCACGACCTCGCTGGTCGTCGACTTGCGACGTGTCGAGGTCAGTGCCCTCATCAAAGCGCATGCTGCCTCCCCGTGGCCGGCACCCGGCTCAGCACGACGCGCGCTCAAGGAGCCTGGCGAGACCCTCGAGATGCACATCGAAGCGATCCGCGACGCTGGTTGCGGCTATGCCCGGTTGATCATACGTCACCAAGGGAATCGCTCGCGCGTTCTGAACCAGGCCAACCGGTGATATACGAGGAATACAGGGTGCTGCGGGCTGTTCTGGCGGAGCGCGGGAGCGTGCGGGACGATTCCGCCTTGGTGGGGTGGGTTCTTCCTGCGGGTGCGGTCAACCGCTCTGCGCCACACCATCCCTACTTGCCGTAGCCTCAGCTCAGCGGCGCACCTCGCCGGATGCCTGAGTGCCGGATTGGGGACGGCAGCATGGCACCACGTATACGGAGGTAGAGCATGAGTATCGAAGTGATGTGCCGCATCGACGACGGCCCACTGAGGCCAGGCGAGCTGGAGATTGCTCAACAAATCGCGCCCCTGGTGAGTTGGTCTGTGACTACCCGGGACAAGTCACGGTCTGACGAGCTGGGGAGCGACGTGGCGATCGAGTTACACCTTCCCGACAGCACCGTGTGGACGGGCGAGGCCTATCTCGCTGACATCGAGGCTGAGGACGAGCGGTCTGACGATGAGTTTTCCGTAAGGGTGCAACTGCGCGGTTCTGGTCCGCTGAGAGAAAATACGGTCCCGCTGCACGCTGATGTGGTTGTTGCGCGGATCGATGCGATGTTGGTCAAGCATCAGGCTGATTGAAAGGCCGCGGCAACAGGTTGCCTGTGTACCGCGGATCCGCGCGCCAAGGCCGGTAAGCCTTAGGCTGCCCCTGTGGCCACGCTGACCGTCCGACCGGCAACGGTGACACTCGCCGCGGGAGCCGACGTGGTAGCTGTGCTCGTCTTCGCCGCCATTGGGCGCAGTGCGCACGCCGAAGGGGTCGATGCGTTCGGAGTGCTGACCACTGCGACGCCGTTCTTGCTGGGAGTGGTCATCGGTTGGCTGGTGGCCCGAGCGTGGCGGGCACCGCTACGGCTACCGGTCGCAACAGCGGTATGGGTTGGTGCCACCGTTATCGGCCTCGGCTTGCGCGCGGTGTTCACCCACCGGTTGCCCGTGACATTTGTGTTGGTTGCCGTCGCCAGCTTGGCGCTGTTGCTGCTTGGCTGGCGCGCAGTGATGAGCCTGATCACCTCGTCGTAACCAGCACGACTCGATACCCCGGCATGGAGACATATCGGGGTTGTCGGGCCGTTAATTACCCCGGTATGTCTCCATGCCGGGGACGGAAGGTCGGGAAGGCTGGCGGCATAGCTGCACGGTGGTGATGAGGCAGACGATTGACGGCCGGCGTGGGGTGGAGCCGAAGCCGAACCGGACTGGCGGGCAGACGTCAGCCATTGCTCCGAGGTCTGTGCCATGCCAGCTGGCGGTCGCCGACACCAGCGGGTGCAGATCCCAGGCTCCGTACCATTCCCTGCGCCCGGATCCGGCGCTACCGCGGGTCCGCACTCCCGGCAGCACAGCTCGAATCACGGGGTCGATCAGGGCCGCCCAGGCAGGTGCCGTGGCGACGCGGCGGGGCACAGCCCGCAGCAGCGATCCCAGCCAGCCGCGTCGCCCGATGGTCAGATCGGTGCGGAGCGGGCCTGCGGCCACATGCAGCTTTCCGGGGCGGCGGATCACCTCGACCGGTGTGACGTCGACCGAATCGAAGCTGTAGGTACTGGCGATAAATGCGGCGACTTCCTCACTGGGGGCGATGAGCAGCCGGGATCCGTGAGGATCCTCAACCATGACATCGCTGATCGGGCCGAATGGTGACACCGGCCATCGTCCGATAACGATGCGATGGCCCGTGGCCGTGCCGAAGGCGGCAATCTCACCGTCGAATTGCCAGCGTCGAGGGTCGTCCGACCGCCAACGCCGCACAGGTGCCACCAAGTCGATGATTCCAGGTCCGACGTACCGTTGTGGACCTGACTGGATCAGCACCGGGAGGAGTTTCGGTTGATCGACGCGGTTCGAGTTGAGGACCAGGGCGAGATGCTCGCCTATACATTCGAGGATCTGATGCGCTACCACGGTCCAGGTTCTCCTGGGGGTGTGGCGCACGGCCTGAAGGTGATGCAGCGGACACTGCCGCTTCTTGAGCCTGATGGCCTGCCGCAGCGGCGCGAGATCGAAGTGCAGACCGCTTTCGCCGGTCCAGGAGCCCGTGATGCGTTCGAGATGGCTACTCGCGCGGTGACCGAGGGCCGGTATGTCGTCGACGACGCCCTGGCACGTCCCGAACTGGGTGCAACGCGCGAACGTTTCATTTTCCAGCTCAATTACCGGGCGCGTACTGTGACGGTCGTCCTGCGTGAAGGATACGTAGGGGAGGAGTTCATTGCCCTGGCGCGAATGCCGCAGCGAACTGAACCGCAGGAGAACCGCCTGACCGTTCTGAAATGGGACATGGCGCAGCTGTTGTTGGCCACTCCGGCGGCTGAAGTGTATGACGTGGACGTTGCCGGTTAGGCGTCTTCCCTTCCACCATTGCGGTAGGCGTTACCCGTCCGCTCGGCCAGCACCTTATGCGGAATCTGCAACAGGCGCATCAGGGTGACCAGCGCCAGACCGCCGATCATGTTGCCGAGCACCGCGAAGCCGAACAGGCCTAACCAGTCGGCATAACCGAACGGCGCGCCCACCTGCAATGCAGCAAAGCAGATCAGCGACGCGACAATCGCGTGATTGAGCTTGCCGGCGCCTAGCAGGAAACCCACGACGACCGCGGGCACCAGCCGAACGCCGTCGGAGTCGGTGGAGTGCTGGAGGTGGGTCATCAGCGTGATGAGCATTCCCCCAATCAGGGCCAGGGCAAAAGCCTTCCAGGTGACGCCAAGGCCGATGTAGAACACTCCCGACTCGACCGCAATAGCACGTAGCGAAGGAAAGCCCGCCATCACCAGGCCGGTAATGAGCCATCCGCCGGCTAAGTTGGTCACCGTTGTCAGCAGCCACAGCCGCGCGAGGGATCGTAACGTTGCGCTCTTGGCCACGACCGCCGCCACGGGAACAAGAAAATCCTCGGTGAATAGTTCACTTCGCGCCAAGGTCAGTGCGATAAAACCTAGTGATAAACCTAGACCACCGAGCAGGGCGCTGTGCGTGGCCTCTTCCAGCAACAGCAAGGCCAGTACGCCGACTCCGACGTCCAGGCCGCCGAGAAATCCGGTCGCAAGCAGCCCGGACCAGGACCGACCAAGGCGTTGCGTGCCCTCGTCCACCAGACGGTCGAAAGTGCGCTCGGTATCCTGCTGCGGAACGGCCGGGCTGGTAGTGGAGCGATCGCTCATGGCCGCATGCTAGGGGTGTTGGGTGATCCGAGATAGTCGAGTGCGTTGCTCAAAGCGAGTGCCGACATCGGTGAGATCGACAGGGGTGTACCCGGATTCGGTGCCGCCGGTTGCGGTGGCCGCTCCCATACCGAGCTGATGGCCTGCTGCATGGTGGGAATGTTTAACACGGCCAGTAGTGGGTACCGGGAAGACCTATGAGTTGTGACGATCCGGCCGAGGCATCCAACGGCGGCGATCTCCAGTTCAGCAAAGCGCGGGCCTCGTGATGAGTGCTGCCGCGGATCCAGGCTGCCGCCGAGCGAGGTTCGCCCACGTCGCGGTCCTCTACGGCTCTGATGCGCAACTTCGTAACCTGCTATTGCCTTACCTCGCCGGCGCGTTGGGCCGTCGCGAGGAGGTCCTGGTCGTGATCTCGGTGACCGCCGAACGAGTGCTCCGGGACGCCTTGGGCGACGCCGCAGATAGCGTCCAGTGGGGCGGCCCGGGGCTGTCCTACGAACGGCTAGGTCGCATGTTCGGTGCCTTCAGTGACTACCTGGAACAGCGACACCGCGCCGGCGTGCCCGCTCATGTCATAGCGGAACCTGATCCGGACATCAGCTACGACCGGTTGAGCCAGTATCTGCGGCACCTCTCTATGGCCAACGAGGTCTATGCAGCTTACGGATGTCCGATGCTGTTTCTGTGGGATGAACGCCGCTACCCGCACGAGGTGATGGCGCATGTTCGCGCGGTCCATCCCCTCCTGTTTGATAGCGGTGGCCTGGTCATCAATGCCGAGTACTGTGCGCCGCCTGACTATCTGGCCGCCAACGTGCCCTCCGTCCCGGCTGTACCCATCGATCTCGACCTCGATGTGCTCCTTTACTCGCCCGACGGCCTCGCCCTATTACGCCGACGCTTGCGCTCGTGGGGCACCGATGCAGCGCTTGGCGATCGCGATACCGATGACATTGTCATCGCGGTGGACGAGATCGCTACCAATGCCTTGGAGCATGGCCAGCCCCCTGCGCGAGTCCGGGGTTGGTCGACAGCTGACGCTGTCTTCATTCGTGTCGACGACCACGGCCGCGTCGGGATACCTCAGACCACCGGCTACGTACGGCCGCGCACCGACGCCCGGCGCGGCAGGGGCGTATGGATGGCGCGCCACCTCGCCGACGTTCTGACCACCCACCACAGCCCCACCGGTACGACGGTCACAATGCGGTTTCCTCGATGATTAGTTGACCCGGGTCCACGGGCGGCACCAGCGGGTCTGGAAGGCGCCGTCGGCCTTGTCGATCGTCACTGTGGCGGGGCCCGGAGCCAGGCTGTTGGCGATGATGGACTCGCTGGTACCGCTGGAGTCCTTAAGACGTTCCCAGTAGCAGTCATAGTGGCCGGCTTTCCCCGTCGTCCGGTAGGTCCCCGGGGCGATGTCGGTGCCTACCACGAACCTGCCCTCACCAAAGCTGCTCGGCAGCACAGCTGCCGACCCGAGCGCTGATCTCATGGCAGGAGCAGGCGGTGCATGAATCGGGGGTGCTGTAACCGATTCGCCGCGGCTCACGACGATGGCAATGATGACCAGGTTGCCGACGGCGGCGATGAGCAACAGCACCAGGGCCCCCGTGGTGGTCCTCTTCTGCTTCGGGACCGGCGCGTCCTTCAGAGTCTGCCTTGTTGTCGTTTGCTGGACGTGCGGAACCGCTGGCGCTACGGCCATGTCACCCCTCTCTGGCGAGCAGCCGCTTCGCTAGGCCACCTACGGCCCAGCGGCCGACGCCAAAACAATCGGTGCTCGCAGGACTCTCGTTACGGATCGAGATCACTGGATCACCTTGGGTGACCAGGCGTCGCCTTATCCAGGTGTGACGATTGTTCGATCAAGCCTCGCGGGTCACTATAGGAGGTGGCGGAGCTGCGGCCAAAGTTGTGACCAGGACGCTCGCCGGCCGGAGCATAGCCAGACAGGTGTGGCTTTTGAAAAGATGTTCATTGTAGGACCGGCAGTCACGGTGGCCACTTGCCTAACCTCTGCAAAGTACCGGTGCAAATAAGTAGGGTTAGAGCCCACGAAAAGAACAGTATCGGCATTGTCCCCTGGTGCGCCGAAATACCAGTAACCTCGGTGTGGGCTGAAAGGGCGCGGCAATCCGCGAGCGGGGCCGTACCGATCCAGGGCGCTGGCGTCCCCGTAAAAATCGGCGATTACCGCAGTTGTGCGCTGCGTGGCAGGGGGAAGCGCATGGTAAGCGCCTGCTACCTCATTCGTAAGCTCTGGCCAGCCAAGACTCGCCAACGAGAGCAGTCTTGCGCTAATGGGCCATGACACTGGAAATACCGGCAAGGCGGTAAGAGCAATGGTTGCCGAGACGGCGTATGCCGGCCAGGACAGTATCCAGCGCCGCCAGCGTGCCGACTCCCGTTGTTGCAATTCTAACGTGCCGATAGCAAGAATGAGCGCCACCATCCCGGCGAGGTAATAGTAACGGCCACCGGTAGCGAGGAAAAAGACGACCAGCGCAACGAATGTCCAACCGAGGAAGCGGTAGGAACGCAACTCGGCTGAGCTAAGCAACCGCCATAGGCCGTAACAGAAGAGCACCGTCCCTAAACCTACTCCAGCCAACGATAGTACTAGCGGCAGAAATGCCAACCGGCCGCCCCAGGGACTGCCTTGGGCCGTGACCTCATCGTTGATGACCTGCGCCATCCCTAGCTGTGGCCATCCGTGGTGAGCCTGCCAGAATAGGTTGGGCAGCGTCGCAAGCATTGCCAACACAGCACCGAGCCACAGCAACGGCCGACGCAACAGTTCTCGCGGACCCATTGCTAGCACGCTGATACCAACAAAGGCCCAAAAGATGGCTATCAACCACTTGTTCTGCAGTGCGATAGCAGTGACCATACCGAGCCACAACAGCAACCGATCATCGCGGAGCCGCATCCAACGCACGAGTAACCACGTTGTTACGACCCAAAAAAATGTGTCGACCGTAGCGGTGGTGAGCAGGTGACCACCGAGCAGCACCGCTATCGCGAATACTCCCGCGGTGAGCACCTGCGCCTGGCGCCGACCACCAAGCTCCCGTGCGATTAGTGCGCTTACCACTACGGCTACGGTGGTCAGCACCATTGCTGGGAGCCTTTCCCCGACGAGCGACCCAGGGAAGACAAGATCCATTGCGCGAGCCAGAAGCGGCGCGAGCGGGCCCTGATCGGCGTATCCCCAGTCCAGGTGACGCCCAGCGACCCTAAGATAGAGTTCGTCGCCGAAGTAGCCAACACTCATGCTACTCAGCAACAGCACCAATCCGGCCCCTGTTGCGATCGCCAGCACCGGCCAAGCTGCCAACGAAGCGATGGCAGGTTGTTCCGTTGTCTGAGTGCATCCTTGCCTACCGTTCACCAGCAGCGGGCGGCTTATAGCTGTTCGCAACAATGACACTTAGCCTCCCTGGTCCGACTGTTGGTACATGCCATCAACGAGAAAGTCGGCACTGTGACGCCTGGAACCAGCGGTGGCGAAACGGGTTGCGAGCACACGCTCGACGGCGGCGGATTGATCAGTTACCGGGCGAGCGCACGGGGTAAACCCGCTGGCGGACGTAGCAGATTCCCCTTGACGGCATCTTGCGATCGTTACCAGCTCACTGAGCGAGTGAGATAATCCGCTGGCCAACTCATCGGGAGTGTCAACCGAATCAGCGAAGGAGAGGATCCCAACCAACAGGCGTCCTGCGTAGTCCCACACCACGAAGGTGACGCCTACACCACTGTTCGGCGGAGCCGAAAGGTACATTTCTTCGACAACTGCGGACCCGAAAGACCACGGTCGTACCGGGCCACGGATAGTCGAGATCGTCACATTGGTGTCCAGGTAATCGGGATGACTACGGCGCCGTTGACTATTACGCCTGACGGCAGCGGAGAAGACAGCGGGCGGTATAAGATCCAGCCATTCGGTGGCGACCTTCCGACCCCTGCGAACGAGGCGGCGTTTGGACTCGCGGGTCACCGCGCTGATCGTCAGGAGCCGGACCCATGGGTTCGCTACGTTGGTGGCAAGCGAGGTCGTAAGGCGTGTGATGTAGTTGCCCACCGCTCGCGAGGAATCGGCTGATGCTTTCATCCCAACGGGCACGTTTGCGATGAGCGACCGGCCGGGCAGGTCGTGACGTCCCGCTAGATAATCGCGTAGCGCACCCGCGATGACGCACAGCACAACGTCGTTCATGGCAACGCCGGCAACGTCTTTGACAAGCTCAATGTCAGCCAGTGGCAGTATTGCCCGCGCGAACCGCCGTTCGGGCGTGAAGCCGAGGTTGAGAGAACATGGTGGAGCGTCGGCTCCTGCGCGCGGTACGGCAATCGTGGCCCGGGCGTCTGCTTTCCGGCTAGTGGCTAACCCGCGGCTCGTCTTTCGGATCAGTACGGGTAGCCGGCCGAGTCCACGGCGGTGATCGGCTATCGCGTCGACGATCAGGCGCCACCGGCCTGGGGCGGACTCCGGATGCCACCCAGCAGCCGGGCCACTCCGCTGAGCGGCGTCATTTGAGAACAGGTTCGAGAACAGAATGAGGCCCGCCGCACCGTCCATCAGGCAGTGGTGAACCTCCAAAACTAGTGCCTGGCGGCCACCTTCGAGCCCATCGACCAGAGTGAGATGCCAGAGCGGGCGTCGACGATCGAGGCAACGCTGCGCCAGGGCTGCGTACAGCTGGTTCAACTCAGCGGGTCCACCCGGCGCGGAAAGCGTGGCGTGGCTGAGGTGTTGGTCGAGGTCGAAGTCGGCGGCCTCAACAAAAACCGGATGGTGCAGGCCGAGGGGGACCTGCTTTATGCAGAGCCGGAATGCCGGTAGGGCGTCGAGCCGGCAGGCCACGTGTCGGCGGACGTCGTCGAGGCTAATCCGGATCGGTCTCTGCTCGTCATCCTGGGCGGGGCGGAGTATCGCCATGGTCATGCTCTGCATGGGCTGTTCGGGCAGTTCCATGGAGAAAAGGAGGGCGTCGAGACCGCTCATTCGGCGCAGGTCGCTCACGTGAGCTTCTCCAGATGGTCGGCCGCGGCGGCGGCACCGCCGGCGGTAGTGAAGGAGGTCTGTATGCGCTGAGCTGCGGATCTGTAGGACGGATCGTCGAGGACACGGATGATCGCGCTACGCAGGTCGGCCGGACTGACCCGACCGAATTGGATTCGAAGACCGGCGCCTGCTTCAGTAACCTGGTGGGCGATCACGGGCTGGTCGTCGCGAATCGGGGCGACAACGAGCGGGACGCCGTGCGCGAGCGTTTCACAGACCGTGTTGTGGCCGCCGTGACTGACTACGGCGTGCAGGTGCGGAAGTAGATCGAGTTGGGGGATGAACTCGCGAATCAACACGTGCTCATGCGGCACATCGACCAGGTCGGGTGGGGCAACGATAACGGCCTGTAACCGGTCACTGAGTGGCGCCACCGCCTCGACCGCAGTGGCAAAGAACCGCCGTCCAATCGAGGGGCTTACGGTGCCGAGCGAGATGAGCACGTGCTGCCTGCTGGGATCCAGCCAGTCCCAGGGAAAGGTGACCATGCGGCGTCGTATCCCGATGGACGGTCCCACGAATACGTAGTGACCTGGAAAGGTGTGGACTGATCCGACTAGCACCTCGGTAGTAAAAGCAAGTACAAGGTGGTCGGAGTAACGCAAATCAATAGGAGTTGGCACGCCCAATGTATGTTGAAGATTGATCAGGCATTGTTTTGCCCAACTGCCGAGCTGCGGCATGTAGGTGAACGGGTCGGTGAGCTCAGCTGAGGTGGTTGCCGAGGTGGCCCATGGCAGCCCGCGTTGGTGCGCAACCAGTGCGCCGGCCAGTGCCTGCTGGTCGGCGATGAGCACGTCAGGCTGGAACTCATCCACTGCCGCTGCTATCCCGGGCAGCATTGAGACCGCCAGCGGAATCAAAAAATCTGCCCACAGAAAGCGGAAAGCTGCCGCGCCACGCAGTCCCAGCGAACGGCGGTGCAGCTGGGCCAGCGTTTCGCCGTAAAATTCTGCCGCGACCGGCAATAATTTCGCTCCCGGCGCCAACAACGGACCAATAGTCTCTGCATGGCCGGCCCAGGAGACGTGATGACCACGGCTTCTTAGCTCCTCGCCGACTTCGACGGTGGGAAAGGTGTGTCCGGCCAGCGGCGGCACTACGAACAAGAACCGGCTCATCGGTCAATCAACGAGTCTTGCGTGGTGAACCAGTTCACTACGATCTCACGTAATGTTGCCGTTGCGTCCGTTAGCACGAAATGACCTAATCCAGGCAATACTGTCATCGTGAGAGATGGTAGGAATTGGCGAAGCTGATGGGCGTAACCGATAACATCGGAGTGCTCCCCGTACACTGCCCGGACCGGACACGTCAACTCTTGTAGAGCTCTAGGATCGATCGTGTCGACTTTGTGGAGGTCAGTGAGGAATGTAGTGCCGTTTATCAACGCGTCGGCGAGCTCCGCCATTCTACCGAGCTTGCGGCCATATGTTTTTTGCCATAGTTGCGTGTTGCCTGCGGCGAGATCGGACCCGATACTGCGTAGTGTTGATTCCATCTGTTCGGCCCAACCAGCCACCGCGAAATGGCCTTCGATCAGCACCATGCTTGCTACCCGATCGGGATTCGCGACAGCGAAGCCGAGCGCTACCGCGCCGCCAAAGCTGTTGCCCACCAGGTGTACCGGTCCTGCCAGGTCCAAGGCGTCCAGCAGAGCCTCCAGATCGGCGACAAAGTCGACCACGCGGTAGCCGTTAGGTGGCCGTTCAGACACGCCGTGCCCACGCAAGTCGTACATGATCGCCTCGGTCCCGGCGCGCGCCACGGGGTTTGCAAGCGTGTAGTAAAAGCTTGACAGGTTATCTATCCCTAACCCGTGGATGAATATCGCTGGCCTCCCCGACCGGCATGGTCGGTCGCGCGGGACTAGCCGCTGAACGTGGAGCCGCACGCCGTTTGCGATGATTTCAGCCATCAACCGCTGCCGTTCTCGCGGGAGTAAAACGGTCCGCGATGTAAACGACCACCTCGCCGACTGTCAGATCGATGATCTCGTTGAGTGTCTTATCCGCGAGGAAGGCTACGAAGTCGACGCGATGGCCGTAGTGCTCGCCAAGCCTGGTGGCCAACTTCACGAATTCTATGCTTTCTAATTCGAGGTCTGCTTCAAATGATGTGGTCATGCCGATGTCAATTCCGAGGGCGTATTCGGGGCCGATGATTTCGACGAGCATCGCGCGAACATCGGCCAGGATCTGGTCAGGCGTCATCAGGTCCCCCACTCCTGTATGCGCTATGTGCATTGAGCTGCAAGCGTTGTACGTTCGGCAACGTCCAGGCTGCCGCATATGGTTCGGGTCCGTTGCCTACTATCGTGTGAACCCAGCGGCTGTATCCATTTTCACGAGTAACAACCAGCAGCCGGTGCCCATCAATTCGTTCAACTGAGAATTGGTGTGGGCGCCCAGCCAGTCCAGTACCGGCTGCCTTTGCAACGGTTTCTTTAGCGGTCCAAAATCGCGTTACCCAGCTCGATCGCTCGGTAACTGATGTGCAATGGGCGTCGAGGAGGCGGCGTTCGGCGTCGGTCAAAATCGCCGATACGGTTTTGTCATCGCGATCTGTGATCTGTTCGATGTCGATGCCCACTCCGGACGCACACCCGGGATTGCCCACGATCGCGGCGCCCAGCGATCCGGTATGTGCCAGCGATACCTGCGGAGCTTCGGTGAATGGGCCCATCACTCGCGGGCGTCCCGACGCATCGTTAGTGACTGTGATCTCTATTGGGAACACTGGGCCGGCACCGGCGTCCCAAAGCCATTGCCGGACCGCGTCCTTGACCGCGATCCGTCCCAGCAGCCACTGCTGAGCCGCCCGAGGGGTGCGCCGCTGGTACTCCGCGCGCTCGTCGGAACTCAGGTAGCGGCGCATGATGAGTTCCCTGGTGGCCGGATCCGGCCATCGATCCTGGACCAGGAACCATCCGCCGGGCTGCCGTTGTGCGATCCGGTTGAGCTCTGGGAAAAGGAAGACCGGCCAGGTCACCTCATCGGTATTGAATCGACGGTCCCGCCACCGATCGATGCGGGCCCACAGCTGGCCGTCCGCGCGCCGCAGTTCCAAGTCAGCGACGACCTCGGTGGCCGAGACAGATGCGATTCGGACCGTGCATCGGACCCGCTCACCAGGCCTAGGAGCGGGACCGTAGTAATGCAGCTGATCGATTCCGGCCGGGAAGGCAAGCCGATCTCGGGCGGTCCTCATCATGATCCAGAAGCCAAGCAGTTGACCGGCATTGTCCAGCAGAGCTCCCGGCGCGGACGGGACGAGCAGCTCACCGACGATGCTCTCGTCAGCTATCGGACCGAGCTTGGTGACGCCCTGAAAAGCGGGGCCGTGGAACATCCAGCGATCCCGGTACAGCTCCTGAGCGGTGACCCCGCAGGGCCGTTGTCCGGACAGCGGCGGTTCAAGGGCTATCGGGTACGAGGACGGGTAGTCGTCGGCGAGCAGCACAGTGGCGCGCGCGTAGCCGTCGAGCACCACAGTGACGTTGCCGTCCGGGCCCAGTGACGTTCTGGTAGTCACCTTGGCCGGCGGCGCAACCGCTAGCCAGCGCATTGCCCGGATGTCCTTCAGGCCAACGACCACGCGACCAGGAGACAACTCCCGGGCAGCGTCTGCCATGAGCTCGAGCATCGTGGTCAGTGGCACCACGGGGTACCGGTCGGCTAGCTCAGGCCAGCCGTCCGGTTGCCGGTAGAAGCAGTGATCGAGAAGGTCCGGCATGGTGGCCAGGGAAAGCGTTCGCGCCGTGCCAGCCTGCCTCGGCGAGGGCCGGACCCACGAATCCACGACCTCCGTGGCAGCGGCTGCGGCCTCCTGAAGTGCCAGGTCGAGCTCCGCCAGCACCGGATGTCGTTGCGTGGCTCTCTGCGTTGGCAACGCAGAAACGCCCTGGGCCGGAATGAGTGCTGCAACGTCTTGTCCGAGCCGGACCAATGGTGCCCCTAAGGCAAGAGGAACGGCAGGCCCGCGAGGGGATGTGGACCCGATGGGTGACGCGAGCGGCAGCTGATCAAATCGAGGTGCCCAGCCCTCTACCCACAATGCGGCCGCCACCCGACGTAACTGGTCGAGCCCGAACCGCCGCGAGGTGTTGGCGGTCACCGCAAGATGCGGCAGCTCGCCCAGCGTGTCAGCGACGAATCCAGGCAGACTTCCGGTGCCGACCTGGACAAAGGCCCGTACCCCAGCCTTATGGAGGCGCTGAACCAGCGGGCCGAAACGGACCGGTTCGAGGAGGTGACGAGCAGCCAGGGCGCGGATCTGATCGGGATTGCCGGGGTAGCGATCAACAGTAGTGGCCGACCAGATCGGCAGGACCGGTGGCCGCACCGCAAGGCGGGCAAAGATACCCAGGATGTGATCCAGGTATGGGGCCAGCATCGGTGAATGGAAGCCGGACCGGAACGGCAGCACTCGACCGGTGATCCCGCAGTCTTGCAGCTGCTTCAGGACGGCGACCACGGCAGCCTCCTCGCCGCAGACGATCGACTGGTGCGGGCAGTTGTCGTGCGAGACGACGACCCTGTCCAGCCCTTCAATGGCTTGGGCAGCATGTTCAGCACCGCACCCGAGTGCGGCAAACACCAGTCCAGGTACCTGCAGCGCTGCTGGGTCGAAGGAGGCGACGAACTCCTCGACTGCCCGCTGCGAGTAAATGCCAGCGGCGATCATCGCGTTCCATTCACCGATGCTGTGCCCGGCAACCAGGTCTGGCGTGATGTTGAGCCGGCGCAGCGCCGTGTCCAGGACCTGGCCGACAGCGCACACACCTAGGCCGTGCCCACCGAGGATGGCGGTGTCGGCGAGGTCCGGCCGGTCGAGCCCGAAGTGATCAGTGACATCGTCGATCCGTGGGTCGAAACCCTGCTCTAGACCCGGGAAGATAAATGCCAGCTGGCCCGGTCCGGGTGCTGACTTCAGTGGTGTGGTGGTGAACCAGATGTCGTCCCGACCCCGCCACGGCTTGCCCTGCCCGACAATCCTGCGCGCCAGCGCGAGGCGGCGGGCAGTGGGTGCCACGATGGCCAGCCGGCACGGTCCACTTGCTGGTGGGGCGGCGGCATCGTCCCGGTTGAGCAAAGCGGTGTCCGGTGCCTGGAGGTGCTGCGCCAGCTCGGTCGGCGTGCTGGCGCCAAGCAGCAGCACCTGCTCAGGACCGGCTGGCTTGATCCGGCGGGCGCGTCGGGTAGCTGGTGGTTGCTCCAGGATGGCGTGCGCATTGATGCCACCGAAGCCGAAGGCGTCGACCCCGGCTCGGCGGGGCCTGTCGCCGCAAGGATCCCATGGCCGGACTTCGGTGATCGGTGCGAACCGGGACTCGGCCAGTACCGGGTGCGGGTCATCGCAGTGCAGCGTGGGCGGCAGCACGCCGTGGTGTACGGCCAGCGCAGCCTTGATGAGGCCGGCGATGCCACCGGCCGGCATGGTGTGGCCGATCATCGACTTCACAGAGCCGATGCCGATGTCGTGACCGGCGCCGTTGGGCCGACCGAAAACCTGGCTCAGTGAAGTCAGTTCGGTGTGGTCGCCAACGGGAGTGGCGGTGCCATGAGCTTCGAGCAGTCCAAGCGCACCCGGCTCGGTGGGATCCAGTCCAGCGGCCTGCCACGCTCGTTCGATGGCACGTACCTGGCCCTCAGCACGCGGGCTCATCAGGCTGCTTGCTCGGCCGTCGCTGGCGACCCCGGTTCCGCGGATCACCGCGTAGATCCGATCGTTGCTGGCGTCGGCGAGGCGTTTGAGCACAACTATTCCGGTGCCTTCGCCGATGAGGATGCCGTCGGCATCCCGGTGGAAGGGCCGGATCCGCTGGCTCGGGCTCAGTGCGCCAAGCTGGCTGAACACACTCCATAACGTGATGTCGTGGCAGTGGTGTACTCCACCCGCGAGGATCGCGTCGCAGCGGCCGGCAATCAGCTCGGCGACACCGTGGTCGATGGCGAGTAGTGATGAGGCGCAGGCGGCGTCGAGCGTGTAGGCCGGCCCGGCCAGATCGAGGCGGTTGGCCACCCGGGACGCGACCAGGTTGGGCACCAAATCGATCGCGGCTTCAGGTCGTTCTGGGCCGAGCCGGGATTGGAACGCCTGTCGCACTCGCTCCAGTTCGGTGTCCGCAAGGTCGGGGAGGAGCTCGTGCAGGGTGGTAACGAGCTGGTTGGCCGTGCGGATTCGCTGGTCCAACCGGGCCAGGCCGGGCGTGAGGTAGCTTCCCCGACCGATGATCACGCCGACTCGGGATCGGTCGCCGAGTTGGTCGTTTCCACCGGCGTCGCGGATTGCTTCCGCGGCGACGTGCAGCGCGAGAAGCTGGTCTGGCTCGGCTCCCTCGACCGCGGTAGGCATGATCCCGTAGCGGGCGGGGTCGAAGGTGGCGTGGTCGATGAAGCCACCGCGGCGGCAGTACAGCCGGTCACTGTGCCGGGTCGCAGCAGCCTGCGGGTCGTAGTAGCACGGGTCCCAGCGGGAAGCGGGTACCTCTGCGATCGCGTCTACGCCATCGAGGATGTTGGACCAGTAAGTGGTCAAGTCGGGTGCGCCGGGGAAGACCGCAGCCATCCCGACAATGGCCACCTCGACCGGCTCAGCCATCCTGCCCGACCTCGAAGGCAGGAACCTCAAACGCGGCTGGGTGCGCGCACATGTAGACCACCTGGGGCTCGGTGCCGTTGGCCAGCTCAGCGAGCAGGCAGGCGACCCCGTCCTCGGGGTCGATCAGACCAATGCCTCGCCTGGCGTACTCGCGTTCGAGTTCGGCCGAGACCATCCCCGTCCCGTTCTCGAACGCCGCCCACGGCCCCCAGTCCACCGCGACCACCCGGCCGCAGGCGCGCGGAGTCCAGATCCGCGCCAAGGTATCCAGCGCGTCGTTCGCCGCGGAGTAGTCGGCCTGCCCGCGGTTGCCGAACACCCCCGACACGCTGCCGAACAACACCAAGAACTTGAGATCTCCCCGCGCCGCCTCGACCAGCGCCCGTGCCCCGTTGACCTTCGTTTCCCATACCTGGGTGAAATCCTCGGCAGTCTTGTCGACGAGCAGCCGGTCAGCGAGCACCCCCGCGCCGTGCACGATCCCGTCGAGCCGGCCATGCCGCCGGTACACGTCATTCATCAAGGCCGTGACCGACGCCGGATCGCGGACGTCCACCGCTGAGTAGTGAACCGACGCGGCCAATCCGCTCAGCTCACCGAGTGTGGTACGGATCGCCCGCTCGGCCAGCAGTCGGCTGGCTGCTGCGTCAATCTCGGCCGGTGTACCAGTCCCGGACTGGGCAAGTACTCGCCGCAAGGTCACACGGTCAGCTGCCGCCGCGGTCACCAGGTCCTCATCGCTGCTCGGTGGCGCCGTCCGCCCGGCCAGCTCCAGGTGGCAGCCGCTCACCCGGGCCAGGCCGGCCGCGACTCGCGCGGTGATGCCGCGAGCACCGCCGGTGAGCAGAACCACCGATTCCGGCCCTAGTCCGGCTACGCCGACTGCCCCGGACCGCAGCGGAGCCGGTACGACCTGCAAGGTGACTCGTTCACCGGCCACGTACCCCACTGCAGCCGGCGCATCAGGAGTGATCAGCTCAGTGAGCAGGTGCTCGGCGAGGTGGGCCGGCTCGTCCTTTGGGTCCACATCGACGACGCGGACGAATCGGTCGGGAAATTCACGCGCAATCGTGCGGACCAGACCCGCCAGGCCCACCCCGGCGACACCGTTGGGGTTCTGCGTCCGAGCGAAGCGACCTCCGGAACCGGTAACGACGAGCAGTCCGCTTACGCCACCGCGGATGGCGTCGCGAAGCGCGATGAATCCGTCCGGCAGGATCGCTGCCCGACCACGATCCAGCGCAGCGAGATAGACCAGTGCATCGGTTCTCGTGTTCTGGACAACTTGATCCATGCCGAGCAGGCGTACTTCGGCGCCGTGCTGTTCCAGCAGCACGGCCAGGTCCAGCGCGAGGCCTCCGCCATCGCCGATGATGGTGACCCGCTGCCCGGCCATCGACGTCTTCGGCCCGCCAGGGTGCAGTGGCGATGGGGTGGCCTCGACGAGGTAGCGCTGCGCGCGCGGAGGCCTGCCGGATTGGACGGAGACGGCTGGGTCAGCCGGTGATTGCATACCTAGCCGTTCGACGATCCAGTCCACGATGCTGCGCAGTGTGCGAAGCTGGCTCAGCTCCTCGGTCACCGAGTCATCCAGCGGGCTGTTGGTGCAGGCAAACCCGAGTTGGTCGGTAAGCAGACCGACCAACTCAGTGCGTTTGATCGAGTCGATACTGAGGTCTGCCTCCAGATCGAGGTCAGCCCCGAGCATGTCCACCGGGTAGCCAGTACGGTCGCTCACCAGGGTCCGCACGGTCGCCAGCACCGAATCAGACGTCAGTTCACCTGGTTCGACCCGTTCTGGAGCAGCGTCGATCCTTGTGTCAATCATTGCGTCCTGGAGGGGGGCGAGCGGCGCGGCTGTGGCTGGCGACACAGCTGCGGGCGGCAAGCCGCGAGCCGGTAGCTCGGCAGGTACTGGAGTGGTACCGAGATATCCCAACATGATCTCGCGTTGGGCCGCGACGAGCTCCCTGGTGCTGCGCAGGAACTCCAGGACGGTCGCCTCGCGCCCGGCTGTGCTGCCAGCGCTGGATGGTGACTCTCCGGCTGGTGCAGCCACCCGGCGGGCCGGGCGTAACCCACCCCGGAGGTATTGCCCGTCAGCGGTTTTGACTAGATGGCCATTCACCACCCATCCGGCGCGGCGAGGAGCGATAGTCCTCGAGTCTGTTGTCGACCCCGAAGCTGGCACGGGGCGGGCCTCCCGGCCGTGGAAAAGTCCGGCCGGATCGATCGGTATGCCGGCGACGGCTAGCTCGGCCAGTGCTAGCAGCAGGCGCCGCAGTCCGGGCTCGCCCGGTATGTCTGTAGGCACGGTGGTGTGCGGCCGATCGGCGAGGATCTCGTCGACCAGCCTGGTGAGCACCCGACCGGGCCCCGCTTCGACGAAGATCCGCACACCCGCTGCGTACATTGCCTCGACTTGCTCGACGAACCCGACTGGCTCGGCGACGTGGGCAGCCAGCATTGCCCTGATGGCGGCGGGATCGCCCGGATACAGCGCAGCTGTGGTGTTCGACCACACTGGTAGCCGCGGTGAACCGAAAGCGTGGCGTTCCAGCTCAGTTGCGAAAGCTCGGGAGGCATCGGCGACTACCGGGCTATGGAACGCGCAGGCCACCGGAAGCCGCGCGCTGGACAGCCCCGCCTCGCCCAGCCGTTTTAGGGCGGCCTCGACCGCAAAGGCAGGTCCGGAAATGACTGCCTGGCTGGGGGCGTTGTGGTTGGCTACCACGACCGGTCCATCCCCGAGCAGGGCACGCACCTGCTCGGCGGTTGCCACGACCGCGGCCATCATGCCGGGATCGGATCCGGCCGCTTTCAGGATCGCTTGTCCTCTAGCCTCGCTGATTTCCAGCAAATCCTCATTGCTGACTGTGCCGGCTACGGCCAGTGCGACCAGCTCGCCGTAGCTGTGTCCGCCGAGATGGTCCGGTTGCACGCCCAGCGAGGTCAGCAGCTCGTGCATGACCAGCCCGGCGATGCCCAGCGCCGGCTGGGCAACCCGTGTGTCGGTCAGCGTTGCTCGCTGCCGCGCAGCACCATTCTCATCGAATGCGGTCGCCGGGAACATCGCGTCGGCCCACCGCCCGCCAAGCTCGAGGAATCGCTGCAGGCGTGGGAATGCCACGAAGAGATCGGTCAGCATGCCCGGACGTTGGCTGCCCTGGCCGGGAAACAGAAACGCGATCTGACCGATGGCGCCAGCACCCTCGGATGCCAGGAAAACACCATCACCCATAGCGCCTGCACGGGCCCGCGCCAACTTTGTCGCGAGGTCGTCGAGGTCCTCGGCCACCACAGCCATCCAGACCCGATGGTGACCGGTTTCCTCTGAAAGACCCCGGGCGAGGTCCCGCAATCGCCATGGTCGGCCGGCGGTGTCATTGGTCATGAGCAGGCTGGCTAACCGGTCGATCTTCGCGATCGCCGCAGACCTGTCCAGGCCAGTAAACAGGAACAGTTCTGCCGGCCAGGCATCGACACCGTGCCGGGGCTGGGGAGCTCCCTCGTAGGAGGAGACCACCGCGTGGAAATTCGTTCCCCCAAACCCAAAGGCGCTCACACCGGCGATCCGGGCGGACGATGATGGCCAGGGCCGCGCGGCGAGGTCAAAGGCGAACGGGCTGACGGCGGGATCCCAGTACGGGTTCGGATCACGCAGCTGACTGGTCGGTGGGCGCACCCCGGCGTGTACCGCGAGCGCGGCTTTGATCAATCCGGCGATTCCTGCAGCGCATTTCGTGTGCCCAATCTGGGATTTCACCGATCCCAGGGTGCAGCTGCCGCTCGGTGTGCCGGCTGCCGCGAACAGTTCGGTCAACACCGCTAGTTCGGTGCGGTCGCCGACTACGGTGCCAGTGCCATGCGCCTCCACCAACCCGACGTCCCTGGGTGAGATACCGGCCATCTGGTAAGCACGCTCGAGTGCCCGGCGCTGACCCTCGGGCCGCGGTGCGGTCAGCCCTAGGGAGCGCCCGTCGCTGGCCGAGCCGATTCCCTTGATCACCGCATAGATGCGATCGCCATCGCGTTCCGCATCGGCCAGCCGCTTGAGCACGACGCACGCCACACCCTCGCCAAGCGCGATGCCGTCGGCTGAGGCGTCGAACGGCCGGCACCGGCCGGTAGGCGACAGTGCGCGTACCGAAGCGAACATCAGGTAGTCGTGGATGCTGTTGTGCACGTCGGCGCCACCGGCGATCACCATGCTGCTGGTGCCGGCCCGCAGTTCCTTGCACGCCAGGTCGATGGCGGCCAGCGAGGACGCGCAGGCGGCATCGACCGCGTAGTTGGCACCACCAAGATCCAGCCGGTTGGCGATCCGGCCGGCAATCACATTGGCGAGTACCCCAGGGAAAGAGTCCTCGGTGAGTGCTGGCAATTGCTCGTCTAGCTCGGCCGGTAGCGTCCCGTGGTAGGCGGGATAGAGGGAACGGAACCCATACGCACTGGCCAGATCGGCGCCTGCTTCCGCGCCGAAGATTACCGATGTGCGTTCGCGGTTGAAGGGGCGCTGCTCGTATCCCGCATCGCGTAGCGCGCGAGCAGCCACCTCGAGCGCCAACAGCTGGACTGGCTCAATGCTGGCCAGCGCGGCTGGGGGGATGCCGTAAACCAGCGCATCGAAGGGAATCTCTGGCAGAAAACCACCCGCGCCGGCTGCCTGTGAATACACTGCCGGGTCCCAGCGCTCCAGGGGAACATCGGTCACCGCGTCCACCGCAGCCAGCACATTGGCCCAGTAGGCCGCCAAATCCTCAGCGCCGGGAAAGATCCCGGCCATACCGACGATCGCCACATCCAACGGCTGTGCCGGCGGCGTGGCCATGTCGACGGGTTCATCGATCAGGTCGGCGACCCGCGCAGCGAGGACGGCAGCGGCACCCTCGGTAACCTGATGGTGCAACGCCTCGATGGTCGTCGTCTCATGGCGCAGTGTGGCCACCTCACCCACCATGACCATGCCCTCTCGGCGTTGGACCTGCTCATCCACCGTCACCAGCGCATTGCCCTGACGGCGCAGGCCCTTACTCGCGATACGCAACCGACCCAGGTTGAGCTGCTCCAACTCCGCCCACACTTCCTCCTGCGGCAGCCCTGCAGCCGCCAACCGGGCCCGTGTCTCGGTGAAGGTGTGCACATACGGCGAATCCGCGCAGCGAATTGCATGCCCGGGCGCGGTCTCCAACAACACGGTGCCAGCACAGGCCAGTGCTGCTTCCTGGTAGCCAGGGGCGATGGCGCCGGCGGCAACCGCTTCCTGCGTGAACAGGTACGCGGTGCCCATCAACACCCCCACCCGAGCACCGCGCTCGATCAGCGGCGCGGCCAGCGTGGCCACCATCGCCGCGGAACGTTCGTCATGAATACCCCCGGCGAACAGCACTCGTAACTGGTCTGCGCAACCGTGCTCGTTATCGAAGTCCAGCAGCCGCTGCAGCTGCATTTCCCACAACGGGAAACTCGCCAGCCGCCCGACATGGCCCCCGCACTCGCGGCCCTCGAACACAAACCGGCGCGCTCCTTCGGCCAGGAACCGATCAAGCAGGATTGGCGACGGCACGTGTATAAACGTCTCGATCCCGGCCGCCTCTAGGGGCGCTGCCTGCGCGGGCCGCCCCCCGGCGATCAACGCGTATGGTGGTCGCACCCTCTGCACAGCGGCCAGCTGCGCCTGACGAACCTCCGGTGGGACGAAGCCAAGAATTCCTACCCCCCACGGCCGGCCGTCCATGGCGGCGGCGGTGTGTTCCAGCAATGTGCGGGTCTGCTCGCCATCACTCAAGGCGAGGGCAAGAAACGGCAGTCCCCCGGCGGCTGCCACGGCCGTGGCGAACCCCGCCTGATCGCTCACCCGAGTCATCGGACCCTGCACCACCAGGGGTCGCAGTCCCTGCGCCGATTGCAACTGGGCGGCGTGCAACGCGTGGGTGATCGCCGCGCGGACTGCTGTCACCACGCCGCCTGCCGTGACGTAGCGCCGAGCCAGCGGACCGGCCAGAGCACCGTCTTGTCCGACGGGCAAGGTGCGTAGATGTCGGGCACTCAACTGGGTCGCGACAGAATCGGCGTCCACCGCCGGTAGATCCGGCCGTGTGAAAATGCGGTGATCGCCAATGATCGTGGTCTCGGTACCGTCCATTGCCCGGATCGCGGCGGCGACCTGGGCCGGCAAGTCGGCCTCGGCGACCAGCGCCAGCTGCGCATCGAGCACCACCCCGGCGGCGCCACCGGCGATGGCCGCGGCAGCTGTGTGTGGACCGATACCCCCTGCCACCCAAACCGGGATCTCGATCCGTGAGTCGCGCAGCAACTGCTGCAACAACACGAATGTTGTCGTGGCACCAACTCGTCCGCCCGCTTCGGCGCCTTTGGCGATCAACCCGCGAGCCCCCGCCCGGATCGCCGCGTGCGCCTGCGCCACTGACGTCACTTCAATCAACATGCGCCGGCCTGGGTCGGCCGGATACCGCACTTCGGGGCCGAGCACCACCACGTCGACCTGGTCCGGTAGATCAGCTGGCGATAGCGGGCACCCGGTTGGCAGCCGTACCCCGAACGTGCCGGGCCACCACCGGCATACTTCTGCCAGCGCAATGTGTGCCCGGTCGTGATCCCGTCCCAGGTCCAGGACACCCATCGAGCCAGCCCGCGCGAGCGCTACCACTAGAGCGGCGTTGGGCTCCTCGAACGGCGTGATCCCCACCACCAGCTCTCGGTCCTGCAGCCTGCTCATCCTGGGCTTCGTCCTTCCTGTACTACGCGGCGACCCCGGGCAGTCCGAAGTGGTTGCCGGGGTGTGGCGGGCGCGTGGCTGGTGCGTCTGGCGTGCGCAGGGTTGGGGTGACCCGGGTGATCCCCCCTCGATGACCACCCGGGTCCGCCAGTGATGCGGCAACGGAAGAATCCGGCCACTCGCTAAAGACGGGCGACCTTGCGACTGCCGCTATGGCACAGCGTGGATTGCTGTCGCTGACGCCGAGTTCGTGACCACGAAAAAGACAACCGCAATTGTCGCTAGCACGGTCAGGCCCCCCTTGCCCATCGTACTGGCTACTGCCCCTCATTCGGGGCTACTGACTTACGAAGAGTAACACTAGGTGATAGCAGAGGTGCCTACAAGGCCCAATGTATCTCTGATGGCGTATTAGTACGGACCAGAATGGGGGACAGGTACTTACTTAATGGATCCGTGCTACGTAGGTAGCCCGTTGCCGGGTAGCGCTCAGCCCAGTCACTCTTAGTCACTCCACAGCCGTCCTCCATTGTCGCTCGGCTGGTGATCAGGTACATCTGGATCTTGACCGTCGGGAGGCGCCGTGCGCTGGCTGAGAAGGTGTGCGTCGTTGGTCTTCGCGGTCGTGCTAGCCACTTCGTCGGCATGTGCAGCGGCTCCGCCGCCATCTTCCAGGGCGGCCTCGTGTGCGGTAACGAAGACGGCGAACGTGGCGGTCCCGATGCGTGACGGCACCGTGCTGCGTGCCGACGTCTACCGGCCGGCCATCGCTGAGGCAGTTCCCGTGATCTTGATGCGGACGCAGTACAGCAAGGACGCTGCACAGGTTGAGGCCGGGCGATATCAGCATCCGGAGTGGTTCGCGTCCCACTGCTATCTCGTCGTGATCCAGGACGTCCGGGGACAGGGCGCCTCAACAGGAACGTTCTCCGAGTTCACTGATGATCGCAATGACGGCTATGACAGTGTCGAATGGGGCTCGCGGCTGCCCGGATCATCCGGAAAGGTCGGTATGTACGGGTCGTCCTACGTCGGCGCGACCCAATGGTTAGCCGCCGAGACCGGTCCACCGCACCTGGCCACCATCGTGCCGGCCAACACTGCGTCGGACTACTACGAGGGTTGGACATACGAGCATGGTGCGTTCCGGCTGAACTTCATCGAGCCGTGGGCAATGGAGATCACGGTGTCGGCGGCCAAAAGTCGTGGTGACGCCAAGGTCGCTGAGCAGCTCACGCGGGACTCCTTGGACGTCGCTACCTGGTTGCGGTATGCGCCATACCGCAGTTTCCCGCCGTTGCACCCAGGCGACGGTGTGGTTGCGCCATATTTTTTTGACTGGATCTCTCACCGCGCTGACGGTCCGTACTGGCAGCGATGGGCGCCACAACAGTATTACCCCAAGATCGGCATCCCGGTGCTGCACATCGAAGGTTGGTATGACGCATTTCTCTTCGGTGGCGTGCGCAATTTCACCGGCATGGTCAGCTCCGGTGGATCAGCGTCCGCGCGCCGTGATCAACGGATCGTGATCGGCCCGTGGGATCACCTCGGTTGGGGCCGGCCAAACAGCTCTGCAGCACCGATGCTCAAGCAGATCGGACCGGTGGGCAATTCCCCAATTAACGAACTGATGCTCGCCTGGTGGGATCACTTTCTTAAAGGCGTCGACAACGGTGTCAGTAATGGGCCGACAGTCAATTACTTCGAGATGGGCGCCAATGTGTGGAAAACTACAACGTCCTGGCCAATTCTCGGTACTCGGTGGATAAAGTATTATTTGTCCAGCGGCGGGCATGCCTCGTCGGTGACGGGCGACGGTCAACTGCTCGCGACTGAGCCAATTACCACGCAGCAGCCTGATACCTATGACTACGATCCTCGTGACCCCGTGCCCAGCGTGGGCGGCCATTCCTGCTGTGCGGCGCTGAGCGGTACCCAAGGCCCCTATGACCAGCATGCCGTGGAGCAGCGACCCGATGTACTGGTGTACAGCAGCCCGCCGCTAGCCACCGACACCGAAGTGACCGGGCCGGTCAGCGTCACGCTCTACGCCAGCTCGTCAGCCCCCGACACCGATTGGACGGCGAAACTGGTCGATGTGCGTCCCGACGGTACGGCCGTCAACCTGAACAACGGCATCCAGCGGGCCAGCTTCCGGGAGTCGAGTAGTGCACCTTCACCGATCGAGCCGGGCAAGGTCTACCAGTACACCATCGCAGTGTGGCCGACGAGCAACCTTTTCCGCGCCGGTCACCGGATCCGCTTGGAGATCTCCTCAAGCGATTTCCCGCAGTTTGATCCAAACCCCAATACCGGCTCGTGGCTGGGCGACAGCACCACGACGCAGATTGCCCACCAGACTGTGCTGCACGATGTCGAGCACCCGTCAGTGCTGGTATTGCCCCTCGTTCCGGCTGCGGCGTCGGGCAAGTCCAGCGCCACATTCCCGATCAGTACCGCGCGCTGAAGCCCAGCCGGAGATCCTGAAGGTCCTGGTCCTTGGTCTCTACGAGGGCTTTGGTGCACAATAGGCTGAGCAGCGATATCGCGCACAGCATGATGCCGATGGAGAAACTGCCGAAAGCTGCCGCCAATGGTGCGGCGACCAGCGGTGGTATCGCGCCGCCCGCAATGCCGGCCAGGTTGTAGCTAATACCGGCCCCTGTGTAGCGAAATCTGGTGGGAAAAGTCTCAGGCAGCAGTGCGCCGACAGGTCCGTAAGCAAGCCCCATCATCGTCAAGGTGACGATTACGCTGACCCCGAAGGCAATCGGAGTGCGGGTATTGAGAAGGGGAAATAACAGCAACGACCACACCACCGCTGCGCCGCAGGTCAGCATGACCACGATCCGGCGGCCAAGCCGGTCGGAAGCTATCGCCGACAGGATGACACCGGCCGCCATTGCCGCTCCCGCGCCGATCCCGATGGACAGCACCAGAGCGCGGCTCAGCGCCGCCCCGGTGGGACTGGTGCCGTAGCTGGTGAGATACGTCGTACCGGTGTAAAACAGAGCGAAGATCATTGTTAACGTCCCGGCGGACAGCAGGATTTCCCGCGGCGCTTGGCTCAACGCTTCCCGCAACGGCGTGCGCGTCGCCAGCCGTTGCCGCTGATCGTGTCTGAATACCGGGGTCTCTTCGATTCTCCACCGGACATACATCCCCGCTCCGAGCAGCACGGTGCTGATCAAGAACGGGACCCGCCATCCGTAGTCAAGGAATGGCTGGTCGGTGTTACCGAGAGTGAGACCAGTGATCAAGAAGGTAGCGCTGGACAGAGCTAGCCCGATCGGCGCTCCAAGCTGGGGAAACATTGCGTACCAGCCCCGCTGCCCCGGCGGTGCGTACTCCGCAGCAAGTAACGTCGCGCCGGCCCACTCGCCCCCCACCGCCAGGCCTTGTGCGAACCGCAGCATCACCAGCAAGACCGGTGCTGCTATGCCGATTGTCGTGGCCCCGGGAAGAAGCCCGATCAGCACAGTCGCCATACCCATGAGCAGCAGCGTCGCGATCAGTGTCTGCTTGCGGCCGTACCGGTCTCCGTAATGCCCGAAGATCATCGCTCCGACTGGTCGGGCGACGAAAGCCACCGCGAAGGTGGCGAAGGACGCCACCGTGCCGGCGGTCGAGCCCAGCGCAGGGAAAAAGACTTTTGGAAAGACCAGCGCGGCGGCCGTGCCGTAGAGATAGAAGTCATAGAACTCAATGGTGGTACCGACACAACTTGCAAGCGCCACCCGACGCATCCCAGCGACTCCGGGTATTACCGCTTTTTTGCCATTCATTCCACCACTCTCTCCCGCAATCAGGGCTAATCACCATCACTGTGCCGCCTCGCCAGCTCTTCGCCAGTAGCGTGCACTCGTACGTGTACTAGACCTCTGTGCAAGAGAGGAACCATCAGCAGTCGCCAAATACCTCGTGCGTTCCCAGATCGTGGCCCAGCAGCCCTGTACCGGCTACCAATCAAGCTCCCGGCCTGGGCCTGAAGGTGGACAGCAGGGAGGAGCTGGACGCCTGGGCCGATTGGTTCGAAGAACAGGGCGTCACACACTCGCCGATCGTCGACGCAACGTACGGTTCGGTGCTGACCTTTAAAGATCCCGACCTGTTCCAGCTCGAGATGTTCTACCGCCCAAACCATCCGTGAGGGCAACCCCGACATCGAGACGGAGCGGGTTAATTGCTGGTCCGGAAACCCGAATACGGCTCCGTGGCGCGATGAGGCCAGTAGGTCGGATCGAGGATCAGATCGGCGCGGCCGGCGGTGGGAGCGATCAGACGAGCGTTGCGCTCGTCGCTGCCAGCGGTGCGTGCGGCCGCTTGTTCCGGGGTACGCCCGTATCGGCGGTGCCGGGCGGTCAGCCATGCTCGACGGGTGTGCTCGTCGGGTGCCAGAAACCACACCTCGTCCAGCAACCCGCGAACTGCTGACCACGGCTCGGTATCGAGCAGCAGGTAATTACCTTCGGTGACGACCAGTGGCACGTCAGGCGGTACCGCGATGGCGCCCGCGATCGGTTCTTCGATCGCACGCCGGAACTCCGGGGCGTAGACGGTGCCGGCGTCTGGCGTGCGTAACCGGTGCAACAGTGCGACGTAGCCGGCAGCGTCAAAAGTGTCCGGCGCACCCTTGCGCGCCGCACGGCCTAACCGTTCCAGTTGGGCCTGCGCGAGGTGGTACCCGTCCATACCCACCAGGACCGCGGCGCCACCGAGCCCGTCGACCAGCCGACGCGCCAGCGTTGACTTGCCGGCTCCTGGCGCTCCGGTGATGCCTAATATCCGCCTGCCTGCGCCACTGGCCAGGGTCTGCACGCGGGCTACCAAGTCAGGCCACTTCACCCCCACGGCCATATGCGCACCCCGTAACGTGGATGAACATGGATTCGCCATCGTCCAGGTTTTTGTTGTGGCGCAGGAGGACGTAGCGTGGCAACTTTTGAGACGGTCTATCGCCGCAGCTTGGCTGATCCTGCTGGCTTCTGGGAAGAGGCAGCACGTGACATCGAGTGGATCAAGCCTGCGGAGCAGGTACTGGACGCCTCCGGCGCGCCTTTCTACCGGTGGTTTGCCGGTGGGGTGCTGAACACCTGCCACAACGCGGTCGACCGGCACGCCGATGGCGGTCGCGGTGACCAGATCGCACTTGTTTACGACTCGCCGGTGAGCTCCACGATCCAGCGTTTCACATATCGCGAATTGCGAGCAGAAGTCGCCCGGTTTGCCGGGGCGCTGGCCGCACGTGGCGTGGGCAAGGGCGACCGCGTGGTGATCTCCATGCCGATGGTGCCCCAGGCGGTGATCGCGATGCTGGCCTGCGCGCGCCTCGGCGCGATCCATTCGGTCGTGTTCGGTGGGTTCGCGGCAGCCGAACTGGCCAGCCGCGTCGACCACGCCAAGCCCAAGGCGATCGTGTTCGGCTCGTGTGGGATCGAGGGTGGGCGCGTTGTCGAATACGCTCCCCTGGTCAACCGCGCGCTGCAGCTGTCGGCACATCAGCCCGAGTTCTGCATTGTCGCTCAACGACTGCAGGCCAAAGCTGAGCTGCTCGCCGGCCGGGACGTGGACTGGGACAGCGCGATCGCGGAAGCCGAACCCACTGGTTGCGTTCCGGTTGCGGCGACCGACCCCTTATACATCCTGTACACGTCCGGGACGACCGCCCAACCCAAGGGCGTCGTGCGGGACAACGGTGGTCATGCCGTCGCCTTGCGCTGGTCGATGACCAACATCTATGACACCGGCCCCGGCGAGGTGTACTGGGCGGCGTCGGATATCGGCTGGGTGGTTGGTCACTCCTATATCGTCTACGCTCCGCTGCTGGCCGGCGCCACCACCGTGTTGTACGAGGGCAAGCCGGTCGGTACCCCGGATCCGGGAGCATTCTGGCGCGTGGTCGCCGAGCACGGGGTCAAGACGTTGTTTACCGCACCGACTGCGATACGGGCGATCAAGAAGGAAGACCCACACGGAACGTACTGCGCCCGCCACGACCTGTCGACGCTGCGCTACCTGTTCCTGGCTGGCGAACGGCTCGACCCCGACACCTACATCTGGGCTTCCGATTTGCTCAATGTCCCGGTCATCGACCACTGGTGGCAAACCGAAACCGGTTGGGCGATCGCCGCGAATTGCATGGGCATCCAGCCGCTGCCGATCAAGCCTGGGTCCCCTACCAAGCCGGTGCCCGGTTGGGACGTGCGGATTCTCGGTGAGGACGGTGCCCAGTTACCGGTGGATCGCGACGGTGCGGTGACGGTCAAGCTGCCGCTGCCTCCGGGTGCGCTGCCGACACTGTGGCAAGCCGACGATCGGTACATCGAGACCTACCTGTCCGCACACCAGGGCTACTACCTCACCGGCGACGGTGGCCATATCGACGCTGACGGCTACCTGTTCATCATGGGTCGCACCGACGATGTGATCAACGTGTCGGGTCATCGCCTGTCCACCGGCGCAATCGAGGAAGTCATTGCCTCACATCCAGATGTCGCCGAGTGCGCCGTGGTCGGCGTGCAGGATGAACTCAAAGGCCAGGTGCCGATCGGATTCGTGGTGCTCAAAGCCGGCGCCGATCGCGATCCCAGTGAACTCCACGCTGAGCTCGTGCAGCTAGTCCGTGATCAGGTCGGCCCAGTGGCTGCGTTCAAGCGAGTCGAAGTCGTCGCGCGGCTGCCCAAGACCCGTTCCGGGAAGATCCTGCGGGGCACCATGCGCCGCATTGCCGATGGTCAGGAATACACCGTCCCGCCCACCATTGATGATCCCAAGATCCTCGACGAGATCACCCAAACCTTGGCGGGCACTTCCCAACGGTCCTGATCGGACGACAACCCTCGAGAGGAGCATGCGGCACTCAGCAGCTGCCCGCACGTAACTCCGGGAAGTCCTCATCGCGGTACTCACTGTCTGGCCGGGCGTGCGGGTCGGCATATAGCTGCGTCTCCCGGTGCCGCAGCTCAACACGGCGGATCTTGCCTGAGATGGTTTTGGGTAGCTCGGCGAATTCCAGCCGGCGGATCCGCTTGAACGGTGCGAGGTGGTCCCTTGCATACCGCAGGATTGCTAGCGCCGTCTCGGCTGATGGCCGGTGGCCGTCGGCCAGCGTCACGTACGCCTTGGGGACGGCCAGCCGCACTGGATCGGGTGAGGGGACCACGGCAGCCTCGATGACCGCCTCGTGTTCGAGGAGCACGCTTTCCAGCTCGAATGGTGATAGCCGGTAATCAGAAGCTTTGAAGACATCGTCGGTGCGCCCGACGTAGGTGATGTAGCCGTCGGTGTCCCGGGAAGCGATGTCACCGGTGTGGTAATAGCCGTCGGCCATCGCCGCCGTGGTGCCTACCTCGTCGTCGCGGTAGCCGACCATGAGACCCAGTGGGCGCGGTGACAGATCCAGGCAGATCTCGCCCTCTTCTGCGGGCTCGCCGGTCACGGGATTGATCAGCACGACGGGATAGCCCGGCGCCGGGCGTCCCATCGATCCGGGCTTGATCGGCTGTCCGGGTGTGTTGCCGATCTGCAGCGTTGTCTCGGTCTGGCCGAAGCCATCCCGGATGCGGATCCCCCAGGCCTTCTCCACCTGCTCGATGACCTCCGGGTTGAGCGGCTCACCAGCGCTCACCAGCTCGCGGAATCCAACCTTGATCCGGTTGAGGTCGGTCTGGATGACCATTCGCCACACCGTTGGCGGCGCGCAGACGGTGTTCACTCCGCAGCTGGCTATGGTTTCCAGGAGAGCGTCGGCGTCGAATCGGGCGAAGTTGTAGATGAACACCGTTGCCGCTGCATTCCACGGCGCGAACACATTTGACCAGGCGTGTTTGGCCCACCCCGGCGAGGAAATGTTGAGGTGAATGTCGCCAGGCTGCAGCCCGATCCAGTACATCGTGGACAGGTGGCCTACGGGGTAGGACGCGTGGGTGTGTTCCACGAGCTTGGGCTTGGCGGTGGTGCCGGAGGTGAAATAGAGCAGCAACGTGTCCGATGCCTTGGTCACCCCGTCGGGCCTGAACTGTGCTTGGGCTTGGCAAGCGTCCGCGTAGTGCAGCCAGCCCGCCACCGGCTCACCCACCGCGATACGGGTGTACTCGCCGGGGACGTCGTCGAACTTGCCGGAATCAGTAGCGCGCACCACGACGTGCCCGGCGTTGCCCCGATCGATCCGGTCGCGCAGGTCGGCTGACGCCAGCAGTGGCGTTGCCGGGATGAGCACCGCACCCAGCTTCATCGCCGCCAGGATCGTCTCCCACAGCTCTACTTGGTTAGACAGCATGAGAAGGAGCCGGTCCCCGCGTTTGACGCCGACGCTACGTAGCCAGTTGGCGACCTGGCTAGACCGCGCCGACATCTCCGCAAACGACCAGCGCCGCTGGGAGCCGTCCGCCTCAACGATCCATAGCGCTGGGCGCTGCGCCGACTCCGCGTCCGTGGCCAGGGCGTCAACATGGTCAAGCGCCCAGTTGAACTCGGTCACCTCGGGCCATCGGAACTGCCGGTACGCACGGTCGTAATCCGGGCCGGCCGCAAGCAAGAAGTCACGGGCAGCCAGGAAAGCGCGGTAGTCGGCGCTGGGTTCGGCAGTCACCGCAGGATCCTCCTTGAGCCTGTCTGGCAGTGACAAAAGAGCAGGTCCCATCGTGACGAGCCCACGGATGGCTCGCCATGGTGTTAGGGACATTGAATGCGGCACGGTGATACAACCGCACCCGCTTGCGGTGAACTAGTGCGCGATACTGTCGATGAGCCGGCGAGCTCCCTGCCGTAACAGATCAGCACCGACAAAGTAGCCGAGGGCGGCCGGTTCTTCAGGAACGCCCCAGTGATGGGAGTCCAGCCACTGGCTGCCGTCGAGAGAAAAGACCTTGCCTCGCAACGTCAGCTTGCCGTTGGGCTCGCTGCTGGCGTAGCCGGCGATGGGGGAGTTGCAGTGACCCTGCAGGGCGTGCAGCATGGCCCGCTCAGCGGTGGCGTGCCGGTCGGTCTCGGCGTCGTTGAGCTGTTCGACCAGCGCCCGGATGCCGGCGTCCTCGGTGCGGCACTGCAGCGCGATGATCCCCGCGCCGATGGCCGGGCACATCATCTCCAGAGGCAGGATTTCGGTGATCCGGTGAGCTTCGTTGACCCGATGCAGGCCGGCCACCGCAGCCACGATCGCGTCGAAGTGGCCCTCGTCGACGCGCATCAGGCGGGTATTGACGTTGCCCCGCAACGGCTTGATCTCCAGGTGCGGGTAATGCAGGCGCAGTTGGGCCGCGCGGCGCACCGAACTGGTCCCGACCATGGCACCGGCGGGAAGCTCGGCCAGTGGTGCACCCGTGCGCGAAATGACCGCATCGCGGATGTCTTCTCGCGGCAGGAACGCGGCGAAACTCAGACCCTCGATCACCGGCACGTCACCGGGAATGTCTTTGAGGCAGTGCACCGCTAGATCGACACATCCTTGCAACAGGTTGCGATCGATCTCACGGACGAACGCGCCCTTGCCGCCCAGCTTCGCTAGGTCACCCATCCACTGGTCACCGCTGGTCGTCACCTTGATCAGCTCGGTGGTGACCGTCGGCTCCAAGGCCTCCAAGGCCGCGGCGACCTGCTCAGCCTGGTGCAGTGCCATCGGGCTGGAGCGGGTGCCGATTCGCACGTGGGCCATACCAGAACTGTACGCACTGATCAGTAAGGCCCCTCAATCAACCCATTCAATGCGACAGTTGGTGCCGTCTCGCGCCGGCTTGCCGGCCGGACGCGGAGCCGCGGTTGCGCATTGTTGTCAGGCTGCCAGGATGGTGGACCGTCAAATGTGGGGCTACAACGAGGAGGATCACGACGTGAGCGAGCTGACGCGGCCCACCGTGGAAGTACCCGACGGGCCGGCGCCCACCGAACTGGTGATCGAGGATCAGGTGATCGGCGATGGACCCGAAGCGATCGTCGGATCCCAGATCAGAGCGCACTACGTTGGCGTCGCCCACTCGTCCGGGCGACAGTTCGACGCATCGTGGGATCGGGGTTCCCCGCTGGAATTCCGGCTTGGCACCGGCCGGGTGATCAAGGGTTGGGATGATGGGATTGTCGGAATGCGGGTGGGCGGCCGGCGCCGGCTGACGATCCCGCCGCACCTGGCCTACGGTGACCGCGGCGCAGGCGGGGCGATCAAGCCCGGCGAGACGCTGGTCTTCGTGGTGGATCTGGTCAGCGTCAGTTGACGGCGCTAGAGATCCACCACGATCCGGCCGCCCCGGCTACGGGACACGCAGATCGTCATGGTGTCGGCGCGCTCCTGATCGGTCAGTACCCGGTCACGGTGGTCGACCTCACCGGACAGCACCCGGGTCCGGCAGGTTCCGCAGAAGCCCTGCTGGCATGAATAAGGAACGCCGGGTACTGCCTGGCGAACGACCTCGAGGGCAGAGACCTCGGCGGGCACGGTGAGCACACGGCCGCTGCGCTGCAGGGCGATCTCAAAAGGTTCGCCGTCGACCACCGGCGGTGCAGTAAATCGTTCGAACTGCAACGCGGCCGCCGCACTGGCCGGGAACGCCTGCCGGACGCTGGCGATCATGGGCGCAGGGCCGCAGCAGTACACGGTCGCTCCCGGCGGTGCCTGTTCCAGCAGTTGCGCGCCCGCCGGAAAGCCGTGCTGATCGTAAGGTCGTATCTGGATCCGGTCTGGGTCCAACGCGCTGAGCTCTTCGAGGAAGGGCATTGAAGCCTGGGAACGCCCGGTGTAGATGAGCTGCCACGGTGCACCGTCGGCTGCTGCCTGCTTGACCATCGGCAGGACCGGCGTGATGCCGATCCCACCCGCGAGGAATAGGTAGCCGGCTGCAGGTACAAAAGGAGGTGCGTAGGGGAAGGCGTTGCGCGGACCGCGGATGGTCAAGATGCTGCCGGGTCCGACCGAGTCGTGCAGCTCTTGCGACCCGCCGCCACCATCGGCGAGCCGCCGTACCGCGATCCGGTAGCAGCGGCGGTCGGCAGGATCGCCGCACAGCGAGTAGTGGCGGCGCCGGCCGGACGGCAGCAGCACTTCGAGATGGCTGCCCGGTTGCCAGCGGGGTAGTTCGGCACCATTTGCGGCGACCAGCCGGAAGCTGCGGGCGTCGGCCGCCTCAACGCGTACCTCATCCACCACCAACTGCAGGTCACGATCCACCGGCCGCGCCTGGGGCCGCCGGATGTAAGAACCGCTGGCAAGCCATTCGAGAATGGCTATCAACTTTCCTAGCAGCGTGAACAGCCGGTCGGGATGCTGACGACCCCGCAAGTCGGGAGGTGCGACCACGTTTGCTCCCATGTCACACCGCCGCGGCGTTCGCTGCAGAAGAGCTGGCCAGGTACGCGACAGCCTGCCCAGTGGAAAATTCCTTCAACGGGTGGTACCGCGGTCGGTGGTACCTGAGTACCCCGCGAACGATCTCGTTCGCAGGAGGTAGCAGGTGCCGGCGGCTGGCCCGGAAGTAGTACCGCCAGCGCGCCTTCTTGCGCAGTCCGGTCAGCTCAGGATCGGTACGCATCAGGAAGACCACACCTCGTACCCACAGCCACAACATGATCGGCCAGGTGACCGTCATTCCGCGGATGCGGCGCAGGTAGCGGCCGTCGAGATGGGTGAACAGATCGAAGGCCACCGCACGATGCTCGACCTCCTCCGCGCCGTGCCAGCGCAGCAAATCCAGCATCGTCGGGTCGGCACCAGCTGCGTCGAGTGCTGGGGAATTGAGCGCCCAGTTTCCCAGCATCGCGGTGATGTGTTCGATCGCCGCGATGATCGCCAGCCGCTCGATCAGCCACTCTTCGCGCCGCTTGGAAATGAGGTCGCGATCGCCCAGGGCTTTGAAGAACATCCAATCGATCTGCCGCACGTAGGGATCCGTGTCGATGCCCTTGGCCTTCCAGTGATCGAGAACACCCTGGTGAGAACGGGCGTGAATGGTTTCCTGGCCGATGAAGCCCAGGACCTCCTCGCGCAGTTTGTCGTCGTTGATATAGGGCAGAGCTTGAGTGAACACGTCGACGAACCACCGCTCTCCCGCCGGTAGCAGAAGGTGCAGCACGTTGATGGTGTGTGTGACGAACGGCTCGCCCGGCACCCAGTGGGTAGGCAAGCTGGCCCAGTCGAAGTCGACATCTCGCGGTGTCAGCACGAGGTTATCCACGGTCCGGTGCACCGGGGCGTTGCGGCGGCGCAACATCGGCATCTCCCTTCCGACCTGGGGGCGTTATCGTGGGATGAGATCGGTCTTGGCAAGCGCACGAAGCAGGCCTGGCGTCAACCGGGAGGCCAGCAACCCGGCCTTGGCCTCGACGGTGATCGGGGCGATGGTGGCATCGCGCTCCACCGCGCGCAGGATGTCCTGCGCTGCGTGGCGCGGGGTGAAGTTGCGAAGGCGGTAGAGCATGGTCGCGCGCTGCTTCGCCGCCTGCTCCTGGGCGGCGTCGAGCCCCACGTAGCGTGCGCTGTTAGTGATGTTGGTGTGCACGAAACCCGGGCAGATCGCCACCACGCCGACGCCGGCCTGGGCCAGTTCCCCACGCAGGCACTGGCTGAGTGCGAGCACCGCGGCCTTGGTGGTGGCGTATGCCGGAAGCGACCTGGTGGGTAGGTAGGCCGCAGCAGAGGCGATGTTGACGATGGTGCCGCCCAGCCCACCTTCCACCAGCAGGCCGCCCAGCACCTGGCAACCGTGGATGACTCCCCAAAGGTTGACGTCGATGATCCGTTCCCAATCAGCAACCGTGGTCTCGAAGAACGGGCCTGCGACGGCGATACCGGCATTGTTGATCACGATGTCCGGGATGCCGTGGTTTTCCCGCAGAATCGTGCCGAACTTCTCCATCGCGCCACGATCGGAGACATCCAGCAGATAAGCGCTCGCGCGCGGGCCGAGAGTGTTGGCCAGCTGCGCGGTGCGCTCGGCTGCCTGCTGGTCGATGTCGGTGACGATCACCTCAGCCCCGTGCTCGGCGAATTCCAGCGCGGTCGCCCGGCCGATGCCGCTGCCGCCACCGCTGATCACCACCAGGGCGTCGGCGAAGCGGGGCCGCTCGCGCTCGGTGCGCCAGGCCCGGCGCAGGCCGCGGGCTTGCGCGCCGCGTTCGGTGTAGTCGATCAGCTCGCTCGCGCAGCGGGCCACAGCATGCGGGTGGGTGCGCGGAAGCCAATGGCCGGCTGGCAGCTTCCGCACCGCCAAGTTGGGCACCCAACGGGCGATGTCCGTCTGCAGCGAGAGTGAGACAAACGGGTCCCGCTGCGGTGCAAGGACTTGTACCGGGACGTCGGTCGTCCGGGCAGGCAGGGCGGCCAACCGGGCCATGATGTTTGCCCGGTAGAGCTGTAAGCCGTTCACCCCGTTCGCTGCAGTGGGAGTGCCCGCGCCGTCTGTCCGAGCCAGCACGCGCTGGATAAGTCCGGCGCGCCAGGCCAGCTCCGGCAACAATGGCAGCCGGAAAAACGCGATATACCAGCTCGAGCGCAGCTGGGTGACCAGCTCCCGGAACGCTCGAGGTGTCGGCCGGCGCACCCGGGCCCGCAACCAGTGATCGGCGTGGTGCAGGCACGGCCCTGAGATTGACGTGTAGGACGAGATCCGGCCTCGCAGCAGCTGACCGGTCACCGCATGCCATGCCTGCACCGAGCCCCAGTCGTGAGCCAGCAGGTGGACCGGGCGGTCCGGGCTGACTGCGTCGATCACCGCAGCGAGGTCCCGGACGAGTTGGTCGAGCCGGTAGGCCTGGCGACCGTGAGGCCTTCCAGACTCACCGGCGCCCCGAACGTCGTAGGCCACCACGTGATAGCGCTGCGCCAGCTCGGCGGTCACGCCGTCCCACAGGGTGTGGTCATCGGGATAGCCGTGCATGCAGACCACGGTGGGTGCGCCGGGCGGGCCGGACTCGTGCACCCGCAGCGTCACGCCATCGGTTGCGGTGATGTCTCTGGTCATGATGCAGCCGCCGCTTGCTGCCAGCGGCGCACGTGCGGCAGGTCGTCGTCGAGCCAGTACGCGTCGCCGCTGGGAGTCACCACCAGAATCTCCTCAAACTTCACGCCCACGTCACGGAAACCGATGTGCGGTTCGACGGCCCACAAACCGGGTGTTGCCGGATGGTTCGAGATCTCGCCATCGGCCCACAGCGGTGAGCGGTGGTGCATCCGTTCCAGGATCAGGTCACCGACAAGGGTTTGCAGCGAGCGGATCCCGAACCCGGCGGCGATGAACTGGGGCAACCGCGAATGCACTGTGCCAATCTGGTGAGCGATGACCCGTCCGGGATAGACCCGGTGACGATTGTCGTACCCGTGCCGGTCGATGAGTGCGTCGACATCACGGTAGATCTGCCGCAGCGGCGCGCCCTCGCGCACCCTGGTGACGATCAGCGTGCGGTACGCGGCGAGGTCGTGCATCAACTGCTCGTAGACCGGGTTGGTGCCCAGGCAGCCGGCATAGCCAATGTCAGCCATATACCCGTCACGTACGGGCGCGCAGTCGAGGATGAACGGCATGCCTTCTTCCAGCCTGCGGTGGGTGGGAAAGAACTTAACCGGAGTCCAGAAGTTGTGGAACGCGGTGCGGTCGCCGAACCACGCAAACGGGACGTGGAACCAATCCTGCACTCCGCGACCGTGCAGGTACTCGCGCATCCGTTGCACGGCTTGCTTCTCCGTGACACCTGGCTGCAGCGTCTGGGCGACTGATTCAGCCGCCGCGTAGGCCAGCTGCTGGACCTCGCGGAACTTCCCTAGATGGGCGGAATCGGTCAGTCCCTTACCGGCCACTGCGCCACCTCCTGGAGCGATGTTCCTACTCCTAGGTAGGAACTTTCTACTGCGTGGTAGTTTTGTCAAGTGGAGAAGCCGACGGTGGTCCCGCTGGGGGCAAAGCGCCCGGGCCGGGGCGGCCGCAGTCGGGCAGCCCATCTGGGCCCCGAACGCCGGCGTCCACTGATCCTGGATGCTGCGTTGGAGGTCTATGTCGAGCGTGGCTATAAGGGCACCTCGATGCAGGCGGTGGCCGACGCCGCAGGGGTAACCAAGCCGGTGGTCTACGAGTGCTTCCGGAATAAGGATGAGCTCCTACTGGCATTGCTGGACCGGGAAGAGCAGCGACTGCTTGCAGCCGTCTCCGACTCATTTTTGACTAATAGCGTTTCTGACAATCTAGAGGCGGTGCTCGCTGCCGGACTGACGGCATTCTTGGCCGGCGCTCGTCAGGCACCGAACTCCTGGCGGGTGGTCTTCGACTCTGGTTCGGGTTCGGGTTCCGTAGTGGCAGAGCGCGTGCGGCGCGGCCGAGAAGGGGCGGTCGATCGATTACGCGAGCTGGTACGTCAGCACATGGTGGCCGGTGGTCTCGACGACATCGAGCGCAAAGCACCCGTGGTCGCAGAATTGATCGCTTCGGTTTCCGAATCGTGTGCCCGTATGCTGGTGGTCGAACGCTATCCATGGACTGCCGCCGAGCTGGCGACTTATGTAGCCCGCTTGCTCGCCCGAGGGCTCAACCCAGTCTAAATTTCATGGCGCTTAAATTTATCTAACGTCAGCACGGCGAACTCGTGGCGGGCGTAACGTCACCCACATTAGGTTCGATAGCCATATCGGGTTTGAGCGGTCAACTCCACCGCCCAGGCACGTTGCTGCGGGCCAGCGGCGGGTGGCCTGCATGGTGACACGCAGCGCCTCACCCCCCGCCAGGTCGGCGCAACAGTGCGGGTAGGGTTCATCCAATCGACGCGCATGAAGCATTCGCTACTGGCAACGGAGCGTGCAATGTCCGTGACGAGCAATATAGACCCGTCGTTGGCCTCGTTACTTGTTGATGCGAGCATTGAGTCGTATTACGCGTACGATGCACACGTACCGGCTCGCTGCAGGCTTGACCTGGTCACTTCGCCTCCCGGCTATGATGCCATCGACTGCTGGACCGGGCTCGATGCAGTCTTTAGCAGTCTTGGTCTGTATGAGTGTTTCGGCGTGGTCTTCCGGTCGAAGGCGGCACCCTACTCCTATGTGTTCGCTTTTCGTGGCACCTATTCCATGTTGGACGTCCTTGAAGACTTGGATTTCTGGCAACAATATCCATTCGTGCCTTTGCGGGCGCTACAGTCGGCCGGGGACGCGAAGGTTGCCGGCGGATTCTGGAGTATCTACAGCGCGAGCCGTGCCGGTTCAAAGTCAATGCAACAGCAAGTCTTCGATCTTGTTGACAAATACCAGGCTTCGGCTCAGCCAATCAGCCAACTTTACATCACTGGTCATAGCCTGGGTGCCGCATTAAGCGAACTGTTCACGGTCGATTTAGCGCTCTCGTCCTATCGCGAGATCCCTTATCGCAACTACAATTACGCGGGCCCCCTGGTGGGAAATCCTGCGTTCGCGCAGCTCTACGACTCTCAGCCTCGGGAGTTGGACCCTGCGACGCGCACATTGCGCATTCAGAACACCTACGACATTGTGCCTTGCTCGCCACCCCAACTATTCGGCTACCAGCATGTCGGTGACGCGTACCTGCTCGCTTTTTATAACAAGAATGCGGGTTGGCTGAATCCTGAGGCCAAGCTCTATGATCACCAGGCGGTGAACTACCAAGGAGTATTGAGCTGTGCATTTTCCAGCTCGCAAGGATACTGCGACAATGACAACCTCGTGGTGGGGGCCGAGACGCTCGTGTCGCGCAAGCCTGATCCATCGACACTGTGCATGTTCTGGCCGGAGACACAGCCGCCAGTTGCTCCGATCTCTATCCCGTCCACGGTGAAGCAGGAGGCGACCACAGTCACGATTGCCGAAGTGGTGCCGTCGACCAGCTCATTGGACGAGACGGTCCTGCCCGCTGATCAGTAATGATCAACCATCCAGCGCGCGCAGCCGGCGCAACACTTCGGCATCACCCAATGCCGTCGCCACAGCGTGGAGATCGGGGCTTCGGGTCGAGCCGGTGAGGGCAACGCGAATAAGTTGGGATGCTTCGCGGATCGAGCCCGGGTAGGCGTCGGGACTTTTCTTGTACTCCTTGGCACTACTCGCGAAGCCGTGTTTCGTGGCCAGCTCGCGAATCTGGTTGAACCATTCTTGCGGGTCATCGAGGGGTTGATAGCTCTTGACGAGGTCATGAGCGAAGCTTGCCGCGACGGTGGCATCAACGTTGAGAGCCTGCAAGCGTTCGTCGGTGGGTCCGGATAGTGGGGTGAACAGCTGCGGAAAGAAAAATCCGTAGGTAGCCCGGAAATCTGACCATTTGCGTAGATCTTTGCGAGGATTGGGCACCCCGTCGCGTTCCACGGCCAACGCGCGCAACGCGAGATCGGATTCGGTGGTCAGGACCTCGGCCAGCTCAGGATCATACTGCGCAGCCCAGGTCTGCACGGCTTCGAGAACCTGGCTCCCCGGCAGCGTGGCAATGTAGTCGGCACTGATGTCTTCCAGCTTGACCACGTCCACCAGCGGGCCGGCAACGCCGCACTGATCAAGCTGGATGGGCGTGGCGAGCGCCTGCTCGAGCGGCATGTCCGCGAGCCGGCCGTTCGCGAGTCCCCGCAGGTAGTACAGGACTGCCTTGGCGGGGTAGCCGGCCTCGATGTAAAAGTCAACACTGGCTTCGGGATCCGCTCGCTTGGACAATTTGCGCTTCCCGCCCGGGATCTGTTTCATGAGTGGAGCCACGTGGGCATAACAGACCTGTTCGAATGCCAGGGCGTCGAACAATTGGCGGTGTAGTGGGACCGACGAGATCCATTCATCGCCGCGGATGACCAGGTTGACACGCATCAAGTGATCGTCGACGGCGTGTGCGAAATGGTAAGTCGGCAGCCGGGGAGATTGGTCTGAGGACTTGAGGATGACCGTGTCGTTGCGGTTGGCTTCGTGCTGCAACTCACCCCGGATGATGTCGGTGAAACGGACCCGCTTCCCGGAGGCGTCGTCAGGGGCGCGGAAGCGGACTACGTAGGGTGTGCCTTCGGCCAGCTTTGTCTGCACAGCAGCAGGGTCGGCATCGCGCCAGATCGCCCAGGACCCGTAGTAGCCGGTTGGGAGTTTTGCGGCCTGCTGCCGGGCGGTGATGTCGGCCAGCTCCTCTTTGGTGGCAAAGCACAAGTAGGCCTTGCCCTGGCGCAGTAGTTCCCGGACGTAAGTGAGGTAGATGCGCTCCCGCTCGGATTGGCGGTAGGGACCGTAGTGCCCGTGTTGGTCGTCCTCATCGGGGCGGATCCCGAAATAGTCGAACGCTCGAGCAAACTGGGCCAGGGCGCCTGCGACCTCACGGGACTGGTCGGTGTCCTCCACCCGCACCAGGTAGACGCCGCCGGAATGCGTCGCAATATCGCGGTCGATGGTGGCCACGTAGATGCCGCCGATGTGCACGGACCCGGTTGGTGACGGGCCGAACCGGGTGACCGCAGCGCACTGGGGAAGCTGCCGCGGTGGGTAGCGCCGTTCCCAGTGCTCGGGTTCGGGCAAGTCGGCGGGAAAGAGGGCATCGATGACCGCGCGGTCCAGTATTGGGGAGGTCAGTCTCGTCTCCGGGCGCATCATGGTGGGCGGCTTCGGACGTTTGAGGCTACCAACCGTGGCTGTTCGTGCGACTGGCTGGAGCCGGCTCCGTCCGTGAAGACGAAGTTCTTCCGCGTGCCCGCTCCGGGCCCCGCGCGATCCGGGGTCAGGGCCGGACAGCCCGCACAACATAGAGCATCTGCCGACCGGGTGAATGCTGCTCGACATGCACGTCGTCGAACCCAGCCCCACTGCACTGGTCGGCAAATGACTGCGCCTGCTGATCGGTCCACCCGTGGCTGGCCAGCCCGCTGGCGCCGGGAAGCACGCGTCGCTCGATCGCCAGGATCCGCCCTCCGGGAGCCAGTACCCGCCGGGCTTCGGCAAGTCCGGCGTTGACGTTTTTCCAGTGATGCACAGTGGCCACGCCCCACAGGACGGTCGCGGACGCATCCGGCTGCCGGAGGTCTTCCGCGGTGCCCTCGGCCCACGTAATTCCAGCGGGTTGGCGGGTCAATGCCTTCGCCAGTTGCAGCATGACGGGCGCCGGATCAACACCGATAACCCGGGCTCCGCGGCGAGCGGCTTCCCGGACTGCGGTGCCTGGACCGCAACCGACGTCGATCACGCGGTCTGTCCCCGAGACACCAGCCAGGTCAGCAACGAGGCGCGCGACGGGTCCTCTCCCGGGAATCATGGTCAGTCCGGCTAGCAGCCCGGTCAGCCCGCTAAAGCCTGGATGGTCGGCATGATGGTTGACGGTGGTCACCTATCCAGCTTGCCGTCCAAGCCAGCAGAGCGTCGGAATTCGTTCGTCGATCGAGCAACACTTCCCGCGGCGCAGAACCGGTGGTACATCTACCGAATGGTCGACCTGCGGCACGTCGACAACCCGGCGAACCCGTGAGCCCGCTCGTGAACGTTGACGGGCTGCGCGCCACGATCGGTGGTCTAGCGCTGGTCGACCATCACGTCCACGGCGCCACGATCACCGCGCTGGACGGTGCACTGTTTGAGGAAGGGTTCACCGAGTCTCCGTGGCCGGCTCCTGCAGGCACCACGCATCTGGACTCGCAGCTGGGTTTCGCGGTCCGCCGCTGGTGCGCCCCGGTACTCGACCTGCCAGCGCATGTCGACGCCGCAACGTACATCGCTCGCCGGCAGGAGCTCGGTGGTTACGAGGTCACTGCCCGGCTGCTCGCCGCTAGTGGGATCGAGCGATTCCTGATCGACACCGGCTGTGTGGCCGACCAAACTCTGGGGCCGGCCGAGATGGCGCACATCTCCGGCACGGCCGCCTCAGAGATCGTGCGCCTGGAGTCGGTTGCCGAGGCCGTTGCCGCCAGTGGCGTGGATGCTGCCGGGTTCGCCGACCAGTTCGCCACGACGCTGGACAAGCGGGCCCGGCACGCCGCCGGACTGAAATCCGTCATTGCCTACCGGTACGGCCTTGACTTCGATCCGGAACCGCCCAGCCCCGCAGCGGTGCGCCAGGCAGCCGGGCATTGGCTGCGTGGGCAGGAGGCGACACCGCTGCGCCTCACCGACCCGGTGCTGCTGCGATACGTCTTGTGGTCGGGCCTGTCCGTTGCCGCAGAACGCGGCCTACCGCTGCAATTTCATGTCGGGTACGGCGATCCTGACCTGACTCTGCACCGCTGCGATCCGTCGCTGATGACGGAGTTCCTACGCCGGGTCCAGGACTATCGGGTGCCGGTGATGCTGCTGCACTGCTACCCCTACCACCGCAGCGCCGGCTATCTGGCGCAGGTGTTCCCGCACGTGTATCTCGATGTCGGATTAGCGCTGACCTACACCGGAACGCGTTCGGTCGCGATTCTGGCCGAATCCCTGGAGCTGGCCCCGTTTGGCAAACTGCTGTTCTCCTCCGACGCGTTCGGTCCGGCCGAACTTCACTATCTCGGTGCGGTTCTGTGGCGCCGGGCGATGACCACCGTCGTTGGCGCATGGGTCAGTTCGGGGGAGTGGTCGATTGCCGACGCCCAACGCGTCGTACGGATGGTGGGTGCGGATAACGCCAAACGTGTCTATCGTCTAGCGGAGTCTGAATAGGCTGGAGAAGGGTCCTGATGTCGGGCACAGCGCACGGTGGCTGCCTTCATCGGCGGCTGAGCGTGTGGGAGGCAATCGGTATCTCTTTAGCCTTGGTGGCGCCATCGATGGCGGCCAACATCAACCCGCAAGGTGCCGCCAGCGCAGTCGGGCGGGCCGTTCCCGTAGCGTTTGCTTTGGCCACGGGAGGCGTGCTGCTGATCGCATACACATTCGTTCGGTTGTGTCAACGATTCCACCACGCCGGCAGCGTCTACGGATTTGTCGGGGTGACCTTGGGCCCTCGGTCAGGCCTCATCGCAGGGTGGGCCCTTGCTGGGCACTTATATGTTTTTCGGAGTTGTCACCTCCACCGCGGCGGGAATCTTCGGAGCGACTTTCCTGGATAGGATGGGAATCTGGCTGCGCCAGCCGGCCTGGTCAGGATTTCTGGTTGGTGCGATAGCGTTGGTGGGCGTTTTCACGCTGGCCGTCGCGCCCGTCAGGGGTGCAACGAGGATATTGCTCTCCATCGAAGCCATCACCGTCACCCTGATTGTTGCGGTGGCCGTCACGATTTTGATCCGGCTTATCACTGGCACTGCGCCGCAGCGTCAAACGGTCGACTTTTCGGTGTTCTCTGTGGCGCCAGGAACCGGCGGCTCAGCGGTATTCCTCGGAGTGGTATTCGGTTTCTTGTCCTTTGCTGGCTTTGAGGCAGCTGCGACGCTCGGCGAAGAGACTCGCGCGCCACGCCGCGACATTCCCCGAGCAATCTTGGGCACCGCGATCTTCGGTGGACTGTACTTCGTATTCGTCGCCGCCGTGGAGATGATGGGTTTCGGCACCGACGTCAGGGGCATCGCAGCATTCATCAATTCGGGATCACTTCTGGGCGATCTTGGCACGCAGTACGTGGCCGCCTGGGTCGGCGATCTCATCACCATCGGCGCGGCGATCAGTGCCTTCGGTTGCGCACTGGCCTGCGCGGTCGGCGGGGCCAGACTGCTCTATGCGCTGGCTCGGGATGGTGCCGCCCCTGTTGCCCTGAGCAAGATCTCACCAGTGCGCGCCAGCCCGGTGCGCGCGACCGCAGTAGTGGTCATCGCCATGTTCGTGGTCATCACCCTGGCCTGGTTGGTCCTTGCGGCCAAGCCGCTGGACTTGTTCATCGCCTCGGGAACGATCGGAACACTGATCCTGCTGGTGGCTTATGCGCTGGCCACTCTCGGTGCGGTCCGCCTGCTGTTTTTCTCGGGTCACCGGGAGGTCGCCGGCTGGGAGATCATCGTGCCGGCGCTGGCACTAGCGCTCATCGGCTACACGCTGTTCCGCAACACCTGGCCGTACCCCACCGGTGCGGCCGCCACCTACCCGGCAGTGTCCGCCGCGTGGCTGCTGGTCGGCCTAGTCTGGGTTCTCGCGTGCCCTGGGGCGACCCGCCGCGCCGGACGGCTGCTTGTCGCCGACGAGGGCCTTCGGTTGCCGGCTGACGCCCGATAGCAGCGTCCGCGCCAGGAGCGCGCGGCTTAGGCCAGGCACCGCGACGGCGAGACGACGGTGATAAGGCACGGCGACGCGGCGAGCCAGGATGTGATAGTCGGCAGCCTCAATTTCATCCAGGATGCCGCCGTACAGCCGGAACGCGGTCGTCACGCAAGCTTGGGAGACCGGGGCAAGCATAGGGATGCCCGGGGCCGCCTTGCGGTAAATAGCCCGAGTGCGTGCGACCAGGTATGCCAAAGCATGCCGTACCCGGCGATCCGGCCGCCCGGTGCTGCGACACCAGTCGAGCAGCTCCCGGTGCACACCGAACGATGCCAGCTCGTCGGAGGGGAGATATACCCGTCCGCGGTCGAGGTCCTCGCCGACGTCCCGCAGGAAGTTGGTGATCTGGAACGCGATGCCCAGCGCCGCAGCGTGCGGTTCGGCATGTTGCCGGGGGACCACCGTTCCCAAAACCGGAAGCACCTGCAGCCCGATTACCGCAGCCGAGCCGTGGACGTAGTGGGCGAGATCGTCAAAGGTCCGGTAACCGGCCACTCCACCCTGCTCCGCGGGCCGATCCATGCGCATGGACACCATGAAATCGGCGAAGTGCTGCGGATCTATCTGGTAGCGGACTGCCGTGTGCACCGGGGCGGCAAGCACCGGATGGTCCGAATGACCCTGTGCTAAGCCGTTGCGCAATTGCTGGTCAAGGGCGTCCAGCGCCGCGATGCGGCGTGCCCACGGCCGGGTGTCAGACAGGTCGTCGACGATCTCGTCGGCGTAACGGGCTAGGCCGTACAGCGCGTGGATCGCCGGCCGCTGAGCCGGTGTGAGCAGCCGGGTCGCCAAGAAGTACGTGCGGCCATGTGCTGCGTTGAGGTCACGGCATCGCGTGTAGGAGGCGCGCAGGGCCGGCTCGGTGATGCCCGCAGCGTCGAGCTCACGGTTCATCTCGGGCTCGCTGTCACCTGCTCGATGGAAGGAACGCACCGCCGCAGGTGAAGAGGATCAGGACACAGCAAGGAGGCAGCTGCGATCAACGACACCGCCACCATCCCGAGCTGGTACGGCCACGCGGTGAAGGCACTCTCCCCCGTCGGGTAGGTGCATACCACCAGCCAGGTCGAACCGGCGACCACCCACGCCAGCGTACGTCGCGGCCACGGCCCGAGCGCGCCGAGAACGAGAGCCCAGCTCAGATACCACGGTAGGGTGGCCGGCGCCAGCAACGCCGCCCACAGCAAGGTCGCCGATGCGCGGCTGATGGCCTGCGGTCCGCCCTCTCTGGCCAACCACCACTGCCAGGCAAAGATCCCCAGGAAGAGGGCTGAGCCCAGTAAGCGGAACACCATGATGAAGGGATGGTCGTCCACCTGACCGAAGGGGGTTACCAGGGCGTGCGCTAGCTCGCCCGCAGCGGTGGGCAGCGACATCCAGTTCACGATCAGTGATGGGGCGCCCAGCGCCGGGATCCAGCCGAGACCGACGCCGGAAATCACGGTAATACCGGCGAACATCGTGGCGAAGACCGCCATGCTGGCTGCGCCGGCACGCATCAGCCGGACGCGGCGAGAACCAGGAAGCCGAGCGGCCCAGATCCAGACCAGGAATGGCAGCGCCACTCCAGCCGACACTTTGATCGCCATCGCCATGGTGCCCAACGCAATGCCGGCGGCGTGCCGACGCTCCAGCACAAGCCAGGTCCCCATGGCCAGCAGACCGGTCATCAACAGATCGTTATGCGGACCACCGACCAGATGCACCACCGTCAGCGGGTTGGTGATCACCAGCCACAGCGCAACGGTGGGGTTACCACCGAGCCGCTGTGCGAGCCGGGGGAGCGCGAAGATCAGCAGGGCTAACCCGATGAGCAACACCAACCGCATCCCCAGGACGCCCAGGATGAGGTGGTTGCCGGTGGCGATACTGATCATCTTGGCGATGAAGATGAACAGCGGTCCGTAGGGTGCTGGGGTGGTTTGCCATACGTAGTGCACGTTGTCGAAGACAGCTCCAGGTGGCAGTTTCGACGGGCCGACGAGGTAGGGATCCAACCCTCGTGCAGCCAGCGCGCCTTGCGCCAGGTAGCTGTAGACGTCCCTGGTGAACAACGGCGGTGACAGCAGCAAAGGCACCACCCATGCCGCGCCGGCGACGATGACCTGGTGGCTGGTGGCTGTGCCACCGAGTACCTCACGGCCCAGGCGCACCCACGCCCACACGATCATCCCGACACCCAGATACAGACCTACTGTGGCCAGATCATGACCGTGCCCGTACCGGATCCAGGACAGCGCGCCGCCGCCGATCAGAGGATCGTTGACGAGGATTCCCCCTGCGCCGACCGCCATCACGGCAAGCAGCACCGATCCAGCCAGCCCGAGTAGCACGGTGCCTGGTATCGGCCACCTCAGGCCCCACCGATCGAACAGCGATGCGCGCTGGGCCTGGGACGAGCCGGGACCCGCTATCGGCTCAACGAGCGGGTGACTCGCAGCTCCGGGGGCAGCTCCTGGGTCTGGCGTCATGGCGGCCCGTATGGTCCCACAGCATGGACCCACCCAAACCGGTGGTGACGTTCTCGTGATCCACCGGTGACCTTAGTTTGTGTAATTGGTGTCAACGAGCAGCTGCGGTGAGCCGGCGGTCACCGGTTGCGGTGATCCGGGCAGCGGCCAGCTTGCCGGAGATGAGCGCGGTGGGCACGCCCACTCCAGGGGTGGTGCCGCATCCGGCGAGCACGACATTACTGCGCCCGCGTACCAGGTTAGCGGGGCGGAATGGACCAGTTTGGGCGAACGTGTGCGCCGCGGAGAAGGGTGTACCGGCTGCTAGCCCCTGCTCTGCCCAATCAGCCGGGGTGACCAGTTGCTCTACCTCGATGCTGTGGCATAAGTCGGTCAGGCCGCGTTGCTCGAGGGTGCCGACCAGCTCATCGCGGTAGGCGGAGCCGAGCGCGGCCCAGTCAAGCGGTGCGGTGTGCAGATTCGGGCATGGGGCGAGGATGTAGAGCAGCTCCCTGCCGTCAGGGGCCAGGCTTGGATCGGTGGCGGTGGGGCGGGTGATCAGCAACGATGGGTCGGTCATAAGCCGCCCGCGGTAAATGATCTCATCGAAGGTTCGTTCCCACTCTTGACCGAACGTGATCGTATGGTGTGCCAGCCCCCTCCACCCCGGTCCGTTGCCCATTCGGACGCCGGCGTGGAGCACCACGGCTGAAGGTGACCAACGCAGCGGTACCAACCGACGGGGCGCCCGGCCCAGCAACCGGTGCACCACCGGTAGATCGGGCGTAAGCACGACAGCATCGGTGGTGAGGCGCTCGCCGTCTGCCGTGTGCACTGCGGTCACCCGCTCTCCGCGGTGTTCCAGAGCGGTGACCTGCGTGTGGTAACGCAGCTCGGCGCCGGCATTGCTGGCTGCGTCGGCCAGCGCCTGCGGCAGCGCCCGGATTCCTCCTCGGGGAAACCAGACTCCCGCGATGGTGTCCATGTAGGCGATCACTGCATACGCGCCGAGCGCATGGTGCGGCGGTACCCCAGCGTAGAGGGATTGGAACGAGAAAATCCGTTTCAGCCGATCGTCCGTGAGGAAGCGGCCTATTTGCGCGCTCAATCGACCGAAGCCGCCCAGTGCGGTGAGCCTGGCCAGATCGCAGACCGCGTCGCGGCCGGCCACCAGATCCAAGGGAGAGTCGAAATTCCCCCCGATGAACCGGCCGATTTCGACCTGGTAGAGCCTGGTCAGCCAGCGCCTCAGTCGAAGGTATCCGATCGCTTCTTGCGGACCGGCAACAGCGCGGATCTCCGCTTCCATGGCCTCTGCATCGGTGTGTACGTCGATCACCGACCCGTCCGCGAAACGGGCGCGGTAAGCCGGGTGCAGGGCCACTAGGTCCAACCGGGAGGCCAGCGAGTCACCCACCGCGGCCAGTGCCTCGTCGGCCAGGTCCGGCATGGTGAGTACGGTGGGGCCGGTATCGATCCGGTAGCCGGCGAGATCTATCCGCCCCGCCCGGCCGCCCGGGTGGGATTGGGCTTCTAGCACGGTCACCCGGCGACCCGATCCCAGCAAGTGCAGTGCCGCCGATAAGCCGGCGAGCCCGGCTCCAACGACGATGACATGGTCGGTGGGTCCCGGTACGGTCCGCATGGCTGGCACGTTACGCGTGGCCGTATCACTGCACTCGGCAGGTGGCCTGGACGGCGAGCTCAGCCAGCCGGATGCCTGCTGGCTCGCAGAGGTCAACGGCGCTCAAAGCGCACAGCGCTGAGTCGGTGAGGGCGCTGATCCGGCGCTCCACCTCGGCTACCGCACCGATCTCGATCAGCAGCTCGCGAACTCTCGTGATGGTGTCCTCGCTGACCTGGCGATTTCCAACCGCGTCGCGCAACACCTCCGCGGCGCCACGGTCAACACTCTCAGCGGCCGCGCGCAAGCCGTACGCCAGCAGCAGGGTGCGCTTGCCCTCGCGCAGATCCTCGCCAGCCGGCTTGCCGGTGATCGCAGGGTCGCCGAAGATGCCCAGCAGGTCATCGCGCAGCTGGAACGCGATACCGATGTCCGCGCCGAAGCGGTGGTAGGCGTGGACGAGGGCGGAGTCGGCGCCGGCGATCGCGGCGCCCAGGTGCAGTGGGCGTTCTACGGTGTAGGCCGCGGTCTTGTACCGATTGATGCGCAGCGCGGTTTCGGGTCTTTCATCCCGGCGCGCCTGGGCGAGGATATCGAGGTACTGCCCTGCGAGCACCTCAGTGCGCATGGCCTGCCAGACGGCGTGGGCTCTAGTGAGTTGATCGGGCCACAGCGGTGCGCTCCGTAGCATGTCGTCGGCCCAAGCCAGTGCAATGTCGCCGAGCAGGATGGCGGTGGCGGCGCCGAATCTCTCCGGTGTGCCCAGCCATCCGGCCGCGCGATGCTGGGCTGCGAAATCCATGTGCACCGTCGGTGCGCCGCGCCGGCTGGCAGAGGCGTCCATGAGGTCGTCGTGTACCAGTGCGCAGGCCTGGATCAGCTCCAATGAGCTCACCGCTCGCAGCACCGCATTAGCCTGCGGATCGACCGGCGATCCGCCCGCACCTCGCCAGCCCCACCAGGCGAAGGTCGGGCGCAGTCGCTTGCCACCGCCGAGAACGAACCGGCTCAGCGAGTCTACTGCGGCAACGAAGTGCGGGTCGATCTGCGCCGCGCCGTCCCGCTTGGCTCTCAGGAACGTAGCCAGTTCGCGATGCACTTCCGCGTGCACACGGTCGTCAAGGCAACGAGCCGGCTGATCTTCGGAGAATTGATCCAGGGATCGGTTTCGCATGCGAGCGGAAACCGGGCCCATGTTGGCCTGCGCCATCACGCCTCCTGCGCCAGGGAATCCGGCACCGCGTAACCGGACCTCGATGTACGTGTGTGTCGATAGCAGGCGCCCTCGGTGACCACACGTGCTCCCGTTCGGCCACGACGCCGTCCCGGTTCGGTTGGTGAGCCTTCAAGTACTGCCAATGCCCCTTACCGCGGTGGTTAACTGCCTCCAACGTCGGTCCTTACAGGGGCAGTGTGCGGCCTAGTACGGCAAAGTCCCGGGAGTCTCCGGTGAAGCGGTAATAGCGCAGCAAGTCGGTGAATCCAAACCGCCGGTATAGCTTCCATGCCCTGGTAGGGCCCTCAGGAGTCGACAGCAATACGCGTGGAGCGTTGACCTTGGAAAGCAGCTCAGTGAGCAGGGCCGTGCCGATGCCCTTGCCCTGCGCATCAGGGTGAACGTGCAATTCGGTCAACTCAAAGTAGTCGGCCAGTTCTCGCTGAGCCGCCGCGGGATCACGAATTCTCAGCCCGCGATGTACCTCGTCGTGCCACCACTGTCCAGGCGCTCCCCGGTACCCGTAACCGATACCGACGAGGGTGTCGCCTTCGAAGGCGCCAATACACAACCAGCCTTCTCGCAGCATGTGCTCCAGCCACATTGGGCTGCGATGCCGCACCGTGCCGGGTGGGTAGCGCATCGCAGTGACATAAATGCGCAGGGCTTCGTCCAGCCGCTCACGCAACTGCCTGGCCGTCAGTTGAGTTAACCGCGCTGGCTCGCGGGCGGGCATAGCGGTCACCGCCGACCTCCCAGGTTGGACTCATGCCTGAGCCGGATCCCAGCCATGCGGACCGCGTCGCCAGGGTGCATGCCTCTCATGACACCACGGCAGGCGCCCACCTGCCGACATTGCCCAGATTGCCACTTGACGCAACCGAGGCCCAGGGGGTTAACCTTTAGCAGTATCGAACATGTGTTCGAACAGACGTCCGGTGGTGGCGCGGGGGAAGCGCGTCGCCACCGGACACCGCCGGCTTCCCCACGGCGGAGTCGATGCATGTGCCTACCACGACTCCCCAGCAGGAGGCCGACGTGCCCGCTTTAGCTTCACTCACCCCACCCATTGGATCGCGATTTAGCGGCACCAGCCACTTGGACCACTTCTGTGATCCTGGCACGACCGGTTACCGGCCGCCTAGCGCTCGTCTCCTGATCGAACAAGCTCGCCAGGCACTGATCGACGCCCAGTACGCCAGAAATCCTGGAGAACGTTACGCCCAGGCTCACCTCGCGGCGCTCCGTGCGGCCGCCGCCGTACTGGCTGTCCGGGCCCGACCGCGCCGCCGCGCTGCACCCAAGAGTGCATGGACGCTGGTCAGCACGGTTGCGCCTGAGCTTTCTGAATGGGCGGCCTTTTTCGCCGCTGCCTCGGCTACCCGGGCCGCAGTGGAGGCGGGCATACCCCGTCTCGTGACGGACCGCGACGCCGACGACATGGTGCGCCAAGCAGGTCAGTTCTTGACCATCGCATGGCGGTCGGCGACAAAGGCAGTCCGATGACGGCTCCGCGGCCGCTGGTCGACTACGGCCGGCTGCTTGATGTGATCGGAATAGAGGGCGAATTGCTCCTTGGCACGGCAGCGTCGGCCTTGCCGGATGCAGCGAAGGCTGAGGTACCTGGTTGTCCCGATCTGACATTGGAGGGGACCCTGCTTCATGTAGGCAGCGTGCACCGAGTGACCAGGCAGTGGGTGCGCGACGGTCGTCGCCCAGAGAATTGGCAGCGATTACCGTCCGACGGCGATCTCCTGGGTTTCGTTCGTATCGGCCTCACAGAATTGATGGCAGAACTACGCCGGCACGACCCGACCGCACCGTGCAACACCTGGTGGCCAGCTGACCGCACACACGGCTTCTGGCGACGTCGGATGGCTCACGAGACCACAGTCCATCGCGTCGACGTGCAGGCTGCCGCGGGCGGTCCGGTGAACCCCATCGACCCAGACATAGCGTTGGACGGCATCGACGAGGTGCTGTTTCTCTGGTTTGGTTATCGCCTCGGTCAATTGGGCATGTCGTCACCGCAGCAGGGCGCGGTGGCCCTATCCGCGGCGCAGCGACGTTGGTTGGCGATTTTCGAGCGGGGGCGCTCCATCGCCCGGCGAGTCAATGAGGCTGAGGCCCGATCTGCGGATGCCATGGTGAGCGGAGATCCCACGGCTGTGTATTTGTGGTCATGGGGACGGCTGCCCGATCAGTCGGTGCAGATCACCGGCGACCAGGACGCCGTCGCGCATCTGTGGACGGTCTTGCGGCCCGCGACGCAGTAAGCCAGAGCTGATCGTACGGTCAGGCACGCAACCGTAGGCCGCGGGGCGTGGCGCGGAATCCGGCCTCGTGTAGCAGTTCGGCGAGCGCAGATCCCAGCGCAGCCTCACCGTCAGCGCGTTCTACTGACAGTGAACCCAACCAGCCCTGTGCGACCGCGCCAGCCAGGGCGCGCACAGCAGCACGCAAAGTGTCAGTGTTGTCGGTGAATGACAGCAGCGACCGGCCACCGCGTTCGACGTAGAGCACTGCCGTACCGTTAACGAGAACCGCGAGTGCTCCGGCCTTGCGTCCAGGTCGGTGTCGCGCCTCTCCCATGGTCGGTGGCCACGGCAGCGCAGCGCCGTAGGGTTGGGCGGGATCGGTAGCGGCAAGCACGACCGTGGCGGTCTGTCCTTCGTCAGGTTGGCCGACTGCGCGCAGCCGGTCAATGGCACCCGGGATGGCGAACTGCGCGGCGCCGAGTCCTTCGATCACGTATCCGCGGCGGCATCGGCCGGCTTCCTCCATTGCGCGCAGCACTTTGTAGATCGCAGCAAAGCCACCGGTGATTCGTTCGGTGTCCAAGGCACCTCGAGTCAGTACCCCGTGACGTTCGAGGAATGTCTCGGCCCGCGCGTGTGCCCGTCGGGTCTGCTCGGCTTGCGACAAGGGATGTTGTGAGGCGGTGGGTGGGAGCGTCGGCGACAGCGACCACCGTCCGGCGGCCGTCGGCGGCCCGGCACGGTGGGGCAACGGTGGCCGTGCCGCGCGCATTCGCGCATACCTTCCCCGTGACGCGGGCCGGCGCGGTCGGTGCGCCGCTGATCGGCCGGACACCAACGCGCGCAATGGCGCCAATGAATCATTGGTCAGGAACCCTGCCCAGACCAGATCCCAGATCGCGGCCACCATGTCGACGTCCTTAGGTGCCGGTTGCTCGTCAACAAGGAGATACTGACCCGCCCGATCGGCAAGCTGCCGGAAAAACAGTGCACCACCTGCCGCCGGGTCATCGCCTGGATCCCACCCAAGAGCGCGCAGCACAGCGCGGTGTACCGGAGTCAGCACTAACTGATCGTCCAGATCAGGTAACACTAGGTCCGCCAGGTCGCTGGGAGCCAGCGCGATCCACCCATCACCTCCCGGTAGCGACCCGCAGCCGATCCAGGTGACTTCACCGGAGATGGTCAGCTCATCGAGCAGCGCGGGGGAGTAGCCCGGCAGCCGAGCCGGAAGCAGCAACGATTCCAGCGCACTTGCGGGCACTGGTGCACCGGCCAGTTGCTCCACTGCGCCGAGGACGTCCCCCGGCGTAGGCGCGCTGCGCAAGCGCCGCGCCGGCTCCCTGCTGGACTTCTCCCACGCACCGATCCCATGCCAGGCGGGCAGGAAACGACCCAGGGCAGCTTGCTCGACTGGCTCCACCTCGGCTCGCAAGCGGGCCAGCGAGCCGCGCCGTAGCCGTCGCAACACTTCTGCGTGGCAGTACTCGGTGCCCCCACAGCCCGAGCTGCTGGGGCGCAGCTCGACTGGTCGCAGTTCACCTCGGACCAGTGCGCCCTGGGCGGTCATGCGATCCAATGCGGTAGTCACCACAGCAATGCCGAGCCCAAAGCGGTGCGCGACCGCCGTTGCCGTAAATGGCCCGTGAGTTCGGGCATAGCGCAAGAGCAAATCCCCTATCGGGTCGGCAACAGGCTCCGTGAAGGCCTCCGGTACGCCCACCGGTAAGGCCACGCCGAGCGCGTCGCGCACCCGCCCAGCGTCCTCGATCGCAATCCACCGTTGCTGGCCGGCGATCCGTACCTCGATCGCGCGCCGGGTGCGGCCGAGCTCGGCCAGCCAGTCGGAAGTAGCGCCGCGCTGCACAGCCTCGGATTCGGTCAGGTCGCCCAACGAACGCAGCAGATCCGCGGTGCCTTCCACGTCCCGGGCCCGGCGGTCCGGATCGAGCCGCTGCAGCTGCGCCTCGATCTCCAGGAGAATTCCGGGGTCGAGCAGTTCGCGGATCGCTTCAGCACCGAGCAGCTCTGCCAATAGCGTGGAATCCAGCGCAAGTGCCGCAGCCTTACGCTCAGCCAGCGGTGCGTCCAGTTCGTAAAGGAACATCCCCACGTAACCGAACAGCAGGCTGCGCGCGAATGGAGACGGTGACCCGGTGGCGACTTCCACAACGCGGATACGCCGAGCGCGCACATCCGACATCAACTCGCGCAGTCCTGGCAGGTCGTAGACGTCCTGTATGCATTCCCGCATAGCTTCCAACACCACGGGAAACTGCTCGTACTTGGACGCGACAGCGAGCAACTGGGCTGCGCGTTGCCGCTGTTGCCATAGTGGTGTCCGCCGCCGTGGATCTCGGCGGGGCAGGAGCAGTGAGCGAGCGGCGCATTCGCGGAACCGGGAAGCGAACAACGCGGACCCGCCCACCTCAGCAATCACGAGCTCACCGATCTCGTCTGGATCGAACAGCACGTCTTCTGCGGTAGGTAGTACCTCGCTACCGTCAGCGTCCACTGCGTCCGGCAGCCGCAGCACGATCCCGTCGTCCGTGCTGGCCACCTGGGCTTCGACGCCGCGCCGTTCTCGCATCCGGGCGCCGATCGCCAGCGCCCACGGCCCGTTGACCTGCGCACCGAACGGGGAATGCACTACCATCCGCCAATCACCCAGCTCGTCGCGGAAGCGCTCGACCAGCACGGTTCGGTCATCAGGCACGTGCCCTGCAGCCTCGTGCTGCTCGCGTAGGTAGGACAGCAGGTTGTCGGCCGCCCATGCGTCCAGTCCGGCGCTTTCGATGCGGCCGCGCGCCACGTCAGCGTCAGCGCTGCTGAGTTCACGGACGAATGCGCCCAGCGCCCGGCCCAACTCCAGTGGTCGCCCCGGCGCATCGCCCTTCCAGAACGGCATCCGGGCTGGCTCCCCGGGCACAGGCACTGCGACGACCCGGTCGTGGGTAATGTCAACGATCTTCCATGACGTCGAACCCAGCAGGAACGTATCGCCTACCCGAGACTCGTACACCATCTCCTCGTCGAGTTCACCGACCCGCGAGCCGGCGCCATCCTCACTGCTGGGGGTCATGACGGTGAACAACCCACGGTCCGGTATGGTGCCGCCAGAGGTGACGGCCAATCGCTGCGCTGCCGGCCTGGCGCGGAGCTCGTCGTTGACTCGGTCCCAGACAATCCGTGGACGCAGTTCGCCAAACTCTTCCGACGGATACCGCCCGGCGAGCATGTCCAGGACGGCGTGTAGGGCCGAGTCGGGCAGCGTCGAGTACGAGGCGGCCCGCCGAACCAGCGAGGCGAGATTGTCGACACGCCAGGTATCCATCGCCACCATTGCCACTACATGTTGGGCTAGCACATCCAGCGGGTTGCGGGGATAGCGCAGCGCCTCGATGGCACCGGCCGCCATCCGTTCCGCGACAACTGCGCACGAGACCAGGTCGCCGCGGAACTTGGGGAAGATCACGCCGCGGGACACCGCACCGACCTGGTGGCCGGCCCGACCGATCCGCTGCAGGCCTGACGCGACCGTTGGGGGAGCCTCGACCTGAACCACAAGATCCACCGCCCCCATGTCGATACCCAGTTCCAGTGAGGAGGTGGCGACAACGCACGGCAACCGGCCCGACTTGAGTTCCTCCTCAACAAGAATCCGCTGCTCGCGCGACATCGAGCCGTGGTGTGCCTTGGCGATGAGGTCCGGAGCACCACCGGCGAGGCCGGCCTGGCCCATCAGCTCGGCCGGCATCCGCTCTCGAGGCGCTGGGGGCATCTCGGCGGCCAATTCGTTAAGCCGAGAGGTCAGCCGCTCCGCCAGCCGCCGGGAGTTGGCGAACACGATCGTTGAGTGGTGTGCACGCACCAGATCCAGCACTCGGCGTTCTACCGCAGGCCAGATCGAGGCGCGCTGATCGGTCGCTCCGTCGACACTCTCAGTCGGCTCGCCCAGCGTCGCCATATCGGCTACTGGCACTTGTACCGCAACCTCGATCGTCTTCGCCGATGCTGGTTGTACCACCTGTACTGGTCGCCCACCGGCGAGAAATGCGCTGACCTCCTCGACGGGCCGCACGGTTGCAGACAGACCGATCCGCTGCGCGGGCGTCTCCAGCAGGGCGTCAAGCCGTTCCAAGGACAGCGCCAGATGCGCGCCACGCTTCGTCGCAGCAACGGCGTGCACCTCGTCGATGATCACGGTGCGCACCCCCCGCAATGACTCCCTGGCAGCAGAGGTCAGCAGCAAGAACAGCGACTCCGGGGTGGTAACCAGTATGTCTGTCGGCGTGCGGGCAAACGCGCGGCGCTGCTTGGCCGGAGTGTCGCCGGTGCGCATTCCCACTGCGATGCCCGGCTCTGGCAGGCCCAGCCGGTGGGCTGCCTGCCGGATACCTGCCAATGGTGACCGCAGGTTGCGCTCGACATCCACAGCCAGCGCCTTGAGTGGGGAGACGTACAGCACCCGGCAGCGTTTGGTCGGTTCCGCCGCAGGCCCCGCCAACACCAGCTGGTCCAGTGCCCACAAGAACGCGGCGAGGGTCTTACCGGATCCAGTCGGGGCTACGACCAGGGCGTGCTCGTCCGCCGCCGCGGCCCGCCAGGCGCCCTCCTGAGCTGCGGTAGGCGCGGCGAACGCCCCGGCAAACCAGGCCCTGGTAGCGGGCGAAAACAACTCCAACACATCCACGCCATCCATGATGGCTCCCGGCACTGACAGTGTGGTCTGCGGCCAGTGCAGCTGGTCACCGGCACTTGACTAACCCTGTCGGGCCTCTGACGGCCGCGAACCAGGCACGAGGATTTTGCGCAGACGGCTTACCTCCGACATGCGCCGCTCGGCTAGATGGTCAGCGGCGACCGCGGGCGGTACACCATCACGCTCGGCGAACTTGAAGATCTCCCGGGTGGTGTCGAAGATCTTGGCAACCCGCGCTTTGGCCCGGTGGAAGTCGAAGCCTCCGATCTCGTCGGCAACTTGAACGACCCCGCCGGCGTTGACGACATAGTCGGGTGCGTAGAGGATGCCGCGCTCATCGAGGAGCTTTTCCACGCCGGGATGTTCCAGCTGGTTGTTCGCACCACCGCAAACGATCTTGGCGTGCAACGCGGTGACGGTCGGATCGTCCAGCGCTGATCCGAGAGCGCAAGGGGCGTACACGTCGATCGGCTCGCGCACCAGCGCTGCGGTGTCCGGCGCGACGGCGACCTCTGGATGCGCAGCAGTGATCCGCTCGATCGCCTGATCATTGATATCGGCCACGATCACCTGGGCACCGTCGGCCAGCAGATGATCCACAAGCACGGTCCCGACCTTGCCGACACCAGAGATCCCCACCCGGCGCCCGGCCAGGGTGGGGGTGCCCCAGATGTGTTCGGCAGCCGCGCGCATGCCCTGGTAGACGCCGAAGGCCGTCAGGATCGACGAGTCACCGGCGCCACCGTTCGATACCGAGCGCCCGGTGACGAACTCGGACTCCCTGGCGACAATGTCCATGTCCTTGACGTAAGTACCGACGTCACAAGCGGTGATGTAGCGGCCGCCCAGCGATTGCACGAAGCGCCCGTAAGCCCGCAGCAACACTTCTGTCTTGTCCCGAGTGGGATCACCGAGGATCACAGCTTTGCCTCCGCCGTGATCCAATCCGGCCAGCGCGTTCTTGTACGACATCGCAGCAGCTAGATGCAGCACGTCAACCAGCGCGTCCTTCTCGCTGGAGTAAGGGTGGAACCGGGTCCCGCCCAGCGCCGGCCCCAGCGCGGTGGAATGGATCGCGATGATCGCGCGCAGCCCGGAGGGCCTGTCGTGGCAGAAGACGACCTGCTCGTGGTCACCGGTTCCGAACACGTCGGTCATGTGGTGTCCCTTCCCGTTGGTAGCGCGCTGCTGTGCGCAGCGTATGCCTGCGCCGGGCGCGTCAGCACCGGACAAGGGATGGCACCATCTGCCGGGTAGCGGACGGACACTGACGCGGGGAGAGAACATGCGGGTGACCGGAGTCGGGCACGCCGGACTGTATATCGAGACTGTCGCCGGCAGCGTGCTTTGCGACCCGTGGGTGAATCCGGCTTTCTTCGGCTCGTGGTTCCCCTTTCCGGACAACAGCGACCTCGACTGGGACACCTTCGGACAAGCCGACTATCTGTACATCTCGCATCTGCATCGGGATCATTTTGATCCCGAGCTGTTGCGCCGCCATGTGCGCAAGAACACCACGGTGTTGCTGCCGGATTACCCCACCGACGAGCTGGAGCGCGCGCTGGCCGGCCTCGGGTTCCGCACCTTTCTACGCACGACATCGGGAGTCCCGGTGCACCGTGACGGGCTGCGCATCATGATCACGTCATTGACCGGACCTAGTGACGGGCCGATTGGCGACTCGGCGTTATCCCTAGATGACGGCCACACCGTGATCCTCAACCAGAACGACGCTCACCCCCTGGACATCGAGCAACTGCGGGATTTCGGTGAGGTGCACGGGTATTTCACCCAGTTCTCCGGTGCGATCTGGTGGCCGATGGTCTACGACCTGCCCGAGGGCGCGCGCCGGGAGTTCGCCCGCCGCAAGCGGGTTGGGCAAACCGACCGGGCGTTGCGTTACATCGACGCCGTAGATGCTGCACACGTGTTTCCCACCGCCGGACCACCCTGTTTCCTCGATGAGGAGCTGTTCGACTTCAACGGTCATGGCTATGACGGCGCCAGTATCTTTACCGATCAGGCGCAATTCTTGGCCGAGCTGCACTCGGCTCGCCCCGCCGTGTCAGCACATCTGCTGCTGCCGGGTAGTGTCGCTGATCTCGACGGGTCGTGCTGCGAGCTCAGCCACCGGTACACCGCTGCCGAGATCACCCGTATCTTCCAAGAGAAGACTGACTATCTGCGGGAATACCAAAACCGTGCGCAGCCTGCCCTGGCCGCCGAGCAAATGAGCCGGGCACCGGTCCCCTCGGACCTCTTGGAGCAGCTCAAGCAGTGGTGGGAACCGCTGCTCAAGCGCGCCGAGAACATCTGCACCGGAGTGGGTGGACCCGTCCGTCTCGACGTGGGCGAGCGCTCATTAGTGATCGACTTCACAGCTCGCGAAGTGCGCGAGTTTGCTGGCGAACAGTGCCGCTACCGCTTGTCGACCTCGGCGGATCTGGTGGCTACGAACCTCACCCGGCGCGAGGTGGACTGGTCAAACAGCCTGTTTTTGTCACTGCGGTTCCGGGCCAGCCGGGTCGGTCAGTACAACGAGTTCGTCTACGTGTTCTTCAAGTGCCTGTCGCCCGAGCGCATCGACTATGTCGAGAACTGGTACGACGAGCGCAATGACGACGGTGCGGACATCACCCTGGACAGCTGGCGCGTTCAACGCCGTTGCCCGCATCTGCGTGCCGATCTGGCCAAATTCGGCAGTGTGTCCGACGGCGTCCTCACCTGTGCGTTGCATGGCTGGCGTTTCGATCTGGCAACGGGTCGATGCCTCACCGCAGCGGGCCACCAGATTCGCGCCATGCCGGTCAGCGGGCCGATCAGCGGTTGCGCTGCTGCCACCACGAGCGAATGAGCACCGCGAGGAACGCGAGCAAACCCAGCAGGATCACCAGCTGTCCGGCGGTGGATGACAACCCGGTCGGGTCCTCCGGGGTAAACACCTGGTCACGATAGCTGCTTTAGGGCACCTAACGTGAGATTGGACCCAATCTCATCACCCGCCAGCGGCCCGCCAAGGGCCATCAAGATCTAATCTGAATAAATGCGGATTACCCACTTCCGGCAGCGGATGGACGAGGAATTTGGCCCGGTTCGAGCCGCTGCCCTGGCTCATGATCACGTGTTTGCTGAGCTCGGTGGTCGGACAGTGAACGGGGCGCTGGAGGCAGGGATGGACACCAAGCGGGTGTGGGCAGCCGTCTGTACGGCCTTCGACGTTCCCGAAGAGCGACGCTGACAAACGGCCGTTTGGTGTGTCGGGCTGGGCTGCCCGGCGTGTCGGCTTCTACTACATACCGCTGAGCGCGGGAAAATAGCACACCGGCGTGTCACAGAAGGTGTCGAACAGGTGTTCGGCTAGGCTGCTGTCCACAGTCGGAGGCCTATCCACAGATCCGGCCGTGCTTGCGCAAAGTGTCGGTCCTATCGCCTAGCGTCAGCGCCGACCCAGAAGACCCTCAATCAGCGAGGTGGACCGTCAGATGGCATCAGTACCGGATCGGGAGAAGGCGCTTGAGATCGCCTTGGCTCAGATCGAGAAGCAGTGCGGCAAGGGATCCGTGATGCGCCTCGGCGAAGAGGGCCGCGCGCCCGTCGAGGTGATTCCCACCGGGTCCATCGCGTTGGACGTGGCGTTAGGCATCGGTGGCCTGCCCCGTGGCCGGATCATCGAGGTGTACGGCCCGGAATCCTCCGGAAAGACGACGATTGCGCTGCACGCGGTGGCCAACGCCCAGCGCGCCGGTGGGATCGCCGCATTCATTGACGCCGAGCATGCGCTGGATCCCGACTACGCGAAGGCGCTCGGAGTGGACACCGACGCCTTACTAGTTTCCCAGCCCGATACCGGGGAGCAGGCGCTGGAGATCGCAGACATGCTGATCCGCTCTGGCGCCCTGGATGTCGTGGTCATCGACTCGGTGGCAGCACTCGTGCCGCGGGCGGAGATCGAAGGAGAGATGGGTGACTCGCATGTCGGCTTACAGGCACGGCTGATGAGCCAGGCACTGCGAAAGATCACCGGCGCGCTGAGCACTTCGGGTACCACCGCGATCTTCATCAACCAGCTGCGGGAGAAGGTGGGAGTCTTCTTCGGTTCGCCGGAGACCACCACCGGTGGCAAAGCTTTGAAATTCTATGCCTCGGTACGCCTGGATATCCGTCGCATTGAGACCCTCAAAGACGGTTCAGATGCGGTAGGTAATCGAACCCGGGTCAAGGTGGTCAAGAACAAGTGCGCTCCGCCATTCAAACAAGCAGAATTTGATATTCTTTACGGCCATGGGATCAGCAAAGAGGGTTCGCTGATCGACTTGGGCGTAGAGCAGGGTGTTGTCCGTAAAGCGGGCGCCTGGTACACCTACGAGGGCGACCAACTCGGCCAGGGCAAGGAAAACGCTCGGAAGTTTCTCGCCGACAATCCGGACATTGCTGCTGAAATCGAAAAACGGATCAAGGACAAGCTCGGCATTGGAGCGAAGCTGGACGCTGATCAAACCGTGCCGGCTCCGGTGGATTTCTGATGGCTCACACGTATCACGCAGGCCCGAACGGCGATGTCCAGAAGCGCTATGTCTAAACGCAGCTCTGCCGCTCACCAGCCTGCCATGGAGAACACTCAGGATGGCAATGTGATCAGCCCGGCGGCGCAAGCACAGGGCATCTGCTTGCGACTGCTCACCGCGCGGCCACGGAGCAGGGTTGAACTGGCCGGTGCCTTGCGACGGCGCGGAATTCCCGAGGAAGTTGGCCAGGCCGTGCTCGACCGGCTGGGCGAACTCGGTCTGGTGAATGATGCCGAGCTCGCTCAAACGACGGTCTTCTCCAGGCACCATCACCGCGGCCTGGGTCGGCGAGCGCTAAACACCGAGCTTCAACGCAGGGGAGTGCCCGACGAGATCGCCCGGGAGGCAGTGGCTGGGTTGCGGCCCGAAGATGAAGAGCGGCGGGCTCGGGCACTGGTTCGGCGCAAGCTTCGCACCAGCACTGCCCGCGAGACGACCATCCTGGCCCGCAAGCTGGCCGCAATGCTGGTGAGGAAAGGCTATTCCGAAAGCCTGGCATGGCGGGTAGTACGTGACGAGCTGGGCCCGGGTCAGTGGTCTGATGAGGTCGAGGTCTGTCCCGACTGATCGTCAGTCGGTTGGCTGCCGGCAATGAACTCGACGCCATTGGGAAGGCCGCCCTGCTTGTTAGCTCCGCTGAGCAGCTGCAACAGCGTGGACCGGAACTCTTCGGCGGCTCTGGTAGGACGCACATCAGTGCGGTGAGCCAGCGCGATGGTCCGGACTGGCACCGGAGGCGCGAACGGCACGCCACAAAGTTTCGGACGATCTTGAAGCACCATACTGGGGACCACCGCGATCCCGAGACCAGCCTCCACGAAGCTCAATACCGCATCCATCTCACCTCCTTCGATGGCAAACCGGGGAGTGAAGCCGGCGCGTTGACAGGCAGTCAGCGTCATCGATCTGAGGTCGTAGCCCTCCCGGAACATCACGAGCGGGCGATCACGTAGATCTTCGACGCGAAACGAGTTGAGCTCGAGGGGCACGCTGCGGGGCACTGCAACGGCGAGCTGCTCGCGAAGAATGGGGACGGTATCCAGGGTGGGATCTCCACGGTGCACGGGCGACGTGATCATCGCCAGGTCGATGGCTCCTTCGGCGAGCTGCCGGACGAGATCGCGCGACCCACTCTCGTCGATGATGAGCTCGATGCCGGGGTAACGTTGCCGGAACATCGCCAGGGCATGCGCGAAAGGTCCGGTGCACAGACTCGGTGTGGCACCGAGCCGCAACCGACCCCGCCGCAGCTCCGCCAGCTCGTGTACCTGCAACCGGGCGGTCTCTACATCGGCCAAGATTCGCTTGACGAACGGGAGAAGGACCTCGCCGGCTGGCGTGAGTGTGACGTTGCCCCTGGCTCGGTGAAACAACTCGCTGCCCAGTTCGCGCTCAAGGCAGTGGATCTGTTTACTCAGGGACGGCTGTGCCACATGGGTGGCCTCAGCGGCGCGAGTGAAGTGTCGGGTTCGAGCGACGGCCAAAAAGTACACCAGCTGTTGCAATTGCACATTGATAGCTTATCTCTATCGAGACGAGCGCTACCATGTCTTGGACTCGCGTGAGGTGCTGGGTTTACTGTCAGTTAACACCGGCGGGATCACCGATGCGGCGCTATGTCCGGATTACGGTGACAACCGCAAGCGACACTGACCGCTGCCTCATGCCTAACCGGAATCGACATCATGACCACGACCTCTTCGTCCCCGCCGTCGGGGATAGTGCCACCGAGCCGAACGCAACGCGCTCGGGCAGCGATCTCTGCGCGGACCTTGCGCACCGACCGCTGGTGGGTATCACCGTTGGTAACTGCCATAGTGCTAGGCGTCTTCGTCGTCTATACCGGGGTCAGACTGTTCATGCGGAATGACTACTGGGTCGCCGAATACCATTACCTTACCCCCTTGTACTCGCCGTGTTTGAGTGCCTCGTGCGCGCCGGGCTCCTCGCATTTGGGCACCCTACTTCCGGCGTTTCCACTGGCGCTGCCTTTGCCGATTTTGATTTTTCCGATTCTGGCCGGATTTCGGGCGAGTTGCTATTATTATCGTAAAGCTGGTTACCGGGCATTCCTTTTGTCGCCACCGGGATGTGCGGTTACCGAGCCGGGAATGAGGTATGCGGGAGAAACCCGGTTCCCCTTGATCCTGCAGAATCTGCACAGGTACTTCTTCTATCTCGCTTCGGCGCTACTATTGATCAACACCTATGATGCGGTGTTGGCATTTTTCCCGGCCAATGGTGGATTTGGGATCGGTTTGGGTTCGTTGGTCTTGCTAATTAACGTCGCCATGCTGTGGCTGTACTCGCTGTCGTGCCATGCCTGCCGGCATATCTTCGGTGGCCGACTCAAGCATTTCTCGAAACATCCCATCCAGTACTGGTTCTGGACGCAGTTGTCCAAACTCAATGGGCGCCACATGCAGTTCGCGTGGACATCGTTGATCACGGTGATGCTCACGGATTTCTACATCATGGCCGTCGCAGCAGGCTGGATTGCGGACCTCCGCCTATTCAACTGACTGGATGCTCTAGCGCAAAGGATTGCCGATGACCGAGATCGAGCGGCACGACTTCGACGTTGTCGTGATCGGTGCCGGCGGTGCAGGGCTGCGCGCCGCGATTGAGGCGCGTGAGCTTGGCAAGCGTACCGCAGTGGTCTGTAAGTCTTTATTCGGCAAGGCTCACACGGTGATGGCCGAGGGCGGCATCGCAGCGTCCATGGGTAACGTCAACTCGCGCGACAGCTGGCAGGTACATTTTCGTGACACGATGCGCGGTGGCAAGTTCCTCAACAATTGGCGGATGGCGGAACTGCACGCGAAGGAAGCACCGCAGCGGGTCTGGGAACTCGAGACCTACGGTGCGCTGTTCGATCGCACCAAGGACGGCAAGATCAGCCAACGCAACTTTGGCGGTCACCAATATCCCCGGCTGGCGCACGTCGGTGACCGGACCGGACTGGAGCTGATCCGCACGTTGCAGCAAAAAATCGTGTCGCTGCAGCAGGAGGACTTCGACCAATGCGGCGATTACGAGGCCAACCTCACGGTGTTTGCTGAATGCGTGATCACAGACCTGCTCAAAGATGGGGACGCAATCGCCGGAGCGTTGGGCTATTGGCGTGAAACCGGTCGCTTCATCCGGTTCGACGCCCCGGCCGTAGTACTGGCGACAGGCGGTATCGGAAAGGCTTTCAAAGTCACCAGTAACTCCTGGGAATACACTGGTGACGGCCACGCGCTCGCATTGCGGTGCGGTGCGGCACTGATCAACATGGAGTTCGTGCAGTTTCACCCCACAGGAATGGTGTGGCCACCCAGCGTTAAGGGGATCCTGGTCACCGAGTCGGTTCGCGGTGACGGTGGTGTACTTCGTAACTCCGATCAAGATCGCTTCATGTTCGGCTATATTCCGGACGTATTCAAAGATCAGTACGCAACGTCGGAGCAGGAAGCCGACCGCTGGTACGACGATCCAGACAATAATCGCCGCCCACCGGAGCTGCTGCCTCGTGACGAGGTTGCCCGCGCGATTAACTCCGAGGTCAAGGCCGGCCGCGGATCACCGCACGGCGGAGTTTTCCTCGACGTCTCCACTCGGCTGCCCGCTGAAACCGTCAAGAAGCGTCTCCCCTCGATGTACCACCAATTCAAGGAATTGGCTGACGTCGATATCACCACCGAGCCGATGGAAGTGGGCCCCACCTGCCATTACATGATGGGCGGTGTGGAGGTCGATCCGGATACCGCGGCAGCGTCGGTACCCGGGTTGTTCGCCGCTGGTGAGGTCGCCGGTGGGATGCACGGCTCTAACCGGCTGGGCGGTAACTCGCTGTCTGACCTACTCGTGTTCGGTCGCAGAGCCGGCCTGGGCGCGGCTACCTACGTGGATACCCTGGGTTCGCGTCGACCGCTTGTCCGTTTGGCCGACGTTGAGGCCGCAGCGCAACGCGCAATCAGCCCCTTCCGCGCGGACACTGATGGCGACATCGCCGAAAGCGCGTACTTGTTGCACCAAGAGCTCCAGCAGGCCATGAACGACTTGGTGGGGATCATTCGCAAGGCAGATGAGATGGAGCTTGCGCTGAAGAAACTCGGTGAGTTGCGCCGGCGAGCCGACCATGTCGCTGTGGAGGGGCACCGCCAGTTCAATCCTGGCTGGCATCTAGCCCTGGACCTGCGCAACATGATTGCGGTGAGTGAGTGCGTGGCGCGGGCGGCGTTGGCCCGGGCCGAAAGCCGCGGTGGGCACACTCGGGATGACTATCCGGAGATGGATCCCGAATGGCGACATGTGCTATTGCGGTGCACCCAGGACGCCGACGGCGACGTTCGCGTCGAACGCACGATGCAGATCCCGATGCGTGCGGACCTGGTAGACCTCTTCGAACTCGATGAACTGAAGAAATACTTCACCGCCGACGAGATCCCTGAAGGGACTGACTGAGATGGGGACCCAGCGACGCTTCCGGATCTGGCGGGGCGACACCGATGGCGGGGACTTCGTCGACTTCGACGTGGAAGTCAATGATGGTGAGGTGGTCCTTGACGTGATCCATCGCCTGCAGGCCACGCAGGCCCCCGATCTGGCGGTGCGGTGGAACTGCAAAGCCGGTAAGTGCGGATCATGCAGTGCCGAGGTTAACGGTCGACCGCGACTACTCTGCATGACCCGAATGTCGACCTTGCCACCACATCAACCGGTGACGGTTACCCCGATGCGGACGTTTCCGGTTATCCGCGATCTCGTCACGGATGTGTCGTACAACTACCAAAAGGCACGTGAGATTCAGGCATTCCTGCCCCCCAAAGGGGTGCAGCCGGGCGAGTACCGAATGCAGCAAGTCGACGTGGAACGCTCACAGGAGTTCCGTAAATGCATTGAGTGCTTCTTGTGCCAGAACACCTGCCATGTGATCCGTGATCACGAGGACAACAAGGCGCACTTCTCGGGCCCGCGATTCTTGATGCGCATTGCCGAGCTCGATATGCATCCACTCGACGCAGCTGACGAGGAGGGCGTAGACCGCAAACGGGCCGCGCAGGATGAGCATGGGCTAGGCTTTTGTAACATCACCAAGTGCTGTACCGAGGTGTGCCCAGAACACATCAAGATCACTGATAATGCGCTAATCCCCATGAAGGAACGGGTGGTCAGTCTCCGCTTCGATCCACTGGCCCGGTTGCTGCGCCGCGATCGGCGGTAAACTGCCAGCCAGCCGGTGGTGGTGTCAGCGTGGTACCGGAGCGCCGGGTACCGGACTGCCAAGGTACTCGGCATAGAGGCGGGCCCAGGTACCGTCCTCGATCGCGTGCCGGAGCACAGCGGTGATCCGATCATGGAGTACCGGATCGCCAGGGGGAAGCCCGATGCCGTACTCGGTAATTCCTACTGGCTCGTCGAGCACTCGCAGCGTGCCAGGCGCTTGCGACAGGACAGCGGCGATCGCGGTTTGGTCCCCGGCGATCGCTCCGACCGGCCCGCCCAGCAGCGCTGCACAGTCTGCAAGAGTGGCGCGGGTCTGCACTGCTACTCCGCGAGTGGCCAGGGTTGCCGCCGCTAAAGAACCATCGGGTGCACACACCTGCTCATGACCCAGCGAGTTCAAGTCAGTCGCCCGGCTAGTCACCGGCACAGCCAGTTGCAACGCACGCACCAGATATGGGCCTGCAACGGCCACGTTAGCGCTTGGCGTGGCATTGACCTCGTATCCGCCGAGGACAAGATCTACTTCGCCCCGGTTGAGCGAAGCTTCCCGGACGCCTGCGGGCAACGGCTTGAAGCTGGTGCGATCCGGATCAACTCCTAGGTCATGGGCGATCAGTTGGGCCAGGGCGATGTCGAATCCGCTGTAATGCTCTGAACTCGCCGAACGCTGCGCCAAGCCAGGCACGTCCCGGATCGCCACGATGAGCTGGCCGCGCTGGGTAATCCGGTCAACAGTCGGCGACCCGCGGTGGATCGGTGGTGCCGGCGCGGCGGTGCCGAGGGGGTTGCCGGCCACGACGGGGGGCCTGAACAGGGCGTTGACGCCTTCGACTGCCTGGCTCACCAACCAGGTCGTGGTGATCGCGAGCACCACCAGAAGGCAGCCGATCCGTCTTGGGCGTAGCCAGCCGTGGCGGCGCATGAACCTCAAGACTGACCGCATCCGGGTACCCCGCGACTGTTTGGAAGTCCGTGGTCGCGGCCCCGAGTGTTGGCGGCCCTCAAGATTCACGATGGTGCCCCATGCCTTATCCACCCTCACCGCTGCCCGATGTGCCAGGCACCGACCGTAGCCGGGAGCCGGGCTGTGCTGCGGAGCAACGCCGCGGCTTAGTTGATGTCACCGCCCTGGCCGGGGTGAGGACGCGGCGTGCACAAACCAGATCGTGGATGGCCAGCAGCTGTCGGTTGGTGGCCGGCCGAACTGGCCAGTGGCGTTCAAGGTAACCGCCGCCAGCCAGGCGAGCCAGTAGGAATGAATGCGTGCTCACTACATTGGTCAAAACTGTGGTTTTCGTGTTACCCCTGGGTCTGGACGTACTGTCTGTCTCCACCGCGCTCGGTACCCTCGGGTTGACCGGTTGGGCACGATGGCGGGTATCACTGGTGCTGGCCAGCTGCCAAATCAGTGCGATGTTGATCGGCCTGGTGCTTGGTGCGCAGCTCGCAGAATCGATCGGTGAGCCAGCAAATTATCTCGGTGCCGGTGTGTTCATTGTCCTTGGCAGCTACCTTCTACTGGATCGGGACACCAGTGAAGGTGAGCGTGTCCACAAGCGGATCAGCGAAAACGTCTTTGGGCTCATCGGGCTCGGCATCTCGATCAGCCCAGACGAGCTCGCCGCCGGTTTTGGTCTCGGTCTGGCCGGTATTCCGCTTGCCGCCGGTTTTGTCGCGATCGGCTTGCAAGGTGTAATCGCAGCTCAGCTGGGATTATTTGTTGGCGCACGGCTCGGCGCGCGCTTTCAGCAGGCGGCTGGTTGGCTTGCTGCGTTCGGCCTGGTGCTCATCGGTCTTTACCAACTCGTCGAGCAGCTCATGACGGGATAGCGGCTGCCCCATCGCGATTTGTGGTGTCGAGTACCGGTAGCGTTGGCTCGCTGAGCCGCTGACGGCGCTTACGGCCTTCCAGGTAGCTGGCGAATAGTGAGAGCACGACGCACAGGCTGATGTAGATAGCCCCGATCACGAGTGCGGTGGGGATGATCGGCCGTCCGAATTCGGCGAGACTGCCCAGATAACGGGCTTCAAATAGGAGCTCTTGGTAGGTGATGAGGAACCCCAGCGCAGTGTCTTTGAGCAGGACGACAAGTTGGCTCACGATCGCTGGCAGCATTGCCCGCACGGCTTGCGGCAGCAGGACACTACGCATGACCTGGTTTTTGCCTAGCCCCAGCGCGAAAGCCGCTTCACGCTGGCCGCGCGGCACGGACTGCACACCGGCCCGGATCACTTCAGCGAGTACTGAACCGTTGTAGAGCGTCAATCCCACGACGAGCGACCAGAAAACTCCTAGCTGCAGGCCGGCCTGCGGTGCCGCATAGAAAAGAAAGAAAATCATCACGACCAGCGGAATGGCCCGAAAAAACTCGACAACTGCGTATGCCGGAGCGCGCAGCCACGCATGCTCCGACAGCCGTGCGACCGCGAAGAGAAAGCCAAAAGCAAGGGCGAGTAATGCGCCAACCACAAAAGCCCGGATGGTCGCCCCGAGGGCGTCTACTAGCTGCAACTGCAGATCCTTGTAGAGCAGCCATTCCCATTTTCGGCTCTCGAACTGACCAGTAGCCCAGAAGCGATAAGCGATGAAGCCAGCCAGTGCGATGATGCCGATGGTGGCCAGCACACCCAAGGCCCGGTTGCGGACCCTGGCTCGAGGTCCAGGCAAGTCGTAGAGCACCGAGGTCATCGGGCCACGCTCCACCGCTTTTCGAGAGTTCGCTGCGTCGCCGTGAGCGGGATGACGAGGATCAGGAATCCGATAGCGATCCACACCATCCCGATGAGCACCGATGCGCCGCGCTCAGACAGGGTCGGCGTGATCTGGCCTGCCTCAGCCACGGCGAAGCCGGCGGCGACGGTTGTGTTCTTCAGTAGTGCATTGAGCACGCTGGTCAATGGTGGGACCACGGATCTGATGGCCTGTGGAACGACAATCGTAGTGAGAGTCTGAGTGAAGGTTAAGCCCAGAGCCCGTGATGCCTCAGCTTGCCCCACGTCGACGGTATTGATTCCGGACCGGACCACCTCGCACACGAATGCCGCGGTGTAGACGATCAGAGCTAGCACGGCCCGGGTAAAAAAGGAAACGTCCAGCAGGTCGAGTCGGGGATAGGCGAAGGCAAAAAAGAAGAACACCAGCGTGAGCGGGGTATTGCGAAAGATGTTGACGTACCCGCCGCCCAAAAGCCGCAGCACCGGCACCGGACTGACCCGCATGGCGGCCAGTAGCGTCCCAACCACGAGCGCCCCAATGCCGGCGAGGAGGAACAACAAGATAGTGTTCCGGAATCCGGTGAGGAACAGGTCTCGATTGTCGACGAGCAGTTCGATCACTGAAAGCGCCCTGTCCTCGCCGCAGCGGTCAGTACCGGTCGACGGCAGGAGGTGTCGCGTCGGAACCGGATACCCCCAGGGTGGCGTGGTAAATGGTTTGCCATGTGCCGTCCTGAGCAGCGGCATCCAGGATGTCGTTCATCTTGGCGCGCAGCGCGTCGTCCCCGTGCGGTAGACCAACCCCATAGGGCTCCTGGGAGAATGGCTTACCGACTACCTTGAGATGCTGAGGATCCTGGGCGGCGTAGCCCTTGAGGATGGCGTCATCTGTGGTCACCGCGTCCACTTGACCAGCGAGCAACTGATCGACGCACTGGGAATAATTCTGGAACTCGACGATCTTGTCGGTGAGGTTCTGTTCCCGGACACGGCGAATCGGGGTCGATCCGGTCGCTGAGCAGACCCGCTTGCCTTTAAGCGTTTCGGGCCCGGTGATTGATTGATCGTCGGCTTTCACGAGCAGGCTTTGACCGGCAATGAAGTAGGGGCCAGCAAACGCGATAAGCTTTTTCCGGGCATCGTTGATCGTATACGTGCCCACGTAGTAGTCGATCTGCCCATTGATGATCGATTGCTCCCGAGCTGCCGACGGAATCGCCTGATATTGGATCTTTGTGTTCGGATCGAACCCGAGCTTGGCTGCGATGAGTCGGGCCATCTCGATATCGAAACCCTCGTACTTGTTAGTCCGTGGGTTGAGATAACCCAGGCCTGGTTGATCGTTCTTCACGCCGATGATGACGGTGCCGCGCTGGGTCATCCGCGCAAAGGTGGGCGAACCGACAACGGTGACGTTGTGGGCCACATTCGGAGCCGTCACCGTGGTATTGCCGGCACCCGGCGAAGTCTCCCGGCCGCAGGCCACCAGTACGAGGCCGCTGACCAGCAGCCCGACTGCCATCGCCTGTAGCTTCATCTGCCTCTCCCGTTGCTGTATCTGTCAGTGAGTCAAGATCTTGCCCAGGAAATCTTTGGCACGGTCGGAGCGCGGCGCGGTGAAGAACTGATCGGGCGGCGAGTCCTCGACGATCTCGCCGACGGACATGAACACCACCCGGTCTGCGGCGCGACGGGCGAAGCCCATCTCGTGAGTGACGACCAACATGGTCATGCCCTCCTGGACCAGCGAGGTCATCACGTCGAGGACCTCCTGCACCATCTCGGGATCCAGCGCGGACGTCGGCTCGTCAAACAGCATCACCTTCGGGCGCATGGCCAGCGCCCGGGCGATTGCGGCGCGTTGTTGCTGCCCGCCTGAAAGCTGCGCCGGGTATTTGTCAGCCTGGTCGCTGATCCCTACTCGGGCGAGCAATTGCATCGCGGCCTGGCGAGCGTCCGCTTTACCAAGCTTGCGGACCAGCACTGGAGCGAGCGCCACATTTTGCACGATCGTCTTGTGCGCAAAAAGATTGAACTGCTGGAACACTATGCCGACGTCGGCGCGTAGCCGCGCCAGCGCCCGGCCCTCTGCGGGCAGTGCGACTCCATCGATCTCGATGCGGCCTGCATCGATCGGCTCCAGCCTGTTGATCGTGCGGCACAGTGTCGATTTACCCGCTCCAGACGGTCCGAGCACGACGACTACCTCGCCGCGGTTGATCTCCAGATTGATGTCCTTCAACACTGGTTGTGACCCGAAACGCTTGTGCACCCCTACCAACCGGATCATCGGCGGGGTGGCCTTGGCGGGCGAGCTCATCCGGGTCCTCCAGGAGGGAGAGGCCGTCGACGTCATCCCTACCATGTGTGGCCCCGGAAATTTCATCGTGGCCAGGACTGCTCTGCGTTACGTACCGGGCAGTGGCCTGCCGAGGGTGGTCCTACAACAGCTTCGGGCCGGCCTTACCCTGGAGGTTGCGGAAGGAATGAGCAGTCGATGACGGCGAGCATTGAGCAGCGTCCACGCAGCTACCGCGTGCGGACTTTCGGCTGCCAGATGAACGTGCACGATTCCGAGCGGCTAGCTGGGCTGCTGGAAGCGGCGGGGTACGTGCCCGCCGAGCAGGACGCCACTCCTGACGTCGTCGTGCTCAACACCTGCGCCGTCCGGGAGAACGCTGACAACCGGCTCTACGGCAATCTGGGCCAGCTGCGCCCGATCAAGCGCGACCATCCCGGGATGCAGATTGCTGTCGGTGGCTGCCTGGCCCAGAAGGATCGCGGCGAGATCACGCGCCGGGCCCCCTGGGTCGACGTGGTATTCGGCACTCACAACATCGGCTCACTGCCGGTGTTGCTCGAGCGGGCCCGGCACAACAATGCAGCTCAGATCGAGATTGCCGAGGCGCTGGAGGTCTTCCCGTCGTCACTGCCCGCCAAGCGTGACTCGGCGCACTCTGCATGGGTGTCGATTTCGGTGGGGTGTAACAACACGTGCACCTTTTGCATCGTGCCGGCCTTGCGCGGCAAGGAGGTCGACCGGCGTCCGGGTGAGGTGCTCGCCGAGATCGAAGCGCTGGTGGCCGAGGGCGTGCTTGAGGTGACCTTGCTGGGGCAAAACGTCAATGCTTACGGTGTCGGGTTCGGGGATCGGCGGGCTTTCGGTAACCTGCTGCGCGCCTGCGGGCGGATTGACGGTCTGGAGCGGGTCCGCTTTACCTCACCGCATCCCCGGGATTTCACCTCAGATGTCATCGAGGCGATGGCAGCCAGCCCGAATGCCTGTCACCAGTTGCACATGCCGCTGCAGTCCGGGTCAGATGCCGTGCTGGCGGCGATGCGCCGGTCGTACCGGGTGAAGCGCTACCTCGGCATCATCGGTGAGGTGCGCGCTGCGATACCAGACGCGGCTTTGTCCACCGATATCATCGTGGGCTTTCCCGGTGAGACCGAAGCCGATTTCCAGGCGACCTTGGATGTGGTGCGGCAGGCGCGTTTCGCTCAGGCTTTCACTTTCCAGTACTCGCCCCGTCCGGGCACGCCGGCAGCGAAGATGGCAGGGCAGGTGCCTAAGCCGATCGTTCAGGAACGCTACGAGCGTCTTGTGGCGCTGCAGGAAAGCATCTCTTGGGAGCTCAACCGTAATCTGGTGGGTAGCGTGGTAGAGGTGCTGGTTTCGGAAGGCGAGGGTCGCAAGGACGTGGCGACTCAGCGAATGAGCGGGCGGGCCAGGGATGGCCGGCTGGTGCATTTTCAACCGGGTGACACCGACGTCCGCCCGGGCGACGTGGTGCTGGCGGAGGTCACCTACGGCGCGCCGCACCATCTGGTGTCCGAAGCACCATTGCGGGCACACCGGCGGACTGTTGCGGGTGATGCGTGGGCGGCTGGTCGCTGCGCCACGGCAGGGTCGACTTCCACCCCGCCTGTGGTGCTCGGCTTGCCCTCGTTCAGCTGGCGGGCAACATGAGTTCCGATCCCGACGGCATCGCCGGCCTGCGTGCCGAGATCGACGCGGTGGAGCGGGCCACGCTACGCCGGGTCGAGCCGGGGGGCCGGGTGGTGGCGATCTCCGCAGCAATCATGGTGCTGTTGCTCGCCGTGACGCTGCCCTGGGTAGGGGAGGCCAGCGGCTGGGATGTGCTCAGCGGTATGGCCAATCCCGCCGACCGAGTGGGGTTGCTGCCGCGGATGTTCGGAGGTGTCGCCCTGGCCGCAGGGATCGGCCTATCCGGGCTAGCACTGGTCACTCACCGCTGGGGCCTGGTCTGGGCCAGTGCTCTGGGCTGCACCTATTGTGTCCTCGACGGGGTCTGGGCGATCTGGTCCCGGCAGACCGCGCACAGTGGCCATGGCCCCGGTATCGGGCTGGTGCTGGCGGTGCTGGCGATGGTGGTGCTCGCCGTGCAGTGGCTCAAGCTCGCCCTGTCGCGTAAGTAACTGCGCGGCGGAACCTACCGGCTGGTGACCGCACGCTCGGCCGCAGCCAACCACTCTCGCCATTGATCGGCCTGAGCCTGCGCGGTGTTGGCCCGGCGGTCATCCCCGGCGGCACGAGCCTTCGCTGCCTGCGCCTCGTACTGCTCCACCCGCTCCCGGAACTGGGCGACCCGAGCCTCAGACTCAGAATCGCTATGCCGCCACTGTGCATTGGCAGCCGCGCGAATGCGGTCCTCCACGACCCGTAACCGACCCTCCAACTCCCGGACTCGTTCCCGCGGGACTTTGCCGATGGCGTCCCAACGTTCCTGGATGCTACGCAGCTGTGCCCGAGCTGCTTCGATGTCACCGGAGGGGTCGATTCGCTCCGCGGCCGCGACTAGCTCTCGCTTACGCGCCACATTGCGGTCGAGCTCCGAATCCCGGCCGGACAACGCGGCGGAACGAGCGCTGAAGAAGGATTCCTGGGCGGTGCGGAACCGCTGCCACAACGCGTCGTCGGCTTCCTTGGGAGCGCGCCCGGCAGCCTTCCACTCAGCCATGAGGTGCCGGAAGCGGCTGGCAGTGCCGCCCCAGTCGGTGGAGCTGGCCAGCTTCTCCGCTTCGACGACGAGCTCTTCCTTGCGATTGCGGGCTCCGATGCGCTGCCTGTCGAGCTCAGCGAAGTGCGCCCCACGACGTCGCACGAACGCATCTCGCGCCTTGGAGAACCGGCGCCACAACGCCTCGTCGTTCTTGCGGTCAACGCCTTTGATCGTCTTCCACTCGTCCAGGATGGTGCGCAGCCGATCGCCGCCGGCCTTCCACTGGGTGGACTCGGCACCGATCTGCTCGGCCTCTTCCACCAGGGCTTCTTTGCGGGCGGTAGCTTCGGCCCGGGCCTGTTCCCGGGCCGCCTTGGCGTTGGCAAGGATCTCTTCGGCGAGCCGCTGTAAGTGGTCCAGCAATGCGGTAAGCCCGACAAGGTCACCCACGACCGTCGGATGGATGAGTTCGTCGCGCAACGTGCGCACCCGCGACAATGCCTGCTTGGGATCACCCACCCCGGAGGTCAGCCGTGTTTGCAGCAGTTCAGCTTCGGTCAGAAGGTCGTCGAACCGGCGGGCGAAGTGCGCCAGACCCTCTTCCGCAGTCCCGGCCTGCCAGGAACCGACTGGTATTTCACCATCAGCGGTCTGCGTATACACCGTGCCGTCTGGCGCTATCCGCCCCCAACGTTGCGGATCACGACAGGCCCGTGCGACGACCGGTGGAGGACCGGCTGGAATCCCGGAAGCCAGATGTTGATCGGTGTGGTTCTCGGTCATGCCGGCCTTCCTCGACCTCGTGCCCGCCGCCGCTTTGCGCGGGCGCCCCGACTGCACAAGCTGTGCACCTCGACCGGGTCGCTATCGACTTGCCCGGCTCGGGCCGCATTGAAGCAGTTCAGGTGCTCGGGCAGGAAAGCTGGGGCGAAGTGGGCACTAACCTGCAGCGGTGATCGTACGCGTGGCGGTGGTGCCGCATCCACCACTCCTGGTACCGGAATTAGCGGCCGGCGCTGCAGCGGAGACCGCGCCGCTGCGTGATGCTTGCCTGGCGGCGGCCAGTGCGCTCGCGCAACTGTGCCCGCGTTGGATTGCTATTGCCGCGGTGAACCCGGCCGAGGCCACTGGGCTAGCAGGCAGCTTCGCCGGCTACGGCGCCGATGTTGAGGTGGCGCTGTGCCCACAGGCCACGCCGGCTGATCGCGCCGAACTTCCGCTGCCGCTGCTGATTGCAGGGTGGTTGCGTGGTGAGGTCGGTGCGGCGCAGGTGACGGTCTCGGCGGTACCGCCGGGATCCAGCGCTGAACAGTGTCGCCGCATGGGCACCGAACTTGCGCAGCGGCTGCGCCGGAATGGTGATCCAGTGGCGCTGCTCGTACTCGGCGACGGTGCGGCAACGCACACCCTGCGGGCCCCGGGATATCTGGACAACCGGGCGCATCAGCTGGATACAGCGGTTGCCGAAGCATTCGCTACGGCCAACTGCGGTGCGCTGCTAGACCTCGACGCTGCGTTGGCCAGCGAATTGCTCGTCGCGGGGCGGGAGGCCTGGCAGGTCGGCGCAGCTGCCGCCCAGTTGCTCGCCCCGGCCTACCACGGTGAGCTGCTGTACTCGGCTGCTCCATACGGGGTCGCCTACCACGTGGCGCTGTGGGACGCCGTCGCGCCGGACAGGCCGGAGAGCCAGCCATGAATCCGCGCGTGATCGCGGTGGTCGGCCCCACCGCCACAGGAAAGTCTGACCTCGCCATCCAACTGGCCAGCCGGCTCGGTGGTGAGGTGGTCAATGCGGATGCGATGCAGCTGTACCGTGGCATGGACATCGGCACCGCGAAGCTCCCAGCCGCTGCGCGGCGCGGGGTGCGTCACCATCTTCTCGACGTCCTCGATGTCACCGAGACCGCCTCGGTGGCCGTCTACCAGCGCGATGCTCGCCGAATCGTGGAACGACTGCTCACTGCCGGTCGCGTGCCGGTGCTAGCCGGGGGCTCCGGCCTGTATGTGCGAGCGGTGCTGGACGAGCTGGACTTCCCCGGCACTGAACCTGAGGTACGAGCCGCGCTTGAGGCCGAGTTGGCCGAACAAGGCGCATCCGTCCTGCATGATCGGTTGCATCGCCTCGATCCGGTAGCGGCCAGCCGGATCCTCCCAAGCAACGGTCGGCGGCTAGTCCGTGCCTTGGAAGTCATCCGGATCACCGGACGCCCGTTCTCGGCGACCTTGCCGCGGCCCGGCCCAGCGCGCTACCGGGCCGTGATCCTGGGTCTGGACACCGACCCGGCCGCCCTCGACGCGCGCGTTGGCGACCGCGTGGATCATATGTTCGCGCAGGGTCTCGTCGCGGAAGTCCGCGACCTGCTGCGGTGCGGGCTACGGGTGGGCCGGACGGCGTCACGGGCGTTGGGCTACCAGCAGGTCATTGATGCCTTGGATGCCGGTAACGATCCGGCTGCTGCTGCCGGCCCCACCGCAGCCGCGACCAGGCGCTTCATCCGCAGGCAGCGCAGCTGGTTCCGGCGGGATGACCGGATCAGATGGTTGGACTGTCAGCAGCCCGACCTGCTTGATCGCGCACTCATGCACACGCGCAACGGTTAGGCTCACCGATGATGGAGGAGGGTATCGAATTCCTCAAAGGGCACGGGACGGAGAACGACTTCATTCTGCTTCCCGACCTTTCTGGCGCGCTGGATCTCACACCGTCCCGGGTACGCGGACTGTGCGATCGGCATCGAGGCCTGGGTGCGGATGGCGTGCTGCGGGTGGTGCCCGGTGCATTGGTCGAGGATGCACCGCCAAGCGGCGAGGACTGGTTCATGGACTACCGTAATGCCGACGGTTCCACCGCCGAGATGTGCGGCAACGGGGTCCGGGTATTTGCCCGGTACCTGATCGAGGCCGGCCTGGTGTCCGGTCCCGAATTCCGGATCGGCAGCAGAACTGGCTCGCGCCACGTGCGCAGCAATGACGACGGCACGGTGACCGTCGAAATGGGCCATGTGCACTGCGACGGCACCTCGACGGTGACCGTTGGCGGCGCGGCGTTCACCGGGATCATCGTCGATGTGGGCAACCCTCACCTGGCTTGCCTGACCGACGTTCCGGTGGAGCAGTTGGACCTGTCCGTGCCGCCGGGTCACGATCCCGGGAATTTTCCGCACGGCATCAACGTCGAGTTTGTTAACGTGCTTGCGCCGGGACAGTTGCGGATGCGTGTGCATGAGCGAGGTGTGGGAGAGACCCGCTCATGTGGCACCGGAACGGTGGCTGCTCTGGCTGCGGCGCTTGCCGCGCAACGTCAACAGATCGGTGAAGCGGAGGTCCAGACTCTTGGAGGCCGCTTGCACGTGGCGATTTTCCCCGGCGGCAGCGCCCTGACCGGCCCCGCTGTGCTCGTCGCCCGAGGCTGGCTAGGTGTGGACTGGTGGGCGTCCTACTGACCGTTCGCTCTAAACAGCAGTCTGGATGCAGACTGTTATTTTTCGTTGGCGGATTACCGCAGTCTGCATCCAGAATGCATTCCCGACTGCTGACGACCTACTACTGACGATGAGAGGCGTATGACAACCTCACCGAGTTATCCGTTCCCGGGTCCCGGTCTCACTTCCCGAGGTGAGCTGGATCTCGAGGACCGTTCGGCACTGCGCCGGGTGCCAGGGCTGTCCACCGAACTGGCTGACGTCACCGAGGTCGAGTACCGGCAGCTGCGCTTGGAGCGCGTGGTGCTCGTCGGGGTCTGGACCGACGGTTCGGCGGCCCAGGCCGACGCGTCGCTGGCAGAGCTGGCCAGATTGGCCGAGACGGCTGGATCACAGGTGCTCGATGCGCTTGTCCAGCGCCGGGAACGCCCAGATCCAGCAACTTACATCGGTGCTGGGAAGGTTCTCGAACTGCGTGAGGCGGTCCTGGCGACCGGGGCTGACACGGTGATTTGCGACGGGGAACTCACTCCCGGTCAGCTGCGGCAGTTGGAGGCCAAGCTCAAGGTGAAGGTGATCGATAGGACAGCACTGATCTTGGACATCTTCGCCCAACACGCCCGTTCCCGGGAAGGTAAGGCGCAGGTCGAACTGGCCCAGCTGCGCTACTTCCTGCCTCGGCTGCGGGGCTGGGGTGAGTCGCTGTCCCGGCAAGCCGGCGGCGCTGGCGGTGGCGCCGATGGTGGCGTGGGTACTCGCGGGCCTGGAGAAACCAAGCTGGAGACCGACCGCCGGCGAATCCACCACCGGATTGCCAAGCTTCGCCGTGAGATCGCCGCGATGCATACTGTCCGGGAGACCAAGCGCGGACGCAGGCGCGCCAACGAGGTGCCCAACGTCGCTATTGTCGGCTACACGAACGCAGGGAAGTCCAGCCTGCTCAACGTGATTACCGGGGCTGAGGTGCTGGTACAGGATGCCCTCTTCGCCACCCTGGATCCGACCACCCGACGGGCCACCACACCGCAGGGTCGGGAGTACACGCTCACCGACACCGTCGGCTTTGTCCGTCACCTGCCGCACCAGTTGGTCGAAGCCTTCCGCTCCACATTGGAGGAAACCGCTGACGCAGACCTGGTACTGCATGTTGTGGACGGTGCCGACCCGATGCCCGAACGGCAAGTGACGGCGGTGCGCGAAGTCCTCGCGGAGATCACCGAAGGACGTGATACTCCAATGGCGCCGGAGCTGGTGGTGGTCAACAAGATCGACGACGCTGATGAGCTGGTGTTGTCTCGGCTGCGCTGCTTGCTGCCGGAGGCATCGTTCGTCTCGGCGCGGACTGGGTCCGGTATCAGCGGTCTGCTGCAGCGAATTTCTGACGCGCTGCCGCAACCACAGATTGAGGTGGATGCACTGGTGCCGTGGACCCAAGGTGCTTTGGTGGCCCGGGTGCACGCAGAGGGTGAGCTGCTGGCCACCGACCACACCGAGGATGGCACCCGGCTCCGTGCCCGGGTGCGGCCTGATCTTGCAGGCGCCCTGGCCGAGTACCTGGTGCGTGCCTGATCGGCCGGTTCACAACCATCTTTAAAGTCGGCGCAGCACCGCCACCACTCGGCCGAGGACGGTTGCTTGATCACCCGGAATCGGTTCATAAGCAGGGTTGTGCGGCAGCAGCCAGACATGCCCGTCTCGGCGCTTGAACGTTTTCACCGTCGCCTCACCGTCGATCATGGCTGCAACGATGTCACCGTTTTCGGCGTTAGGTTGCTGGCGGACGACCACCCAGTCCCCGTCGGTGATCGCCGCCTCGACCATGGAGTCACCAGTTACCCGCAGCAAGAACAGCGAACCTTCGCCGACGATTTCTTTCGGTAACGGGAACATGTCTTCGATGGCCTGCTCGGCGAGCACTGGACCGCCGGCGGCGATCCGTCCGACTACCGGCACGAAGACAGGACGGGGGTGCTGTGGTTGGCCGTCGGGGATCTCATCGGTGGTGTCCGGCGTGTTGTCGGCTGGCCGCACTCCGACTGCGCGGGGGCGGTTGTGATCACGGCGCAGGTATCCCTTGCGCTCCAGAGCGCGCAGCTGATGCGCCACCGATGATGTCGAGGTAAGCCCGACCGCTTCGCCGATCTCCCGGACACTGGGCGGGTAACCGACCCGCTCCACCCATTCCCGGATCACTTCGAGCACCCGCCGCTGTCGGGGCGTCAGGGCCCCGCCGGTGTCTCCGACATCAGGGAATGAGTGCAGCTGTGCCGCGTCATCAGGACCAGGTGCGGTTGGTGCGGTGGAACCGGTCACCTCCGGGTCATCGCTGCGCTGTCGTCCCACAGTTCCTCCTCGTCTGACTGCCAGAACACGCCGAGTCGTCGTGTCGCTGACGCTAACCATCGTCATGCCAAAGATCAAACGTTTGTTCGAACAACACGCCGCACGATCACCGAGTTTGTCGGGGTGCCGTGATAGACACCGCACACAGTTCGATCGAACTTGCGTTCGATGTTACCCGCACTGAGGAGTTGGGATGACGTCATCGGCACAGTTGGGCAACCGGCTTGTTGCGGCGAACGAATCGGCGCGTGCCGCAAAGGCGGTAACAGGCAGCATCCCACCGGCCCGCGGTGCGGTGGGCACTTGGCGAGGTCCGATATCTCCTCCCGTGCCGCCGGTGCTCCTGCCGCCCACTGCTTCAGCACCTCAATGGTCTCCCGCGGTGGCGCCAGCGCCGGCGGGTCCATCCATGTCTCGGGCCAGCCGGGCAGGAAAGCTCGCGGCGGCCGTCACCGTGACGCTGATGGTGATTGCCGGCCTCGGTTGGTTAGGGCAGCGTCCGGATCCAGCCATCCCTCAGCGCACAGCAGTGGTCAGGGTAGGGGCGGGGGAGACCATCTGGGATGTGGCAGTCCGAGTAGCGCCACAGTCAGATCCGCGGGCGGTGGTGGACCGGATCCGGAAACTGAATGGCCTCGCGGATGCCGAGGTAGCGCCTGATCAGCAGTTGCGAGTTCCCGATGGGCGGTAGTGGGCAAGCGCTCAACTACGGGGGCTGGTGGCGACCAGTAACCGAACCAACCGTAGGGTCGACGCGCGGCGAGAGGCTTCAGCTGCTCGTCGTGGCGCCTCGACTTTGCTCCCCACCACAACATATAGTAGTTACAGCGATGTTGTTTTCCAACAAGTTGCGCCTCGTTGTCGAGGGGTTGTCAGGATAGGCCGGGTGGGGACCGGCTTCGCCGGAATGAAGGGGGACGAGCATGCGCTGCCCGTTCTGCCGGCACGCGGACTCACGAGTCGTCGATTCGCGTGATGCGGTGGACCGGCAGGCGGTCCGTCGACGCCGCTTGTGCCCGGCCTGCGGTCGTCGATTCACCACGGTAGAGGAGCTTGTTCTTGCTGTGGTGAAGCGATCGGGGGTCACTGAGCCGTTCAGCCGCGACAAGATCGTGCGTGGAGTGCGTCGGGCATGCCAGGGGCGACCAGTGGATGAAGATGCGCTTGCGCAACTTGCCCACCGGGTCGAAGAAACGATCCGATCCATGGGCAGCGCTGAGGTCCCTAGCCAGGAAGTTGGGTTGGCCATTCTCGGGCCGTTGCGTGATCTCGATGAGGTGGCTTACCTGCGTTTCGCCAGCGTGTACCGGTCGTTTTCGTCGATCGAGGACTTCGAAAAAGAGATCCGCGCCCTACGCGAGATCGCGGGTCCTGACTCCGAACCAGGCGGGGCGGACATCACATGACCTGACGACCCATAGCGGCCCCCGAAGCACGACGCAGCATCCGACCGCTCCGGACGGGGAGACCTGGACCGGAAGTATGCACACCGCGATAGAGAGGGACGAGGGATGACCGACATCATCGGCACTCCGGCTGGCGTCGAGGAGCGAGCCGCTGGATCGTCGAGCGCGGGGCAAGCCAAGCGAGCGCTGCGGGTCGAGCGGGTCTATACCACCGGAGACCGTCATCCCTACGACGAGGTGACCTGGCAGCGCCGGGACGTGGTGATGACCAACTGGCGGGACGGCACAGTCAACTTCGAACAGCGCGGCGTCGAATTTCCGGATTTCTGGTCGGTCAACGCGGTCAACATCGTCACCAGCAAGTACTTCCGTGGTGCAGTGGGGAGCGAGCAACGCGAGTCGAGCCTGCGCCAGCTGATCGACCGGGTGGTGACAGCCTATGCTGCCGCGGGCATGCAGTATGGATATTTCGCTACTGACACAGATAAGGAGATCTTCGCCGAAGAGCTGACCTGGATGTTGCTGCACCAGGTGTTCAGCTTCAATTCTCCGGTCTGGTTCAACGTCGGCACCAATTCGCCGCAGCAAGTCTCTGCGTGTTTTATCCTTTCCGTTGACGACACCATGGAGTCAATTCTCAACTGGTACCGTGAAGAGGGACTGATTTTTAAGGGTGGCTCTGGGGCGGGTCTGAATCTCTCCCGTATCCGCTCGTCCAAAGAACTTCTCTCTTCGGGTGGTACGGCATCCGGTCCAGTAAGCTTCATGCGGGGAGCGGACGCGTCGGCGGGCACCATCAAATCAGGCGGTGCAACCCGTCGGGCCGCCAAGATGGTGGTCCTCGATGTCGATCATCCTGATATTGCCGAGTTCGTGCAGACCAAGGCTTCCGAGGAACGTAAGATCCGGGTACTCCGTGACGCCGGCTTTGACATGGACCTGGGTGGCAAAGATATCACTTCGGTTCAGTACCAGAATGCTAACAACTCGGTCCGAGTCTCCGACGAGTTCATGCGAGCCGTGGAAACCGATAGCGGCTTCGGACTACGCGCGCGGATTACCGGCGCGGTCATCGAGACGGTGCAAGCCAAAGAACTATTCCGCGATATCACCAAAGCGGCTTGGGAATGCGCTGATCCCGGCTTGCAGTACGATGACACGATCAATGATTGGCACACCTGTCCTGAATCTGGCCGTATCACTGCGTCCAATCCATGCAGTGAGTACCTGCACCTCGACAACTCCAGTTGCAACCTTGCCTCAATCAACCTATTGAAATTCCTTCGCGACGACCTCACGTTCGACGCCGAGCTGTTTGTCAAGACAGTGGAGCTCGTGATCACGGCGATGGACATCTCGATCTGTTTTGCGGACTTCCCTACGGAGAAGATCGCGGAGACGACAAGAGCATTTCGACAACTTGGCATTGGTTACGCCAATCTTGGCGCATTGCTGATGGCCACTGGGCACGCCTACGACTCGGAGGGTGGGCGGGCGCTGGCAGCGGCGATCACCTCGTTGATGACCGGCACTGCCTACCGCCGCTCCGCAGAACTTGCCGGGATCGTTGGGCCGTATGAAGGCTATGCTCGCAACGCCGAGGCACACCAGCGGATCATGCGTAAGCATGCCGCGGCCAATGATCTAATCCGTACCTACCATCACAATGATCGGACTGTTCAGAAGGCTGCTACGAAGGCGTGGCAGGACGGTATACGAATCGGCGAGAAAAACGGTTGGCGAAATGCTCAGGCGAGCGTGTTGGCGCCAACGGGAACTATTGGCTTCATGATGGACTGCGATACAACGGGTATCGAGCCGGACTTCTCGCTTGTCAAGTTCAAGAAGCTGGTCGGTGGCGGCTCGATGCAGATCGTCAACCAGACGGTGCCCAAAGCGCTTACCGCTTTGGGTTACCAACAGGAGCAAACCGAAGCAATCGTTGAATACATCTCAGAGCATGGCCATGTCATCGATGCTCCAGGGCTGCGCCCGGAACACTACGAGGTCTTTGATTGCGCGATGGGCGAGCGGGCCATTTTGCCTATGGGTCATGTGCGCATGATGGCGGCTGTTCAACCGTTTATTTCAGGCGCCATCAGCAAGACCGTTAACATGCCGGAAGCGGCCACTGTTGCCGACGTCGAGGAAATCTATCTTCAAGCATGGAAGATGGGACTCAAGGCACTGGCTATCTACCGGGACAACTGCAAGGTGGGTCAGCCGCTATCCACCGGTAAATCCAGCGCAACTGGGGCTGATAAGGCGGTGGCGGACGGCAGACCGGTCCGCAAGCGGCTGCCCAAAAAGCGGCCTAGTGAGACGGTATCGTTCACCGTGGGCGGCGCCGAGGGCTACCTGACAGCAGGGTCGTATCCGGATGGTGGGCTCGGCGAACTTTTCATAAAGATGTCCAAGCAGGGTTCCACTCTGGCCGGTGTGATGGACGCCTTCTCGATAGCAATCTCGATAGCGTTGCAATATGGAGTGCCGCTGGAGACCTACGTCTCAAAATTTGTCAATATGCGGTTCGAGCCGGCGGGGATGACCGACGATCCGGATGTGCGTATGGCGACCAGCGTGGTGGACTATTTGTTCCGTCGGATGGCGCTAGATCACTTGCCTAAGGACAAGCGGGAACAGTTAGGCATCTTGTCCGCCGAAGAGCGCACCATGCAGATGGCCGCCGACTATGGCATCGAGACGGATAACGGCATCGATATCGAAACCCTTCGGGGCTCTGTGGACTCGCATACCGCGGTCTCGCCGGTGCAAGCCCGCCCTGGCCCGGTCTATGTAGGCAGCTCTACTGAGCTCGTGGAACTCCAACTGGGTAAGGCTGCTGATGCGCCACTGTGCATGACCTGTGGAACGAAGATGCGTCCTGCTGGATCTTGCTATGTCTGCGAGGGTTGTGGCTCAACAAGCGGATGCAGCTGATCGGTGCGGCCCTGGCATTCGTGGACGTCAATTCAATGGTGGCGTATCGGGGTGGCAGAGTTCGTCGCCACCCCGGTACGGGCTGGCATTACTACCGATCTAGCGGACTGGCCGGTTGCGGCGGCCGTCAGAGTGAGCGAACCGCCCTTTCCATGCACCGCCTCGCCCGGTGGCATGGCGGCGCGCTGAATCTATCGTCATGGCGGCGTACAGCATCGCGACAACGGGTAGTGCGAGCCCGCGCAGCGGCGAGAGGCCGTAGAGGCGCAATACCGGAGTTTGAGTGATCGCCATCGCTATCCACGCAGCGAGTCCGGCCACGGCAGGCACGCGTGAGCGTCGGGCACATCCGGTGAGAGCAGCCACGGGTGGAACAACGTAAAGCAACCCTAGGGCAGCGATGGTGCCGACGAGCAGCACCGGTGACTGCTGCAGCTGGGTATAGGCCGTACGGGTGACCATTGTCCAGAGGTCGGTAACGCGGGGATAAGGCCGGACGCTGCGGACTTCGGGCGGATCGCCGGTGAATCCCAGCCACGTCCGCGCGCCTGCACGCTTGAGCAACCGGCCTAGCGCGATGTCGTCGATGAGAGCGCCGCGGATGCGCGGGAGGCCGCCAGCGCGCGCCAGCGTTGCGCGGCGCAGCAGGATGCAGCCCCCAGCGGCTGCGGCGGTCCAGCCGTCGGGGCGGGCTACTCGCGGAAATGGGTACAGCTGAGCAAAGAAGTAGACAAACGCTGGTACAAGGGCGCGCTCCCAACCGGTCTGGGTGCGCAGGAGTGCCATCAGTGACACCATGTCGCGGTCATCGGCTAGCGCTGTGGTGACCAGCTGGCGCACCGAGGATCGGTGATGGGCGATATCGGCATCGGTGAGGAGCAGCAGTTCAACTCCGGCGGTGTCGGCGGCAGCCACCCCGTGGTGAAGTGCGTTGAGCTTGCCGGTCCAATCCGACAGCGGGGGTGGGGCGGTGAGCACGGTCAGCGACGCCCGGCTTGTGCTTCGCTGGGCCAGAGCTTGTGCCAGTGACGCCGTGCCGTCAGTGCTTCCATCGTCGACCAGCCAGACGGCCAGCTCGCCGGGATAGTCCTGCCCGAGCACCGTCGGTAGCGTCTCAGGAAGCACTGCGCCCTCATTCCTCGCCGGAATCACCACGCCAACGCTGGGCCACCGGTCAGGTGCCGGTGTTTTGCTAGGTAGGCGAGTCGAGGTGCGCCAGAAATTACCGTGTCCAACAACGAGGTACGCCCACGCTGCAGCGGACGCGATGGCAAGGCGGTCGAGGAACGGCACCTACCGAGCATCTCATTCCCGTTCCGGCTACGGCTCCGCGTCGGGCGCCGCCCGTCGCCGTGCCCATGAATGCTGTGTGATGGGAATGCGGCTGGGTGATGGAGCGTCAATCCGAGCGGCCTGGTCACCAGCAAGGGGCATGCGAACTGTCACGGGTAACTTCGGCAGCTGACCGGGGGCTGGTCGGCACCAAACGTCAGCTCTCAGTTGAGCCATCCTGTTCGGCGAGGAACTGCTCAAGTTCTGCGGCAATTTCGTCACCGGTGGGTAACGTTTCCGAATCAGCGGACAGCAACGAAGGTAGTTGCTCCTGGCTCATGACGGCGTCGAACTGCTCTTCAAGCCTGGTTACCACGGACATGATTTGCGGGGACCGAGACAGGCGCTCGTTGACCTCCTCCAGCACTTGCTGAGCGGCCGGGAGTAGAGCATCCACCGGCAAGTCGAGCCCGCTACTGCGAGCCAGATGCTCCAGCAGTCCGCGGGCCGATTCCGGGTATTCCACGCGCGCCAGGTAGTGCGGCACATGTACCACAAACCCCATCGCGTCATGGCCCAGCTCACCCAAGCGCAGCTCCACCAGCGCCCCGGCGTGACCCGGGATCTGCATCGTGTTGAACCATCGCTGATAGCCCGAAATCAGTTCCCGGCGGGTCGCATGCGCGGTCACCACCACCGGGCGGGTATGGGGAACGGCCATCGGCACCGCGCCCAGACCCACCGTCAGCGATATTCCGAAGTCCTCTACCAACTCGCTCACCGCGGCCGCAAACCGTTCCCATTGCAAGTCAGGCTCCGGTCCGGTGAGAAGCAAGAATCGAGTTCCCGAGCAATCCTCTACCTCGTACAGCACCAACTCGGGCTGCTCGTAACCCGCCCACCGATCCTCATCAAAAACCATCATCGGACGGCGGGAGCGATAATCCAGGAGCTGGTCGATGTCGAACGTCGCGATGACCCGATGCTCGAGGTTCGCCAGCAGATGGGCCACCGCTAAGTGTCCAGCCTGGCCGGCGTCCACGAACCCGGTCAGGGCATGCACCAACAGCATGCCCAACCCACTCGGCCGCTCCTCGACCTGGTATAGCTCGGTATCCACATCCGCTATAACGCCACGCGCTGGCCGCATCATCCCCTCGCGCTGGCCGCATCATCCCCTCGCCCGGCGCGCGCGCGTCCTGTTTGCTCTGTTGCTGACCTGAGTGACCACACAGTGGTGAACTGCACAGGGGTTTTCATAGTCTGCCGGAGCGCTCGCTCCAGCTTGAGCTCTTAGGGAGATCGATTTCACAACGTGGCTGGCCGGCGGGCAGGATCTGGCAGCATGGCGCTGCTGCCGCGACATCTCGTCGCGTTTCTCGCTGCCGTCGTGCGCAGACCGGTTACCGTCGGCGCAGTCGTGCCAAGCTCTTCGCGGTTGGCGGCTCGACTGGCCGCCGTGGTGCCCCGGGCCGGCAAGCCGGTCGTGGTAGAGCTCGGCCCTGGCACCGGATCTGTCACCGCCGCAATCGAGTGCCGGCTTGGTAGCCGCGGGCGCCATGTGGCCGTTGAAATCGATCCCATCCTCGCCGATTACCTGCGCATCGCGCATCCACGGGTCGAGGTGCTGGTGGGCGATGCCGCCGACCTGGAACGTTTGCGCGCCACCCATCACATTCCGGCGGTGGATGTGGTGATCAGCGGGCTGCCCTGGTCATTGATCAACCCAGAGTCCCAACGCGCGATTGTCGATGCAACGGCACGGTCGCTATCGCCCGGTGGTTGCTTTACGACCTTCGCGTATGTGCACGGCCTCTCGACGCCCTGGGCGCGGCAATTCCGCGCGCTGCTCGGGGAGGTGTTCGACGAGGTGCTCACGACGCGCACAGTCTGGTGGAACCTGCCTCCAGCGGTCACCTATGTGTGCCGACGGCCGCAGGCCGGAGCCGCAGCGGTTGCGGCGGAGCACAGTAACCCGCTGAGCTGACATTCAGCTCCCGATGGGCGGGCCTGATGGCGCGTTAATCCACATTGTCCCCGTAGTCCACAGCCAGCGAGTGCGTAGCTGTACCACGCGGTGGCGCAGGAGGACTTTCTTTTGGCATGAGCGCACCTACCGCCGGGCGTATCCGGCTTTCCGATCCATCCGAGCTGATCGCCGCCGTTCCTCACCTACTCGGTTTCCACCCCCACGATTCCGTGGTGGTCTTGACCCTGCACGGAAAAAACTTGGGGCTGACATTGCGCGCCGATTTGGTCCCGCCCGATCGGGCGCCGCAACTGGCCGAGCAGCTGCTGCGGCCCATCACCAGAGCGCAGCCCAGCGCTATCGTCCTGGTCGTGATCGGAGGCGACAGCAATGTCGACGACGACATCCCGCATCGTGCGCTCGTGGCTGCATTTGCTCACGCGCTGGATGGCGCGGGGTTGCCGGTAGTGCTTGCCGCGTGGACCACCGAGATAAAGCGTGGGGCGCCATGGCGCTGTTATGACGATTTTCTCTGTGCCGGAACTGTGGCCGATCCCGCCACGAGCCCGTTGGCGGCCGCGACGGTTGCGGCTGGTGCGGTAACGTTCGGTAGCCGCCAGGAAATGGCCGATCTGCTCGCGACACACGACCCTGAAGCATTGCAACGGCGTGCTGCACTGCTGGATGCGGCCGACGCTGAACATCCGATGAGCGACCGGCTGGTAAAGCAGCGATTTGTACAGTTGAGGCAATTACACAAAGCAGCTTCCAGGGGTGAGGTGGTCTTAACCGAC
>JAFAWY010000137.1 GCA_019241525.1 Pseudonocardiales bacterium
TGATCAATTTTGGGTTGGGAGTCCTGACCGGCGGCAAATAATGTCCGCTGGGGATTCGTCTGCGGACACCGCTGGCGTTGCACACGCATCGCTTCGGCTGCTGCTCCGGCGCGCCGTGAGGAATGACCAGGCTGCTTGTTCCTGACGAAGCGGTGCCGCGGCCGGGCGACGTCTGGCGGCTCTGTAACTGTGATCGTCGTTAGTCTTGCCCATCGTGACATCCGCTGCAGGCCACCTCGCTGTCCTCGATGACGCGGTGGCCGGTCTCGTGGTCGGCGTGCACGTGGTCGGTTCGACAGGTCTTGCACATTGCCCGACGCCGATGGCCTTGCGCGTCGCTTGCATGCAGTGCGGCCAGTCGGATGCGCGGGTCAAACGACATCGAGCCGATGACGATGCATGACAACCAGGTGGACATCACCACCGCCACGGTACGCACCCTCGTGGACCAGCAGTTCCCTGAGTGGCGTGACAAGGAGATCCGGCGACTGGACTCGTCTGGGACCGTGAACACCCTCTTCCGGATCGGAGACGACCTATCCGCCCGGTTTCCGCTTCGGCTGGCTGATTTCGAGACGACCCGCAAGGATCTGGAACGTGAGGCGCGGGCGAGCGCCGCTCTGGCGAAGGTGTCTCCCTTTCCTGCCCCCGAGCCCGTCGCGCTGGGCGAACCAGGCGCGGGTTACCCCATGCCGTGGTCAGTACAAACCTGGCTGCCGGGCGTCCCGGCTTCGGAGGCGGACCCGAGTGCATCGGTGAGCTTTGCTCTGGATCTGGCTGCCCTGATCAGCGCCCTACGCAAGGCCGACACCGAGGGCCGACACTTCAAGGGTGACGGTCGTGGAGGTGCGCTGACAGACCACGACGAGTGGATGGAGGAATGCTTCGAGAAGAGTGAGGGCTTGGTCGACGTATCGACCCTGCGCGACCTATGGAGTCGTCTGCGGGCGCTTCCGCGCGTGGGCGAGGACGTCATGAATCACGGTGACCTGATCCCCGGCAACCTACTAGTGAATGCTGGCCGGCTCTGCGGTGTACTTGACACTGGCAACTTCGGTCCAGCCGACCCGGCGTTGGACCTGGTGTCGGCATGGCACTCGCTGGAGCGGGAGCCGCGCGAGGTACTGCAACGCGAGCTAGCCTGTGACGGCCTTGAGTGGCAGCGCGGAAAGGCTTGGGCCTTCGCGCAGGCGATGGGCCTGGTCTGGTACTACGTTGAGAGCAACCCGGTCATGAGTGCCATGGGGCGCCGTACGTTGGAACGCATCCAAGAGTCGATGCGCTGAGCCCGGATCCACGTGCGTCGAGCATGGTCGGACGTCAGGATGAAAGTTGTGATCGCGTAAGCTCGCGGTAGCCAAGCTGGAGAGCCGGGGAATTTCACACCCAACGTCTGCCTGATACCAGAGCAACATCAATTGGGCACCCCGCGCCTTATGACTGGTCCAGAGTCCACGGGCCCTGCGAGTGTCCGGTTGAGGATCCGCTATCGAGACGGCTCGCGGGTCGTCCTGAGCATCTGCTACATGGTCTGCTGAGCCAGCACTTCGGTTGTCGGGCGTGCAGGCTACGGCGCTGGGGTGCGTCGCGGTTTCTGCTGCTCGGATTCGGCACCCGGTTCCAGGAAAGTCGGGTTTCCCTGCCGTGACCCGACCGGCTGGTGGTCGCGCGGGCTTGACGGGACCCTCCGAGAGGAGCTTGGCTCGGGCCGTGCAATTTGCGGTCCCGGCCGAGCATTACGACCGCTTCATGGGCCGCTATGCGCCCACGCTGGCCACCGCGCTGGCCGACACCGCCGGCGTGACCTCCGGAATGCGGGTCATCGATGTGGGCTGCGGGCCAGGTGGCCTCACTCAGGAGCTTGTCCGGCGCGTTGGCGCCGGATACGTCGCGGCGATCGATCCCGCGCCACAGTTCGCCACAGCATGTCGCGATCGCCTTCCGGGTGTCGACGTCCGCGACGGCGTTGCCGAAAAGCTGCCGTGGGCAGATGGGGAGTTCGACGTGACGCTGTCCTCGCTGGTGCTCGGATTCATGAGCGATCCCGACCAGGGCGTGCGAGAAATGGCACGCGTCACACGGCCGGGCGGCACGGTTGCGGCCTGCATGTGGGACACCACGGCGGGCGGGATGACCATGCTGCGGATCTTCTGGGCCGCCGTGCGACAGCTCAACCCCGATGTCGAGGGTGAACGGCGGATGGCAGGCACCGCCGAGGGCGACATCGCGGAACGGTTTAGGCGCGCTGGCCTCGAAGACGTCACCAGCGGCGCGCTCACCGCTCGCGCGGATTATAGCGGGTTCGACGACTTCTGGGAGCCGTTCACGTTCGCGGTCGGACCCGCCGGTCAATACTTGACCACGCTGACCGGCGAGCAGCACGCGCGTGTGCGCCGGGCATGCCGGTCAGCCCTCCCGGAGGGGTCATTTACCCTCGACGCTCGCGCCTGGTGCGCGCGGGGCACTGTCCCCGCTTCGGCCTCGGACTGACACGGCGTTTCTGTAGCCGAAGGCCTAACGAGCCTTCTTGTGGCCGGTTTGAGACTCCCGACCGCAAGTTGATCATGCTGTCCGCTGGGGATCCCCATCCAGACACCCCCCGCCCCTTCGACTTGGGGGGCGTGGCTTGGACGTGACGGGAGTGTCCGTACGTGCCATCGGTGATACTTGGAGTTGATCGCTTGGCAGATGGTCGGGGACAGGTGTGGTTAAGGACGATCGGCGCCTGTACATCTGCACGGAATGTGGTGGCTCGCAGGTGGTTGTGAAGTGGAAGCGAGCTGACGTGGGCGAGGAACAGGAAACAGCGACGACGGAGCTATGCCCCACGTGCGATGGCTCCGGGCAGATTTTGGGACCCTCGACATAGGGCTCGCCGCCGTTTCACACCGACGGCATGGCGCGCACCGCAATCCTGTATGCCCGGTCGAACCGTCGTGAGAATGTCGACCGGCAGGTACGGGAGCTGGAGGAGTGGTGTGACCGCGCTGGTGTGGTGCCGGTGAGCACGGTTGCTGAGGTCGCGATCGGTGTCCGAGCGTCACGTCGGTGCAAGCAGGTGTTGATGGACGCCGCGGCCGGTCTGGCAGATCTTGTCTTGATCCGAGATGTTTCGCGTCTGTCCGAAGACCCAGCCCAGCTTGAGCAGATCATCGGTGAGCATCGGTCCCGGCTTGCTATCAGCCGAGAAGACCGACACCACTGAGGTACGGGTGACCATCGGTCGATTGCTTCCAGATCATGACGCGCGCTGTGAGAATACGTCTGGAATCATGATCGTCGCCGAGGCCAGCATGGGATACTTATGGCTCACCGTAGACGCTGCTGTGACTCAGCAACGGGGCTCTCCTGCTCCTCCTGGCCCCTTGAGGGGGCAAATGACCTGCCAGTAACTTCCTTGGCTGCAGCCATCGCTCCGCTGGTGTCCACCGCCGATCCCCAACCGGACATCCGGGCCGCTTAGCGCCGCTGCCGGCCGATGGGTTGCTACTTGTCGCTCGCTTGTCAAGCTGTCTGCACTCGCCTCCGGCGGCGGTGTACGCCCTGGGTCGTGGTCGCGAGTGTCGATGCTGTTGCGGCTGCAACTACCGGCCGCCCCGTTCACGGTTGTAGCAGGGTCTTGATGGCGCGGCGTTCGTCCATGGCTTTGTAGCCTTCGGCGACTTGGTTGAGCGGGAGGGTGAGGTCGAAGACGGAGCCGGGATCGATGGCTTCGGTGAGGATGCGGTCGATGAGGTCGGGCAGGAAACGTCGGACCGGGGCGGGTCCGCCGTGGAGGTGAACGGCGGAGAAGAACAGCTCGTCGCCGGGCAGGGTGACGTCATGTGAGACGCCCACGTAGCCGACGTGGCCACCGGGTCGGGTGGAGCGGATGGCCTGCATCATCGACTCCTGGGTGCCGACGGCCTCGATGACACTCTGGGCGCCGAAGCCGCCGGTGAGGTCTTTGATGATGGCGACGCCCTCGTCTCCGCGTTCGGTGACGATGTCGGTAGCCCCGAACGCGCGGGCGAGCTGTTGGCGTGACTGGTGACGGGAGAAGGCGATGATGCGCTCGGCGCCGAGTTCGCGGGCGGCGAGCACGCCGAGTAGTCCGACCGCGCCGTCGCCGACCACGGCGACCGTCTTACCGGGTGCGACGTCGGCGGCGATTGCCCCGAACCAGCCGGCGCCGAGCACGTCAGAGGCGGCGAGCAGAGACGGGACGAGCTTTTCGTCGGGCATGGCGGGGGTGGCGACGAGCGTGCCGTCGGCCAGCGGGATACGTGCGTACTCGGCCTGGGTACCGATGGCGCCTATCAGCTCAGCGTGCACGCAGCGGGACTGATATCCGGCCCGGCAGATTTCGCAGGTGTTGTCGCTAGCGAAAAACGAACCGATGACGAACTGGCCGGGCTTGACGGTGGTGACCTCGGCGCCGACCTCCTCGATGACACCGACATACTCATGACCCATCGGTACCGGACCATCGACGGCTTCGATGCCCCGGTAAGGCCACAGGTCCGAGCCGCACACGCAGGTCGCGGCAAGCCGGATGATGGCGTCGGTGGGGTGCTCGATGCGCGGGTCGTCGCGGGTGTCAAGGCGGACGTCGCCGGGAGCGTGCAGGACTGCTCCTCGCATGCTGGGTCTCCTTCGGTAGCTGTGGGTGGTCGGGATGGTGCAGGTCGGGGTCGTCAGCGGGCGGTGTATCCGCCGTCGACCGGCAGCGCGATACCGACGACGAAACTGGCGTCTGGGCTGCACAACCAGAGCACTGCGGCGGCCACCTTCTCCGCAGTGCCGAGCCGTCCGATGGGTTGGTTGGCGGCGGTCTCGTCGCGGTCGAGGTCCCCGGAGTCGATCATCTGGGTCACCATGGGGGTCTCGATGGTGCCGGGACAGATGGCGTTGATGCGGATACCGCGGGGGGCGTACTCCAGCGCGGCGGAGCGGGTCAGTCCGAGCACGCCGTGTTTCGCGGCGTGGTAGGCCGCACGGCCGGGCAGCCCGACCAGCCCGCCGAGCGAGGAGCAGTTGACGATGGCCCCAGAGCCCTGCGCCCGCATCTGGGCGAGCTCGTGCTTCATGCTTGCCCAGATCCCGCGCAGGTTGATGGCGTTGACTCGGCACCCAGGCCCGTGGCGCCGTCGTCGCGGGCGGTGGTGATCTCGATTCCATCGGTCGTGCTCAGGAGGTCGGCCAGGTGGGTTGTCGAGTCGGGCATGACGGGCTCCGGGACGACAGTGGGTGTTGAGGAACAACGCGGCGACCGTGGTGAGGGCCAGGACGGCAGCGGCGAGCAGCAGGCTGGTGTGGACGCCTCGCATGAAGGTCTCAGGCCGGGACAGCAGGCCACCGAAGACGGCGACAGCGAGTGCACCGCCGACTTGACGGCTGGTGTTGAACACCCCCGAGGCGGTGCCGGTGCGCTCATGGGCGACAACGTCGAGCAACAGTGCGATGCCCGGCGGTGAGATGGTGGGGCCGCCCACGCCGACGAACATCATGAGCACGGCAAGCAGCCACAGTGGTGTCGTCGACGGCAGCACTCCGAGTACGGCCAGCCCGATCGTCATCAGGGCCAGTCCGGCGACGATCACGGCCTTGCGACCGATCTTTTCGGTGATTCGGGCCGAGAGAGGCGTCAGTGCGGCGCCGATGAGCATCATCGGCAGGAACACCAGCCCGGTGCCGAACGCCGATAGCGCGCGCTGTTGCTGCAGGTAAAGGCTGAAGACAAAGGGCAATCCGTAGTAGCCGACCATGAAGGCGAACCCGGTCGCGAACACGATCACCGCCGTGCGGTTGGCGAACAGGTCACTCGGCATCATCGGGTGCTGTCCCCGAGCCTGGGCGAGGACAAACGCGGCCAGCGCGACCACGGTGATCGCGAAGGCGATCATCACCCGCTGCTGGGTGAACCCGCCGGCGCCGGCTTCGATGGCGGTGTAGGTCAGCCCGGCCATGGCCACGATGCCGGTGGCTTGCCCTGCCCAGTCCAAGGGCGTCGCCCGGCGCGGTGAGCGCCCCGCGGACCTGAGAAGCAGCGCCGCGACGATGCCGACGGGGACGTTGAGCAGGAAGATGAACCGCCAGTCGGCCACACTGAGGGCCCCGCCGAGCAACGGACCCGACGACGAGGCGACCGCCCCACCCATCGCCCACACCCCGACCGCGCGGCCCCGGGCCTTGGCCTCGGGGAACGCCTGGCGCACCAGCGCCATCGACGCGGGCATCATCATCGCCGCCGCGCCGCCCTGCACGAACCGGGCCACGACCAAGGCGAACAAGCTGGGCGCCGCGCCGCACGCCGCCGAGGCCAGCACGAACACGCCGAGGCCCGTGCCGAACGCACACCGAGCGCCAATGCGGTCGGTCAGCGAACCGGCGGAGAGCAACAGCGAAGCGAACATCAGCGTGTAGCCGTCGACCACCCACTGCAGCCCGGTCACTCCTCCGCCGAGGTCGTGTCGGATCGAGGGCAGTGCCACGTTCACCACCACCGCGTCCAACGTGATGATGAAGAACCCGAGCACCGCCGCCGCCAACGTCGCCCGAGAATTCGACTCGTTGGACATCGTCGCGTTGGTGCGTGTCTGGGCGGCCGTGCTGGTTGGCGGCGCGGCGCTCACGACACTGTTGTTGGCGGCGGTAGCCGCAGTGGTCACCGTGTCGGTGAGGGCGTCGGTCATGGCATCCATGCAAGCGCCGCCCGTGCGGGCGTGGGAGGTCGACTCAGAGGGGGTACTAACTCAACCTCCCTGGCCGCGGGGGCGGTCGTAGCGTGGGTGCCATGGCAGAGCGGGACGACAATCGAGCAGCGATTCGGGACTTTCTGTCCAGCCGCCGGGCAAAGATCAATCCCGAGCAGGCCGGGCTTCCCGCCGGCGGGGGCACCCGCCGGGTTCCGGGATTGCGGCGAGAAGAGGTCGCCGTGCTGGCCGGGGTGAGTACCGACTGGTACATCCGCCTGGAAAAAGGGCACATCGCCGGGGTGTCCGAGGACGTCCTCGACGCCGTCGCCCGTGCGCTGCAACTCGATGAAGCCGAGCGTGAGCACCTGTTCAACCTGGCCCGTGCCGCCCGGCCCACCCGTTCGCCTCGGCGACGCACGCAACCTCAGCTGCGGCCCAGCCTGCACCGCATCCTCGATTCGATGACCGGCGTCGCCGCGTTCATCCGCAACGCACGCTTGGACATCCTCGCCATCAACCCGCTCGGTAAAGCGCTCTACGCCCCGGTGTTCGATCTCGCCGACCAAGACCGGCGCGCACCAAACATTGCCCGCTTCAACTTCCTGGACCCTCGTGCCCGCGCCTTCTACCCCGAGTGGGACGCCTCCGCCGATACCACCGTGGCACTTCTGCGGACGGCTGCCGGGCGTGATCCTGACGATCGTGACCTGACCAACCTGGTGGGCGAACTGGCCACCCGAAGCGACGAGTTCCGCACCCGCTGGGGCGCCCACAACGTCCGGCTCCATCGGGGCGGGCTCAAACACTTCCACCACCCCGTCGTCGGTGACCTCGCCCTCGACTACGACTCGATGGACCTGCCCAGTGCCCCGGGCCTGACGCTGACCGTCTACAGCGCCGCCCCCGACACCCCCTCGGCCGACGCCCTCACACTGCTGGCGGCCTGGAACGCCACCACCACACCCACATCGGCAGACGACAACACCGCAGCCCCCGACCAACAACACCCCTGACCTGAGCAGGAGCTCGAAATGGAACTCACCAAGCCCAGCGCCACCGCGAAGGCACCCGCCGAACGATTCACCGGCGACGTCTACGTCAATCCGATCAAGCAGAAGGCCGAGCCGTCACGGCTCATCGCCAGCATCGTGCGGTTCACCCCCGGCGCACGCACCAACTGGCACTCCCACGCCCTCGGACAGACCCTGTTCTGCACCGACGGCGCCGGCCTGGCCGTGTCCCGCGACGGCACCGTTATCCGTCTGACGCCGGGGGAGACCGTGTGGACCCCACCCGGCGAGGAACACTGGCACGGCGCCGGCGTCGACTGCATGATGAGCCACCTCGCGATGCTCGAAGGAGTCGAGGACGGCGACGGCACCACCTGGCTCGAGCCCGTCACCAACGAGCAGTACGCCGCAGCCAATCAGGCCAGCCTGCCAACCTGAACCTGAGGCGAGGCGACTGTCGCGCACGAACGCACCCGAGGTCAGGGCCTGCGCGTCTGCGCGATCGGGCTGGGCTGCATGGACATGTCGCAAAGCTACGGACCCAACTTCGGCGACCGCGCCCCGCTCGCGGTCTCACATAGGGAATCGCCGAACGGCCAGCGGACATTATTTGCCGCCGGTCACGACTCCCAACCCAAAGTTGATCATCGTGTCCGAGATTGATCCCCATCCGGACATCGGCCCCGCTTCTTACGGCCTGTCGTCGGATCGCCCGGGTCGCCACCGTCGCCGCGCTAACTCCTGCATCACGCGATATCGAACCGCTATCGGATACATGTCCGGCACTGAAGCAGGGCACTAGGGCGAGATGATCGGATGGTCATGCCTGCGGGGGGCCTACGGGACCGCTACGCTCGCCAAGATCCTTCGCTCTTCGGACCCTTGACGGTGAGCCTCCGCGGCCGTGTGCGGCGCTCGTTGCGGCGAGGTGAACCACCTCGCCCGCTCTCCGGGGTCAGCAGCATTACCCGCCGCGGTGGTTCTCACCGCTGGCTCAGGCATCCCTGCTGTGTTCGAGCGATCATCTCAGGGCTCTCTTCACGGATTCGGTGACCACCGCTAGTCCCTCGTCCAGTTCGGCGTCGGTCACGGTGAGCGGCGGCATCAGTTTGACCACTTCACCCTTTGAGCCTGAGGTCTCCATCAGCAGGCCTCGCTCGAAGGCGTTGCGGCATACTCGGTCGGCCAGCTTTCTGTTAGGCAGCACCAAGCCGCGGGCGAGGCCCCGGCCTGCATTGGAGTGTCCTGATAAGTCTCTACCAGCTCGGTCAGCGCCCGGGCAATCTGCTCTCCCTTGGCCAGGGTGCTCTTCTCTAGCTTGTCGTCACACCAGTAGGTGCGCAGCGCCTCCGCGGACGCGACGAACGCGGGGTTGATTCCCCGGAAGGTGCCGTTGTGCTCGCCCGGCTGCCAGATGTCTAGTTCCGGCTTGATCAGAGTAATCGCGAGTGGGAGGCCATACCCGCTGAGGGACTTCGACAAGCACACGATGTCCGGGACCAGTCCGGCGATTTCGAAGCTGAAGAACGGCCCAGTACGACCGCAGCCCATTTGCACATCGTCGACGATGAGCAGGATCCGGTGTCGTTTGCACAGCGCAGCAAGGCCCTGCAACCACTCGACGCGGGCGGTGTTGATGCCTCCCTCGCCTTGCACGGTTTCCACGATCACGGCTGCCGGGTCGTCCAGTCCGCTGCCGCTGTCGTCCAGCAGTCGATTCAAGAAACAGAAATCTGGGATCTGTCCATTGAAGTAGTTGTCATATGGCATGGGCGTGGCGTGTACCAGTGGAATTCCTGCCCCGCCGCGTTTTGTGGAGTTACCGGTTACGGACAGCGCACCGAGCGTCATGCCATGGAAGGCGTTAGTGAAATAGATGACTGACGGACGGCCGCTCACTTTGCGGGCTAGCTTGAGCGCGGCCTCCACAGCGGTGGCGCCCGCCGGTCCGGGGAACATCACCTTGTAGTTCAGGCCGCGCGGCCGTAGCACCACGTCCCGCAGCGTGTGGAGGAAGTCCCGTTTCGCTACAGTGTTCATGTCCAGCGAATGGGTGACCCCGTCGCGTTCCAGATAGTTGAGCAGGGCACGCTTGAGCACCGGATTATTATGGCCGTAGTTGAGCGCCCCTGCGCCGGCGAAGAAATCGAGATAAGCGCGACCGTTTTCGTCGTACAGACGGCTTCCGGTGGCCCGGTCGAAGATTGTTGGCCAGCTCCGGCAATAGCTCCGCACCTCGGATTCAAGTGTGAAGGCGTTCAAAATTTTCCCCTCGGATCCCGATGATGTGGTATGCGATATCGGCGATATCGCATACGGGTTCAGGCTGGTACCTGCGTGTGGACGAACGAAAGCGGACCTATCCGGAACAACTCCTCGCTGTCGTGTTCGTCCGGGAACTGCGCCGAGTGGAAAAGTTCTGACCGTTCCACGGTAGCGCCCCAGTGAGCAGCCAGCGCTCCAAACAACCCAATCGAGGCCTCATTCTCCGACGTAATAGTGGTTTCCACGTATGTGACCCCGGCTTCTGAAGCGCGCCGCAACACATCGTGGAGGAGGGCAGTAGCGATACCCCGCCCGCGGTGTGCGGTCTGTACCGCGATCTGCCAAATCATCAGGGTGTCCGGCACCTGCGGCCGTACATAACCGGTGACGAAACCGACCACGTCCCCGTCTGCCCTGGCGACTGCTGAGGTGCCGGCGAAATCACGACACCACAACAAGTAGGTGTACGAGGAGTTGAGGTCCAATTTTCTGGAATCACACGCGATTCGCCACATCTCCGAACCATCCGAAGTCGAGGGGGCATCGATCGTCACCTCTGATCCGGCACAGTGCAGGTTCTTGCTCGACATGCACTAAATGTAACAGACATATTGCACTGCCAGCCAGCTGAATTGGTCACTAATAGTGCTGCGGCAGAAGATAGTCAACGCTGGAGCGGCCAGCTAATGCGGTAGCGCGCTTTCGCGGTCCTCCACAGCTCATCCAGCACCAAGTCGGTGACCGAGTGCCCGGCCTTGCTGTCGCTGTACTCAGGATATTCTGACGCAGCCGTGCCACCGCTCAGCAGCTTTTTGGCAAGATGTTCTCTCAGAATTGAGAGTGTGACGACACGGATTCCATAGTGCGTCCCACCAGCGTGCGATCAGTTGACGATCCGGCAACTTGTCAGCTCGCACTGAGGCCCCTTGGGGCCGAGTGCTCACTTCAGCATTTTACGAACGCGAAGACACCGTACTGGCGAGGGCCATGCACCCATTCCTTGAGCAAAGAAAAACCATACGATTCAACTTCATTCTTAATCTCGTCTCGATCAAACTTCACGGCATAGTCGACGATGATCCGCTCGTTCTTCTTAAGTGTAAAGGAAATACCCAGTTTCGGAATCGCGATGTTTTGCTGGGAGGTCGAATATAAGCCTGCCTCAACGGTGTTGGTGTCAGCGTTGTAGATGCTTGCGTCATAATACCTAGTCAAATCAAAGTTTGCATCGAATAGTCGGTTAATGTGTGCGAGGCGGTTGATCCGAAAATTTCCCCACAGGCTTTGGCCCGGAGGGTCGACGTATGCTCGTTCAAACTCGGCTACCGTCTTATGCAAGTCGGCGGTCAAAAGGAACTTGTCTCCCGTCTTGAGGCTGCGAGTGACCATGTTCAGAAACTCACCTCGTTCCACGGGGTCCATATTCCCGATCCCACTGCCAAGAAATGTGGTAGTGTACGCGTCAGTGACGTTTTCCCTCAGCCAACGCAGTCCCTGATCCCAGGGAGCGGCGATGGCATGGATTGAGAAGTTAAAGTCTGCAAACAGTCGGTGCGCGCTGACGCGAAGCATTTCCTCACTGATATCGACTGGATAGAATGTGGGCCTATCGCTAGATTTCAACGAGTCGAGCAGATGCCGAGTTTTTCGGGCGCTACCGCTCCCGAGTTCGATTAGCGTTCGGGTTCCGGTAATGGACATGATGTCGTGCGAGTACTGTTTTAGAAGCTCGGTTTCCACATGGGCGAGAAAGTACTCAGGTAGCCGCGTGATTGCGTCGAAAAGCTCCGATCCTCGACGGTCATAACCGTAGTGTGAGGGAATCCGTCGTGGTATTCCATGCAGGCCATCTCTGAGATCACGCCCGTCAGCGAGAGATGAGCTATCGCCGAGCCGCAGGATGGTGACGTTGGGTTCACGTCTAGTCAATGGTCCACCATTCCTTCTGGAAGTGTCCAAAGCAATGCGGCCACACCGACTATAGCCTTATGACACGCCTGTCGAAAGCCAGCGAGGAGTGTCCGTCGAGGACTGACATCTCCTGGTCTCATAGAGACCGTGGGTGTGGATTACACCCTTGAGGCTGCCTGTCGACCCGCCCGTACCCAGCAGGGTCCGCACCTGCTCACAAGGTGCGGCTGTTCCCCTTAGAGAACGGACATCGGCCTGCGCCCGCGCCTCGGCGAGCAGATCACGGCCCAGTGGTGCCGGCCCAATGGACAACAAATGCTGGGGTGCTGCCACCGCGGCCAAGGCTTTCGCCGACGCAGCACATCCAGGATCGAAGATCAGCACCACTGGCCGAGACTCACGAACAAACTCTTCCTGCTCAGGTCGTCCACTATGCTGCGGGATAAGATCTGACCGGCAGCCAATCAGGTGCGCCGCGAACGGCAAAGCAACCCCAACCAAACGCCCTCGATCTTGACCCGCATTGATCAGCGGGGTAGGCACTTTGCTGAGCTGCGACGTCTCACATAGGTGGTACGGAAGAGATTCTCACTTGGGGAGGGTCGAGCATTACAGCTCGATCATGTCAGCATTCTGATCGCTACTAGCCAGTCGACGTCCTGGCTGCTTACCAGCGTGAGAATCTTCTGTGGCAGCCCACATGAATGATCATGCAAATTTGTCCGATGTCCATCCGGAGGATCGAAGGTGCGCTTCTCGGCAATACAGGGCGGTCGGCGTCAGGTGCCAGAGGCGACATAGGCGGCGAGGATATAGTTAAGGTGTTGTCGGCCCTGCTCGTCACTTCGGGTTGAGCGCGAACGCCGGGATCTGTCTGTCGGTCTTCTTCTGGTACTCGGCGTAGGGCGGAAATGTCCTCACCGCCCGCTCCCACCTTTCGACCCGCTCAGCGCCCTCGACCTCGCGCGCATTTACGACCAACATACCGCGCGCCACGGTCATTCCTGTCAGACAGTCCGTGCGAGCGCTGTTTAAATCCGCGCTCGGCGGCATTTCAGGATGTTGGCCTGTCCGGCCGCGCGCCGGCCCACTGTCCATGGTCGAGCCGCCCAAGGGGAATGCCCGGCTCTACCAGTTGGATCTTGAGCTTTGTGCGGCGCGCGGCGCGGCTCGACGATTTCGTGTGGTTCACACGGTTACAGGCGGCCGTTCCCGGCTGGCTGCGTCGAGGAGCAGTTTCGCGGCGACCGTCGCCCCGTCGGTGCGGATTTCGCCGGCCACCGCCCTGGCTCGTGCTCGGGTCTCGGGGGTCAGGGCCGTGGTGAGCGCGGCGGACAGGGAGTCGGTGGTCGGGGTCGGGCCGTCGTGTGCTGCGCCGATGCCCAGCTTGGCCACTCGGGTGGCCCAGTACGGCTGGTCCGCGATCTGGGGCACGATCACCTGGGGCGCACCGGCTCGGGCTGCCGTTGTGGTGGTGCCCGCGCCGCCGTGGTGCACGACGGCGGCCACCCGGCGGAACAGTGACTGCTGGTTGACTTCCCCGACGACGAAGCAGTCGTCGGCGTCGTCGATCGGGGTCAGGCCAGCCCAGCCGCGGGCGAGCAGGACCCGGCGGCCCTGCGCGCGGCTCGCCTCGATAGCCACCCGGGCGATGTCGGTCGGGGTGTGCGCGGCCATGCTGCCGAAGCCCACGTACACCGGTGGCGTGCCGCCGTCCAGGAACGCCTCCAGCTCGTGCGGGAGCGGGCGGTCGTCCGGCACGATCCACGCCCCGGTCTGCACGACGTCGAGGTCGGTCATTCCTTGCGACGGGCACAGCGTCGCGTCCGCCGCCAGCCACGGCTGGTCGGTGAGAACGTGGTCGCGAACGTTGTCCACCGGTGGCAGGCCGATCGCCGCCCGGTGCCGGTTGAGCGCCTCGCCGTACAAGCCGTTCACCCGCTGGGCGTCCTGCTTCCACAGCACCCGCTTGTCGGTCTCGTCCTGCGGGGACGGCGTGCCCGGCCGCGCCAGCGGAGGGCGGTGCCGCGACGGCAGCCCGAGGAGGTGGAAGCAGGCGAGCACGTAGTGGATGCCCAGTTTCTCGGCCACATCCCGTGCGCCAGCCGGCATCAGGCCGGTCGCCAGCAGCGCGTCACATCCCTCGGCCGCCGCGGTCAGCGTGTCGAACCGCGCGGCGACCAGCTCGGCCGCGAGCCGGAACGCGTCCGGCCGCTCGCCGGTCACCACCGAGCGCACCGACGGGCCCAGCGGCACCAACGGCACACCGACACGCTCCAGCAGCGCCGCGAAATCCGCATCCGGCGGCGCGCACACCCGCACGTCCGCGCCGAGCCCCCGCAACCCCACCGCGAGCCCCGCCAGCGGTTCGACATCCCCGCGCGATCCCCACGCCGTCAACAACACACGCACTTCGTGACTCCCATTTTCGCTGGTACTGGCTTTCGGCCGACGAATTCTGCGGCACGACCCGGGCCTTGCCGCAAGCCCCCCCAGTCCGCCATACGTTGAAGGTGGTAGGCAGAGGGTCTCCTCGCCATCGGCATTTCTCGTCCGTTCTGGACCGACAGCCTCCCCGCGACTCGGCGAAACACCCGTTGAAGACCACAGACGGGACCGTTATGGGCATCCTCACCGAGGTCGGCCACCGCGACCCTGGAACGTCCAGCGCTGTCCTCACCCGGCTGACTGGACACCGGCTGCGGGACTCTCACGCCATGCTCAGACAAAGCGTCGAACCAACCTCCTGACGAATCGACCCCGCAACCTCCGGTCATCGGCAGATGAGTGTGTTCCGGGCCGGACATCGTGGGGAGGGCGGCTCCGGGGTTGTATCGGTGGTTGGTCGGTTCAGGGTCGTGGTCGTCCGTGGGTGTCGCGGGTCGGGATGTCGTGTTGGCGGAGTGTGGCGAGCACGGTGGTGTGGTCGACGCCGAGGTGTTGGCTGACTCGGGAGAGGGATCAGCCGAGGTGGTAGAGGTGGATGGCGTCATCGACTTGGTCGGGGGATAGGCCGCGGCGGCGCATGAGCACGTCGTGTCGGTGAAGGATGTTGCTGACCGTTCGCCGTTCGATGCCGAATTGCGCCCCCAGTTCGTACACGGTTGCTCCGTCCTGGTAACCGGCGATGAGTTCCTGGACCTGGTCGGCATCGAGTTGCCGTGCCCGGCCGGGTTTCGGTCGGTTGACGGGTGGTGGGCCGGTGTGGTGAGGTCGGGTAGTTTCCGGATGAGGGTCTCTAGTGCTTCTACCTGGGGTTTTGTGTTGTAGTAAGTTCCCCCAAGGTCCACCACTGTCGGTTTCCTGCGGCGTTCTGTGACGACCGTGTCATTGCGCGAACCGCTGACCGTGACCAGGACTGGCTATATCAGCGTGATCAGGACAGTGGTGTGGACCACGCCGGACGTGTCTCCACCGCAGCTATCGATCCAAATGCGCATGGTGCTTGTCAGTACCCGCGAATGCAGTAGCCGCAAGATGCTGCCAGCCGCACTAAGCTGTGATTAATCCTGCATTGAGAAAGCGGTGGTGGAGTTGGCGAGGACGGATGCTCGGGCCGGGGGAGCTGGGCTGTTCAACGTTGTCAGTGTTGTAGTCCTCATTGTCGGCGTGGTCGTGATCGGTATAGCGGCTGCCCTACTGGCCCGCACGTTGGCGGCGGCACAGAGCATCGACAAGAAGGCGCAGACTATCGCGACTAACGCTGGCAAGATCAATGTTGCGACTGACCCGGTCGTCGAGTTGAACCGGACCAACGAGCTTGCATCGTCGATTTTGACCAGTGCTAAGCCACTTCAAGACCTGCTCAACACGACCGACGCCACTGCCCGTGACATCGCTGGCCTGGCGAAGTCGATCAACTCAACTGCGCAGACCATCAACAACACGGCTGACACCATTAACCACACAGCTGGCACGATCAACCACACGGCTGGCACGATCGACCACACGGCTGGCACGATCAACCACACGACAGGCACGATCAACAAGAGCGCGTCGTAGGGCTGGGAGCCACAGGGGCCACGGCGCAAGTCAAATATCTAAGCCGCATGCCTTCGGCCAGCTGACTCGGGTAGTGCCGCGCAGTGTGATCGGTCAGTGACCTGGCCTCCAGTGCGTCGCCTGCGGCGTCAGCTGGTGCTCTGTTTGCGCGGGGACTGCTGTGTGACCGTGAGTAGTCGACTGCTCACTCCTTGACTACAGTGGTCTGGCGATCTAGGCTGGCTTCCCGGTCGGGGACCGTACCCATCGAGGGGGTCTTCCTGCCCGAATCTTGTATCTGATGCCACTTGACCATGCTCGTGTTTATTCGAACGTTCAGTCGGTACATGGTTTGGCACCTCCCGCGTGACTGATTGCTGTAGATTATGTCGGCAAACGTGCTCAGTATCGGTTCGGCTCTGTGGGCTGGCATGTCTATCTGGAGAGCCGCAAAATGAATATTCGCTCGTTGTACGCCCATCGGACGCTGTTGTCCTTACTGGTCGCCGCAGCCCTGGCGGTGGCCTCCCTCACCATCCTGGTAATTCGCCAACAGGCATCTCATGCGGACGGTCAAGTCTTTCTCCAAGCGGGCGGTAGCGTGGGTCCAAATCCATTTGTTCCCCTCGCGGTCGCACCCCCTGGCGCGCCCGCGGACCAGGGCGGTCGCGGTGCGCCTTTGCAGCCGGCGGCCAGTACCGACGACCCGATGCACTGCGATCGTGACAAGCTCGCCTCGTACCTAACCGCCAATCCGCAAGTGAGTGGCGCGTGGTTGCGCGCGCTCAACTTTGATCGCACGCTGAGCTGGAGCGGCGGCCGCCGACTCGATGTTCAACAGATTCCGTCTTACTTGCGCGAACTCGCTCCGCGTCGCCTCACAGAGGACCTCGGGGTCACGAATTATCAATTCACCAACGGTGCCGCCCTGGCTGTGCAATCGGTCCTGGAAAAGGGTACTGCGGTCCTGGTCGACGCCACGGGTATTGCCCGAGTTCGATGCGTATGTGGAAACCCGTTGACGCCTATGGTGCAACTGAAGGTGCAGCCGATTTATCGGGGTACGCCATGGCCCAATTTCCAACCTCAACGCGTGGTCGTCACTCAAGGTGGGGTGCCTAGTCAAGGGCAGCCGCCTGCTCGTGCGCCAGTCCAGCCACAGTCACCGGACCACGATCAGCAGTCGATTCCGCAGCATTGGCATGACCATTCGGCCCAGCCACCGCCGTATGCAGAGCAGCCCGGTCGACCGGATGAGCCCCCGTACCGGGATGAACACCAGGACCCGGACGAGCCGGGACGCCCTGACGGATCACCACACTGGGGCAAGCCCGGCCCCGACGGGCTGCCGCGGCATTACCCCGACTCCCCACGACCCCCCGATCCCCCGCGACGGTCTGAGCAGCCGCATCACGTCCCGGCGCCGGATGTGCCGAAGCATCCGGACGAGACCTCTATGCCCGATCGGCCCAAGCACACGGACATGCCGCCTTCGGCTGACAAGGACAAGCCGGCGGATATCCGACCGGCCGGCTCGAATACCGCGGGCCGTCCTGTACAACATGGTTCGGACCCAGACAGATCGGTGCATCCAGGCAGCCCGGCACGTCCCGGCAGCGGAGCGCATGACAACGACCTACCGCGGGAGCACCCCGGGCGACAGGACCGTTCTGATAAGCCGGCGCAGAGAGTCGTTGCCGGCTCCCCGGATCAGCGGGTACAGCCCGGAAAAGACAAGCCCGGCAATGAGGACAACTTACGGACGCAGCGTACTTCGCGAGGATCTGATACCGGTGCCCATCGGGCTCAAGGGGATCACTGAAGTCTACCCATTCGAGCACCGCATGTTCATTTTTTGTTCATCAAGGCGCAGGATTCTTGTATGGTGCTCCTTCACCGCGTTGGCGATGTCGACATTGACGAAGGCAGCGCTGAGCACCACTGCGTCGTTGCGGGGCGCAAGAGGGACGGCGCGCTGGCCGATGTGTGGAGCGACGCGCAGGCCTATCTCGACGGCTGCTACGTGGCCTACGTGCCGCGCTGTGACTGTGGCTGGACCGGGCCGCCGTTTAGCGCAACGCCAAGTGGCTACGCCGCCTGCGAACAGCTCTGGCGGTACAAGCATCTTCAGCCGTTTCTCCGCGCCGCCGATCCAGCTCGTACGCGCCGTAGACTTGCCGTGGAGATCCAGGGCTGCACCAAGGCGGCTGGTTCGCCAGGGTACTGATCAGCAGGCACCGAATTACGATCCAGCAGGTGGCTACGCGGGTCGGGCAGGAAGCGGCGGCTGTGGTATTGGCTGGTGGCCGTTCATTACGAATGGGCACGGCTAAGGCCGCTTTGGAATGGCATGGCTCCACGCTGCTTCGCCGCACTTTGGGCGTACTGGCCCGCGTAGTGGACGGGCCGCTGTTGGTGGTGTGCAGCCGTGACCAGCGCCTACCGAAAATTCCGGCGCATGTGAAGGTGGTGGAGGATCCCGAGCCGGGACTGGGACCGCTGCAGGGCATCGCGGCCGGCCTGGCCGCGCTTGCTGATCAAGCTCATGCAGCGTTCATCTGTTCCACCGACCTACCGTTCCTGCATCCCGCTTTCGTTCGCCGGGTACTGACCGCGCTCACCGATGATTTCGACGTAGTGCTGCCCGTTGCTAGCGGCTACCCCCAGCCGCTGGCTGCCGCGTACCAGATCACCCTCGGGCCCCTGGTCGCTGAGTTGCTCGCGGCCGGCGAGCGGCGCCTGACGGGACTGTTTCACCGGTGCGCCACGCTGCGCATGGACGATGCCACATTGCTGGCAGACCCAGTACTGATGAGGGTGGATCCGGCTCTAGACTCAGTCGCCAACATCAATTTCCCGGACGAGTACCAAGCCGCCCGGCGACAGCTTGCGCCGCAGATCACCGTGCAGTACAGCGACGCGGGGAGCAACAACGGTTGCGGCACCTCCCGCACCGTTCGCGCTGCCACATTGTCTGCTGCCGCTGCGGCGGAGGGGCTGGTGTTGCGCAGCCCGCTGATCGCCACGCTCAACGGCGAAACGGTCTGCCTCGACGGTGATATCCCGTTGGTTACCGGAGACATGGTTGCCTTCAGCTGTGCAGATGCAGGTGGGTGAGATTCGATACCCCGATAGGATCCGTGCATACGCAGAGCACGCAGCGCGAATCAGACAAACGCCGCGGTCAAGCTTAAGAAACCTCTTGATCAGGTGTCTTTACTCTTTGTAATCATTCGATACGGAAAGTTGCCATTGCGTTAACCACCCAGATGGCTTACTTTCGAATTTGCTTGACCACGGGGAGTAAGGGGGAAGCCAGCTCGGATCATCTTGGGGGTTGCTACCGAGCGGCGGAGCGGCGGTTTGCAAGCTGCCGGCGGTGAGACCGGCTTCGCCGGCGCAGGTAACGATGTCTGACGGGGGAATCTCTCGACTGCGTCATGCTCAGGTGGCTACGGGCAAATTCGCAGGCTGATCCCAGCCTCTATGGCGTGCATGACTCCTACTCCATCAGCTGAGAAAGGAGCGACATGAGGGTCTCGGAAATCTTTACGAGCGGCACCGGACACAATGGTGACTACGAGAGCTGCTCTGGCAATGTCTGCAAGCCTGGCGGGTACTACCCGGACGACGGGCGCTGGACCTACGTCTACCCGAATGACTACAACTGGGCTGGCGGTGGCTACGGATACGGTTACACCCGCAGCCATGGGCTGGACGGCCTCGTAGGGTAACGCGCTGGCGTCTGCCGCTAGCAGGCGTCGGCGACGTATGAGGGTCGCCCACGCGACCTGGCACGGCCAAGATGCCGTGGCCGTCACGGTCGGCAAGCAAGCTGATTGTGCGGACAGTGACGGCCTGCCCGATGGCGGGCGGGGCATGCCCGCCACCGGGCTGAGGTCAGGGGCCTCTCCTCACTGTGCGTACCCAACCATGTACCGAGAGTGGCTTATTGCAATCACTCTCCGCATCCTTTATTTTGTGCTTTGCTTGACCACGCAGAGTAGGGGGCCAGCTCGGATACCTAGGGGGATGCTGCCGAGTACAGCGGATTGACAAGCTGCCTGTGTGTGGTGCTCGGAAGAGTTCGCTAAGACGCTGCATCGCGTCAACGTTTGGGGCGGATTATTTCGCGGACTCGTTCTAGCCGTGTACCGCACGATCAGATGAGGTCTGCCGACTTCGCAATGTGCCACGGCGGCACATCATGTCCTCGCGTCGGGTCTGGGTTTTTTCCTTGCATGGCTCTGTCCTCGAGCACGAATAAGGAGCGACATGAGGATCTCAGAAGTCTTCACCTTGGGCGGCGGCGGCGGTGACAACGGCGCTAGCGTCCCGGGCTACAACTGCAAGCGTGACGACTGCACCTACGGTTTCTACCCCTACTTCAACGGTTACGACTACGGCCGGGACTACGGCCGCAACCCTTACTACTACGACGGCTACAACTACGGTGGCTACACCTACAAGGGCCACTACCGGTTGTTGGGACTCTTGTAGTCGGCAGGTCATTGGCGGTGGCCCGGACTCCCGCTAGCGGGTAGGGGCCACCGCCTTGCCGTGTGCGCAATTCAACGTGGCGTCACTATGGCCAGAGTAGAGTCGGCAGCCAGACCGAGAGAGTGGAGCAGCTGTGTGGGAAATGCTGCGGTCGTTGGTGCGTCCGGCGTCGGCTGACGGCGGTCTGGTGGACGCGGCACCGGCGGCGAGCTTGCGGGAGGTCTTCCGGCGGTTTTGGCCTGATGCTCGGCCGTTCTGGCGGTGGTTGTGGCTCAGCCTAGTGTTGATCATCGTGACACCGCTGGTGGACACCGGTGCGATCTTGCTGTTCAAAGAACTGGTCGACAAGGTATTGGCGCCGCGAGATTTCTCCGCTTTCCCACCGGTGGCCGCAGCCTTCGTGGGGATCACGCTGCTGGTCGGGGCGTTGACTTTTCTCGGCACGTATCTGGGAGCGTGGATCGGGGAAAACTTTCTCCACCGCATGCGTACCAGGGTGTTCGCCCACCTGCACAGCCTGTCGGTGAGCTTCTTCGATCGCCGCCCGCTAGGGGATCTGCTGTCGAGGCTTATCGGTGATGTGACCGCCATCGAAAGCGTGGTGCTGTCCGGCGTCATCGGGATCATCGCCAACCTGTTGAAGATCCTCGTATTCGCCACCGTGCTGTTCTTCCTCGATGTACGCCTGGCGTTGGCATCTTTGATTGCGGTCCCGGTGTTCTGGATTGCTGCCCGGGTCTTCGCCCGGCGCATCAAGATTGCCTCTCGGGAGGTCCGCCGGCGCGCGGGATCGATCGGCGTGGTTGCCGAGGAGAGTCTGGGCAACGCTACCTTGATCCAGGCTTACGGTCGCGAGAGCGCCGAAGTCGACCGCTTCGCGGCGCAGAGTATCGGCAGCGTCAACGCTGAGCTGGCGGCTACCCGGTTGGGTGCGATGTTCTCCCCGTTCGTCGACCTGATTCAGGTACTCGGAGTGCTCACGATCCTCGGGGTGGGCATCTGGGAGCTGACCGCCGGTCGCATCACGCTGGGTGGCCTACTGGCTTTCCTGGTGTTCCTGTCGCAGCTCTACCAGCCGGTGCAGGGGCTGGGTTCGCTATCCACCTCGCTGTTCGCCGCCGCGGCGGCCGCGGAGCGGATCATCGAGTTGCTCGACGAGCAACCCACCGTGACCGCGCCCGCCCAACCCCGCGAACTCGGCCCGGTTCGCGGGCAGCTACGCCTGGATCACGTCAGCTTCACTTACCCGCACACTGACGCAGTGGTTCTCAACGACGTCAGTTTCACTGCTCACCCTGGTCAGACCACGGCCATCGTGGGCGCCAGCGGCTCGGGCAAGACCACCCTGCTCAAGCTGCTGCTGCGATTCTACGACCCGACCGCCGGCAAGATCACCCTCGACGGTCATGATCTACGCGAACTGCACCCCGACGAACTGCGCGCCAACATCGCGATCGTGCTCCAGGAGACCCTGCTACTCGACGGCACCGTCGCCGACAACATTCGAGCCGGTCGGCCTGACGCGAGTGAAGACGAGCTCGTCGCCGCGGCCAAGGCTGCTGATGCGCACGAGTTCATCACCGCGCTCCCCGACGGCTACCAGACCCGAGTCGGGCAACGCGGTCGGTTGCTGTCCGGCGGGCAACGCCAACGCATCGCGATCGCCCGAGCGATGATCCGCGACGCGCCCATCCTATTGCTGGACGAACCCGCTACCGGCCTGGATGCCGATGCCGCCCAGCGGATCCTCGGCCCGCTACGCCGGCTGATCACCGGGCGCACCACGATCATCATTTCCCATAACCTGCTCGCCGTCACCGATGCCGATCAGATCATCTACATCGAACACGGCCGCATCACAGAGACGGGAACTCACGACCAGCTGTTGTTGCGCAACAACAGCTACGCGCACCTCTACCACCTTCATCACCCCACTGACCCGATGCGCGGGCCCAGCCAGAACGGCCAGTTCGCCGGTACCGGAGCGCAGCCCTGACCCTGGCCTCTCTCCAGACCGCGTTGACGGATGCACACTGGGTTATCTGGCCTGAAAAGCCATGGCCTGCATCTTCAACGCGGTCTAAGGCGCGTGCGGGGAGTGTGGTGGGATTTACGGCATGGAGAATCCGGTACAGAACGTGACGTTCCCCAGCAACGGGGGCACTGCGCATGGGTATCTGGCGCTGCCTCCGAGCGGTCGGGGACCGGGTGTGGTGGTGATCCAGGAGTGGTGGGGGCTGACCAGCCACATCGTTGATGTCGCCAACCGGCTGGCTGCCGAGGGATTCGTTGCCCTGGCCCCCGATCTGTACGGCGGTACTACCACGCATGATGCCGATGAGGCCGGCAAGCTCATGCAACAACTTCCGGTCGACCAGGCGGCCCGCGACCTGGGCGGCGCGGTCGACTACCTACTTGGACATGAGGCAGTCACGAGCTCGAAGATCGGCGTGGTCGGCTTTTGCATGGGCGGCGGATTCGTGCTGGTGCTCGCCGCTCAACAGGGCGATAAGATCGGCGCCGCGGTGCCGTTCTATGCAGTCTTCGGCCAGGACTACCCGAGTTTTGACAACCTCTCCGCTCCGGTGCTGGGCCACTTCGGTGAGCAGGACGACTTTCAGAGCACTGAGGCGGTGCGCGAGCTGGCGGGGAGCATCGAGCGGCAGAGCGGTCGGCGGCCCGACTTCCGGTTCTACCCGGCCGGGCACGCCTTCTTCAACGACGACAACCTGCTCGGCACCTACGATCCGGAGCAGGCTGGCAAAGCGTGGAACGCGACGGTCAGCTTCCTCCGCGAGCAGCTCGGGGCACCGCCAGCGCAATAAGAAGCCCCGGAAGCTGGTTGCGCGGTCCTAGCCCGTAATGCGCACGGGTGTCACAGATTCATGCTGAGGTCGTCCCTGATCCGGCGGGCGAGCGACTCATCCATCAGCAGCCGAGCGACCAGGGCGCGGATGACGTCCTGGCCAGTCACCCGAGGTGCACCGATGATCTCGGCGGCGTCGGCGCACCACTGGGTCAGCTCAGTGTGATACGCCGGCGACAGGTCGACGCTGCGCCGGACAGGTTTGGTGCGGCCGGTTTCTGCCCAGTGCAGGTGCTGGGGGGCCAGGTCGCGGTACCGGTTCTGCGGCTGCGCTGCGCGGGGTTGGTCCGAAGCGTGGTTGGCTGCGTTCCTCATCAAGACCTCCCTACGGACACCGTTCGTTCCGGGAAGGGAAGTGGTTCGCCGGATCGTTAGCTCCGCGTTCCTGCCAGCCTGTAGGGCGTCCGCCGGATGAGTTAAGATCACTTACACTATCACTGGCGGTGATAGTATTTGCCCGCATCGGGGCCAGCATCCACCCCGGAGTGTTTTATGCCCCGGCTGCCAAGGAGGGATGAATGACCCACGATCCCCAAACCGGATCGGAGCTGACTCGGCGCGCCGTCGTGGCCGGTACTGGGCTTCTGGCCGTGTCCGCTGCGCTCGCTGCGTGCTCCAACAATCAGCAGCCGGCTGCGGCGCCTGGGTCGCAAGCCTCCTCGCCAACCACCCAGCCGCCGCCCGAAACCTCGACGTCGGCCGCTCCTCCGGGTGCACTGCTGACAACCACTGACAACATCCCCGCCGGTGGCGGCAAGGTGTTTGCCGCCGACAAGGTCGTCGTCACCCAGCCGACGTCAGGAACGTTCAAAGCATTCTCGGCTATCTGCACCCACCAGGGCTGCACGGTGAACAAAGTCGCTGATGGCACCATCGACTGCCCGTGCCATGGCAGCAAGTTCGCCATCGCGGATGGCTCGGTCGTGCATGGGCCGGCGCAGCGATCACTCGCACCCCGTCAAATCGTCGTCTCGGGCGATGAGGTGCTACTCCAGGACTGAGCGCGCTCAGCGCCAGGAGGGTAGCCACAGTTCGGCGTTCCAGTGCTCTGGAGTGATCGAGCCGCCAGTGAGGATCGGCCAGAGCCAGACGAAGTTCGCCACCGCCAGCCCGACATACAGCGAGACCACCAGTAACCCAGTTCCGCGCCGCTCCGTGCCGTCGGCGGACCGGCCAAGGATCTCGCCGAGCACCAGCGTCACGGCGATCACCAGAAACGGCGCCACCGGCGTCATGTAGAAGAAGTACATCTGGCGGTGGATGTTGGAAAACCAGGGCAGCCAGCCGGCGGCATAGCCGGTGAGCGCAGCGGCGTAGCGCCAATCGGCCCCGCTGGCGGCCCGCCACAGTGCCCAGGCCAGCACGGGCACGGTGAGCCACCACAGCGCTGGCGTGCCGATGAGCATCACCGTCGCCACGCAGTCTTGCCGGCCGCAACCTGGAGCTCCCGCCCCGGACTGGTAGTAGTAGAGCATCGGCCGCAGCCCCATCGGCCAGCTCCACGGCTTGGATTCCCACGGGTGCGGATGGGCGGGCGTCACCAGGTTTTCATGGAAGCGCAGCACCGCAGCGCTGTAGTACCACAGCCCCCGCAGCGCGGCTGGGACGAAGGAGAACGGTCCGCCGGCACCGATCTGGTTGCCTACCACGTGCCGGTCGATCGCGGTCTCGCTGCCGAACCAAGCCCACCACGTCGCCAGGTAGGTGAGGATCGGCACCGCCGCGAGCGCCCAGGACACCGGCCCGACATCCCGAGCCAGGGTGCCGGCCCAGGGCCGGTCCACCCCGGCGCGACGCCGAGCGCAGGCGTCCCATACCACGCTCATCACGGCGAACGCGACAAGGTAGTACACGCCGGACCACTTCGTGCCGCAAGCCAGCCCAAGCAGCACCCCGGCGCCAAAGCGCCACCAGCGCGCCCCCAGCCGCGGGCCGAAGTCGGTATCTCGGATACGACCTTCCCGCACCACCATGGCCAGCCGCTGGTGCACCTGTTCCCGGTCGACGACCAGGCAGCCGAACGCGGCAAGCACGAACATTGCCAGGAAGATGTCCAGCATCCCGATCCGGGACTGCACCTGGCTGACGCCGTCGACGATGAGCAAAACCCCGGCAATACCGCCCAGCAGGGTCGACCGGGTCATCCGCCGGACGATCCGCACGATCAGCAGCACGCATACCGTGCCGGACAGCGCGGCGGACAGCCGCCATCCCCAGCCGTCATAGCCCATCACCGCCTCGCCCAGCGCGATGAGCTGCTTGCCCAGCGGTGGGTGCACGACGAGCTCGTAGCCGGGGTTGTCCTCCACCCCGCCGTTGCGCAGCATCTGCCACGCTTGCGGCGCGTAGTGCTTCTCGTCGAATACCGGGGTGCCCTGATCGGTGGGGAGGCCCAGATTCCACAGCCGCACCAGGCCGCCGATCAGGGTCAGGATCAGCGTCACCATCCAGCTGCGCAGCCCGTCGGTTAGCGGGGATGGGAGCAGCCGCGGCAGCGGACCGGCCGGCCTGGTCCATGCCGCCGGTGTGCCGGTATTCGCTGCCCTGACCACCGTCACGGGAGCAGATCGTAGGCTCGGAACGGTGGCGGGCAACATGGACTCTGCTGTCTCAGATGGTGGGCTGGTTGCGGGCAACCGAGCTGGCGGAGTGCTGGTGCTGGCGGCCACGCCGCTCGGTGACGCGCGAGACGCCTCACCTCGGTTGGTGGCGGCGCTGGGCACAGCGGATGTGGTGGCCGCGGAGGACACCCGCCGGTTGCGGGCGCTCGCCGCGGCGTTGGGGGTCACCGTGCGCGGCCGGATCGTCTCGCACTATGACGCGGTAGAGGCCGCCCGGCTCCCGGCGTTGCTGGCGGCAATTCGCGGTGATGCGACGGTGCTGGTGGTGACCGACGCCGGGATGCCTGCGGTCTCCGATCCGGGGTTTCGGCTGGTGGCTGCATGCGTGCAGGAGGGGCTGCGGGTGACCTGCCTGCCCGGTCCGTCGGCGGTGACCACTGCGCTGGCGGTATCCGGGCTGCCCTGCGACCGGTTTTGCTTCGAGGGCTTCGTGCCGCGCCGGGACGGTGCGCGCCGCCGGTGGTTGGCCGGCCTGGCCAGGGAGCAGCGCACCTGGGTGTTCTTCGAGTCGCCGCATCGGTTGGCGGCGACGCTGGCCGAGGCTGCGGAGCTGCTCGGTGCGGACCGGCGCGCGGCAGTGTGCCGGGAGCTCACCAAGCCGTACGAGGAAATCCGCCGGGACGGGCTCAGCGCGCTGGCCGAGTGGGCGGCCGGCGGGGTGCGCGGTGAGGTCACCGTGGTAGTGGCGGGTGCGCCGGCACCCGGTCCGCCGGAGGTGGCAGACCTCACCGACGAGGTGATTGAGCGGGTCGCCGCGGGCGAGCGGTTAAAAGATGCGGTAGCTGCTGTGGCGAGTTCCTACGGGGTCTCTAAACGCGACCTGTACCAGGCGGCTGTCGACGAGCAGGCCCGTACCCTGCCGTCGTGAGTGAAGGCAAGGCGGGAATCGTCGGCGTGCTGGGCGGCACCGGTCCGCAAGGCAGCGGTCTGGCGCTGCGATGGGCTGTTGCCGGGCTGCGAGTGGTGATCGGCTCGCGGGAGGCTGGGCGGGCCGAGAAGCTCGCTCGAGAGTTGGGGCAGCGAGCGGACCTGGATGCTGACGTGGATGGACTCAGTGGGACGGACAATGCGGGATGCGCGCTGCGCGCCGACATCGTGATGGTCACGGTGCCGTGGGAAGGGCACGACGCCCTGCTCACGTCGCTGCGGGAACCGCTCGCCGGCAAGATCGTCATCGATTGCGTCAACCCGCTGGGCTTCGACGAGCGGGGACCGTACCCGCTCCAGGTCGCGGAGGGCAGCGCCGCGCAACGCGCCGCCGCGCTGCTGCCCGAATCTCGGGTGATCGCCGCCTTCCACCACGTCTCGGCTGTGCTCCTGGCCGATTTATCCGTCACCCAGGTGGACTGCGACGTGCTGATCCTGGGTGATGATCGTGCGGCCGTCGACCAGGTGCGGGCACTGGCTGACGCCATCCCGGGGGTGCGCGGTGTATACGGCGGGCGGTTGCGCAATGCCGGCCAGGTGGAGGCGCTGACCGCCAATTTGATCGCGGTCAATCGCCGTTACCGGACGCACGCCGGTATCCGGGTTACCGGCCTGCCATGAATGGTGGGCACATCAGCGCGATGGCCCACCCAGCGTGCACTCAACCGCTTCGACAGTGCGCTCGATCATCTCTGCCGTGACCGGCATACGCGACAGCAGTCGCCGGTAGAACAGCGGACCGAGCAACAGCTCCGCGACCGCCTCGGGGTCGGTGCCTGCGCTGATCTCGCCGCGTTCCACACCGCGGGCGACTGCGTCGTGCACGGGCCGGCGGCGACCGGCGGTGAATTCGGCCAGCAGCCGGCCTAAGCCGGTATCGTGCTCGGCGGCCGCCACGAGCCCGGGGATCAGCGCCGATGTCGGCGGGGTGGTCAGGATCCGAGCAAGGTCCTCGGCGAAATGCGTCAGGTCGCCGCGCACGCTTCCGGTGTCTGGTGCCGTCGCGGTGGGCACGATCGACTCCACAGCCGACCGCAGGACCGCTTCCTTATCCGGCCAGTGCCGGTAGATGGTGGTCTTCGCGACGCCGGAACGAGCCGAGATGGCTTCCACTGTGGCGGCCCCGAACCCGCGCTCCACCAGCAGCGCGACCGCTGCTTCGAGGATCAGTCGCCGGGACCGGGTCACCCGAGGGTCAACCGGATCCCTCGATACCTGCTCCGCCATCACGCCACTCCTCCACGTGTTTGTGCTACGCTACAGTAGCGTAGCAGAACTCACTGTGCAGGAGGTGCTCGATGAAGATCGGTATTGAGATCCCGACATGCACACCCGGAATGATGTATCCGGTCCCGTTCGCCACCGTCTCAGAGGTGGTGGACACCGCCCTGGAAGCCGAGCAACTCGGTTATTACGACGCCGGGGGAAACGACCACCTCAGCACCATGCGGTTCGTCCGGAACGCCTGGTCAAACCCACCAGACTATTTCGAGCCGCTGATCACCCTCGCGCACATCGCGGCGAAGACCTCGGTGCTGCGGCTTGCCACCGGCATCATGGTGCTGCCGATGCGCGAACCAGTCCTGCTGGCCAAGCAGGTGGCCACGTTGGACCAGCTCAGTAGCGGCCGGGTGACGCTCGGCGTCGCGGTCGGTGGCTACCGCGATGAATTCGAGGCGGTCCGTCCGGACCTCGCCGGCGCTAACCGGGGGGAGTTCGCGCGCGAGATCATCGAGTCACTCCGCGTGCTGTTCGAGCAGCGTCGTGCCACCTACCGGGGCAAGTACGTGCACTTCGAGGACGTGGAGAGCTTCCCGAAACCACACCAAGCACCACTGCCGATTTACTCTGGCGGCAATGTGGACGGCTCGATTCGTCGCGCCGCCGAGCTATGCCAGGGTTGGCTGCCGGCCAAAATAGGGCCCGATCGGCTGGCTGAGGGTCGCGCCGCCTTGACCCGTTATGCCCGGGCGGTGGGCCGGGATCCGGCCACCATCGCCGTCGCGTTGCAGTCTGTCGTCTGCCTCGGCCCGACCCCAGAGCGGGCCCGAGAGACTTTCCTGAATTCCTCTTTTGACCTGTTCCGCACCTCGCTGCGCAACACCATGACCAAAGGTGTCGGCCTGGACGAATACCTGGACATCAACCTGATCGGTACCCCGGACCAGGTTTGCGAGAAGATCGTTGCCTACCAGCGGGCAGGGCTGGATCACCTCACCGCGCTGCTGTTTGTGGGCAACACGATAGGGGAGATGCGCGAGCAGATGCGCCAGTTTGCGCGGCACGTGCTTCCCGCGTTCCCCGACCAGGCAGACTGATTGCTATGAGTATCGATGACCCGTACCGGTGGCTGGAGGACGTGACCGGTGAGCGGGCCCTGTCCTGGGTACGGGAACGCAACGCCGAAACGATGGCGGAGCTGGCTGGTGGAACTCGCTTCGAGGCACTGCGAGCAGAGATCCGTGAGGTCCTCGACTCGACCGACCGCATCCCGTACATCGCCCGGCGCGGTGAGTACCGGTACAACTTCTGGCGCGACCGGGAGCACCCGCGCGGTCTATGGCGGCGCACAACGCTCGCTGAGTACCGCAAGGAATCGCCGGACTGGGAGATCGTGCTTGACGTCGACGCGCTGGCCCGCGACGAGGATGAGAACTGGGTGTATCACGGTGCCCAGTGTTTGCGGCCGGATTACCGGCTGGCGCTGATCTCGTTGTCGCGAGGTGGGGCGGACGCGTCAGTGGTGCGGGAATTCGACATCGAACGGCGGGAGTTCGTCACCGACGGCTTCGTGCTGCCCGAAGCAAAATCTACTGTGGACTGGATCGACGCCGATCATCTCTACGTCGCCACCGACTTCGGCCCGGGCACGCTCACCACCAGCGGCTACCCGCGTACCATCCGGCAATGGCGGCGCGGCACGCCGCTAAGTGAGGCCGAACTCGTGTTCGAAGGCAAGCCCGACGATGTCAGCGTCTCTGCCTACCACGATGATACGGAGGGTTTCGAGCGCGACTTCGTCCGAAGAGCGATCGACTTCTACCATTCTGAGCGGTACCTACGCGCCGATGACCAGCTACTTCGTGTCGATGTGCCGGACGATGCGCTCGTGGGTGTGCATCGGCAGTGGCTGCTCATCGAGCTGCGCAGTGACTGGACAGTCGGCCAAACGTTCCCCGCGGGTTGCCTGCTAGTGGCCGACTTCGACCAGTTCATGGCTCGGGGTGCGGGCGAGGCGGGACTGCGAGTGTTGTTCATGCCCGACGAGCGCACGTCGCTGGCAGGCTACAGCTGGACGCGCCACCATCTGATCCTCAACGTGATGCGCGACGTGGTCAGCCACGTGTCGGTGCTGGCTCCGGCTGAGGACTGGCGCGCCGAGCCGCTGACCGGCACTCCAGCACTGTCGAGGGCCAGCGCGTACGGCACCGATTCGCGCGTCGATGACGAGTACCTGGCCGACATCGACGGCTTCTTGACCCCGTCCACCCTGGCCATCGGCACCATCGGTGACGGCCCGGCTGTCGTGCTCAAGCAGGCACCTGCCTTTTTCGACGCAGCGGGTTTCACCGTGGACCAGCACTTCGCGGTGTCCGAGGACGGGACCCGGATTCCCTACTTTGTGGTGGCCCCCGACTCTGCTGTGCCAGCCGGTGGCTGGCCCACCCTGCTCTACGGTTACGGCGGTTTCGAGGTTTCCCTGCAGCCCGGCTACCGGGGGGGCCTGGGGCGCGCCTGGTTGGCCCGCGGTGGCTGCTACGTCAGCGCCAACATTCGCGGTGGTGGTGAGTACGGTCCACGCTGGCATTCGGCCACTCTCAAGCACAATCGCCACCTGGTCTACGAGGATTTCGCCGCGGTGGCCCGAGACCTGGTCGCTCGCCGCCTGACCACACCGGCTCGCCTCGGCGCCGAAGGGGGCAGCAACGGCGGGCTGCTCATGGGCGTGATGCTCACCCATTACCCGGAGTTGTTCGGCGCCATCGTCGGTGCGGTTCCGCTGCTGGACATGCTGCGCTACCACAAACTGCTGGCCGGTGCCTCCTGGATGGCCGAATACGGCGACCCCGACGACCCGGCCGACCGCGAGCACCTGTTGCATTTCTCTCCCTACCACCAGCTGCGCGCCGATCGCCGCTACCCGCCGATGTTGCTGACCACCTCCACGCGTGACGATCGGGTGCACCCCGGCCATGCCCGGAAGCTGGTGGCTCGAATGCGGGAATACGGCTTGCCTGTGACCTACTACGAAAACATCGAAGGCGGTCACGGTGGTGCCGCCGACAATGAGCAAGCCGCTTTCATGTCCGCCCTAGCCTACGAATTCCTCTGGCGCCACCTCTCCGCATAAAGGCTATCTCCATGTTGAGGGCCAGTCCTTGACTGGCAGTGATCGGTTGGCGAGGATAGCGGAACGCAACTTCTCGCAACTAGGAGGTGGGGGCTTCGTGCGACTAACCTTCGTCGGCAAGGACCCGGATTCGAACCCGACCGGTTCACCCACGGTGTATCGCACAGATCGGGCGTCCTGGGTCGTGCAGGGCTGGCTCGTCACAGACCCAGAAGCGCTAGCGCAGATGAACATCCCTGACGGCGAGGGCTGTGTGGAGATCCCGGATAGGCTAGTTCAGTTTTTCAGGTAGGCGAACATGCCATCGATAACGGACGAGGGATTCAACCGTTTGCTGGCCAGCTTCAAACGTGAGGCTCTCCACCTGGAAACTCGGGACGAGTATGGCACAGCGGTCGAGCTACCTCATATGGCCAAGTGGGCGGCTGGGGAGCGTGACGATCTGGAATGGCTGCAAGGCTGGTGTTCTATGTTGCGCGAGCATGTCAAGGCGGGAAGATCGGTACGCCGCGCTCGGGTCGTATCCGAACCGCTTAGCGATTATCAACGTTGGTCGTACAGTATAGCCTACCCCATGGTTGATGCCGGGGAAGATATTCGCTGGGTCCCCCGCCGGCTTGTGTCATCGGTAGCCTTTCCTGGAAACGATTTTTACTTATTCGATAATCGCCTGGTCGTTTTTCTGATCTACGCAGGAAATGGTTTAGGTACCGATAAGGTTACGTCTACGGATCCCGCCGACCTCCGACTCTGCCGGTCCGCCTTCGAGGCGGTGTGGAAGCTATCGATCCCGCATCGTGATTATCAGCCCCTCTAGCGTCGCTAAGCAGCAGCAGGAGGCACTCGGCCTCTGCCTCCGCGAACTGCGCAAAGATGCTGGCCTCACGGCGAGGGCGCTGGCAGCAGCGACGGGCCAGCACTACACCCGGGTGAGCAAAATTGAGCACGGCGTGCAGTCACCAACCGACAGCGACATTCGCAAGTGGTGTCGCGCCTGTGGCGCCGATCAGCAAGTGCCTGATCTGCTCGCGACATTACAGGCCATCGAGTCGGCGTACCTGGAATTTCGTCGACAAAGTCGCGCAGGCATGAAGCGAGTGCTCGGTGCCCACACGCTCGGGCTGTATGAACGGACGAACCTGTTCCGTATCTACGAGCACAACGTCATACCCGGCTTGTTTCAGACCGCTGCCTACTCGGCGGCGATGCTGTCGTTCTGGATCAAGTTCCTTGGTACGCCTAATGACATCGAGGAGGCGGTCGCTACTCGGATGGACCGTCAGCGTGTGATCTACACACGCGGCAAGCGGTTCGTTGTGGTGCTTGAAGAACAAGCGCTACGGACATGGTTTGGGACAGCTGAGACTCAAGCCGGACAGCTCGATCGGCTACTTGCCGTGATGTCATTATCCAACATCTCGTTCGGCATCGTACCCATGATGACTGAACGGGTCGCGGTCGGTTCTACCGGATTCTGGATATTCGACGACGCCTTGGTCGCCTTGGAGACGCCTACGGCTAGCATCGAGGTTAACCGGCCGCAGGAGATCGAGCTATACGCCCGCATGTTCGAGGCGCTCAAGGTTCCAGCCGTATACGGACGCGCTGCGAGGGCTCTCATCGCGAAGGCCATGGACGAACTGGGTTAGCGCCTCAGGTTATGTCCTCGTCCCCTGCCGGCAACCTTCTCGTGGATCTTGCAACTTTTCGCAACTTCCTTCCGTCGTGGTGAGTCATAGCCGTAGCGTCACAGCTCATGATCCGCGACCACCCGCCAGTTCCTGGGCCTGTCGAGGCGGCAGCACCGCATAATGCACTTTCTTTGGTCAATGACCTGTTCAATAATGTCACTCGGCATTGTGATTCCCGGCAGGGTATCGAATGAGCATTGTTCCTTGGAGGGTCGCGGTCAAAGGTCGGGAGGAAATTGTTGCCGCCGTTGTTGTGACGGTCTATCGGGGAAATGTATGGATGTCTATCGTGCCGCCGTTCACCTGGGAAGCGATCATGGAGCCTGGGAAGGTTGATGAGCTGATACATGTCCTGAGCCTGGCCCGGGAGCAGGTGAGACGGTCGGTCGCGGTCGCCGCAACACGGACCGACCGTCCGGGCAACGAGGTCGTCCGAGAGATAACTGGCAGGCAACCCGGATTAGGGACGCAAGCTTGAGTCACCCTGGGCCGCGAATTCCTGCTGGCGGGCTTCGTCCCAGTCACCAGTGCAGTACACGGCCAGCTCGCTGATCTGACCGTCGCGGAGGTCTGCCCGCAGCATTTCCCGGCAGTACCACTGCTGGCCGTCGTGTGCCCAGCGCTCTTCGAACTCGAGCACGAAGCCGGTCGGGGTCGGGTCGAGGCGTGTGCGGGTGACCTTGCCGGGCCACGGGTGGCTGTCCTTCCGTACTCGGATCAGCTCTTCCAGGCCGGAGACCTGGATGCGCCACAAGGGAACGCTGACATCAAGCGAGACATCGGCATGGAAGAGCCCCTCCGGCGCGGTGCCGGTTTCCAAGAACGCACAGATCTTCTCGCTGAGTTCGTCGATAAGCGCGGAGTTCATGATTCACGCTCCGCTGCTAGCGCTGGCGGCCTTGGCGGCCTCCAGATTTTTCCCGATGACAGCCATCGTGGCGTTGAGCGCATCGGTGGGGCTGAACTCGATCAGCTCCGTTCCGGCGAACATCAGCGGCAGGTGGCCCGGGCGCCCGTAGTAGGCGTCACCGGCCTGGTAAACCTCGTCGTGGTCGGCATACCGGAAGATCACGCGTCCGGTGACCACGACGCCCCAGTGCGGGCACTGACAACGGTTGTCGGGCAGCCCGGCAAACAGCGGCCCGGGGTCCATGTCAGCTTTATGCGTCTCGAACCCGACGGTATAGCCGTCGAGTTCGACGTAACGGGCTTCGATCACGGGTTCGTCGAAGGCGATGGGGGCGTCAGCCTTACTGGTACGGGGCATCACCGGCTCCTTGAGTGGGTGCAGCAAGTGGTCACCCGCATAGGCGTCAGAGCGCCCCGCACGGTGTCAGGTCGAAACTGACACCGACCAGTGCACCGGCGTGACGGGGTCATATACGCAGAACGTGCCGGTCCGTACCGAACGGGCGAGGTGTTCGCCGAGGTCGGGATCAGCCTGGGCGATCCGGCGGATGGTGTCGCGGATGCGCGTGGTCACTGCGGTGCGGGCACGCTCGGCGGGGGAGCCCATTCGTCTGGCCCGACCGCCGAGGCCGTAGGCAGTGGTCAGCGCGCTGAGCAGGGCATCGCGTTCGGCGGCTAGCCGCGAGCTGCGTTCGGCGTCACCCGTGGCGTCGGCGTCATCGGCCTCGTGCTCGAGTTCTTGCAAGCGCCGCCGGTAGGCCGTCCGGGCGGTCGCGTCGAGCACTTCACCGGCATCTGAGGGTGAATGCAGCCCATCCTGCGTAGGCCGCGACGATGAGCGTTCACCCAGCGAGGTAACCAGGTCCAGCGCAGCGATGGACGTTCCCGGGTGGGCTAGCAGTTCCCGCAGATCGCGCAGTCCCTTGCTGTCTCGCAACCGGAACTCGGTGCTGCGGTGCCGGATGGTCCAGTAGTCGCCGTCACGGCGAAAGACGTTGTCGGTCGGCGGTTTCTCCTCGTCGGCAGCGGCGCGGATGCGGTCGACGAGCCGGGCAGTCCCGAGGGCGCGGGCTGCCCGCCTGGCGGCGGCAAAATGCCGCGCGGCCGCGGCGCCGTCGCCCATTGCGACGGCGAGCAGACCCAGCGGGTAATGCACCGGCCCGCGCACCGCCGCGCCGATGCCCTCCACGACGAACAACTCTGCGTAGGGCAGCAGGACCTTGTAGGTCCAGCTCGCCGCCGGGTGCGCCCCGATGATGCCAATGAGTTCGGCGACCTGGGCCATCAAGGGCAGCCACTCGGAGTCGCGCGGGGCGGTGGGTAATTGCGGTGCCGTCGCATCGAGTTGCGCCCGGGCGTCGTCGACATGCCCGAGCTGCGCGAGCAACAAACCGCGGGTGATCTGCGGCCAGACGCCGGCCAGGTCGATTGCCTCGAACTGCGCCAACATCGTGGTTAAGGACTCCCAGTCACCCAGCTCGGCCAGCAGGCACCAGCGCTGGGTGCCCACCAGTATGGCGGCGTTGTCGCTGGCCGCCCGCGCCCCCAGCGCCGCTGTTTCGTCCAGCGCAGCGCGACAGTCGTCGTAGCGGCCCTCCAGCAATGCGCGCATTCCGCGCCACAGCGGCACGTACCACAGGTACAGCGGGTGACGAAGCGACTGCGCGACGGTCCGGTAGGCCAACGCCTCGGAGTCAGCCTCGGCCATCGCACCGACTTCCAGCATCGCCACCAGCCTCAGCCGCCGGCCAAGCAGCTCCACAGCGGGATCGCGTAGCCGCTGACCCAGGGTGACGATCTCGCTGGCGTACCGCTGCCGTTCACTGCAGTGATCGGGGCCGGCCAGCGCGTCGCACAAGGCGGCAAGCGAGGCGGCGACCGCGCCGTCGTCGCCGGCGCGCCGCGCTGCCTGCACAGCGTCGTGGGCGAGATCGCGTCGCTGCTCCGGGGTCTCCAGCAGGGTCAGCGCGACCGACAGGCGTGCCGTCACCAACGCGGCGAGCGCGCCGTCATCAGCCGGCAGCGCGGCCCGCGCCTCCTTCAGCAGCACGATCTGCTCTTGATCCAGCAACCCGATCTCGAAGCCGACTGGTCCAGCGCTCAGACCCAGTGCCGCCCTCGCCAGCAGATCCGGTCGTCCTGCTCGCCTGGCCCGTTCGGCCGCTTCAAGGAGGTCTGAGCGGGCCTGGGCGCGATCGCCCGCTGCGTGCCGCGCCTCGCCGAGCGCCAGTTTTATCCGCGCCCGATCCTCGTCACCAGTGCCCACTGAGGCCAGTCCGACGTCTGCTCGGCTGTACCACTGCACCGCATCCTCGAACGCCAGCTGCCGCAATGCCTGATCAGCGGCCTGGACGGCGAAGTCCACTGCCTCATGCAGGTAGCCGGGCCCCCCGCGAAACAGATGGTCAGCAGCCTGCGCCGGCTCGATGTCGCGGCCGCGTTGGGCGAATCCCGCCAGCACCGCCCCGGCTCGCGCATGCCAGCGCATCCGCTGGTCGACAGGCAAGGCGTCGTAACCTGCGTCACGGATGAGGTCGTGGCGGAAACGTCCCTCACCAGGCTCCGCGTCCCCGAACAGACCGGTCGCGTGCGCCTCGCCCACCGCAGCGCCGAGCTCAGCGATCGGCAGCTCAGCCACCTCGGCGAGGACATCCAGACGGAACCGGGTACCGAGCACCGCAGCGGCCGACACCACCCTGCGGGTGAGATCGGTCAACCCGGCCAACCGGGCACTCACGATTGCCCGCACCGACGCCGGCACCACCGCATCGAGATCATCGAGATCGGGGCGCGATCTGACCACTTCACAGACCAGCAGGGGATTGCCCTGGGTACGCGCGGCGATCGTGCGAACCGCCCCGGTCGGTGGCTGCGTACCCAGCGCCTGCGCCAGCAGCGACGCGATGTCCGCATCCCCGAACGGCCCGAGCGGGACAATATGTCCGAGCCGGTTCAGTGCTCCCCACACCTGCGCCGAGGAGGACCAGGCCCGCTCCCCCTCGCGTGCGGTGGCCAGCACGATCATCGCCATGGACGCAGCGACGGCGCCATCTCGGCCAACAGCTGCAGGGAAGACGGATCGGCCTCGTGCAGATCATCAATCACTACCAGCATGGGTTGCGACGCTGCCGAGGTGGCCAGCATGCCAGCGAGGTCCAGCGACAACCGCCACCGTGCCGTCTCCGGGTCAGCATGCGTCGTGTCTGAGTTCGCCGCTGCGGTGACCAGTTCGGCAAGGTGCGGCGATTGCTGCACCGCCCGCGCCATGCTGGCATCCGCAGCGGCCAGTTCCCGGACGAGGCTCGACCACGGACGCAGGGCGCCTCCGGCTCCCGCCGGCGTGCACCAGGTCCAGAACACCCGGAACCCATCGGCGCGGGCAACGACTTCCTCCGCCAGCCGGGTCTTGCCGGTCCCCGGTTCCCCCGTGATCAACACGAGGCCGCCGCGTGAGCGACGGGCGCCGTCCAGCGCCGCAGCGAGGTCAGCGATGGCGCCGCCGCGCGCAATGAACGGCAGCCGCATCATGGGCGGCGCTCGATCCTCGACAGTGATCCCGTCGGTGACGCGGACATCACAGCAGAATTCTGTCCCGTCAATCCCGGCTCGCCTACTCCGCCGGACCCGGCGGATCCGCTACACGTCCGGGCCGGTGCACGTATCAACAACCCCCGGCTGAACCTCTGTCAACGGGGGCGCTGCCGTGCCCGGCCGCCAGCGAAGGAGCCCTTTATGCAGTCGGATTGCACTACCTGCGACGTCCTCGTTGTCGGCGCCGGGCCCGCCGGTCTCACCGCGGCCATTGCACTGGCCCGCTACGGCGTCGACGTGCTTGTCGTCGAGCGGCACCACGGTACCTCTCCGTTTCCCAAGGCCACCGCGGTGAGCACCCGGACCATGGAACTGATGCGCATCTGGGGCTTGGAGCAGGCGGTTCGCGCCGGTGCCATGCCTGTCCGGTGCGGGGTGCGGGTGTCGTCGCGCACCTTGGTCGACTCTCGCGCGAGGGACTCGTCGGTCGGCTACCCCACCGACGAGCAGGCGCTGGCGGTCAGCCCGACCAGTCCGTGCGGCTGCCCGCAAGATCACCTCGAGCCCGTATTGCTGGAGCACCTGCTCGGCTGCGGTGGGCGTGTCCGGTTCGGTACCGAACTCATCCGCTACGCAACGGGTGCTACCGGCGTCGAGGCTGAGCTGCGAGACCGCCGCTCCGGTCGCGGCGAGCGAGTCGGGGCCCGGTACCTCGTCGGGGCGGACGGTCCGCGCAGCACCGTGCGGACCGGCCTGGGCGTTGAGGTTGATGAACTGGGCACCATCGGTGACGTGGTGGCCGTGACCTTCCGCGCGGACCTGACCCGCCGGCTGCCATACACCCCATCCGTCGTCAACGCCGTCGACGTGGAAGGCGCCAACGGCCTGTTCGTGCCCACCAGTCCCGATGATCGATGGATCTACGCTCGGGAATGGCACCCGGAACTGGGCGAGTCGATTACGGACTGGACACCACAACGGTGTACCGAGCTGATCCGAATCGCCTCCGGTATCCCTGATTTAACGCCGGAAATCCTCACGGTGATGCCGTTTGTCATGGGCGGCCACGTCGCCACCGCGTTCCGCGCTGGCCCGGTATTCCTGGTGGGCGACGCCGCGCACCGGACCACTCCGGTCGGGGGCATCGGCATGAACACCGCCATCCACGGTGCGCACAATTTGGGCTGGAAGCTGGCCTGGGTACTGCGTGGTTGGGCCGATGAGGCGCTGCTGGACAGCTATGAAGCTGAGCGGCGCCCGATCGGGGCGGACAATGTGCTGCGCTCGTTGTCCCCAGATCCTGTGCCGACCGGCGCGGGCCTGGCGTGGGACGTCGGCGTGCACTACACCTCGGCGGTGATCGAGGCCGCGCCCGGTACTGGGCAACGGGCGCCGCATGCGTGGGTGCGGCGCGGCGGGTCCCGTGTCTCGACACTCGAACTGTTCGATGGCCACCTCACCGTATTGACCGGTCCGCGAGGGTGGTCATGGTGCCGGGCAGCCGCCGAACTTGCCGCCGACGGTGTGCCCATCATGGCGTTGTCCGTGGGTCGCGACGTATATGCGGAAGACGGCGGCTTGGCCGATGGTTACCGCCTTGGTGATGCGGGCGCAGTTCTCGTGCGCCCCGACGGGTTCATCGCCTGGCGCCGTCCCGGGTGCGTCGATGACGCTCGGGTGGCGCTGCGCTCAGCCGTCGGGTTGGCGACCGGGGCGTCCACCACTCTGCAGTCTGGATGCAGACTGCGGTTTTTGAGCCCGGATTTACCGCAGCCTGCATCCAGACTGCGAAGCGGGAGCGGGGCACTAAGCGCATACGGCGTAGCATGAAGTAAGGGCGGCCATCGGACGGGTGCGTGTGAGGGTCACACCGTCCGGAGTGGTGCTCAACGTTGAGGGACGTTGCAGCATCAAGCGCATTTTTGGTTGAGCACTTCGGCTTGCGCGAGGAGATGGCGACTGACGGGTTGGGGCCGAGCGCGCCTTCCAGGAGGTCCGCGACCCAACGGCATCATCGTGCAACTAGTCGACTGGAACGGCACTTAAACCGCAGTCTGGATGCAGACTGCGGTTTTCGAGCCCCGATTTACCACAGTCTGCATCCAGACTGCGCTGGGAGTAGGGCAGGGGAAACAGTGTTGAGGCTGCCGCATAGGGTGGCGCTATGAATGCATCCGTACTCACCGCCGTCGCCTGGCCTTATGCCAATGGGCCTCGGCACATCGGCCACGTCTCCGGTTTCGGTGTCCCGTCGGACATCTTCTCCCGCTACCAGCGAATGGCCGGCAACCGGGTGCTCATGGTCTCGGGAACCGACGAGAACGGCACACCGATCCAGGTACAAGCCGACGCGGAAGGCATTACGCCACGCCAGCTCGCGGACAAGTACAACCGGCTGATCGTGGAAGACCTGCAAGGTCTCGGATTGTCTTACGACCTGTTCACCCGTACCACCACGGCCAACCATGCGCGGGTGGTGCAGGACGTGTTCCTCGCGTTGTACCGCAATGGCTACATCCTGACGAAAAAGGCGCTAGGTGCCATCAGCCCCTCCACCGGGCGCACCCTGCCCGACCGCTACATCGAGGGCACCTGCCCGATCTGCGGCTACGACGGCGCCCGTGGCGACCAGTGCGACAACTGCGGCAACCAACTCGACCCGGCCGATTTGATCAATCCACGGTCCCGGATCAACGGTGAGGTGCCCCAGTTTGTGGAAACCGAGCATCTGTTCCTCGACCTGCCCGCGTTCACCGGCGCGTTGGGCTCCTGGTTGCAGACCCGCACCGAATGGCGCCCTAATGTGCTGAAGTTCTCTTTGCACCTGCTCGACGACCTGCGCCCTCGCCCGATCACCCGCGATCTGGACTGGGGTGTGCGGGTGCCGCTGGACGGCTGGCGGGACGCGCCGATGAAGCGGTTTTACGTGTGGTTCGACGCATGCATGGGCTACCTGTCGGCGTCGGTGGAATGGGCCCACCGGGTGGGCAACCCCGATGCGTGGCAGGAGTGGTGGAACGACCCGAATGCGCGCTCCTACTACTTCATGGGCAAGGACAACATCACCTTCCACACGGTGATCTGGCCCGCTACGTTGCTCGGCCAGAACGGAGCCGGGGACCGGGGTGGTCAATCGGGCAAGTTCGGTGTCCTCAACTTGCCTACAGAGATCGTGTCCAGCGAGTTCCTCACCATGAGCGGCTCGAAGTTCTCCACCTCCCGGGGCACGGTGATCTACGTCGGGGACTTCCTGCGCGAGTTCGGCCCGGACACGCTGCGCTACTTCATCTCGGTGGCCGGCCCGGAAACGCAGGACACGGACTTCACCTGGGACGAGTTCGTCCGCCGGATCAACTTCGAGCTGGCCAACGAGTGGGGCAACCTGATCAACCGGTCGATCTCGATGGCCCACCGCAACGTGGGAGCGGTGCCGCGGCCCTCCACACGGCACCCCGTTGACGCTGAGCTGCTCACCACGTCGCGAGCAGCCTTCGACACGATCGGGGACCTGCTGGAGCGTAACCGGTTCAAGGCGGCGATCACCGAGGCGATGCGGGTGGTCGGCGCCGCGAACAAGTACCTGTCTGAGCAGGAACCGTGGAAGCGCGCCGACGACCCGGCACGCCGTGACACCATCCTGCACACCGCACTGCAGGTCGTCTCCGACGCCAACACGCTGCTCACGCCGTTCCTGCCGCACGCCGCCCAGCGAGTGCACGAACAGCTCGGCGGCACCGGGGTGTGGTCGGCCCAGCCGGAGATCCGGAAGGTCAGCGAACTCGTCGAGGGCGAAGGGCCGGACTACCCCGTGATCACCGGGAACTACGCCGCCGAGCAAGCGCGCTGGGCCAGCGTGCCCATCGAGGTAGGCCGCCCACTGGCCAAGCCCACTCCACTGTTCACCAAACTCGACCCGGAGCTGGCCCAAACTGGGCCCGGGTGGGCGCCGATCGAACCAGCCCCGTGAGCGGGCCACAGATCTGGTAGCCCATGCCACTGACAACCGACTTGCCGCCGCCTCCGCCGCCGTTACCCGTGCCGGTGGTTGATGCCCATACGCATCTGGACGCCTGCGGTGCTGCCGATCCGGCGGGCGTTCGAGCCACGCTGGACCGGGCTGCGGCGGTGGGCGTGTCGGCAGTGGTCACGGTCGCTGACGACATGGCCTCAGCGCGCTGGGTGGTGCAAGCGGCCGGCTGGGACCGCCGGGTCTTCGCCGCGGTTGCGCTGCACCCCACCCGCACCGCGGCGATGACCGACGCAGACCGCACCGAGCTCGAGCGGCTGGCGGCGGCGCCCAGGGTGGTGGCGGTGGGGGAGACCGGCTTGGACTACTACTGGGACTACTCGCCGCACAAGGCCCAGCAAGAGGCCTACCGGTGGCACATTGACCTCGCCAAACGACTCGGCAAGCCGCTGATGATCCACGACCGGGACGCGCACCGCGATGTGCTGGCCATACTCGAGCAAGAGACCGCGCCGTCTACGGTGATCTTTCACTGCTTTTCTGGGGACGCCGCGATGGCGCGGGCCTGCGTGGACGCCGGTTACGTGCTGTCTTTTTCCGGCACCGTGACCTTCCGCAACGCCCGCGCGCTGCGGGAAGCTGCCATGCTGGTGCCCGACGGTCAGCTGCTGGTGGAGACCGACGCCCCTTTTCTCACCCCGCACCCACACCGTGGCAAGACCAACGAACCGGCGAATCTGCCCTACACGGTCCGCGACCTGGCTGTACTGCGCGGGCAGGACGAAGCGGAGCTGGCGGCGTCGAGCTCGGCGACCGCTGAGCGAGTCTTCGGGTTCGGCGCGACCGATACCGCTGACCGCAGCTGAGTGTCCTTTGGGCAACACGTCTTGACGGGATGTTTGCACTTACAGCGACCAACCGTTAGCTTTCCGTGACTATCAGCCGGGATGGGGCAAATCCCGGCACGAGAAGGCGCGCATTGGTTCTCGTGCTGCCCCTGCCCGGACCTGCGACGACTGGACATAGGTGACCACTCGCAAGATTGTCCGAGGCACCCTGGTTGCTCTTGGCCTGGGCCTGCCAGCCGGTACTGCTGCAGCGCTTGCCATGGACAAAACCGTCACCGTCACGGTGGACGGCGAGCAGCGGACCATCAACACGTTCGCCACCTCCGTTGCGGGAGCCTTGAAATCCGCGGGATTGCAGGCGGGGGATCAGGATGCGCTGGCTCCGACCGCGGATAGCCCGATCGAAGACGGCAGCCGGATCGTGCTGGCGCGTGGCCGGCCGCTGGCGCTGACCGTCGACGGCACGCAACACGAGATCTGGACCACCGCACTGACCGTCGATACTGCGCTCCAGCAGGTGGGCATGCAGCACTCGCCGGACATGGAACTGTCGGCGAGCCCGTCCAAGCGGATTCCGCTGGAGGGCATGGCCCTCGTGGTCCGCAACACCAAGCCGATCACTCTGCTCGACGGTGGCCAACCTCCGAAGGAGATCCAGTCCTCCGCGCTGTCGGTCGGTGACCTGCTGACCCAGCTGGGGGTGCCGCTGCACGACCAGGACACCGTCACGCCGGGGCGCACATCCCCGGTGCTTCCGGGAATGACTGTGCAGGTCAACCGGGTACGCACCGAGCAACGCACCGAGCGGCGACTGATCGATCCTCCGGTCAAGAAGATCAAAGATCCCGAGCTGGCGCCCGACAGCGTGGTCGTCGAGGACCCCGGCGCACCCGGCGAGCAGGTCATCACCTACGCGGTCACCCTGGCCAACGGTAAGGAAACCGATCGCCAGCAACTGTCCGTCCAGGAGATCACCCCGGCTCGGGAGGCCAAGATCCGGGTTGGCGCGAAGTTCGACAAGCGCGCTGCCAGGAGTGCTGCCAAGGCTTCGCAGGTTGCTGACGGCTCGGTGTGGGACCGGCTGGCTCGCTGCGAATCCGGCGGAAACTGGTCGGCCAACACCGGCAATGGCTACTACGGCGGCCTGCAGTTCGATGAGGGCACCTGGAGGGCCAACGGCGGCGGTCAATACGCCCGGTACCCGCACCAGGCCAGCCGTGAGGAGCAGATTGCGGTAGCTCAGCGTGTCCGCAACTCCCGAGGTAACTACCGCGCCTGGCCCACCTGCTCGGCACGCATGGGCCTTGACGACTGATCGGCCAGGATGCATCACCAGTCCGGGGCAGTGGTAAGACCGCGGGATGAGCTCCGAGGTTGACGGCGCTGCCGTGTCACCGCCCGCACTGCTGGGAGCGGCTGATTTGCGCGGGCTGGCCGATCGCCTCGGGCTGCGGCCCACCAAACGGCTAGGGCAGAACTTCGTCCACGACGCCAATACCGTGCGCCGGATCGTCGCGACCGCCGGTCTGGTCGCTGACGACGTCGTGCTGGAGGTCGGTCCTGGGCTGGGATCGCTCACCCTGGCTCTGCTCGGCGCGGTGGATACGGTGCTGGCTGTGGAGGTGGATCCGCGACTGGCCGGTGCGCTGCCGGCCACAGTGGCCGATCGTGCCCCGGACCGGGCTGAAGGCTTGCGGGTCTATCACGCTGACGCGCTGCAAGTTCGGCGCGCAGAGCTGGTCGAGGCAGCCGGTGGTCGGGAACCGACTGCGCTGGTTGCGAACCTGCCTTACAACGTCGGCGTGCCGGTGTTGCTGCACTTGCTGGCCGAGCTGCCGAGCTTGCGCCGCGGGTTGGTGATGGTGCAGGCCGAGGTGGCCGATCGGCTGACCGCGGCGCAGGGTACCCGAAGCTATGGCGCTCCCAGCGTCAAAGTGGCCTGGTTTGCGCAGGCTCGCCGCGCCGGGCAGGTGCCGCGGGCGGTGTTCTGGCCGGTGCCCAACGTGGATTCCGGCCTGGTCGCCCTGAACGCTCGGCCAGCGCCGTCCATGGAGTCCCGAGAGCAGGTCTTCGCGCTGATCGATGCGGCATTCGCGCAACGCCGCAAAACGCTGCGCGCGGCGTTGGCGACAGCGGCAGGCTCGGCGGCCACCGCCGAGCGGATCCTGCGTGCCGCCGGGGTGGATCCCGGATTGCGGGGTGAGCAACTCACCATCGATGATTTTGCTCGTATCAATCGAGAATGGCGACGACTGCAATAGCTCGCATCACCACCCAAGTGGCCGAATGCCCGTACCCTGGGGCCGTGCTTGCCGTAGTGCCGGAACCGGTTACCGTGCGTGTGCCCGCCAAGGTCAATCTGCATCTGGCGGTGGGCAACCTGCGCGCAGACGGCTACCACGAGCTGATCAGCGTGTTCCAGGCACTGTCCATGACGGACGAGGTGACCGTCGCGGCCGCGGACGAACCCGGGATTCAGGTCTATGGCGAAGGCGCCGGGACGGTACCCACCGACGAGCGCAACTTGGCGTGGCGTGCCGTGCTCTTGCTGGCTGAGCACGCCGGGCGCCAACCGAGGGTTCGCGTCGTACTGCGCAAGTCCATCCCGGTGGCCGGCGGGATGGCCGGCGGTAGCGCTGACGCGGCGGGCACCCTGGTGGGGTTGGCCGGGCTGTGGCGCCTGGATCTCAGCCGCGAAGAGCTCGCTGGGCTCGCCGCCCAGTTGGGCAGCGACGTGCCATTCGCGTTGTGCGGCGGCACCGCACTGGGCACCGGCCGGGGGGAATCGCTCGTGCCGGTGCTGGCCCGGCACACCTTCCATTGGGTGATCGCACTGGACCACCGTGGCCTGTCCACCCTGGATGTGTACCGGGAACTGGACCGGCTACGCGCGCAAGGTTCCCCGCAGCAGCGACTCGGGGACGCCGAGCCGCTGCTGGAGGCGCTGGCTTCGGGCGACCCGCGACGGCTTGCCCTGCTGCTCGGCAACGATCTGCAAGCAGCTGCGGTATCGCTGCGCCCCACGCTGCGCCGCACGCTACGTGCTGGGGTGGATGCCGGTGCGCTGGCCGGCATCGTGTCCGGATCCGGGCCGACATGCGCATTTTTGTGCACCAGCGCCGATGCTGCGGTCCGGGTCGCTGCCGAGCTGGCCGGTGTCGGCGTGTGCCGGACCGTTCGGGTCGCCAACGGCCCGGTGCCCGGCGCCCGGATCGTCGACGATCCGCGCCCCGTGCCACCCCACGAACCTCTCGCGCGCGCCTGATGGCCAATCTGATCAACCTCGAGGCGGTCTCCAAGTCCTACGGAGTCCGCCCGTTGCTCTCAGAGGTATCCCTTGGGGTCGATGCGGGTGATCGGATCGGTGTTGTTGGCCTCAACGGCGGCGGCAAGACCACACTGCTGGAGGTGCTCGCCGGCCTGGAACCGCCGGACTCCGGCCGGGTAAGCCGCGCCCGGGGGCTGCGCGTCGCCGTGCTGACCCAGCGCACCGAATTACCCGAGCGGGTCACCGTGGGCGACGCGGTGCTGGCACCACTGCGAGTCGGCGCCGAGCACGAGTGGGCAGCTGACCCTCGGATCCGCGCAGTGCTGGATGGGCTGGGTATCCCTCTGCTTGGCCTGGACCGGACAGTCGCCGGCCTGTCCGGTGGGGAACGCCGCCGCGTCGCGCTGGCCGCCACCCTGGTGGGAGAGCTCGACCTGCTGATCCTGGACGAGCCGACCAACCACCTCGATATCGAGGGCGTGAGCTGGCTCGCCGAGCACCTGCTGGTCCGCCGCTGCGCGGTGGTGGTGGTCACTCACGACCGGTGGTTCATCGACACGGTCTGCACCCGGACCTGGGAGGTCGTCGACGGCCGGGTAGACGGCTACGACGGGGGATACGCCGACTGGGTCTACGCCCGCGCCGAGCGGCTGCGCTTGGCCACCGCGGCTGAGCAGCGGCGGCGCAACCTGGCGCGTAAGGAACTGGCATGGCTGCGCCGGGGGCCACCTGCGCGCAGCTCCAAACCCCGCTACCGCATTGAGGCCGCCGAGGCGCTGATCGCCGACGTGCCGCAGCCGCGAGACACCGTCGAGCTGCATGCGTTCGCGCGTCGTCGGCTGGGACGCACGGTCCTGGAACTCGAGGACGTCACCGTCTCCGTAGGCGGTCGCCGGTTGCTGGACGCCCAGACGTGGCGGGTCGGCCCGGGGGAGCGGATCGGGCTGGTCGGGGTCAACGGATCCGGCAAGACGACGCTGCTACGGCTACTGGCGGGCGAAATCGAGCCGGAGGCCGGTCGCCGGGTGCAGGGCAAGACGGTCCGGCTGGCGCATCTGCGTCAAGAGCTCGACGACCTGCCCGAATCGCTGCGGGTCCTGGAGGCGGTGGAGGAAATCGCTAGCCGGGTGCAGCTCGGTCGGCACGAGATGTCGGCCTCGCAACTGGCCGAACGGCTCGGGTTCCCCGCCTCGCGGCAGTGGACGCCGGTGGCGGACCTGTCCGGTGGGGAACGCCGCCGGCTGCAGCTGACCCGGCTGCTGATGGCCGAGCCGAACGTGCTCCTGCTCGATGAGCCCACCAACGACCTGGACATCGACACGCTGCAACAGCTGGAGGACCTGCTGGATGGTTGGCCGGGCTCCCTGGTCGTCGTCTCGCACGACCGATACCTGGTCGAACGGGTCTGCGACACGGTGGTGGCGCTGTTCGGTGACGGGCGCATCACCCAGCTACCCGGGGGCATCGAGGAGTATCTGGCTCGGTACCGGCCAGTGCCGGCACTGGTTGCGGCCCCGCCAGCAACGACCAGGTCATCAACCGCGGCTAGGTCAACCCCGCCTGGGTCAAGTGCGGCTGGGTCAACCCAGTCTGCCCAGCTGCGGGCGGCTCGCAAGGAGCTGGGCCGCCTGGAGCGCCAACTCGAGCGGTTGGCCAGCCGGGAAGCTGAACTGCAGCAGCAGATCGTCCAGCGGGCCGCCGACCCCGTCGCGTTCCGGGAACTCGACAGTGAACTTCGCGCGGTCCTCGCCGCAAAAGATGATCTAGAGACCCGTTGGTTGGAAGTCGCCGATGCAGCCGGTTGAGGACCGGTTCGCTGCCGGTTGAGGTGCGGCTTCGCCTTCCTCAGTCGTAAGGTGACTGGCTGTGAGCGCCTTCCTCCACGCCCTGGTGGCCCGCTGCGCGCCCGATTCACCGACCCGGTCGGACCGTGGCATGACCACCGGTGAACCCACCCAGCCGCACCGCACCACCTGGACCGAGGTGCACCGCAAGGCGCTGCGCGCGGCCGGATCACTGATCGGTACCGCCGAGCCCGGCCTCCAGCATGGCGACGCGGTAGCCATACTCGCCGGTGACCCTGCTCTGATCGCTCCCGCTGTGCAAGGGGTCTGGCTGGCGGGTGGCAGCGTGACGATGTTGCACCAACCAACCCCGCGGGCCGATCTGGCGAGTTGGGCGGCCGACACCGTGCGGGCGCTCGGCATGATCAATGCCAAGTTGGTGCTGCTCGGGGCTCCATTCGACCGGCTGGCCCCGCTGCTGGATCAGCGCGGCATCAGCTACCTGATGCTTGCCGGCCTTGACAACCCGGCCGTCCGGCCGCTGACCGGGCCAGTGGAGGTCGACGAGGACGCCACCGCTTTGTTGCAGCTCACCTCCGGTTCGAGTGCGGAACCCAAGGCCGTGCGGATCACCCACGGCAATCTCTACGCCAACATGACCGCGATGGCGCAGGTTGCCGCGTTGGACCCGGCCCACGACGTGATGGTGTCGTGGCTGCCGCTGTTTCACGACATGGGCATGGTCGGGTTTCTCACCATTCCGATGGCGCTGGGCCTGGAGCTGGTCAAGGTCACCCCAGCCGATTTCATCTCGCATCCGCTGCTGTGGGCACAGTTGATCAGCCGGTATCGCGGCACGATCACTGCGGCACCGAACTTCGGCTACGGGCTGCTGGCCCGCCGGCTGGACAGCACCGAAGAGGACTTCGACCTGTCCAGCTTGCGCTTCGCGCTCAACGGTGCCGAACCCATCGAACCTGCCGCGGTGCGGACCTTCATCCGCGCCGGGGCTCGGTTCGGGCTTCCGGAAACCTGCATGGTGTGCGCCTACGGGATGGCCGAGGCAACCCTCGGGGTCGCCTTCGCTCCGCACGGCATTGGCATGCAGGTGGATTCGGTGGACGCCGACGCGCTGGAAACCCAACGCCGGGCCGTCGTGACCGATCTCTCCGGAGCATCCCACGTCCGGGAGTTCCCCCGGCTCGGGCCACCTCTGCCCGGCATGCAGGTGCGGGTGGTCGATGGCGGCGGCCAGCAGGTGGGGGAGCGCGCCGTCGGGCAGCTCCAGGTGCGCGGCACTTCCGTGACCCGCGAGTACCTGACCACGACCGGACCGCGTGCTGCCCAGGATCCCGACGGGTGGCTGGACACCGGCGACGAGGGCTATCTCGCTGAGGGCGACGTGGTGGTCTGCGGGCGGCGCAAAGACGTCATCGTCATGGGTGGCCGCAATATCTATCCCATCGACATCGAACGCGCGGCAGGACAGGTCGAGGGTGTGCGGCCCGGCAATGTGGCGGCGGTGCGCCTTGATGCCGGTGATCGGCGGGAGTCCTTCGCGGTGGCTGTCGAATCTTCCCGGGCAGGAGACCCCGAGGCCGAGCGCGTGCTGCGCAAGCAGGTCGCCTCCCGGGTAGTCGACGCGATCGGCGTGCGCCCAGGCGCCGTGGTAGTCCTCCCCCCGGCAGCGCTGCCGAAAACCCCGTCCGGCAAGCTGCGCCGCGCCGCCATCCGCGCCCGCATCACCGACCACCTCCCCTAGCGCCCCGTCCGCCACCCCTGGCGTGTCGCGCCCCCGTGCCCGCGTGTCGTCCCCTCGTGCCCGTGGTGTCGCGCGTTCCTGCGCGGGTCAGTGCACTTGGTTCTGCGTGGCGGCCAGCCCCTGGGTGAGCAACTGCTCAACGACGTCAGCGCAGCGGTCCACCAGTAGACCGAGCTCCTCACGCTGGATGGATGAGAAATCACGCAGCACGTAATCTGCTGGATCCATCCGCCCAGGCGGCCGGCCGATACCGAATCGCACTCGCAGATAGTCCCGCGTACCCAGGCACGCCGACACCGAGCGCAGACCGTTGTGCCCACCCTCGCCGCCACCACGCTTGAGCTTGAGCACGCCGAAGTCCAGATCGAGATCGTCATGCACGACGATCACGTCAGTCGGTGGGATCTTGAAGTAGCGCGCCGTGGCGGCAACCGCTGGACCGGAGACGTTCATAAACGACCGTGGCCGGGCCAGGACGACGCGCCGCCCGGCCAACCGTGCCTCCAGCACGTCAGCCCCGGTCTTCTGTGCGGCGAAGCGACCACCCGCCCGGCGCGCCAACTCATCGACCACCATGAAGCCTGCGTTGTGCCGGTTGCCGGCGTAACCGGGTCCTGGATTGCCCAAGCCCACGATCAGCGCAATATCACCGGCGACGCCGTTAGCACTGCCCGCAGCGGTCATGGCCGCATCGATGGCCTGCCTCGTGACTATTCAGCAGCTGGCGTGGTAGCCGCTGCGGCCTCTTCTTCCGCGGCGCCCTCGCCCGCGGGCTCTTCGGTGCTCGGCGCGACGACATTGACGATGAGCTGGTCAGGGTCGGTCCGCAGTTCTACCCCAGGCGGCAGCGTGACGTCAGAAGCCAGCACCCGAGTGCCTACCTCGGCATCCTGCACGGATACCTCGATCTCCTCGGGGATCGCCAACGCGTCGGCCTCCACCTGGATATTCGTGATTTCCTGAGTGACCAGCGTGCCAGGGGCTGCGTCGCCGGTGACGACGACATGGACGTCTACCACCACCTTTTCGCCGCGCCGGACGATGAGCAGATCCACATGCTCGATGTAGCGCCGGATCGGGTGCACGGTGACGGTCTTGGTCAACGCCAGCTGCGGCGCTCCGCCCAGGTCGAGCCTGAGTATCGCGTTGCTGCCCTGCTCGCGCACTACCCTGGCGAATTCCAAGGCAGGCAACGCAAGATGCTGCGGATCGCTGCCGTGCCCGTAGAGCACCGCGGGGATCTTGCCGGCGCGCCGGGTACGGCGGGCGGCGCCCTTGCCGAACTCGGTGCGCGGTTCGGCGGCCAGACGGACCTCGGACACGATGAACTCCTTAACAATTGCTAGGCGTAACGCCGGTTCGGCGGTGCTGCGGCGGTGAGTGAAACCCGGACTCCGCGGTCGGGCACGGGCGCGCTGAACGCGACACCGCCGCGTCGATCACGAAGAGCGCCGAGCTCTCCCTCGCCGAGGCAACCCTCAAAGTATAGGCAGCCTGATTTCATCAGCCGGGCACCAGGGCCGGACACACCAAGCATGGGGAAGAGACACAGGCGGCACAGGGACGCGACACGCCCGGTACGGGGGCACGACACGTGCGAGAAAGGTCAGGCGTTTCCGTCGAAGAGGCTGGTGACGGAGCCATCATCGAAGACCTCGTGGATCGCACGGGCCAGTAGTGGCGCGATCGACAGCACCGTCATACCCGGGAAACGCTTCTCGTCGGGGATGGGCAGCGTGTTGGTCAGGATGATCTCCCGGGCACCGCAGCTGGACAGCCGCTTGGTAGCCGGGTCGGACAGCACCCCGTGGGTAGCCGCGATCACCACGTCCGCCGCTCCGGAATCGTGGAGCGCCGCCACGGCACTGGTCACCGTGCCACCCGTGTCGATCATGTCGTCGATCACCACGCAGAGTCGGCCGTCGATGTCGCCCACCACACGGTTGGCCACCGCCTGGTTGGGCCGGGTGGGGTCGCGTGTCTTGTGGATGAACGCGAGCGGGGTCGCGCCGAGGGTGTCGGCCCAGCGCTCAGCCAGCCGCACGCGCCCGGAGTCGGGCGAAACCACGGCCAGCGGCCGTCCGGCGTAGGTCTGTTTGATGTGGTTGGCCAGCACCGGCAGTGCAAACAGATGATCGACCGGGCCATCGAAGAAGCCCTGAACCTGCGACGTGTGCAGGTCCACTGTCATGATCCGGTTCGCGCCGGCGACTTTGAACATGTCCGCAACCAGCCGGGCGGAGATGGGCTCGCGGCCCCGGTGCTTCTTGTCCTGGCGGCTGTATCCCCAGAAGGGCATCACGGCGGTGATCCGTTTGGCCGACGCGCGCTTGAGCGCGTCCACCATGATCAGCTGCTCTATGATGGAGTCGTTGATCGGCGCGGTGTGGGCCTGCATGACAAAGGCGTCGGCGCCACGGACCGATTCCTCGAACCGTACGAAGATCTCACCGTTGGCAAAGGAGTATGCCGACTGCGGGGTGACGGCGACGTCGAGGTGCTTGGCCACCTCCTCGACGAGTTCGGGGTGGAAGCGCCCGGAGAGCAGCATCAGGTTCTTCTTCGGGATCGCTGACATGGTGGAAAAGCTCATGGTCACTCCTGCTGCGTCGTCTCGCCGACGGCCTGCTGTGCTGCATGCGCCGCCGGGGTGCCCGGGCGGCGCCGGCTCACCCAGCCTTCGATATTTCGTTGCCGGCCCCGGGCCACCCCTAGCGCGCCCGGCGGCACATCCTGGGTGATGACCGAGCCGGCCGCGGTATAGGCGCCATCGCCAATGGTTACGGGTGCGACGAACATATTGTCGGCCCCGGTCCGGGCGTGCGCGCCGACTACAGTCCGGTGCTTGGCCACGCCGTCGTAATTGACGAACACGGTGGCCGCGCCGATATTGGTGCCCTCGCCAATCGTCGCGTCCCCGACGTAGCTCAGGTGTGGCACCTTTGCCCCTGCGCCCAACTCAGCGTTCTTGGTCTCTACGAAGGTGCCAACCTTGGCGCCCTCGCCGACCCGGCTACCCGGCCGCAGGTAGGCGAATGGGCCGATCTGCGCCCGCTCGGCGACGACCGCGCCGACGCCATGGGTCCGCACCACGGCCGCCTGTGCCCCGATGCTGCAGCCGGACAGCGTCGAATCCGGTCCTATCACTGCGCCGGGGCCCACCACGGTGCCCGCCTGCAGCTGTACCCCGGGATGCAGCACCACGTCCGGGGAGAGTTGCACATCGGCGTCCAGCCACGTCGAAGCCGGGTCCACCACGGTGACCCCGGCCCGCATCCAGTGCTCGACCAACCGGCGATTGAGCTCGCTACCTACCGCGGCCAGCTGTACCCGGTCGTTCACCCCGGCCACCAACCATGGATCCCGGCACGGGTGCGCACCCACCGGCAGCCCGCTGGCGTGGACGAGGCCGACCACATCGGTCAGGTAGAGCTCACCTTGACTATTGGCTGGGCGTAGCCGGGCCAGTGCCTCGCGCACCACCGCGGCGTCACAGGCCAAGACGCCAGAATTGATCTCGCGGATAGCGCGTTGTGCCGTGCTGGCATCACGGTGTTCGACGATTCCAGACACCGCACCAGAGCAGTCCCGGAGAATCCGGCCGTACCCGGTCGGATCGGCCACCAACGCCGACAAAACGGTCACCGCATGCCCGGTGCGGTGATGTTCACTGATCAATTCGGCCAGCGTGGCGGTGTCCAGCAGCGGCACATCGCCATAGGTGACCAGCACAGTGCCGGACAGGTCGCCTGGCAGCACATCCAACGCAGTGCGCACCGCGTGGCCGGTGCCGAGCTGTTGGGCCTGCACCGCCGGGTGTACCTGCCGCCCCAGAGCGACCGCAACCGTCTGCAGGTGGGCCTCTACCGCGTCCCGACCGTGGCCGATAACCACGACCAGGTAGTCGGGGTGCAGCCCAGCGACGGCTCGGAGAGCATGTTCCACCAGCGACCGGCCGGCCAGCGGGTGCAGCACCTTTGGGACCGCCGAGCGCATCCGGGTGCCTTCACCGGCGGCCAACACGATCGCTGTCGTGAGGCTCCCGCCTGGGAGCATCGCCAGGTGTCCTTCCCTCATCGTGGTGCAGTGGGTAACAGCCGGATCCTACGTGGATGCCAGGCGTGGCAGCCGTCGCCCGGGCGTTCGTTGTTCAACTGGTAGCAATCCAGCCGTCTCATCTACGCCGTCACGTGGTCAAGCCGCTGCTGGACTGCTATTGCATGTTGCCTACAGGCTGTAGTGAACTATGTGGCGATCATCGAGTTGACTGCGAGTTTGTCGTTGCCGCTGAGGCACTCGAAGTCGGTCGCAAGTAATGCATTCGTGGCCGTGAAATCTGTTCGGCAGGTGGTGCGGCTTTCGACCGACGGATGATTGTCAACGGTCATATTGCAAGGTCGCCGCGTCAGTGCGGTGTGATCGCTATTCAAGTGGCGCCACTACTCAGCGACAGCGATTTGGTTCGCTGTGTGGTAATTGATCCACTACGGCGGTATCGACTGTACCCACTGTCGCCAATCAGTTACGGTTCCCGCTCTTGTTCTGCCGGTGATACGGCGAGCGAATGATTGAGCTGGCCCCATGAACCGAGTTATTCTACATTCGTACCTAGGTGCACGGCTTCGACGGTAGCGCGACGTGTGAAATGGACGATCGGCCTTGGACTGCACAACCTATTGGGCAGCACGCGCGGCCAATGCGCGGAAACCTGACATGGTGGTCGGCCAATTGTTAGAAGGAACACCCGGTTACTACCGCTTCTCTGCTCCCCGCCCTGGCATCCCTGGCTCCCTCGCCGCGTGCGCTGAACCAGTTTCCCACGTCCCCACCAGGATATACTCAGCCTCCGGTCGGTGGCACCGGTGATCAACGGCAAGTCTACCGGGCGCATGGCTAAGTGGCTGGAGTCGGTACCGGACGAGCAGCGCGAAATTTTGCACTTGCGGCTCGTGCGCGGATTATCCGTCGAGGAGATCGCCGATGCCTTGGGCTCGACACCGAGTGCCGTGCGGATAGCGCAGCACCGGGCGCTGAACCGTCTCCGCGAGTTGCTCACGGCACAGTCAGCCCCACTGACGCCGCCACGGAGGTAGTGACGGCCCAGCGCCAGACTTCACACCCGTTGCTGAGTGACTGCACGCGGGCCACCAGCATGGCGAAGAAATAGATGCCCCAGTCCTTTTGCGGCCTCCGGCATCAACTTATTTTACGCGGGCTCGCGCGGACTCGAGAGTCCGCATGTTCTTTAGCGTGAGACGCGGATCGGTGAACGTACCGTTTTTGTCCGGCGGCAACGATTGTATCCCATACGTAAGCCACGAAGAATGTGGCAACCATACAGAACAGCAACGCCGCGCCCGTTGCTGCGTACACGATGGTCATCACCGCTTTAGGTGGGGTAGCATCAACTACGCTTTCCAGCCTGATCTGGTTCTGGGGCTTTACCTTTGCGTCATTCTGGAGGTCTGTCAACTTTTGGCGCGCGACCGCGATAACGTCGTCTACAATCTCAGTACTTTTCTGGGGGCTTGAACTTTGTGTGGTAATATAGAGAAAGGGGTGATCGCCCCCGTCGGTCGCGGTTGTCTTACCGACGTTACTAATCGAAAAATCGTCCGCGCCTTCTTTGAGGCCGAGCTCTGCCTTGACTGTCGGCGTGTCTATGGCTTGCGTGAGGGTCAATGTGGCCGTGGTGAAAGTGCCATCGCTGCCGACTATGGGGTTGATGGTGTTCGGCACCGTCGGATTGTTTTGTCGGACCAGGACCGCGATGCCGCTTGAAGCATATTTCGGGGGCACATAATTGAAGACCGTGCTGGCAATAATGAGCGAAAGTAGGATGCCTGGAACTGTAATGTACCACCTGCGAAGCGCTGCTCTTAAGAGGGTCGACAGGCTCATGCCCTTCGCCCCTTATCGGGCGAGGAAAATTGTGGACAGCCGCGCATATTCGACACGACTTCCTTTCTGTCGGCAATAACTGCGGCTGAACCTGGGTTATAGTGGGAAACCGTGAGCCGCGCGGAGAGGGCGATCATGGACGTGCTTGCCGTGCTGCCCGCAAGCAAAATACTGGTTATAGCGAAATGTTGATCAATGGTGAAGTGCTGGTATACGGCGGCTGAACCGAACATGGCTAGGGCCATCATCGTCAGAAGGCCAGGGTCGACCGCCGCTAGATGATCTCTTGGTTTTCCGTCACGCCACGTCTCGAAAACGGACACCCACCGTAACCTATCGAATGCTTGCAATGGCTATCAGGGCGACGGCTGTTCAGACCACCCCGCTAGCAGATCGCCCGAAAGTGGCGATCGTGAACAGCTTGTCTCCTGATTCACCCTGTTGTCGTAAATTCCATGGTGTCTAAGTGACTATATCCTTGCACTTTGTAACCACCGCTGTGTCACCCTTGCCCGTCGTTGCTTGCGGGTGAGGTCGTCTGCTGTGTAGCGGACCTGGGTGTTGACCGCAATATTTGACGTTGAAGCAGAGGTGGGTAGCGATCCAGATCCGAGATCATGACACGCTGCTTCGAGAGACGAATACGTCGATGAGATATCGAGCGTCGAGAGCCGAGCACTGGCGCATCATCTCCGCATCACATCCACCCAGCACCATCGTTAGCACCACCTCCTGAGCGCTCGCGGCAAAGCGCAGTGCCTGTACCGCAAAGAGGTTGTGGATAAAGCCGGTTATTTCCAAAAATGGAATCTGTTGTCGCAATGTCGTGTAGAGCACAAACCGTGATCTTCTGTCACGCCGGGTAACTTTGTGCGTTAACCACCGACGCGGATCTCTAGTGGTGCACTACGTCATTCGAGTGGTCGGTCCACGGTCCGGTTACGCCAGGGAATCCATAGACGATTATTTATAGCAGAGCCTCGGCGCGCTGCTTACGGCTAGCCAAACCTAGGCGATCCTCCCGAGGAGCCTGTCGGCGGCTCTCCGTCACGTGGTGGAGGATCGATGGGTGCGATTTTAATGATCGGACTCGCGACCCTCGCCTGGATCTTACTGGCCATCCTCTTTTCGCTTTTCTTGGGACGGGTAAATAGACTGAACAGGGCACCGGCCCTGACGGTCGGGCGGGCGCCGGCGCGCCCGGGGGGAATGCCGATCTCCAATGCTGCTGGTGAGGTGATGGCTGCATTCCCAGCTCGGCCGACACGGTTCATTGGCCGTACCGACGTGATTGCCACGGCCAGCAGTGCGTTGGCCTCCGTATCGGGCCGCGCCGCGGTGCTTTTTCATGGGATAGCCGGGGTGGGCAAGACCACCTGCGCGGTAGAGCTTGCCTACCGGCACCGGCACGCTTTCCGCACTTTTTTCTTCTGGTCCGCGTCAATCGACCCAGAGCAGCCGGATGATGCGCTGCGCGTGCTCACCATGGAATTGCAGGAGCAGCTACCGGACCGCAGGTTGCTAACAGCGGACAAGATCGTCACCGACACGGATGTGGAAAGGCTTGCCACCGTCTTCATTGATGCCGGCATGCTGCTCGTCTTGGACAATCTCGAAACCCTGCTCACGCCAGATGGCCAGTGGCGGAATCCCTATTGGGCACTGTTGATCAGCGCGTTAACCAACCACGACGGACCGTCACGGGTGATTCTGACCAGCCAAGTCGTGCCGGCGGGGCTCAACATCGACGCAGTATTGATTCGGCCGGTGCACGCTCTGTCCTTGGAAGAATCGCAGCTGCTGGTCGGGGAGCTACCCACGTTGCGCCCCTTGATGGACAGTGTGGCGCTGGCCCGCTGCCTGCTCACCCTCGTCCAGGGACATCCGCAGCTACTGGAGTTCGCCGACGCGGCGGCAGCCGATCCGCCTCGGTTGGCCTACCAGCTAGCTGAGATCGAAGCAGCGTTAAATGGCACGGCGTCGCTAGCCGCTTTCGTCACCTGCGGCCACACCCAACTCGACGCCGAGCAATTGCTCCAGATCGTCACCACATGGACCATCACTGTTGCCGCGACGGTGCCTGCCCCCGGCCGGCTGATGCTGCAGGCACTGTGCCGGATGGCGGAGGACGACCGAAACCCGGACATTGTCAGCGCGAACTGGCCTGCCCTGTGGCGGCGCCTGGCTCAACCTAGCGAACCACCGTCGGTTGCCTCTACTGTCGCTCCATTGCTCAGCGCCGGGCTCGTTGGCGTCGATGACCTGCATTACCGGATCCATGCCAGTGTCACCAGGGCCATCCAGGCCGCGACCCCAGAGCCGGTCAGTGCCGCAATCGATGAGCAACTTGCCGCTTGGTGGACCTCTGTCATGAGTGGCAGGGAAGTCCGGCCGTCGCACGACGGCGAGGACTCCCATCACCGTACGGTCCGGGCCAGCCTGGCCGCCGCCCGGTATTTGTTGCGCCAGCACCACTGGGACGCCGCTAGCTGCCTGCTTGAACGAGCGCTGATCAAGGACGGCTACTCCCCGGCCACTTGCCTTGCAGTCATTTCTTTCCTGCGGCGGATCGCATTGGCGACCGGCGCTGTCAAAGACCTCGTCGTGCTCGGTGCCGCGCTGCGAAAAGTGGATCCACACGAGGCTGAGACAGTGCTGCACCACACCTATCACCTGGCCGCCACCGACGGCAATCATCAGATTGCCTCTACCTGCGCTGGTGAACTGGTCACCCTGCTCCGTGATGAAGGCAGACTCCATGACGCTCTCGCGATGGCCACTCAGAAGATCGAACACACTGGCCAGGCCGGATTCGGTTCCTGGACGCGACTCAGCGATCAAGGCCGACGGCTGCAGATACTCAATTTGCTTGGCCACCACGAGCAGGTTCTACTCGATTTACCAACACTGCGATCGCGGATGGCTGACCTGCCCGACGAGCGCGCCTACAACGACCGCGTGAACTCATGGAATGTCCGGGAGGGTGTCCTGGACATTGGCCGCTTGTCCGCGGTCGCGCTACAGCGCTGGAACGACGCGCTGGACCTCAACGATGAGATTGCCAGCACGAAACGTCGGCGGGGTGCTTCTCCGCAGGAGATCGCCGGCTGCCAGTTCAACGACTACCTGCCACTGCTTCACCTTGGTCGCTTAGCTGAGGCTGATCAGTTATTGCGCGACTGCCATGATGTCTTTGTCACCGTTCGTGACGTCACTCGGCTCGCGAAGGTCTATTGCGCTCGCGCCGAGATAGAAAACAAACGAGACGACCCCGAGAAAGCTGTTGACCTGCAGCGCACTTCCCTGCACCTGTGGTACCTCAACCCCGATCCGTGGGAGATCGCCACGGCGCACCACAACCTCGCCGACTACCTGTCCCGTACCGCAGGTGATCCCGCCGAGCAACGCGCTCACCGTCTCGCCGCTGCTCTGCTCAACTACCTCAGCAGCAACACGCGCGGGCTCGCCAGGTCCCTGGCCACGCTGGCCGCCGAAGTTCACGGCGAAACCAGCTGTCGGGGGAAGCTCGCACGTCCCGTAACGCTGCTCGAGGTCATCTGCCTAATAGAGGTCGATAACGGGATCTCCTTCAGGAATGTCGTGGTCGCCGTCTGCCCCGACGCGGCCACGGCCGAACGCGCTTTGGCCGCCCTGCTCTCCAGCGCGGGATGTCAAATGTAAAGAGAATCTGTGATATGCGGCGCCTGGGTAATTGGTGCGAAATGCCCCGACCGCCCAAGCCGGCCAAACTGGTATTAGGTTACATAACGAGAGATACGTAACTATCTTGTTCGCCCTGGGTGTGCGGCCGGCCACAAGGGGAAACAATTTCAATATCTTCTTGGTTAGTGGAGTCGTGTCATCAAAATTTGCTACGCGTTGAGTAAAGTTTTACGCAACGACTGTGTCATCGCTTAATCACAAAAATGCGACTATTTGTCTCACGTTAGGCCAGATGGAGAAAAAGCGATGCAGGCTTGCCGCGATCTTGTTACAGTCGGTATCAGGAGCTACTCTGTTTGCCGCAGGCTAAGCCGCGCTGGAGGCTTCATGGGAGGACGGCAAACCAGCAGTACCGGTGGCGCTATGCCGGACGCTAAAAGGCAACGGGCCTAAGGGTACCGTATACGCCGCGCAGAATTCCGGTGGACGGCGGCGTTTTAATCTGGGCATGGAAAAGGTTGTTCACCATGGCCGGATGATATGCTGCGGCTACTCGAACGATTAGTGTCGCGGCCACAGACGAAAGTAGTTCGTTTCGGACCTGATCGCGCATGCGTTGGTGTGGCGCTCCTGTTGACGGTTGGCAAGGTCATCAATTAATCATATTGGCGGGCGTGGAAGGTCGAGTGAGATGAGTCAGTTCGTTTCCCAGATTGTGTGGCTGGTAATCGTACTTTGGATCATTTGGCACTTAGGCCGGTCTATTGGTGGCCACAGAAAGGCTGTAAACGGTGTCATGGTGCGGGGCATTTTTCGGAGCACCACATGGTGGTCGGGTCGGGATGTACGTAGAGCGTGCCCTAGTTGCAATGGATCACCATGGGAATATCGAGTAGGGGCGCCTCGCCCATCAGACGACGACTGACGCTGGGCGCCGATTAGGTGCCGTTCAACTGTTCGGCACGTGTGTCCAATTTATCGGAGTGCTTCCGCCGGTTTGCTCGTCAACGATGTGCTCCACCTTGTTGAGGATTTGCCCAGTCCGCTCTGGATGCTCACGCGCGACTTCCTGGGTCTTGTTGATCAGATCTCTCAAGCTTTCACCGATGCCCATCATTCCTCCAGTGTCGACATCGACCACCACATCAATAACTGGCCACCCGTCCGCATGGCGGCTTTATTCGGATCGCTCCGGGATTTAAACCCAGCTAGGAAAAAAGAAAGCTCGCTAACTGCCGGCGGCCTGAAAGTGTCCCAAGCTGGCTGCTGGTATACGTGAGGCTGCCCAGTAATGATAGCAGCCTGACGATACGCGAATGAGAGTCTTTACTGAAGTACTCGTAATCAAACTGCTCGAAAGGGAGGGCGCGCGTCCAGCTGGATGGTATCTGGTCTGATCCGAAGGTCGGAGTGTTGAGGAGTTCGCCACCCAGCCATCCGCTGGGATCCGCCAGTGAGGCGGCTACGGACAGCTGCCACAGCGCCTGGCCGACGCTGTGGGCGACAAGGTCGGCCCGCGCCCCGTCCGGGTTCGGGGGTGCGGTGGTGGAACCAAAGCAAGCCAAAAACTTCGCCGTGTCCTCCTATCAGTCAATAGGAGGACACGGCGCAGAGCGCGCCTCGATCACGGGTTCAAGGATGGGATCGCGAGCCATGAAGCCGTGCTGGGCTGCCATATGTGAGATATCGGTACGGCGGTCATGCAGCTGCACGGTAAACGCAGTCGTCACAATCGGAACAGCCAGAAGCGACCGATGCCGAACCCCATTCGATGGAAGTCATCGATACGGTTATCGGTTGCCGTCTTCGCTCTCCGAAGGTGGCCGGGTGTCCGACGTTCCGCCGAGCCCGGGAGTTAGGTCGGCCGGGTCGGGCGTGTTGGGATCCGCCTCGGGCCCACCCTTAGGCGGCTCCGGTTCCGGTACCCCGACGAGGTTGTCGGCGTTGGCATCAGTGTTGTCGTTGTTGGCGGCCATCTCGTGCTCCTTTCCACTGCGGGGGCTTCCCAGCAACATCCCGCGGCAAACGCGGCCGCCGGTTGCGCTGTCGGCTGGATGGATGTACCCAGTATTGGCCGGTGCCTCGTCTCACAAGCTGTTGCTGCTCGATGGCGCGGCCCGGATCCCGCATCTGGAACGAGAGAATCGTGATCTGCCTCGGGCGAATGGGATTGTGCGCTTAACTTCGCTTTCCGCGGCGGAGCTGTGCGCTACGAGGCGTGATGTCGATCGAGGGATGGTGAAAGACCGTTCCTGTCGGGCCGTGGCAGCGGGCTGATGAAGCGGGGGCAGCCTGACCGGGGAAGGCTAGGAAGGGTGGCAAGCGGACCGACGATGGTGAAGGTATCGGTACTGTCAGACCTGCCTGACGTGTGAGGAACGACTGGACCGAGTCGGATAAGTCACCGCCAGTCGGGGATCATTCGTCTCGAGCAACTGCGCGATCATGCGCGGTGGTGGAGGCAAAATGGTCCCGAGTCGTTCGTTGATCACGCGGTCTACCGCTCTTAATTATGCAGCCGCAGCCTTGTGCAGCATGACGCGAACTGACTTCCCCGGTAGGGCTACTCCGGCCGGTCACCCACGGAAACAGTGTAGCTCCCTAGCCGTGCCGACTGATTGTGGCGGCAAATGCAGCAATGTAGGTAGGGTCAGAGAATTATGGTATGGTAGTCTGAAACTTAATGCAGCCGGAGGGTGAAGGATAGCATGGAAGATGGCGATCAAAGCGGTCGTATCATTTCACGTCGCCAATCGCTTCGAATCGCTGGGCTCGTCGCAGTTGCCCCTCTCGCGTCGCCGTCCTGTAACGCCAATGCTGTGAATTCTGGGACGATCAAGGCGTCGGATTTCCCTGACTCTCGTCCATCTCCCCAAGGCAGGGTTAAGGGAACAAACGTTCATCCTACGCCAGCACAATTCTTGGGACCGACTTCGGATGTTTGGGTGAACTTTTGGGCCGGTGGTTACGACTGGGCATATGTTAAAGAAAGCATTGACCGTCCGGTACCCCTGGGAATTAATGTCGTTCGTATTATCGGGTCAACAAATGCTATCACTGATGGATCTATAGCTCGGACGCGGTATCTCGCAAACCACCGGCAGGTCGCTTCTTACTGTCGGTCGATTGGGATTCGGTATTACCCGTGTGCCGCGAGCTTGACGCACCGTGGCGCAGCTACGGACTCGGCGATTATTAACGAAATAGTGGCGCTCTACCAAGCGATGATTCCATATGGGAATACAATTTTCGGGTTTGATATGTACAATGAGTACCGGGATGACTCGGCTGGCCTTGCCCATGCTGCGACAATGGTAGCTAATACGGCGGCCGCTATTCGACGTATCGGTAATAATCCGATCCCGATTACCGCATCTATTCATACGGACATCACCAATGCGGATCTTATTCGTGCTATCGCTCCACATGTCGATTATTTGGACTTTCACCTATGGCAAACCTTGTCATTCATGCAGTCTAATCCGAACTTGTTTAGTTTCCTGCAACTGGTCACTCCAGGCCTAAAAGTGGTTGTTGGCGAGATGGGAACAAACCGCAGTGACGGGTCGAGTGCCCAGCAGCGGGCCGACTATTACACTGCAGCTCGCGTCATCCAACAGAACACTCCGCAACAGCTCGGCACCATTAACTGGGCGGCAATTGATGACAATTTTGGGCTGTACGATTATACCACCCGTACTCTCCAGGCCGATATTTCTGGCGCTTGGGCGTTGTTTCCCAACACCTAACGTGTGATTGGACCCAATCTCATCTCCCGCGAGCGGCCCGCAAGGGCCATCAAGATCTAATAGCTGTCAAGCCGCACCAGGGGTCGTAGTTTTCCGGGTGGACGGGCCGGTCGATGGAGCGCGTGGCGACTCCTTACTTCGTCGGTCCGTCCCCCGCGTGTGCACAGCGCGTCGGGCGGCGCGCAGCTCGGCGGAGATGGTGTAGCGCTGGGCGATGATGGCTCGGGCTTCGGCGGTGGTCACAGCTCGGCCGTCGACATCGCGTAGTTGGTAATGCTCGCCGCGGCGCCAGCAGGCCACGATGCGGCCAAGCAAGCTGGTGGCGATGTGGCACAGCGCCGAGATGTGGTGTTTGCCGCTGGTGACCATGAGTCGGTGGTATTTGGCGGCGAGGATGGGATCGCTGCGGCGGGCGTGTTCGGCGGCCATGTACAGGGCTTCGCGCAGGCAGGCGTCGCCGGCTTTGGTGGGCCCATTGTGGCGTCCGGTGAGCCCAGAGGAGTCCAGGCGGGGCACCAGGCCGGAAAAAGAGCGCACGCCGGCTAGGGAGTCAAACCGGCAGGGATCGCCGAGTCGGCCCAGGATCTGGGCGGCGAGCACGGGTCCCACGCCGGGTACTGAGGTCATGATCTGCTGTGGGTCGGCGTCGGTGAGCAAGGTGGTGATGCGTTGATCGAGTTCATGAAGCTCTGTGGTGAGCGCCAGGGCCAGGCGGGCCTCGATGGCGATGTCTTCGGCCAGGTCGGGGTAGTCCAGTTCGTCATCCCACAATTGGAGGGTTTCGGCTGCGACGGCGAGCAATTCCTCGGCCTTGGCCTGGCCCCAGGCGCCGCGGGAATGCCGGTAGAGGAACCGGGTCAGGCGTGCTCGGCCGAGGTGGATGACCTGGTGGGGATCGGCGTAGTGGGCCAAAAGCAACAACGCGGTTTTGCTCATGTTCGAGCCCAGCGCACCCACCCACGCCGGGCTAAGGATCTCCAACAGCGCATTCAACCGAGCGAAGGTGGTGGTGCGCCGCTTGACCAGCATAGAGCGCAGCTTGACCGCCCGGCGCAACCGCGCTCCCGG
>JAFAWY010000015.1 GCA_019241525.1 Pseudonocardiales bacterium
GGTGCCGCGCTGATGGCAACTGATCATCCACCCGTGCACGTGCGGGTCGACGCTGAATGCAAGCTGGACCTGTTGCCCAGCGGCGACCCCCGGATAGGCCAGATATCGCTGGCGGTGTCCGCCATGGTGCCGGGCATCGACGAGGACAAGTTCCACCGCATCGTGGAGGCCGCCGCGACGAGCTGTCCGATCTGCCAAGCGCTGCGGCACAACGTCGAGATAGACATCAACCGCCAGCTGGAGTGACCGGCTAGATCAACTCGGCGCGTAGTCGATATCGAATGTACTGAATGTGAGGAGATGAGGATGACGACACAGGCTGACATCGGGAGCAAAGAGCGGGACCTGGTCGTGAAGTGCATCGGCGAGGCGTACGAGGCACTGCACCTCATGCCTGGTGTGGACGAGAACGGCCCGGCCCTGGTGTGGCTTGCCGACCAGTTCGTCCAGATCCAACGCCGAGCAGACGAGCCATCCTGAGCATCACCGAGACGATGATCACCACGGAAACGATCAATCGGATCGTGGGGTTCACCGGCAACGGGCTGCCGGTCGTGTCGCTGTACATTCGGGTACCCACCGATCTGAGCAGCCGCCGCGCCATGGTCCATAGTCAGGTGGACAGCCGGCTGCACGAAATTCGGCCGACGGCCGAGGATCACGCGCTCGGCCACGATGCGATGATGTCGATCCGCGGTGACATCGATCGCATCGGTGAGGCGGTTGAGGAGCAACGCTGGTCACCCGGCGCGGTGGCGCTGTTTTCCTGCAGCGGCCGAGGATTTTTCGAACAGGTGCAGCTGCCCCGCGGCGTGCGTGACCGGGTGATCGTGGACGACACGCCGTGGGTCCGTTCGATGCTGGCGGTGCTGGACGAGTACCACCGGTGTTGTGTTGCCGTGGTGCACCGGAACTCTGCTCGGACGTGGGAGCTGTACCTGGATGAGATGCGTGAGGCCGGCACGCTGCGGCTGTCGGGCGATCCGGGCCGCAACGACCACAAAGCCGATGAGCTGATCAAGCGGCACTTCCGCCAGGTGGTCACCATGTTGGAGGAGCTGTCCCGGACTGACGGATTGGAGCTGTTGGCCATCGGCGGTCCCCGGCCCGAGTTGCCCCGCTTCCTTGACTTCCTCCCGTCGGACCTGCGCGGACTGGTGGCCGGCACTTTTACAGTCGACGAGGCAACGTTCACTGTCGGGGATGTCAAGCAGCAGGCCAGCGCGATCGTCGGCCGCTACGAGCGGTCTGAGGAGGAACGCCTCGTGGCTGAGACAGTGGAGACGGCAGCCGCCGCCGGCCTGGCCGCAGTCGGCCTACCGCCATGCTTGTGGGCCGGCAGCGTTGCCGCGGTGGGTCACCTGATGGTCCAGGATGGAGCGATCATACCGGGTGTGATCTGCGACCATGACCGCTGGCTTGCCCTTGCCGGCCAGACTTGTCCCTTGTGTGAACGCCCGGTCCGGCGCGTCCCCGACATCATCGACGAGCTGATCGAGGTGGTCATCGATGAGGGCGGCTCGATCAAGCACGTCAGCGCGGACACCGTCCTCAAGGAGCATCTGGTTGCGGCGTCGTTGCGGTTTCCGCTTCCGCCCCAGCCGGAGGGGTGACCTCGTCGGACCGAGCAGGCAGCAACGGCATGTTGCGGCGCTGCGCGCGGTGTGCTTCCCCATCGGACACGGGTTGGCGTGGCCTACCGTCGTCTCCGGGCGGCACCGGGATGAGGCGGCGGGCAACTGGCGTGCCCACCACCGCGCGGTGGCATACCGGGCAGAGCGGCGCCCCGTCGATGGTGTACGGGGACAAGGTCGGCACACCGTCAGTTGAATAAAACTCAAATTCGGCCCCGTCTGCGTCGGCGTAGGTGACGACGTCGTAGTCGACAACGGACTGCCAGTGCGACTCCGGGCAACGGAATTCCACCCGTTCCACCGCGATGTCGGTAATCACTGGGCTCTCCTCGGGTAACTACCGCAACCACCGTGATGGTTATCGCTCCTGGCGGCGTCGGCCTGGGGGATCGAACCGGTCGGCAAGATTTCCACCTGCCGGAGCGGTTCGGCTGATCCGGCTACGCTGCGACCATGCGGTGACGCGAGCGGGAGGTGGCGGCATGACTCATCCGTCGGGTGTCCTGGTGTTCGAGCGGTTCTTCCGCTCGGTCGCAAGCATCGACATCGACAAGAACGACGTGCGACGGTTCCGCGACTTCGTCGACCAGATGATCGACGACATCGCCATTACCGGGCGCGCCTCGGCCAAATGGAACGGGCGCGACATCATCGCACCGCAGGACTTACCGATTACCAAGGGCGTCCAGGAGCGGATGCGCGAGTTTGACAAGCTCGATGAGGCCGAGGAGATCCGCGAGTTGTTGCGTCAGTCGGTGCGGCGGCCCCCGGCCGACGTCACATTCTCCGAAGAGACCGAGCAACTGCTGCCAGAGCTGTTCGGCGGCCTGAGTGTCGCATTGGCGCGGTCGTTCCGGGTGATCGATTCAAAACTGACCAATCCGTCAATCGAGCACTGGGAACGGGCTTTCGAGGTATTCAGGCTGGTGTTGTGATGGGCGATCCACGATTATTTGCCACCCACGAGCTTGACCCGCAAGTGGCGGACTCTGCGTCCGGGACGCCAGGGGAGACCGCGACGCTGGAACTGTTGCACCGGCCGACTGAGGCCTACCAGCTGGATGTGCACGGCTTTGCCTGCGGTCCACTGAGCGTCGAGGAGGCATCCTGCACCGACCAGACCAGAGTGCGGCTGCGCAGCAGCGATGCCGACTATGTGATCAGCGTCCCGGTCCGGGGTGCCGTACTGGCCCTGTACCGGGGCCGAGAGCTCGACTTCCGCCCCGGGCAGGCTGTGGTGTTCCAGCCGCCGGCTGAGGCAGTAATAACCACCGACGACAATTTCGACGTTCTCGTCGTACGGGTCGACGCCACTGCGTTGGAGAATGCTTTGGAAGCGCGGCTGGGGTGTCCCGTGCGCCGCCCGCTAGCCCTGGCCCCGACCCTTGACCTGGACAGCGCAGGGGGCCGGGGATGGGCCACGTTGCTTCGTTATCTGCTCGGCGCGGCCGTCCCGGGTGGCCCGCTGGCGAACCCGATGATCGCTGAGCCGCTGCAGGATGCGCTGCTGGCCTGGTTGCTTCAAGCGATCGATCATCCGTACCGGGAAGCCCTGGACGCATCCGTACGGTCGTGGGGACCACGCGCGGTACGCCGCGGCATCGATACGATCGAGGCCTTCCCGCAGCGGCCGTTGACCACAGCCGGGCTTGCCGCCGACGCGGGCATGAACGTGCGAGTGCTGCAACAGTGTTGGCGCCGGTACCACGACGTCACGCCCATGGACTACCTGCGGGGCGTCCGGCTCGCCCGCGCGCACCGGGACCTACAGGAGCATGCGCCCGGAGGGACAACGGTCTCCGCCACCGCATTCAACTGGGGCTTCGCCCGGCCAGCCCGCTTCGCGACCCGATACACCAGACGCTACGGCCTTCCCCCGCACCAGACCCTGCGCGGTCCCGCCTACGCCTGAATGTCTCCATGTCGTGTGATTGTTGAAAAGGGTGGTTCCCCGGGATTGGTCCCGCGGTGTGCTGGCCACACACGAACGCTTCCAGGCGCCCGCAAGACCGGCAACGGCAGGCGGCCCCGATGTCGGGGCTGCGGTAAACCTTGCCGATGGTCTCTAGTCCCGCCGTGCTCATCCTCAACCCCCTATCCGGTTTCGGGATCCACCAGCCCACCGTCCATTGCGCCGCCCGGGAGCGGCTCATTGACGTGCGTGAGGTGCGCACCGGTTACCGGGCAAAGGCTCTTGCGCGAGACGCAGTGCGTGACGGGGCGAAGGCGCTGGTCGCCGCAGGAGGAGACGGAACGGTGAGCGCTGTTGCGGCGGTGGCAGTCGAGCACGACATCCCGCTGGTCGTGGTCCCCTGCGGCACGCGAAACCACTTCGCCAAGGACTGCGGGGCGGATGTCACTGATCCGGCGGGTGAGCTGGCCGCGCTCGAGGACGGCCTGAGATGCGAGTCGATGGCGGGACGATCAACGGCCAAGTGTTTCTGGACAACGTCTCGGTCGGCTTTTACGCCGCGATGGTGCGCGATCCGGACTATCACCGGCGCCGGATCCGTGTCGCGGCGCGGTACGTTCAGCGTGCCCTGTTCCGGGGTAGACCTCGCACGTCCCTGCACATGCCGGTGCCCCCACGAGTCGTGGCCCCAGAGCAGGTGCTGGTAGCTCTGGTGTCCAAACAACGCGTACTTCCCGGGCGTCGCGCCCGGCCCGGCGCTGCGTCCCCGTCTCGATGAGGGCATGTTGTGGGTGTACCTCATGGGCCTACCCGGCGCGCACCGTCCGCTATCGGCAAGGGTCGCTCGAGGCACAGGTCGGCTGATCAGCGGTCGTACTTTGGTGGCCGCATGGCCGACCGCACAGCAGACGATGACCACCGACAGCTCCTCTATTCCTGTCGGCGTTGACGGTGAGGCCGCCGAGCTCGACACCCCGCTGGAGTTCACGATTTGTCCCCGCGCGTTGCGGCTGCTGCAACCGAAGCGCAACGAGCCGGTGGATCGGCAGTTTTCCCTTCGATGGTGATATCGAATATTCATTTTTCCTCCAGTGTGGCATCATTGTTCTACCGCTTCTGTCACACGCCCGCGTTCCTTCGAGTTGCGCGCCACGGCGACACACCTACACTGGGCAGTAGTGGAATCCATCCGGAGCTCGCACCAGCCCGTCGATCGATAAACCCAGGACATGCGAGAAACCACGGTATCAATGCCCGGGAATTTCGAGCACACAACAATGGGGATGGAGACGATGGTAAGTAGCACGAAAAGCCTACACGGCCAAGATCTGCACAGACGAAACTTTTATGAGGCCAACCTGTGCGACGCCGACCTCTCCCACGCTGATCTCAGCCGCGCGGATCTCAGCCGCGCGGATCTCACCCGCGCGGATCTCAGCCGCGCTGATCTTACTCACGCCAAGCTCACCGACGTCGACCTCGCCCACGCCAAGCTGGTCCATGCCGACCTCACCGACGCCAACCTCAGCGATGCCAACCTGACCCACGCTGACCTGACGCACGCCGACCTCACCGACGCCAACCTCCCCCGCGCTGACCTCATCCGCGTCAACCTCACCGACGCCAACCTCACCGACGCCAACCTCACCCAGGCCAAGGTGATCCATGCCAACCTCACGCGCGCGAAACTGATCCACGCGCGCCTCACACGCGCCAAGCTCATTCAGGTCGTCCTCGCCGATGCCGAGCTCACCGACGCCAACCTCAACCAGGCCACCGTCATCGACGTTGACCTCACCAACGCCACCGTCCACGGCGCTTACTTCGACAACTACGATGAGCTGGCCAAAGGCGCCACCCTCAACGGAGTCGACTTCGAGCACGCTCGGTTCAGTAGCGGGAAATGAGAAAGCGCAGCTCTACGGGAGGACGGCGACCAGGTCCTTCGGCAGGCTGGCCCGCACGTTCTGCCATTCTCCCTCCGTGATGTGGCGCCTGAGGGCCTCGATGACGACATCGACCAGGCGCTCCGTACCGTCGGGAATCTCGTAGGGAAATTCCTGGCGAACCCGCTGAAAGAAGTCGTCCCGATGCATCTTCACCGGAACTTTCGTCGGATCCCAACCCTCGAAATAGATTCCGCGGATCAGCATCGGTAGTTGCGCGGAAAGATGCGCTGTTTCCTCGACGGTCAGGCGGTCGCGCAGCGCGTAGCCCGCTGTAGGACTGGTTACGGAGGTTCTTTGGCCAGCCGTACGACTCCTCGATGTGCTTGAGGACTCCGTTCGTCTTTTCCAGGGTGGTATCGAACGTCTTGTATCCGGTGAAACTCACGTAAGTACACCTCAGGCGTTGTGTCGTTGCGGTTTGCTCAGGCCGTCGCCGTGCGGCGTCCTTCATAATGGCTGGCTGCGTCCGGGCTGCACATCCGCCCGTCAGGGCAGACTGCGCCAGCCTGTTAGGCCTGCCAGGCTCAGGTCCCGGGACCCGGCTAGGTTGTTTTCGTGAGCGTGTCCAGCATGCCATGCAGATGCGCTACCGCGAGTTCTATATCATAATATTTTTGTCGCCCGGCGCGCGACTCAGCAGCCAGCAATCCACAGCGGTGGACTTTCTCGAAATCCCCATAGGGAAACTTGTAGCGACCCTTAGTTTCTTCGCCTTGCTCGTCATCGATGCCGAGATGCCATTTGGCATAAGCGGCGTAGCCGCACCGTTGGATGAATTCGTTTTCCTGCCGGGTAGACGGCTGGTGTTCGCTCCACGCATCGCGGTCATCGATGACGTACTTTCCGTCTCTGATCAGGCTCTTCGCATGGCCGAAGGCCCTATTGTTCAGCTTGACCGTCATGGTTCTCCATTCGATCCCGCACTGATCAATCGCCGTTCTTACCGGGTGCTGCTGACTGGAGGTAGCGGACGAACCAGTCCCGCGCCAGGGCAGCTACCTGCTCCAACGTTCCTCGTTCTTCGAACAGGTGCGATGCACCCGGGATGATCACCAGACGCTTCTCCCCTGCCAGCCTGTCCATTGCCTGCCGATTGAGGTCGATCACGATCGGGTCGCGCTGCCCCACGATCAGCAGAGTGGGCTGGTGCACTTCCTGGAGGTGTTCATCGGCGAGGTCGGGCCGTCCCCCGCGGGAGACAACCGCCCGCACGGTTGCCGGCTGGGCAGCGGCAGCGATCAACGCGGCCGCGGCGCCGGTGCTGGCACCGACGAGCCCGACGCCCAAGCCAGCGGTGGGTTCGTTGCCGTCCATCCAGTCGGTCAGCGCCATGACCCGCACGGCGAGCAAGTCGATGTCGAACCGCAGGGATGCGGTCCGCATGTCAATTTGGTCTTCCTCCTGGGTGAGCAGGTCAGCGAGCACAGTGGCCAGGCCCGCACGGTTGAGCTCATCAGCCACGTAGCGGTTACGCGGGCTATGGCGACCGCTGCCACTGCCATGCGCAAACAGCACTGCGCCACGCGGAGATGCCGGCAGCCCAATGTCGGCTTCCAGCACGACGCCTGCGGCGGGAATCTGACGGCTCTGGTGGATCACGTTTGTGGCGCTCACTGCGCTAAGGCTCCCCTTCTCTGCGCCGGCGCATTGCTTCAGACCGCGAATGGATAGGTCTCTGGAGCCTCACCCTCCTCCCAGCCCGCGGTGCGTTTCAATGGCTCGACTGCCCGGGTGTCGTCAATGTGCACCACGGCATCGAATTGGTCAGACACTCGAGCCTGGAAGTAGTGGCTCTGCCGCTCGGTATCGGGGCGATAAATCACGCCGATTGCGCGTTCTAGCCGAGCCGCGCGCAGAGTTTCGGCGGCATGCGCAGCAGTACCGAAGCGCAGCATGAATTCCTTTTGCCCCACTTCATGGAACAGTTCTTCGACACTGCCGGGCAGCGCCGGGCGCACCCACTTGCGTTGCGCCGGTCCGCCCCAGTCATCGGCTGCAGTCACCGTCCCGGTATAGGTGGTGAAACCTAGGTTGCGGCAATCGGTGCCGAGATGTTCACGCACGAGCTGGCCGACGTTCACCTCCCCGCGTGCCGCCATCTCCGTGGCTCGGGCATCGCCGATATGGGAGTTGTGCTCCCACACGACAAACTTCGCCGGATTTTCCCGCTGGCAGCTCAAATGGCTCTGCAGAGCATTCAGGGTGTCAACCATGTGGCGGTCCCGCACGTTCCACGACAAAGCCCGGCCAGTGAACATCGAGCGGTAGTACTCGGCGGCATCTTTCACGGTTTTGGCGTTTTGCTCGGCGTAGAAAAATTCGTCCTCGGCCAGCAAACCGTCGCGCCTGGCGTACTCCACGGCATGACGTTGCAGATCGACGAGCTGGTCGATGACCTCCTGCTCGCAGGTTTGACCTGCGCCGAATGCAGCGGCGAAACCATAGGTCTGGCCGTCGCCGCCGCCGTAGTGGTCAAAGCAGGCGTAGCGCTCGCGGGCGCGCGCAGCGGCAGCGGGGTCAATCCGCTCGAGGTAGGTGATGACCTCATAGATCGATCGGTACAGGCTGTAAAGATCCAGTCCGTAGAAGCCGGCCTTGCCCCGCTCATCGCGGACCCGGTCATTGTGCTCACGCAGCCACCCGACGAAGTCGACCACCACGGTGTTGCGCCACATCCAGGTGGGAAAGCGCTTAAAGCCGTGCAGGGCTTGCTCCGCCGTGGCGTCCTGACTGCGGCCATGGACGTACCTATTCACCCGGTAGGCATCGGGCCAGTCGCCCTCGATCGCCACCGCAGCAAACCCCCGTTGCTCGATGAGACGCCGAGTGATCTTCGCGCGGGCGGCGTAGAAATCGCGGGTGCCATGAGAGGCTTCTCCCAGCAGGACCACCGTGGCGTCGCCGACCAGGTCGAACAGCACCTCATCGGACGGCACCCCGTTCTCCGTGGGCAGCGCTGCCAGCCGGATAACCCCGACCTCGGTGAGGTAAGGGTCTCCCGTGGCGGCCGGTGCCCCAGTCGTTCCGGTGGCCGCCGTTATCGCGGCCGCGGCGGCACGCAGTAGGTCGCGCACTTCCTCGTCGGTGGTCTGGGTGAAGTCCCAATACGACCGGCCGACCGCGAAGAACGGCGAGGGAGTGGTGGCGCAAACCACCTCATCGACGATCTCAGCGAGCTCCTGGCAAGTAGACTGCGGCGCCACCGGCACGGCGACGACCATCCTTCCCGGCCGGTGCTGGCGCAGCGCCTCGATCGCCGCGCGCATGCTGGAACCGGTGGCCACACCGTCGTCGACGAGGATCACCGTCTTGCCGGCGAGGTCGGGCATCGGCCGGCCATCCCGGTAAGCCTGCTCCCGGCGCAGCAGCTCGCGGCCCTCCCGCTCGGCTACCCGCTGGATGACCTCAGGCGCAATGTCCAAACCTCGGACGACATCATCATTGATGACGACTACCCCGCCACTGGCAATCGCCCCCATGGCCAGCTCCTCGCGGCCCGGTACACCGAGCTTGCGGACCACGAAGACATCGAGGGCAGCACCGAGGGTTTGCGCGATCTCGTAGGCCACGGGCACACCGCCTCGCGGCAACCCCAGAACTATCACGTCCGGGCATCCCCGGTAATGATCGAGCAAACCCGCGAGCGCCCGGCCCGCATCCCGACGATCACGGAACAGTCGATTCGGCGCCCTGGCTGCTCCCGGCTTCAGATCTCCACCCCTCTGGCGTTGCGACGAATCTGCCCGCGTCATCGAGACCGACCCCCGATTCGCTGCACTGGTTGTGGCAGGGATGCCGACGGGAAAGCCGCACCGGCTTGCATGGCAACAACCTCCACGATGTGACCCGTAGGTACCCCCTGTGGTCGGAAGCACCCGTCGCCGCTGATCCTGCGCGCTACAGCACGCGGAAACCTCGCCCTACCAGCGCCAGAACCAGGCCGCCGGGTTGACTCGGCAGGCCCGGTAACGATTCAGGAATATGCGTTGACCGGAAGATCTGCTTCCCGAGGTTGACTCGGCGCATCTTCTTTCGTGCCGCCAGGCTCAGGCCAACGCCGTAGCGGTTAACGCAAGCTCGCAAGCGCGTCAACGTCTCAGTCCCGCACGCGCAATAAGGAGCAGAAGTGATAGAAGTAAGCCAGTCGGTGTCGACCAGCGCTGAGCGGGTCTTCGCGGTCCTCGCGGACGGCTGGCTGTACCCGCTGTGGGTGGTGGGTGCTACCCATATGCGAGATATGGATCCGGGCTGGCCTGCGGTCGGGACGCGGATTCACCACTGCGTGGGTCCGTGGCCGCTCAACATACGGGATGCCACCACCGTCGTTGCGGTGGAACCAGGGCGAATGCTTGAGCTCGATGCTCGAGTGTGGCCTACCGGAGCCGCCAAGGTACGCATTGTCCTCACGCCGGTAGGGGACAACAAAACTCACGTAACCATGGGGGAGTTTTTCGACCGGGGTCCGGCTCAACACCTGCCCATGAGTGTTCAGGCCGCTCTGATGCGGTCCCGCAACATCGAATCCCTGCGCCGGCTCGCCGACATCGCCGAGCACCGCGATGTGGTGTGCACACCTTACCGCGAAGATAGTGATCGGGCGGATCCTCGCCCAGCGGGCATGCGAGGACGCCCTATAGGAGACGACAATGTCAGACCCGCAACGTCTGCAGCATTTGGCGATTCTGGCCGGCCCACCCAAGCTGAGCCACGATGAACTGCTGGCCGCGCAAAAAGAAACGCTTGATAGGCCCAGGCGGCCGTACGGGCGGGCCGCCAGCTTACTGTTTAACGCCCTCGACACGGTATACGGGCGGGAACGCACGTTGGGCAAATTCAAGGTGCTTGAACTAGTCGCCCGAGTACCCTACCAGTCGTGGGAGCAAGTTGCCTACGTCGCCATCACTCATATCCACGAGAAGACCGGGATGGCTCGGCGTATCTACGAGCGGGTGGCGGAGTCGCGCGCCCAGCAAGACAACGAACAGTGGCACCTTCTCATCATACAAGAAATGATCGATAACGCCAGACTGGAAGACGGAAGAATCAAATTCTTCTGGATACCGCAGATGCTAGCGTGGGGATACTATCAGTTATCTTGGTTCCTGTTCGTGCTGCGACCAGACTGGTCTTACCTGCTCAACGCGGACTTCGAAGACCACGCAGAGCACGAGTACATGGAGTTAGTGGCCGAGCATCCAGAGTGGGAACACACCCCATTCATATCTGAGTTCGCTGACGATTACGGACACTTCGACTCGCGGGCCGACTTGTTCCGCCAAATAGGGCACGACGAACGGGTGCACAAGATAGAAAGCCTGAACCGACTCAAGCGCCCCCGCTTCCCCTAACAAGGCCGTGTGTCGCGTCCCCGTGCCCGGTTGTCGTGCGCTCATTGCGCGGTGTCATGCCTAGAGCCGCAGACAGGTTCCCCGATCGAGTTGAGCCGGCACGGCGGCTGCTGAGCACAGACGCACGACACACCGGGCACGGGGGCACGACACACCAGGGAGGGGAGGAACGCGGCATGACTGAGCCCGGGAGCCAGGCCTCGGTGGAGCAGCCCGGTGTGCTGTTCGACCTCGACGGCACCCTCATCGACAGTGTTTACCAGCACGTTCTTGCGTGGCAGGAGGCACTCAGCGGGTCCGGAATCGATCTTTCGGTATGGAAGATTCATCGACGCATCGGCATGAGCGGTGGCCTGTTCGTCAGCGCTTTGCTGCGCGAGACCGGTGGTTCACTGTCCGCCGATGAGATCAGAGCTCTCAACCTCGCGCATGCCGAGGCATACATCCAGCGCCGCGACACTGTCCGACCGTTACCAGGCGCCCGTGAGTTGCTCGCGGCGCTGACAGAGCACCAAGTGCGGTGGGCTATCGCCACGAGCGGATTGGCGATCGCAGCTCAGCCCGCGCTGGACATGCTGGGATTGCCGCCGGATACCCCTCTGATTACGCGGGATCAGGTCCGCTACGCCAAACCAGACCCCGACTTATTCCTTGCCGCCGCGGCGCGGGTGGGCACCGATATCCACTCTGCTGTCGTCGTCGGCGACAGCATCTGGGACCTGCTCGCCGCGCGGCGGGCCGGGGCACTTGGCGTCGGCCTGCTCTCCGGCGGCTACGGCCGGGAAGAGCTTGAGCGCGCCGGTGCGTACCGCGTCTATGCAGATCCCGCCGATCTTCTCCGACATCTGGACGAAATCGGCATTCGCGATTTAGTTCCTCCCCTACCCACTACCGAGATGTGCCGTCGCGACATCTCAGCCTGGAGCGAGCATTGATCACATTTGGCGGCCGGTCGCCATGGCCCGCAGTCGCGCGATGCGGTCCCTGGTGTCGGGATGGGTGGAGAACATTCTCATCAGCGTCCGCCCCGAAAACGGGTTGACGATCATCAGCGCGCTGACCGGCGCGGTGCTGCCCGTCGCTGGCAGCGGCCGGGCCTGCACAGCGGTGTCGAGCTGGGGCTGATATAGACCCGAGGCATCGGCAGGCCCCGCCGCGACACGAGTTCGGCGACCATCGTGTGCAGCCACGGTGCCTGCTGCGCGCTGACCGGCTGCGCCCGCATCGCCCGCAATGCGAGCTTGTCAGAATAGAAGTACGCAAACCCGTTCATAGCGAACGCCACGATCCCCGCAATGACCAGACCAGTGGTCCCGCCCAGAAGCCGACCGACTAACAAGATCAACGTGGACAGCGCCCCGAGCAGCACTGCTGTTTTGAATGCGTTGCCGACACCGCGCCTCGTCTTCCCGTTCATGTGTTGAATCGTGTGCCGCGTAATGGTTGTCAGGCTTCGGCCTGGGAACCGGAATCGCATGGGCCAGAGTCGACCTGGTGGCGCGAGCATGACTAGCCCACATTCAGCATCGCCGACCCAAGCAGTCCTCCCGGGACGAGACGGTGCACCCAGAATCGCGCCCGTGGGCCAGGTACAGCAGGCAACTTCACGCAGCATGATCTCCAAAGGTCAGATCACGACGATGAAGGGCCGCTCAGATGGACGGCAAATCAGTGGGCGCCGACCCACTCCCTCGCTGCGCGGGCTCTCGCCCGGTGGATTTTCATATCCATGCCCCTGACCTGATCGGCGTCGCCGTCGAGAGGGTCGCAGCTGGCGTCACGCTCGTGCGGGTCCGCGGGGAAGTCGATTTGCTCACCGCCCCGTTGCTGCGAGCCGAACTGGATCACCAAGTTGATCTGATGCCGTCGGTGCTGATCATTGACCTCACCCGGGTCACCTTCTTCGGAGCAAGCGGGATCGAGGTGCTGATCGACGCCTACCAGCGAGCGCGCCGGACCGAAACCCTGTTACGTCTTGTAGTCAATACGCGAGCGGTAGCCCGGATGGTCAAGATCCTCCAACTTGATCGCCTCTTCCCTATCTACCATGAACTCGCCGACGCTCTGACCGGATGAAGTCACGGCTCGTCTCGCCTGGAGATCGGCTCGCCAGATGACGACAGAGGGCACAGTTGCATTGAGCGATCGGTCTATCTGACCTGCTCCATCCGCTCGCTCAAGAGCCATGGGACAGGCCTTCAGATGTCCGATTTATTGGGGTTTACCCGGGCACTCGAAGGGTCTTGCCTCCCCCCTGGTGCACGGCGAGGACCTCTTCGCCTCGATGCAACTGTGCCGGACGGCCCGGTGTCGGCCCTGTCCCGGCCCAGTCAGCGCAGAGTAATGGCACGAGTCGATCAGCTGATGATTTGATTCGACGGGCTCTCCCCGGTGGCCCTGTCCTGAGAGGCTAACCCGGCGCCCGGCTATCACCCTGGCGGAGCGAGGTTTCCCGGCGACGTGGCACCTAGCGTTACTCCTCGGCACGGCCACGAGCAATCGTGCGTGCGAACGCTGGCACGGCGTCGGCCGCGGCCAGTTTCCCGCAGGACAGCGAGCACGCCGAATGCCACGACTACCACTCCGGGAGGTCGACGCCATGCAACCCGATTCACCTGCGTCGTCAGAATCTGGGCTTAGCCCGAGTATGGATGAGCGTGCCGTCGCGGTGTTGCTGGTGGATTTGCGGCAGGCATGGCCGATGTTGCTGGTGCGCGCGGTACTGGCGGTGGCGCTAGGCCTGGTCGCGCTGATCTGGCCCGGGATCACGCTGGTGATCCTGGCGTGGGCCTTCGGGATCTACGCCGCCATTGACGGCATCACTCAGATCATCGACGGGATCCGCCGCCGCACCCAGCCTCGGTGGTGGCTGAGCCTGCTGCTCGGCCTGCTCGGCCTTGTCGCTGGGGCGGTCGCGCTGGTCTGGCCCGGCATGACCGCAATCGTCCTCGCAATCCTGGTCGGCGCCTGGGCGGTGGTTACCGGGGTCGGTGAGGTTTTCGCGGCGGTCCGGCAGCTTCGCAGCGAGCGGCGAGGCGGGCTGCTGCTGCTGGCCGGAGTGCTGTCGGTGGTAGCTGGGGTGCTGATCCTGGTTTGGCCGGTCCCCGGCGCGATCGTGCTGGCGCTGCTAATCGGGTGGTTCTCCATGCTGTACGGCATCGTGCTTGCGGTGCTGGCCATGCAGCTGCGCAGCGCTGCGCAGTCCCCACCTGGCTTGGTCTCGCCTTCGGCCTGACATCTCGCATCGCTACCAGGCCGACCGGGACACGGCTGTGTTGGATGCGGATCGGCCGCCCACCGCACCACATTCCTGCTGCACGGACATGTCTGTGCTCCCTCACCGTGCGCTAGTCCTGTCGCCTCGCCACCGCGAGGTGGCTGCGAAGTCTCGTGCGCCCGTTACTCACCTAGCCCTGTAGGTCGTGCGAGCGCCCGCGCGAGTTCGATCTAACGCGAGTTCGATCTGATGCGCCCCGGTCGCGGGGTCGCGCCGAGTGCCGCCACACCAGAAACGTGAACGCCAGCACCAGGATAAGAGCCATCAAGATGAGCAGCTCTATCCCTTGCGGATCCCAGTGAAACGCCGGTTCGGCTTGAGCGGTCAGGATGAGCACCCTGCGGATTCCGGCGACCAAGCCTACGACGATGAAGGGCCCAGGATCCAGCGCACCCCCGTGTTTAATCGCAATGGCGACCGTGTGAAGCAGCTCGGCTATGATGAACAGCAGAAGGGCCTCGTTGAGGACTGCGAGCACGGTCGCTGGCAGGTTGTATGGACTAGCCAAGACGACTGCGATCTGCCGCATGGTGTGGATGATCAGCGCGACTCCCAGTGCCGTGAGGAGTACCGCTACGACTACGTGAATAGTGTCTTCCACAAATGTGGTGGCACGAACGATACGTGCCAGGTGCCGGCCGGGACGGACAGGCAATCCTGATGTTCTCTGGCTCATTTCGATGTACTCTCACGTTGTTTGCTGAGCGCTTCTAGCATGCCGTGCAGATGGGCCACCGCGAGTTCTATGTCGTAGTATTTTCGTTGCCCGGCCCGTGACTCCGCTGCGAGCAGCCCGCAGCCCGCAGCGGCGGACTTGTTCGAAGTCGCTGTAGGGGAACTTGTACCGACCCTTGGTGTCTTCGTCGTGCTCATCGTCTATTCCGAGATGACATCTGGCGTATTCGGAAATAGTCATGCTGCCGGATGTATTCATCCTCCTTCTGCGCAGAGGGCTGGTGTTCGCTCCACGCGTCCCGCCCGTCAATGGGGTACATTCCCGACAGGATCAGGCTCTCTACGTGCACAAAGGCCCTCTTGTGCAACTTGCCTGCCATGGTCTTTCCTTCGGCTCCGAGGGCGCCGTTGGCCATGCCGGCTCAGCCCCCGCTTGTACCCGGCAACTATCTGGATAGCAGCGTTCAGCTCGCTGGGGTCAGCCTTTTTCATCCTCGCCGCGAAATGCGTGGATGCAGCACCCCGTGGGGTTCACATTCAACAGGGCCACACACTGGGCCGAGTTGACCGACTTCGGCGCCGTCCTCACTAACACCACGCTCGTAGTCGCCTTCGTGCACATGATCACCGCAGCTTTCCTGACTGCAGGAGTGTTTAGCGCAGGGTCCTGGAGCTGCCGCTGCCCGCAGATGTAAAACGGTTACTGGTAACAGCGCAACGTTTCGGAACATCCCCTATCGTCCGCGTTTAGTCGGCCATCAGTATCACACCAAAGATCACCCGTGGTGGGCCTGCCGTCCCAGCAGCAGCGCGTCGTATTCGGCCGGCAACTGGTCGGTGATGTCGCGCAGTTCCTGATCGGGGATCACTTCACGTAACGCGGTGAAAACCGCCCGGGTGTGCTTGGCCGCTTGCCCGAGATCGCTGCCCTCGCGCTCGGCGACTCGCATGATGAAGCGGTCCAGCGCCATCTTCCGGGCCGCGCCGTTGCTCTCGGCAAGACCGCGTTTGAGTGGATCGTGCAGCTCCACGGGTAACCACAGCATGAGGTCTCTCACCTCGCCGCCCGCTATGCGTTCGGCCAGCGTCTGCAAGACCGCTTCGGTGGCCCGGCGGGTGCCATCCGGGTCGAGCCCAGCGTGCTCGGCGACCCGCGACAGGAAGTGCGCGGTCGGTACTGCCTCGATGTCCGGACCTCAGCTGAGCAGCGGCGTGAAGTCCCTTGGCAGCTGGGCCACCAGGTTGTCGTACTCGTCGGGGATCGCCTGACTCAAGGCGGTGAAAACCGCGGAGGCAGCACGCTGTGCGGTAGACAGGTCCACCTGCGCGCGCCCGCTGACCCGGCGAACGAACTCGTCGACATCAAAACGCTGCGCCCCCCACGACCCGGTATGCAACCAAGCCCCCAACTCGGCCGGAAGTAGCCCGGCAACCTGGCGTGCCTCCTCACGGGTCAGATGCTCGGCCAGGGTCTGCAACGTCGCGCGGATCGCCCGTTCGGCCCCCGCTCGGTCCGTGCCCGCCAGCTGCGCCACGGCGGTCACGAAGTTCTCGTAGTCCATGACTCGTAGTCCATGATGGGTGCTGCCGCCTTACCGCAGGGTGGTCAGGAGGCAACCGGCTCGGCGCCGCTGGTGCGACCGCCGCCGATCTCGATCCGGCGAGCCTTGGCCTCTTCGGCGACCGGAATACGGATCGTCAACACGCCCCCGTCATAGTCGGCCTGGATGTTGTCGAGGTCGAGGGCGTCGCTGAGCTCTAGCTGAGCCGTAAAGGTGCCATGTAGCCGCTCAGACACCAACCACCGCGACTCTTCAATCTGCGGCCGGGGCCGCCTCGCCCGCACGGTCAAGGTGTTGTTCTCTACGTTGATCTCCAGCGAGTCAGGATCAATGCCGGGAATATCGAACTGGATAATCAGCTGGTTGCCGTCCCGGTAGGCGTCCATCGGCATGGTCCGGCTCCCACCAGTGTTCGACTTGCGCGCACCGGAGCCATCGGTCCGGTTTAAAGGCTCAATTGCGACGATCATCTTTGCTCACCCCTTCCCGAATCTGTCTACCGGTGCACTCGCTGCGAATGCCTCGGCCTCCCAGCGCCATAAATGCCAGCGAAGTCGACCTAGCGGGACGGGCCGGTAGCGGACCCACCCCGAGCATGCTGTCCGGCGTAATGCCAGCGCATGAGGTCGGTGGCAATGAGGCACGTAGTCGTCACCTCGATCGCCCGGAGGGCCAGTGGATCCCGAGCGCGCCAAGAAACTGCTCACAGCTCAGCTCGCCGAGCTGGATGAGCGCGAGCAGCGGGTACGCCGCGACCAGGGACAGCCGCCCGAACAGCAAGGCATGCTCAGCCAGCACCCCGCGGACTACGGCAGCGACCTCACCGACGAGATGGAGCGCGAACTCATGCGCAAGAAGATCAGCTGGGAGCGCCAGCAGATCAACGGCGCGCTGCGGCGGATCGCCACCGGCACCTATGGCCGGTGCCGGGTCGACGGTAAGCCGATCGACGACGAGAGGTTGGAGGCCCAGCCGACGGCGGAGTTGTGCTTACGGCACCAATTGGAGGCCGAGCGCTCTGGCGTGCGCTGACCTCCCCGCCACCTACCCGGGGCCTGCTACCGGCCGAACTCGATTACTCGCATTGCCGCTTCCTCGGCCGATGCGGCGCCGCCGTCGATGCCCGCGCCGATCGCGTCGAGCGAGCGTGCCGGCTCGCCGTCCGGATCAGCCTCGGCCGGCACGATCCGACCCGCTCTGGTGACATCGATCTCGACGATACCTACCGGCCACTGCAGCACATCGGGGCGTTCGCGGGCCAGCCGCTCGTCGAGCGTCTCCGGCTCGCTGAGTTCAGCGGCTGTGATGCGCCGCTCGTCGAGCAGGTAGGGACGATCGGCCGCCACATACCCGGAGTCCAGGCCGTCGGCACCGGGCGGGGCTACGAGCGACTCGCTGGTCTCCAACTGGACGGTGGAACCGAGGTCCGGGGCTTCGGGCTGCGGCTCGTAGTCGTGTTGGCGTGGCATTCGCAGCTCCAATCTCGGGCGCAGTTGTGGACAGCACGATCCTGCCCGCCGTAGCTCGCCACCATGACCCGCTGGGTTGAGTCGTCGTGCCTGGATCGGCCTGCGAGGACACGTTGATCACGCTTTGGTTGCCGTATGGTCGGCAGAAAAAGGGGCGTGATCCCTCATGGCGCCTTGGGGTGGGGTAGTGAGCGAACAAGCAAGGCAGGCGGGTACGAGCATCGCTGAGCTGGGCCGGCCGGTCGCCTACCTTGCTCTGCGGGAAGGCACTCCGGTTTATGGCCGGGCTGGAGAGCGCATCGGGGTTGTGGACCATGTCGTTGCCGACGAGCCCACGGACATTTTCGAGGGCTTGATCGTGCATACGCTGCCGTTACCGGGGCGCCATTTGTTCGCCGATGCGGACCAGATAGCTGAAATGCGCGAGCGCGGAGTGCTGCTGGCGGTTGATGGTGACGATCTTCATGATCTGAGTCACAAGCCCAGCAGGCATGCTAACCGGGGTGACTCGGTGGAGAGCCCGCTGGAGGCCCGGCTGCGCCGTGCCTGGGACTGGATCACCGGACAACTCTGACGCCACTAGCGCCGATTTACGTCCACCCCGCTAGCGGGGCGGTACTGGGAGGCGGCAATTTCCAGGACGATCAGCCATGCGCGCTGCGGCGGTGGGGCCGGGTAGGTAGGGGTGTGCCCAACCCAACGACCCGTCGGTTGCAATTATCGGTCCCATATTCGGCTTGCCAAGCCCATGCGCATGACGGATACCTTGAAGAGAAGATGCGGCTGACAGCCGTAGTGTGCTGTTGTCCCTGCCAGGGCAAGTTGGTGCGTCCTCGGTTGTGTTCAAGGGTCGATGCGGCTTGCCTAGGCCACACGATCGGCGGTCCCGGCCTGAAGGGGTGGCGAAGTGCGCGACACCGAGTGTGACTATCGGACCCGAGCTGACGGTATGATAGTGGTCGGTCTGCTCGCCGATAAAGGTATGCCCGCTTTGATCGCGCAGCGCCTTATCGATGAGCTGCCTGATGTATTGACCCGGCAGCTCAGCAATAGGGTGGAATGGCAGGTTCACGCTCGTTGTGATCCGCTGCTTCTTGATGAGAACGGTCTGATACCGATGCTGGACCTGGCCGATCGGCAAAAGCCCGCTCACGATTGGGACGTGCTTGTGCTCCTTACCGACCTGCCGCGCAGGGCCGGCACCCAGCCCATCGTTTCTGACTACAGCACTTCGCGAGCAGTGGGCTTGGTATCCATCCCGGCACTTGGCGCATGTCGCGTGCTGCAGCGAACCCGGAACTTGATCGTTCATGTGATCGGGCACCTACTCGAAGAGAAATTAGGCTTGGATCCCGAACCGCGCCGGCACAGCCCGCATGGTCGACTCACGGGATGGCTGGGGGATGTGCTCGCACCGACCAAGCACATTCCCTCCGATGATGATGGCATTGACATGCATCTCGCCCTGATCGGGCTGCGCGGCCGGGTACGGTTGCTGGCCGGCATGGTCCGGGGTAACCGGCCCTGGAGGTTGGTGCCGCACCTGTCCAGTGCCGCCGCCGCGGCCGCGGCCACCGCTGCCTACGGGCTGATGACCAGCAATTTCTGGCAGATGGCCGACGCGCTTACCCCGCCGCGCCTGGCGCTGATCAATGTGGTGGCTATCGCGGCGATGGCCACCTGGTTGCTGACCTATAACCGCCTGTGGGAGCGGCCTGCCGAACCTGCCGAGCGGGAGAAGGCCCTGCTGTACAACCTCTCCACGGTGCTCACGCTTTCCATTGGAGTGGCGTGCATGTACGCGATCCTGTTCGTGCTCACGCTGCTCGCCGCGGCCGCGCTCATCGACTCTGGTTTCCTGCAGGTCACGCTCCGGCACCCGGTGCGCGTTGGTGACTATCTCAAAATAGTCTGGATGACCTCTTCCCTCGGTATCGTCGCCGGTGCGATCGGCTCGAGCCTGGAAAGCGAAGAAGCGATACGCAAGGCCACATACAGCACGCGCGAACAAGAACGCCAAGCGCGCACCCGCGACCAAACTGCCGTTATGGTTCCACTGTGATGTGGTTTTCGACCGCGGTCACGCCGGGAGCAGACCAGGCCACCCGTTCTGCTTCCGCCTTCTCGGCCCAGCTACGCACGGTTCCCCGAAGTATCACCTTGCTGCCGTGAACCTCAACCTTAATCCGCTCGGCATCAGTCTCGGCGTTGCGGATCAGGGCGTCTTGGATTTGCCGAGTGAGTCGTTCTGGCGACGGGGTCACGCGGGGGCGCACTTTGATCAAGTTTATGACATCACGCACACCGGAGAGCCGGCGGACGGCTCGCTCAGCGGCGCGCCTCTCGTATTCCCAGTCCACCTCACCGCGTAGCGTGACGACGCCTCGTGAGACGGTGACCTCGATCTGATCCGCAGGCACCAGCGCTTCCCACGCTAATGCTCGGCTTGCCTCCAAGGCGATGTCAGGGTCGGTGCGCTCGGCGGAACTAGGCAAGCGGACCTCAATTTCATTGGCAACCGCCTTGACGCCCCGTACCCGGTGCGCGGCACGCTCGGCGGCCAATTTCTTCGCATACGAGTCCACCCAGCCGGTAAGGGTGACCACTCCGTCTTTGACCACGACGCCGATCTCGGTAGACCGAACCGTCGCATCCCATTCCAGCTCTGCTAGCACCTCACGCTGAATCTGTTCATCAGTCGGGGCGATGGTCGCAGTCATCGAAAGTCCTCCAGTTCATCAGAATTACGCGCGGACCTCGAGCTCAGCCAATGTGTGGTCGGTGGCAGCCCGGGACGACGCTGGGTTCTGGCCGGTGATGAGGTTGCCGTCCGCGACGACATGTGACTGCCAAGGTGGGCCGGCGCGGAACACGGCTCCGCGTTCCCGCAGCCGGTCCTCGAGTAGCCACGGGGCGCGCGGCGCCAGGCCTGCTAGACGCTCCTCTTCGTTGGTGAACGCCGTCATCCGCCGGCGCTGGAACAGCCAGCTGCCGTCCTGCCGGCCGGCCGGCAGCAACCCAGCCGGGCCGTGGCACACCGCGGTCACCACCCGACCCGCGTCATACAGCTCGGTGATGATCTCGCCGAGCGGCGCACACAGGGAAAGATCTTCCATGGGGCCGTGGCCGCCGGGGATGTAGATGGCGTCGTACGCGCTGGCGTTGCCTGCGATTTTCTCTACTGCCATCGGCCGGGCCAGCTCGGCGTCGATGGAGTCAAGGTACCTGCGAAAATCGGCAGCCTTGCCCTCATCGCCCAGCCTCTGCGGGTCCAGACTCACCTGGTCGACGGTGGGTCGCACCCCGGCCGGTGTCGCGATGTCTACGTCCACACCCTGCCTGCAGAAGGTCCGGTGCGGTACCACGAACTCCTCAGCCCAGTACCCGGTCGGATGGCGGGTGCCGTCGTTAAGCGTCCAGTGATCGCTACCGGAAAGTACGACCAAGATTCGAACCATAATGACCTCGCGGCGCTCTTGTGGGATATCGAGCCGTCGATTCAGATCCGGACGCTAACCCACGACCACAGCCGGGCAACTCGGCCGCGCGGTACGGATATCGACGCCGCATGTGACCTGCCAGATCAGGCGCGCATGCCGGTGAGATCAATTAGCTGGATATTTCCCAGATCCCTGATGCTGGTGAGAGTTTCTGGGCGCTTGCTGGGGGTACCCGCTGTAGACGACACATTCTGCGCGGTGGCTGGTGCGGCTGACCGCGTCGCGTTTTTGGGGCCAGGAGTTGATATGCCGGAGAGTGACTTCCGTGCGAGCGCTGTGGCCGGGTCGGGTCATCCGACCTCTTCGATGTCCGCCGCCGACATCATCGCGGTGCTGCTCGACGGCTACCTCAGCTTGGATTTCCAGCGGTCAGACGGTCCGCGTAACGACCATCTGATCTTTTCCAAGGGGCATGCCTCACCGCTGTACTACGCGATGCTCAAAGCTGCCGGTGCGATCACCGATGACGAGTTGCTCACCTACTGCACCTTCGGTAGCCGGCTGGAGGGTCATCCCACCCCCCGGATCCCGCCGACCGATGTTGCCACCGGCTCGTTGGGGCAGGGATTGCCCATCGGCGTGGGTGTGGCCTTGACCGGCAAGAAACTCGACCAGCTGCCCTACCGGGTATGGGTGCTCTGCGGGGATTCCGAGATGACCGAGGGCTCCATGTGGGAGGCCTTTCAATACGCGGCGTGGGCACACCTGGACAACCTCACCGCGATCGTCGATGTCAACCGGCTAGGCCAGAGCCGAGAAACCATGCTCGGCTGGGATCTTGACGGTTACGCAACGCGAACCCGCGCCTTTGGCTGGCATCCGATCATTGTCGGCACGCCGCCCGCATCGACGCCCAAGCCATCACCATTGCGGCGCGGCAACTACTCAGTCAGCAGTCCGTTACCTCCGCGTCCTGACCCTGCGGACTACTGGACTGGCGAACCGAGATGGTGAACGGGGTCTGTGCGGTGCGGGTGGCGCAGCGCGAGCTGCTCGCCTCCGCCGGCGCTGATCACATGGTGCGGATCTGGGATCCAGCGACTGGTGTTCATGTGCGCACCCTGGAGGGCCACACCAAGTGGGTCGAGGAGGTCTGCGCGGTACGGGTGGCGCAGCGCGAGCTGCTCGCCTCGGCCGGTGCGGATCATGTGGTGCGGATCTGGGATCCAGGCACTGGTGGTGCCGAGCGCACCCTGGAGGCGCACGAAGGGTGGGTCAACGGGGTGTGCGCGGTGCACATCCGCGGGCGGGAACGACTCGCCTCGGCCGGTACCGACGCGACGGTGCGGATCTGGGATCCGGGCACCGGAGTTGCCGAGCGCACCCTGGAAGGCCACACCGGGTGGGTCAACGGGGTATGCACGGTGCACGTAGCCGGGCGCGAAGTGCTCGCCTCGGCCGGTACCGACGAGATCCGGATGTGGGACCTGGACACCGGTCTGCCCGAGCGCAACCTGGTGGGGCACGCCGGCTGGATACGCGGGGTATGCGCCTCAGGGGTCGACGGCTCCGAGTTGCTTGCCTCGGCGGGAGACGATGCCACGGTACGGATCTGGGATCCGGCCACCGGTGCCCTCGAACAGACCTTGGAGCAGCACACCGGCCGGGTCAACGCGGTGTGCTCGGTGCGCAGCGACGGGCGTGAGCTGCTTGCCTCCGGCGGTACCGACGGCACGGTGCAGATGTGGGATCCGGCCACCGGTGCCCACGAGCGCACCCTGGAAGGGCACACCGGATGGGTGAACGGGGTCTGTGCGGTACACGTGAAGGGACGCGAGTTGCTTGCCTCCGCCGGCGACGATGACACGGTTCGCATCTGGGACCCGGTGACCGGTGTGCAACGGCTCATCTTGAAAGAACCCACCGGCGGGCTGCACGAGCGCGCTTCCAGCTCGAGTAGGCAGCCGTAAATCTGCTGTTTTCACCCGTGGGGTCCAACCGGCGGGCTGAACCTCGACCTCTGAGGGCCGTGTATCGCTACCAGCTGGCAAGCACAGTCAGGGTTGCCAGCGGACCGACCTGTACGGCCCGGGATGTAGATGTGTGAGGACTGATAGCGATGAGCACGGACGTGCACGCCAAGCATTACGACAGCCAACCACGACTACACCATAACGGGTCGGAGATCCAAAAATTCGGCGCGTTACGGTCGCTCCCCATCGCTTTGTCGCACGAATCCCGGGCGCAAAGCGCGCAGCTACTCAACCCGATTCTCGCGGACAGCGCGATCCTCTATGCGCTGTACAAAAAGCATCACTGGCTGGTGCGCGGACATACCTTCTACCAGTTGCATCTGCTCCTGGATAAACACGCGGAGGAACAGCTGAAGCTCATCGACATGATTGCCGAGCGGATCCAGACTCTTGGTGCTGTCGCGGTCGGGGATCCACGGCACGCGGCCGAAATGACCACGGTGCCCCGGGCACCGGACGGCGTCGAGGAAGTGCCGGCCATGCTGTCGCGGCTGCTGGAAGCACACGAAATCATCATCTCCAAGGTGCGTGACGCCGTCACCACCACAGCCGAGACTCGCGACGACGGGACCAACGACCTGCTCATGAGCGACGTGTTACGCACCCACGAGATGCAGGTGTGGTTTATCGCCGAGCATCTCGTGCCTGTCCCCGTCGTCGAGCCCTGACAGTCGTGTTGGGGATTTCAGGCGAC
>JAFAWY010000038.1 GCA_019241525.1 Pseudonocardiales bacterium
GTCACACCCCAGCCGAACCGCCCGATCAGGTCGGCCACCACCACGGTCAGCCCCGCCGCTGGACCGCTCACCTGCAAAGGTGAGCCTCCAAGAAGGCCCGCCACGATTCCCCCGACGACGGCAGCGATGAGGCCGGCCATGACCGGGGCACCCGAGGCCACCGCGATACCAAGCGACAGGGGTACCGCGACCAGGAACACCACCAGCGAGGCGGGCAGGTCGCAACGCAGCACCGCGCGCAACCCCCTGGGTGCCGGGGCCGTGAGGGTGGACGAAGCGCAGTGCATCAGGCATAACCTCCAGCGGGTCAACGGACGAGTGATGGTCTGCGGATCCGACATGGTGCGCGGGCACGTCGATGGTGGCGACACAGCAGCACCGCGAAGTAGCCGAAGATGATCGCAAAGGTGAACACTCTGTCCACCGCACGGGAGACAGTTCCGACAGCACACCTCCGGTTCGTGGTTCGTCAACGAACCGGAGGTCTCCCCAACCACCAGGATCAGCCCAGAAGCAGCATGGGCCTTATCGGTGGCGCCGAGACCGGGCCGTCGTAAGGACTGCCGTATTGACGATCTCGACCGGGTGGGTACTCCCCTCCGCGGCGCCAGGATTTACGCACACGTGCTTGCGTGTCAAGGTGATGACGCTGCGCTAGAGGTAGGGCCGATTAACTGTTCGTAACCAGGCGAGCGCAGCAGAGCGCTGGAGAGCCACCGTCGGCGGACCTCTGCGCAACCACGCTCACGTCCTGGTGTACCTGGCCTGCCGATCCTTACCCCGCACAGGCGACCCACCGTTAGGTTAGGTGAAACTAACCACAGGCTGGCGCGCCAACAACCGCCTTGCTAAGCAACGCGGACATCAGGGTGGCAGCTCGCGGGTTGACCGGCGACGAGCCGGACGGTGAAAGTGTCCTTGGTTTTGTCGAGGGTGACGAGGCTGCACAGCTGATGGGCTAGCCATAGACCCAGGCCGCCTGGCGGTCCAGTTGCGGCTGGTAGTAGCCCGGCGAAGGGGTCTGCAGGCCCCCCGCCGCGATCAGTGACCGTAACCACCACCCGGTCCGGGTTAGCCCACAGGCGGAGCTGGACTGGTGGCCGACCGTGACAAATCGAATTGGTCAGCGCCTCGCACACCGCGATCACCAGGCCCTCGACATCGGCGACCGGCAAACGGGTGCTCGCGCCGGCTTCCCGTACCGCCTGGCGGGCGGCCAGGGGCATCGGATCCACCAGGTCAACAAGGGGTGATGCAGCTTCCAGCGGATCAGGGTAGGTCGGTCGTGCCCGGGTCAGGAACACCTCGGGACAGAGGTAACGGTTGTTGACGGTACGACGGCCGTCAGCGGTCATCAGGTAGGGGTGGGTCTGAGTCACGTCGTTGAGCACGTCACCGGAGGTGATGCGAAGGTCATACAGGCACAGCACCCACAGCGGGGATTGGTCGAAAGCATGATTGATGGTGGCTTCATAGCGTGCCCACCACTCCCACGGCATTCCCATGCCCGGATGTGGCACCTCACCGAGAATGCGGATCTGCTCGGTGCCGTCAAACATCTGTCCGGTCAGTACCTGTTGCACCGACTTGATGACGCTGGCCGGCCGGAGGTACGGATCACGAAGGAATGATAGCTGTGACGTATCCGGAATCACCGAACGGATCAGCTCGCTGTCCCGTTCGTTGAGGACCACCATGGATGGCGCGCCGGTCTCCAAGCTCGCTTCCAGAAAGGGTACGGCAATGTTGAGCAGCTCATCCTCTGAGCTGTAGAAGGCAGCTTCATGGAACACGCTGAGCCGCTCCTAGCGCCAGCCCGGCGGTTCCACACGAACTTCTTTTATGTCGAGACATTCGACCAGCGGGGCGGCGCCTGGCCAGTCAGTCTGCAACACGACTGTCGCATGCGTGCGCCGGGTACGATCGGCCAGCATGAGCAGAGCGCGATGATCGATAAAGGTGAGACCGGCTGCATCGATAACCACCTCACCACCGTCTGGCTGCAAATCAGCGCGCTGCAAGGCCAGGGACAACAATTCAACGGTGGTCATGTCCAACTCACCGTTCAGCGAAGCCGCGGCATGGTTTGAGGCATGCAACCGGAATTGCGCCGTACTGCCGTTGATATTCGGGTGCAAGCAGGCCAACTGCGCGATCACTTCCTCGCCCAGCTCCTGACGGTTGTAGGCACACATTCCGGACAACGGATGGCTGGCTATACAGCGATCAACCACGCACTCATAGCGGGCAAACGCCTCCAGCTGGCCTCGCGTACGCACCAGCGGAGTGGTATCGGCAGCAACTCGCAGACCGCTGAAGCCGAGCATCCGCGCCTGCATTGCTGCGGTCACGAACGCTTGCGCTTGGGCAGCTGGCTCGACAACCGTACCTGCCGGGTAAGCGCTCTCAACTGAGACGACGCGCGCAGCGCCCACCTGCAAGGCCAGGGCCATCCCATCAAGGTCGCGCAGGTCGTCGGCCAACGTCTCAACATCACCAGGAGCGACATACCAGACCTGCTGGCCTAGCTCGAGGCCCTCGGCCAAGAACTCCCGAGCCCTGCACCGGAAATCGTTGAGATCGTCATAAGCCCAACACACGTGATCATGCAGACCTAGGCCCCGAGCATCCTCGATTACTCCGGTCCTTCGCACCCGAGAGAGGATACCGGACTGACGGCCGAGCATTTGATCTATTCAGTAAAAAATGAAGCCGTGGGCCCGAGTTGTGCCACGCGTCGAGAGTCACTGCCCTGTTTGACCGCGCTTATCCAGACCAGAGCCGACAAGGTCCTGCGGGGTGTGCACCTGCTCGGCGAGTGGCGCGGTTTCCAGACCGTCAAGCTGATGGAGCAGGGAATGCAAGTAGGTCGCTAGCTGCGTGCGGTATTCCAGCTCGAAGGCCCGCAGTTTGTCGATCGTATCTTCCAGCAGGGTCTTGTCCTGGTTGAGTGCGTCCAGTATCTCGGTGCGCTGGCGGGTCGCCTCCTCCGTGAGCGATGCCGCCCTGTTCTGGGACTGCTGTTGCAGGGTCTGGGCTGTCGTGCGAGCGTCCTGCAGGATCGTTTTTGCCTCGGTTCGTGCCTGGTGGATGAGGTCTTCAGCCTCGTTGCGGGCATTGGTGAGCAGTTGCTCGGAATCGGTGCGAGCCTGGCTAAGTGTCTGCTCGGCCGTGACCTGGGCTTGCTCGGTCAACTGGTCGGCCCGTTCCTGGGCGAGGACCAGCACCCGCGCCGCCCGCAGGTCGTGCTCTGTATCGGGCACGGTCTGTAAAGTGATCAATGGCCGCACGGGCGTCGTCACCGGCCCCGGAGGCCGCGGTGGCCCAGGATCGGCTGGGGTCTCGGTGCTCAGCGTGCGTAGCTGCTCGTCGAGCTGCGCCAGCTGGGCACGCAGCTCGGCGTTGTCTTGGAGCAAGCGGACCAACTCGGCCTCCACCAGGTCTAAAAAATCATCGACCTCGTCTTCGTGGTAGCCAGGCCGGCCTGCTGGCGGTTTGCTGAACGTAAAGTTGCGCACATCAGCAGGGGTCAACGGCATCGGTCCACCTCAAGCCCTCCTCACGGGTGCCGTAGCTGGTGCCTGGGCTCTGACCTGCTCACCGCCGCAGAATCCGGCAGCTGCTCACCGTCTCGACAACCACCCCGGGCGTGCCGGGGCCCTGCTCGCCCACCAGCCTCCACGACACCTGCGAAAGATCCATTCACTCCCACGGTGCCCAGCTCGTCACCTGTCAAAGCAGCCGCAGGGTATGCCTCCACCCGCCGGTGGTGACCGGCCACGTCCTCCGTGCCCGGTCCGCTCTGCCCCAGCAGGCGTGCTGCGTCCGGTGCAGCCGCCCCGCGGCGATGCCTGCTTGCGGAACCATCGCGGTGCAAATCAACATCATTTGTCGGGACATCGGCATTGATCCGCTCACCCCGCAGCTGATCATAAATCGGCGTATGACCCACGGCGCGACACCGTAGAGACCCCATCACCGGCGAATGCATCAACAGGCTGTGTACTCCTGCTGTGGATAAACTCCGAACAGGAAACAAACACCACAGAGATCCACAGATTGCGCCCCTAACCAGCACAATCAACCGCGACGTGCATGGTGAACCCGTGCGCGCTACCGGGATGCCGATGGCGACGCTGGTTTGATATTCACGTTGCGGTGGAAGACGTTGCCGGGGTCGTAGACCACCTTGATCCGGGCCAGCCGTTCGTATTTGGCAGGTCCGTAGGAAGCCCGCGCCCGGTCATCCTCGAACTGCGCAAGGGTATTGACATAGGCGCCGATACCGCTGGCGTATGGCATGAGGGCCTCCCACAACGACCGCACCCAGGCCCGTTCGGTGTCCAGCTGTTCCGGCGTGGTGGCCAACCCGATGATGACGATCCCGTACCCGGCTCGGCTCCCGCCCCATGCCGTGTCGTGATCGACGACATCCTGGTAAGCGCCATCTAACGGGATGATCATTGCGCGCGACAGTGGCCAGCTATCGCCTGACGCGTGCCGGGTCAGCACCGTGATGACGTCATCGTGCAACTCGTCGAGGTAGAGGGCTTTCTCGTAGCAACTCAGCCTCCAGGCGTTGGCCTCGTCGAGCAGGTGCTGCAACTCGACGTGGGCGTAGGGCATCGGTGCCACGTGGTCGAACAGCGGCAGAAGCCACTCACGGATGCGGGCCGCACCGGTATCCAGAGCAGCATTACGGGCTCCCTGACACGTCAATCATGTGCTGAGACGGTCAGTCGCGGCCTGAGCACGGATCCGTACGATTTATGGTGATCTTGACGTAGCGTTTAGTTAGTGGCAGTCCTGCGCTGTTCAGCGTGATCCAGCGCGAGCGTCTCGTAGTCATAGTGGCGCGGCCGTCCCTGAGCGGGGGTAGCCGTTGACCGCGCCACTGCCGCGGCGACCACCTCGACCAGCACGTCTCGGGTCATGCCGCAGATACCTCTGAGTGCGGCCTCGAGCCGGTACCGTGTCTCGGGATCTTCCTCGTTCACCGCAGCCTCGGCGAGCACCGCCAAGATCCGATCGGCCAGCAATTCGGCATTATCGGATGACCCGCTCACCAGACGAAGCGTGCGGTCAGTGGCCTCATTCATTACTGGCGCCCCCGTGGGCACTTCCCGCCCGTGTCCACCACCGTTGACTGTGATCATGTAGGAATGGCTACTCAAGCGCACCAAGGAGTTTCGTACGCTGTCGTACTGCTCCTCGGGAAAAACTCTCAGCGCCTCGCCAACCTCGATACTGTGCCCGGTGCGCTGGAATCGCTCGATGACCCAGTGCAGGACCTCAAAATCGTCCGACCACAGCTCGCTCACGTGCCTACTCCCCCGTTCGTCATGATCGGTATAGAGATGACGCGCGTCGAAGAAACAAGATCCAGGCACGCACGGACGTGTCCCTTACGTCCGGTCCCCGCCCCGTGCTGCATGTAGCGTTCCCCTCCTCACAGGACCGCCTGCCCGACTGAGTGCCTTAGCCGAGACGGGCAGGACGGAGCCTTTCGCCCGCGCAGTCTAAGACGACCTCGGTGGTGGACTTACGCTTTTAGTCATCGCCACGCCGACACGGACAAACATTGAACAACACATCGCGATACCGATGTGAATGACTCAGTAGACGTCTCATGAGTCGTTAACAAACGATCGGTCAGCAGCGTTCCAGGCGAGCAACACAACTCTGCACTGTGGCCCCGGCGCACACCCTACCCATACCGCCAGCGGGTGTGCTGTTACGGAGAGTAAGAGACTGCTACGCAAAGTTAACGTTGAAATCACCGGCAGGATCGCTTACTTTTGATACGCACGTGACCACGGGGAGTAAGGAGGCCAGTCGGACAACCGGGGGGATTGCTGACTGTGCGATGACGAGCTGCCGGTGTCGAGACCGGGGGGCGATACCGGGGGGCACTGCCCGTAATATGCCGTGAGATTTTGTCCGGCACGCACATGACGATTCGATCGTATCCTGCAAGGCAGCGCGATCGATCGTTGCTTTCGTATAGATGCACGTGCATTGCCCAAGCTTGTCCGGGGTTACTGGCGTCTACGCTCCGCTACCGCATCGAAGGAGCGGGCATGAGGATTGCAGAGATTTTCACACAGGGTGCTGGCCATGGATACGAAGGCCATGACCACTACGATGGCTACGACTGGCATCACGGGGGGGCCTACCGGCCCAGTGGCTACTTCTACCGCCGTTACGGTGCCTACTACTGCTACAACGACGGTTGTGGCTACAACCCCAAAGGGCGTTTCCTCGACCTAGGCCTGTAGTGGGTCGGCGTCGGCGGTGGTCGCAACTCACATCGGTGAGTGCCGCCCCGCCGACGCCAGTTCTTATGGGCCGACATTCCCTTGCGCGAATAGGCCCCTCCACAGCAAACGTCGGCACCCGTACCCCAGCTCACTTGCTCGTCACAACCAGCAGCCGATTGCTGGACCACATTCCGCCGCGCCGTATCGGCGTTAGCGGGTTATCAAGGAATCGGACAAGCGGCGTAGCCAAGCACGCGCCGCGGGATCGTCGGCTTGCGGGTCGGGTTGGGCCTCTTTGCTGCCGTGGAAGTAGTAGCCGCTGACCCGGTCCAGGTCGGGATCGGTCAGCAACCACCATACGACGTCGACACCCTCCTCAACGGTGCTGACCGGAGCCTGCCCGGCCTCGCGGACCATCGCGGTGTCCATGAACGTGGCCGGGTGGACCGCGTTGACGGACACGCCGGTACCGACCAGGTCAGCGGCCAGGTCAAAACTGGCCATCACCTGGGCGAGCTTCGAACGCCGGTACGCGGTGACACCGTCGTAGCCATGCTCGGTGAACGGATCATCCGGATCCAGTGCCAGCTGGCCAGCGGAAGCAACCTGCACGATGCGGGACGGGGCGGAGGCAACCAGCCGGTCGGCCAGCCGCCGGGCCAGGAGGTAGCTCGCCAGGTGGTTGACCGCGAAGCGTAATTCGATGCCATCAACGCTGACTTCGCGGGCGGCACCCGGCGCACCGAACCCGACCCCGGCATTGTTGACCAGCGCATGCAGCTGCGGGTAACGGTCCAGCACTTCGTCGGCGAGCCGGTGGACCTGAGCCAGGTCGGCAAGATCCGCCTGGATGATGTCCACCTCGTGGCCGGTCGCCGCACGGATCTGCTCGCGGGTGCGGTGCAAGCGCTGGATATCGCGGCCATGAGCAACGACGGTGGCACCCGCCGCAGCCAGCCGCTGGACCAAGTGCTGTCCGAGGCCGCTCGTGGCTCCGGTGACCAGCACGGTTTGCTCGTCGATCGGACGCATCCCAGCCTCCTCGATGTCGCCAAGTCGGCACCGAGATACCCACCCGGCTTGGGGTAGTCACTCCGGACTGTCCGTACCTGAGCCGAAAGGTTTACGTACGGCTACTGATTGCTCACCAACGTACGCGCTGGGCACCGTAGATGGCGCACCAATCGGCACTGCCCGCCTATATAGGAGCCTGCTATGTCTCACCCGATGAGTTTGGTCGAACTTGCGCAACAGCACGTGACGCTATTGCCAGCCCGCACCGTTTTGTCCCTACTCAGCGCCAGCCCTGCTGATGGCACCGGCGGTACAGACCAGGCCGGACCGGACGGCAAGCCAGGACAACCAGGCGTCCCGGGGGACAGTGTTCAGGGGAGCGGCAAGACCATCGGTCACGGCCACTTCGACCCGACCGGCACCATGGGGTACTAGCGTAGGCACTGGGAGCACGGGCGCCCTGCGTGGTGCGCCCGCCTGACGCCGGGTGCGGGTGCCCCGCATAACGCTGACGAGAGGTCGCTCCAGATGGTCGAGGAACGAGACGTGCTGCAGCACATCCACGAGCTGGTCGACGCTGAACACGCCCTGCGCAGGCGACTCTCGCAAGGTGAGCTGACCACCGAGGAGGAACACGCTGCGCTGACCACGCTGGAACAGCAGCTCGACCAGTGCTGGGATCTGCTGCGGCAACGTCGAGCCCGCGCGGCCGCCGGGCAGGATCCCGACGACGCCCAAGTCCGCCCGGTTGATGAGGTCGAGGGCTACCTCAGCTGAGCCGCACGCCACCGACCATCATGAGGATGCAGCGACGACGCACGCCATGCACAACGCGCCAGTTGCAATGTTGTTGATCATGAGGCCATCCGCCATAACCTGCTGTCCGCACAACGCCCGGGTATAACCGCGAACGGTCGCGATAGTCACGTCGGCAGGGTGCAGCAGGTGTAGCTGGTCGTGATCAGGGCAGCGCGCCCACCGCAGCTGCTCCACACCTCGCCGCTGCGCAGGGCGTTCGACCGCGTCAATCTGGGGCTCGGGCGGGTGTCCAGCGCCAGCCAACGGTATGAGGGTGCTCGCCGCACGGTTACCCGTGCTCCTGGTGGAGAACTGTGGATCAGGCACCCGCAGGCCGGCTGAGCGCAGATTGCTACGCGGTCGCGTGCCGGTGGTCAAGCTCGACTCTGATCGAGTCGGACGGTCCTGCGGCACCTGCTCCACAGTTGATTCCCCCAGTGGTGTGGAAGGCGACGGCTCCGCCCGTTTTCGGGGAGGGTACGGGCGGGCCGTCGCCGCTTCGGACGTTCCCGACAATTTGGTACAACAGGTCTTCTGGGTGATCTTCCCGGACAAACCGGCACCCCTGCACGCGACGCTCGTTGCATGGTCAGGACCGTGGGTATTTATCGGACGGTTCGACGTGTATCGTGCGGGGGACTATACATGAGACGTCTCATGACAATTCCGGCGGCATGACATGGTGTCGCGCGGAGATCCAGCGCCGCTGCGCTGGTTGATCGGCGTGGAGTTGGCGCGTTACCGCAACGCCGCCAAGCTCTCGCTGACCGAGGCCAGTGATCACAGCGGCATCAGCCGGGCCAAACTCGGCCACCTAGAAACCGGGCGCCAGCAGCAGGACCCAGACGATATTGCCCGGCTACTGATGACATACCAGGTCGATCAACAAGACATCGACCGGCTTATCTCGTTGACCAGCCGCGCCGACGAAGCCTCCTGGTGGGCACCGTGGGGTCAGGTGGTGCCGGACTGGCTGAAGACTTTCGTCGGCCTAGAAGGCCTCGCGGAGAGCGAGTTCGTGTTCGAGCCGATCATCATTCCGGGCCTGCTGCAGACCGAGCAGTACGCGACTGCGGTCACGGCTAACACGCCCAGGGTGCGCGCCGACCACAGTGAGCGGTTCGTCGGCTTCCGGATTGCCCGGACCCGCCGGCTTACCGATCCGGAGCGGCCACTCAAGCTCCATGCTGTCGTCACCGATAGCGCATTGCGGCTTGCGGTGGGCAGCCCGCAGCTACGCCAGGCGCAGCTGCGGCATTTGCGCACCCTGGCCGAACTACCCACAGTTACTATCCAGGTGCTACGGCCAGAAGACGGCCCGCATACCGCGCTCACCGGTCAGTTCGTGGTGCTCGGTTTCGAGAATGTCCGGTCCATCGGATATGTCGAGCTCCACGACGGCGCTCTTTATCTTCAGGATGCAGAACAAGTAGAGACGTATAACATGGTTGCAAAAGACCTGCAACGGGCCGCCCTTAGTCCCGAGCGGTCCATTGCACTGATCCAATCGATGCTTGCATCATGAATGTCGGAGACGCACTGTGACCCTCTCAGCCTCCTCTGTCACTCTCTGGCGCACCAGCAGCTTCAGCGGCAACAACGGCACCTGTGTGGAGGTCGCCGTATTACCGAACGGACACATCGCGGTACGCAACAGTAACCACCCGGATGAGGGAATGGTGCTGTTTACCCGTGCTGAGATGAATGCCTGGATCCGGGGGGTCAAGGCAGGAGAATTCGACGACCTCACTTAGTTGTGAGGTCGGTACATCGTCGCTCACGAGCCGTGTCGACGGTCCACCAGGTGGATAGCCAACACGGCTATGTCGTCGTCGGTCGGGGCGTCGGCAAGGAGGTCATCACACAGCGGCTCGATGACGCTGTGTTGCGACGCTGCGGTTCGCGCCATCAACGCGTTGAGATTGTCTGTCAGATCGCGGCCCCGCCATTCGATCAGGCCGTCGGTGTAGAACAACAGCGTCGACCCGACCGCCACGTTGATCTGCGCCTCGCCCCTCGGCGGGGTCTCTGTGGTGACCAGAGCGGAACCGCGGACCCGTGGCAGCATGTGAACGCCGCCGGACGTGAGCAGCAAGGGTGGTGGGTGTCCGGCGCTGGCCCAGCGCATGATCCAGTGGTCAGCGAGCCGAGTAAGGGTGGCGAACAGCAGGGTGGCGAATGGCGTGATGCTCAGCCGGGCATTGATCGCTGCCAGCCGGTCGAGGATGGCGCTCGGCCCGTCGTCACGGTCCAGCGCCAGGCATCGCAACGTCGCACTTAGTTGACCCATTGCCGCCGCTGCGGTGATGTCGTGGCCCACGACGTCACCGATCACCACCGCGAGCTGGTCGTAGCTGCGCGGGAAGACGTCGTACCAGTCGCCGCCTACCTCATCACGCCCGGCCGGACGGTAGCGGGCGCAGATCTGCACCCCTTCGACAGTGGGTGGTTCGATGAGCAGGCTGCGTTGCAGTACCAATGCCGACTCACGGGTCGCCTGGTAGGACAGGCCGTGTTCCAAGGCGATCCCCGCGTAGCGGGCGATCTGCCGCAATGCATGGAGATCGTCGTCACTCCACAACGACCGGTCGGCCTGCAAGGCAAAGGACACCACCGCGACCACGAGACCGTGCACGAGGACCGGGCCGACCACCAAGTGGCGCAGGCCACCGTCGAACGTGGCCACCGATCCAGTGTTGTGCGACCACTCCGGCGGCTGTGCCCCGGACACAGGTACGCCAACCAGGTCGCCCTGCCGAATGGCGGCGGTGATCGGATCACCGTTGCCGTACCACCGTAGGCCACTCAGCTTGGGAGGCAGCACGACACCGGCCGCGCCGGCGACGGCCACCCGATCGGTCACCACCGGCAGCGGCGGATCGGCGCCCGGGGCAGTAGGCCGGGCAAGCAGGTGGACCGTGGACAGATCAGCGAGTTCGGGGACGACGACACGGGCAAGTGCTTGCAGTTCTGCGGTCGGATCCAGGCTGCGGCTCAACGCTGCGCTGGCCCGCGCCAGCAGCTCCTGACGACGGGCATGGCGTTCCAGCTCGACGCGGGCCAGGACCCGGGCGGTGACCTCAACCGCCACCACGAGAACTCCACGATAGTCAACTTCCTCATCGGCGGTACCGGCAATCGCCGAGTAGGAAAAGTCAAAGAAGCGTTCCCGGGGGTGCTGCTCGCCGGGCCAGGTCATGGTCAGCGGTGCCTCGGTGCGCCGGTACACGTCTCCACCGGCCAGTACCTGATCCATCAGGAAGAAGAACTCGTCCGGCAGCGCCGGCAGCGCCTGCCTGACCGGCGTCTCTAAAGGCGGGGTCCCGAACAACGCGCGGTAGGCCGGATTGCAGTACTCGACCAGGTGTCGCGGCCCGCGAGTTACTGCGATCGCGGCCGGTGCGGCGGCGAAGGCGTCCAGCAATCGCCCGCGGCGATCGATGTCCTGGTACAGCGCCAGTTCGTTGACCACTGAAGTGGCCAGCGCCTCCAACGCTCGGCGGTCCACCCGCCGCCACCGGCGCGGGCGAGTGTCGACAGCGCACAGACTGCCGATCACATGCCCGTCGGCGTCGCGAAGCGGGCACACCGCGTAGGCGGCGAAATCCAGCGCGAACCCCTCTAGCCGGTCGGTGAAGCTGGGATCCTCGGCGGCGTCCTCGATATAGAGCGGTTGTTCGACAAACCAAGCAGACGGGCAAAAAGTGGTGTCGACCGACACTTGTCGCGATGTCGCAAATGGTTCGGTGAGCCCGAACTGGCCCACCAGATGCGACTGGGTATCAATCACATTCACCAGGGCGATCGGGGCGTCCATCACGATCGCGGCCAGCTCCGCGAGCCGGTCTAACGCTTCCTGGCTGGCCTTGGCCACCTGCAGCACCGCAGCCACTGCCGCTAGCCTGCCCGGCTCAACGAGCAGCTCCCGCGCAGGCACCAAACCAGCTTAGGAGAATAAAGGTTAGGCGCGCATGGCGTCGATCTGCAGGCGTACGTAATCGATGACCGGCTCACCCATTTCCCGAGCCACCGCATGCACGAACGGGCGGCGCTGGGGTGCCGGCAGCTCACGTAGTTGGGCACCGAGTACGACGGTGGCCAGGTAGGCCTCGAACTGCTCGCTGCTGTCCAGGATCGCGAAGTCGGGCACGAGGTCCACGGTGATACCGGTGAACCCAGCCCGCTGCAGCCGGCAGGTGGTCTGATCGACCCCGGCGAAGTTCCACCACTGCCCGCCATCGTCACCGGTGATGGTACGCAGTGCCGCGCGCACGCGGTCGACACTGCCCGCCCCGCCCGCCTCCGCGACGAAGCGACCGCCGGGTCGCAGTGCTGCCGCCACAGTCTGGAACGCCACGTCATGGTCGGGCAGCCAGTGCAGGGTAGCCACGCTGAGCGCAGCGTCCACCGGTTCGTCGAGGATCAGCGGCTCGCGGAGGTCTGCGCGCACCACGGTGACCCGGTCCATCCGCCCAGCCAGCCGGTGGCGTAGCTGAGCCAGCATCTGCGCGGATCCATCGACAGCGACCACCCGACCGGCTGGCAGCGCGTCAAGGAGCAGCTCAGCGTCTCGACCGGTACCGCTGCCGAGCTCCAGGACGGTCTCATCGCCCGCGAGCCGTAACCGACGGATCGTTGCGCTGCCCCATCGCTGGTGGGGCAGCGGCAGCTGATCGTAGGCGCGAGCGTCCCACTCGATAAGTTGCATGGGTCTGACCTCCTCTTCCCGGTAGACTATGCCTGTGTTTCACAATTCGGGAGTTATTTCTCAATTAATGGGAAGATTAAGAGGGGTGAACCGGCCTGTGGCCGGGCGCGTAGGGTGTCGGGCCGTGGACACGCTGCCCAGGCGGCGGATACTCACGTGGACCGCCCAGGCTGCGGTGGTCGCCGGGGCGATGGCCCTTGGTATACCCGCGACCGCTGCCGTCGCTCCCGGTGATCCGTTAGCCAACGGTGCTGCCGCTGGCGTGCCGCGCAGGCATGTCCGTGATGTGCTGCCTGCGGTGTCGACCGATGCCATCGCGCTGACCATCGACGACGGCCCTGATCCGCTGTGGAGCCCGCAAGTGTTGGACTTGCTGCGCCGTAACCGGGTCCGGGCGACGTTCTCGCTGGTCGGCAAGCAGGTAAAGGCGTATCCGGAATTGGTGAAAAGGATCATTGCCGAAGGCCACAGCGTCTGTAATCACAGCATGACCCATCCGCAACCGTTTGGTGCCCGCAGCATGACAGCAATCCGGCAACAGATTGCTGATGCTCAGGAAACCATCATCAACGCGAGCGGGGTGACACCTCGGCTATTCCGTGCGCCCGGCGGGGACTGGAGGGCCGGCGTCCTGGCCGCGGCAGCCAGCCTGCGGTTGGTGCCCTTGGGCTGGGATGTTGATCCGCGAGACTGGTCTCGACCGGGTAGCGACACGGTCACCAACCGGCTCCTTACCGCCCGGCCAGGGGATATCCTGCTGTGCCACGACGGCGGCGGTGATCGGGCCCAAACTCTCGAGTCGTTGCGCAACGTACTGCCGGCGCTGAACCGCCGTGGTCTGCAGTTCGTCACGCTGTGAAGAGGGTGACCAATTTCTGCTGTGTGCTAACAGAACGTGGTCTGGCATCGCTAATGGGTAGTACAAGAATTGGCAAGGCGTGGGGGAAATCGTGCTCAGTCTGCGTAGCACCGTGGTGGCTCTAGTGGCGAGTGGCGTGACTGTCGTGGGCCTAGCAGCCGCCACCGCTGGGATGTTTCGGACCCCGCCGGTCGAACCACTGGTGCCGCAGGCTAACCCGGTCAACCAGCACGCCGCGGCACAGCAGCCGAACCTGGTCCCCGCTCCGCAACCGGCTGCAACACCACAGCAGCCAGCCGCGGCTCCCCAACCGGTGGTGGCACCACCTCCTGCCGCCGCTGCCCGGCAGCCTGCTGCGGTGGTTCAGCCGGTTTCTGGTGCTGCACCTGCGGGACGCCAGCAGCCGGTGACTCGTCCAGCGATTGTTCTCCGTCCTGCCGTGCCACCCCCTGCCCGGTCGAGCCACGATCCAGTACCCAGCAACGAACCTGGGCCGGATCGCCAAGAACTCTCCCCACCGCCGCGTGCACCCATAGCTTCGCCGCCGTCGCAGAGATCCCGGACGGTGAATACTGAGCCGTGTGCCTGTGACGGCAAGATGCGACGAGTTCCTACCCATTGGGACCCGCCCCGGGGCTGAATGGGGTTGTTCGCAACGTAGATAGTCACCTGCTCCGTGGCCGGGTTGGGCGCACGGAGGTGACCGTTGTCCCGCTGGGCTCATCCACTGGATCTGGTGGGCGGCTGAATAGTGGCGTGATGCGTGCTGCTTCGCCGGTCATCCTTCGCCGCGGCGACGGCATCGGCTCGGACTCAGCGGCATCGCTCGTGCCGACATCCGTAGCTGGGACATCTGCGTTGATGCGCTCGCCGCGGAGCTGGTCATAGATCGGCGTAAGACTCACGAGGCGACACCCTAAGCCTCGCCTCGCCGGCGAGATGTCCACATTATGTGTATAGCTCCGGGATTACCTGTGGACGGATTTGCGCTCGTTCTCGCGCCGGAGCTCCGCTGACCGGCAAAGTTGATCACGAGTTGGGTGCCTCGGGTGACATATTCAGTCTTCGAGGGCACCCAAACCGCGATCATCGTGTGTGGCTTGCGCCGCGCCGGAATGCTCGGCAAGCTGAACCAAGTTATCCAGCGCTGGCTTTGGCGTCACTCGCCTCGACCAAAGGTGCACCGCAGGAGCAGGTGTAACTTCGATCGCCGGATGGACAGTGACATTCCTCTTGAATGAGGACTCGGCAGTCACATCCCTCATGCGCGCAAGTGAGCACCGTACCCTTGCTGTACTGCGTCACTTCTGGCCTCCCTGAAAGCCGTCCTTGTATGCGCCGATGGGCATGTTACTCCGGTAGAGGTCAGCGGGCTGTCCAGCGGCGAATTATCCTGTCCCGCCCATGCCGAAAAGCCGGCCGAAGAATCGTTTCATCGCCGTCACCCACGCCTGCATGGCGATGCTGAATCCCTTCACGGGTACAGCTTCGCGACGCACAGCCTCCTCACCTCGGGCGGAGCGGCCGATGTCGTCAGCGAGGCACTTGGCGAAGCTCCTCATCAACACGCTGGTGACGTCCTGGACCATGCCCCGGCCAAACTGGGCAGCCGCGCCGGAAAGCTGGATATCCTGGGCCACCTTCACGCGGGTCGAATTTCCTGAACCCGCCATCGTCGACGTCACCCGCATCTGGGCCTGGCCCTTGCCCTTTTCCTCCGAGCCGGACGCATCCATCACGATCCGCTTAGCTGCTTCGTCTCGCTCAACGATCTTGGCCGTGCCCATGAACTGCAGTTTCACTGGGCCCATCTTGGTCGTCACTCGGCCCTTGTAGGTGTCGCCGTTGACGTCGATGAGCTCAGCGCCCGGCAAGCACGGAGCAATCCGCGGTACGTCCTGCATGTGTTCCCACACCTGCTCCAGGGGTGCAGCAACCTCGAACTCGTTCTCTACCAGCATTGCTTACTCGCTCTCCTCGTCACGGGATCATGACGTCGTCCCCTGCTGTTCCGGACTGGGTGGCGACCACCACAAGCGAGCTCATCGACCCAGCGGTCAGATGACGCTTTCGCGACCCCGGTGAGAGCCCACAACACCGTCCGGCTCAACCCGTTCGAAAGGAGTGCCAACCCCTGGTGATCGTTAAACATGGCAAAATGCGCGTCGATAGCGCCAAGCTCTGCAAATCTGGCGGCCGTTACGGCTCGTTGTCCGTGGACACGTAACCAAAGTGATACCGGTCGCTGGTGCGCGGACCACTGGGTGACTCGCAAAAAAACCAGAACCCGCGGGCCATGACCAGCTCGGCGACCAGCGCGTGTGGTGCTGGTTGGGAGACCGGAACTCCGGTGTTGATCGAGTCCACGAGCGCCCCGAACAGATCATCGGAGATGACCTCGCGAAGCTCGAGTGTCCAGTTAGTTGCCGCTGAGCTGCACCACACCGCGGCCAGCACCGCGGGCCCGGTGACGTTGTCCGGCACGGGCGCCGGGGAGTGGTCGGTGAGATCGCCGACGCGAGGAGCCGGTGTCGGTGGTAAGTCAACGGCCGGGCTGCCCGTCGTCTGCCCCACGGCGACACGGGCATCGGCCAGCGTGGGGAAGCAGTTGAACAGTCCGCGCACTCCGGTGATATCCAGTGCACGCTGGACCACGCGGTTGACCAATCCGCTGAGATGCAGTTCGGTCCCAGGGATCCGCTGGGCCAGCTGGCGTGCCTGCAGGAGGCAGGTCAGCCCGTTAGAGCCAAGGAAGCGCACCGGCTGCAGATCAACGATGAGATGCTCGGGGGTCGCTGCGAGCTGGTTGCAGAGGCATCTTTCGAGCAGCGGCACGGTGAGCATGTCCAGCTCTCCGGCTACCAACACCACATAGGCGCCGGTGGCAGGGCGTTCAATGGTCAGGCGGAGCAGTCGCTTCGGATTGCACGAGAAGAAATCGTCACCCGGGCAGGTAGCAGCCAGCGAGGTCGCGCCCCAAGAACCAAGGGTCTCGTGATCGTAGGTACCGACGAGGTCGGCTTGCCCGCCAGGCGCGTCATATCTGATAGCCACCTGTCCCTGGTCCTCCTCGTGCGCATGTGCACGGTCGGGCTAACGGAAAGCTTATCGACAGCAACAACATCCGCCCTGGGTCGCTCAGAGTCCGGCGCCTGGCAACGTGGCGACACGCTATGGCCACTGCTATGTCTCGACCACAGCCTGCCGGCGGCGCACGGGTCCGAGGCAGGATGCGACCCGCCGGTAAACACCATCCAGCAGGCAGGCGATCTAAGAACGCACAAACTACTCACAACGGACACACCTTGATCTGATCAGCAATACCCAACAGCACCGTCCTCAGGACAGACGTCGCTGCATGCTGGGCTAGGCGGCGTCATCAATCGATTTATTGCCGGTGCCAGGATGGAGCGCGACGTGGAGCGGTGTTTGTCACAGCGTGGTAGCTGAAGTTTGATGAATATCAACCCGGCGACGGCTACGGCGCAGCAACAGTTTCTCAGTGCGCGGGGCGATCGGGTCGTCCTGCTCCCGGACAAGACGGAGGGCAGGTATGGCAAATACGTACCAACAAAGGCAGTCACGAAATCCGGCAGGATGATGCCGACCGCTATCTAAGGCATGAAGGGAAACCCGGTATCTCCGAACCCATCCAGATGCTTCGGGCCAGAGGAAGAGACCGTCATCATCGCCGCTCCAGCCGGCGACGAATCAGTGACGCTGGGCTGCGCTTGTCCCCATCTACCCGCCATGGTTCTGTCAT
>JAFAWY010000042.1 GCA_019241525.1 Pseudonocardiales bacterium
TGATTGGGAACGATTGGCCGATGCGACTCGGCGCCCCTCGCGGCTGAGCACCGCCGTTGTAGATGATCTTGAGCTGATCACCGATCGGCAGCGGCGGCTGTATCACGAGTTGTCCTCGGCGGAGATGATGGTGCACGTCCAGGCCCATGTCGGGCTGCTGATGTCGTTGCTGGACAGCCCCCAGCCCGACAGGCTGCGCCACCGGATCGCCTCGGCGGCTGCCGAGGCAGCAGGCTTTGCGGCGTGGTTGTGGTACGACCTGGGTGACCTCTACACCATGAGTCACTGCTATCGGCAGGCGAATCTGGCTGCGAAGGAATCGGCCAACACCGGCCTGCGGTCCTACCTTCTGGGCTACCAGGGTCTGGTCACACGAGCCTAGGGTCGCCCGGATTCAGCGCTGGACTTTTTTGACCAGGCCCAGCAGACGGCCCGACGTTCTACCTCTGAACAAACCCGGTCCTGGTTGACCGTGTTGACTGCCGATGCGCTGGCCCGAGTCGGCCGTGCTAGTGAAGCATTGGCCGTACTGGATGACGCCCGGTCGCTGCTGGCAGCTCAGGATGGTCGCAGCGATGAGTGGATGTATGACTTCGATGCGGGCAGTCTGGCCGTGCATGCGGGGACATGCCTGCTCAACGTTGCCCAGCCGGACAGCGCGGCCGAGGCGTTCACCGACGCCCTGCGCATGTTGCCTGCGTCTTGTGAGCGTCGTGGCGCCGAAATTCAGACTGGCCTGGCCACTGCACGGCTGGCCTGCGGAGAAGTCGACGAAGCGCAACGATTGACGTTGACCTCCCTGGAGACTTTCGCTGCTCGCGGTTCGGTGGCGGGTCTGCATCGGATTCGGGAACTGCGCGTACTGTTTCGCGCTGAGGGTCATCTCCGTGTCGTGTCGGCCATTGATGATCAGGTCCGGGCATTGAAAGCCGCAGCAGTGTGACCGTACGCATCGGGCCGAGTGTGCCCTCGGTGGATGCTGTGCAGCTCGTCGGGCAAGACGTGTACTGGATTGAGGGACGATCCGGTGGTGACGTTCTGCTTCGCTCCCGCGGGGCGGGCGGTGGCCAAGATGTCTTGCCGGCTGGTGTGACGGTCGGGTCGTCTGCGCATGAGTACGGCGGCGGCGCTTACTTGGCGACCGTCGATGGGGTGTGGTTTGTCCGTGCTGACGATCAGCAGATTTGGCGGGCCACTGCGGCCGGGTTGCGCGCGATCACTGCGGCGCCCCCGCAGGGTGAACACCGTTATGCCGACCTTCGCCTGTGTAGGTCTGGGCTTGTGGTCGCCGTGCGGGAGCGCCATAACAACGCATCGGTGACCAACGAGCTGGTGATGGTTGCTGCCGATGGCTCGGCTGCCCCGTGGCCAGTGGCGCAGCGCTGGGATTTCTACTCCTTTCCCCGGCCGAGTCCCGACGGACACATGTTGGCCTGGACAACCTGGCGACACCCGCTGATGCCCTGGGATGGCACCTGGCTGTGGGTCGCCGAGATCCGCGCGGACGGCACGCTGGGCAAGGCGCGGCATATTGCCGGCGGCCCGGATGAATCAGTGTTTCAGCCGGAATGGAGTCCCGGTGGTGTGTTGCATTTCGTGTCCGACCGCACCGGTTGGTGGGATCTCTATGCTTGCGCCCCCAATGGCGACATCGTCTCGCTGATTCACCTTGATTCGGCAGAGCTGGCCACAGCGCAATGGGAATTCGGATACTCCACTTATGCTTTTGTGGACAACGATCGGATCGCTGTCCTGGCACAGCACGGCGGAGCCACCCGACTCAATATCTGGGACCGTCGCCAGCCCGAGGTGCGCGCCGTTGAACTTCCCTATACGTCAATCAAGCCGTATTTGGCGGCAGGCGCGACACGGATGGCGCTGATTGGGTCATCCCCGGATCACCTGCCCGCCGTGTGCGTGATTGACCTTGACAGCAGTCAGCGTCACGAGTTGACCACCACTGCTGGAGTCACGCCCGGACAGCAGGCACCACGCCCGCAGGTGGTCGAGATCGTCGCCCGGGACAGAGGCGGGGTGTATGCCACGGTGTACCGCGCCTCATCAGACAAGGCCTATGCGCCGGTGCCCGTGGTGGTCCGGGCACATCCCGGGCCCACCGCCAACGCACCATTACGGCTGGATCCTTGGGTGGAGTTCTTCGTCGGGCACGGATTCGCCGTCGTTGACGTGGACTATCGGGGCAGCACGGGTTACGGCCGCGCCTATCGCAACGCGCTGCGCGGTCACTGGGGTGCCCTGGACGTCACCGACTGCATCGACGCGGTCAACGCGGTCGGACAAGACAACAGCCTTGATTTGACCCGCGTTGTCATCAGCGGGGCAAGCGCGGGTGGCTACACCGCATTGCGGGCCGCGACGACCACGAGCTATTTTCGGGCGGCGACGGCCCGTTCGGCCATCGTCGACCCCGCTGCCTGGCGCGCTGCCGCACCGAAGTTCCAATCGCATCATGCCGACCTTCTCCTCGGTCCCCCCGAGACGTGGCGCGATCGGTCCCTGCTGCGCCCCGGTACTACTGCCCGCTGCCCGATCCTGGCCTTGCACGGTGGTCAAGACAGGGTGACGCCACTGGGGCAAGTCCAACAGTTCGTTGCCACCGCCGGTGAGTCGGTATCACTTGTCGTTTATCCCGATGAGGGTCACGGACTGAGCCAACCCAACAACGTCAAAAACGCTATGCAGGCTGAGCTAGACCACTATCGCGCAGCACTCAACAGCTGACCTGTTGGCGGCGCTTGCCATGTCATCGTGAGGCACTCAACGAACGCTGTTTTGACTGTTGCCAGTCTTATCGACCGTCCGCCTTCAGTGCTGGTTCCCGCGGTTGGGTATTCGGGACTAGTTCGGGACTAGTTGCGGACTAGTTCGCGGACTACCTGCACCCGAGGGTTTCGTCGTTTGATTGGTGTGTGGGTCAAACAGCCCCGCCACGACGACCCGGAGGAACAGCAAACAATGCAGTTGGAAATCAAGACCGACAGTGTTGAGTTCGTAGTCTCTCGCGCACCACAGCCTAAGCACGACAACGACGGGCGGCAAAAGACCGACCGGGAAACCGGTGAACTGCTGCACGTCACCGAGCTGGTGGCGATGGACGAAACCGGCGCCGAGGTCATCAAGGTCACCACGGCCGGACAACCGCGAGTTACCAAGCGGCAGCCGGTCACGGTGGTCAAGCTGGTCGCCAACCCGTGGAATATCGACGGTCGCGGCGGGGTGGCCTTCCGGGCCGACGCCATCGTCTCGGTGCCAGCCACGCCCTCCAGCGCGACCAGGGCAGCCACGAGTGCGGGGTCGGCGGGTGGGTCATGAGCGCCTCCACGATGAGCCCTGATCTGGCGCAGCTCAAAGAGACCCATGGGCGGACCGAGCAGCTTCGCGAGGAGGCGGCCGAGGCTGAGCGTGTCGCGTTCGTGTGCTGGCAGGAGGCCTACGGCGCCTACGAGGTCGCTTGTGATGAGGCCTCGGCTGCGTGGGCGGCCTGGCTAGCAGCTGTCACCCCTTAGTGCGGCGCCCGGCCGGTCGGGCCTGGAAACCAAGGCCGGCCGGGCGCCCCGCTCCACCCATCACCTTCAAGACAACTGGAGCTCTCATGAGCCTACGGCGCAACGAGCACGCCCAAAAATGCTCGCCCAAGCAACGGATCAATGTCGAGGGCGCACCAGACGCGAGTGCTTATCGGTTCTGCGGCGGTGGTCGCTGATGGACACCTACCTCATCGCCGGATTGATTGCCGGTGGCGCCGCGCTCGGTGCCGTGGTGTGGGTGCTGGCCAAAATCGGCCACGCACTCATCAAAATCGCCGAAGCACTCGCCGCAGCGGCCGTGGTGGTCTTCGCACTGTGGCTAGTGATCAAGGCTGTGGTGTGGGCTATCCGCCAAGCCGTCACCCGATGGCGAACTAGCCTGACTGTGCTGGCGGTCGTGGCCTGGATGCACTGGTGGGACTGGCCGTCGCTGGTTTGCACGGTCAGTGTCATCGCGGCGGTGCTGATCGGCTGGCGCTTAGTCGATCTGGTGTCCTTCGATGCCTGGGCAGGTCGGCATCTGCGGGCGTGGTGGCTGCGCTGGACGGTCTATGCACCCAAGCTGCCCGAATGGCTTCAAGCCTGCGGCCTGGGCACCAAACACGATGCCGCACCCGTCGTGGTGACCTTGACTCCCCTGGTTCGTGGCGTGCGTCGCAGTCGCCAGCACAGCACCACCCAGCTGCCCAAGGTGATCGGAGTGCGCTCGGACGCCTCGTGGGATCTGGTCCAGGTGCAGCTGGTGCCCGGCCAAAAACCGGAAGACTTCGACCAGGCCACGCGCGCCTTGGCATCGGCCCGGGGGGTGGCGCGCTGCCAAGTCCGCGAACTATGCCCCAACGTCGTATCGATCGACTTCCAGCGCCGCAACCTGCTCGCCGACCCCGTGGCCTGTCCAGATCTCGCCGAGCTAGCCAAGATCCCCGGTGAAGCTGTTGATCTACAGCGGGTATGGGCCGGCCGCACCGAATACGGCCAAGACTGGCATATCCCCCTGGCCGGGCCGGCCAGTCACCTGCTGGCCGCGGGTGAGTCGGGTGCGGGCAAGAACTCGGTGACCTGGCGTCCCCTGGTGTCCATCGCCCCTGCCATCCGCGATGGCCTGGTCCGGGTCTCTGGGATCGACCCCAAGGGCATGGAACTGGCCTACGGGCGGCGGATCTTTCACCGCTACGCGGTCACCGGCGCTGAGGCCCTTGACGTACTCGACGACCTGGTTGACGCGATGACCGCCCGCAAGGCCGAATTCGCCGGCCAGGTACGGGTCGTGCCCATCAGCACAGAGCATCCGCTGGAGCTGGTCGAGTTCGATGAGCTGGGCGCGCTGACCAAATACACCGACCGGCGCACCCGCGACGCGATCACCGAACGTCTCGCGCTACTAACAACCCAGGGCCGGGCGCTGGGATTCACCGTCCGCGGTTATGTCCAGGAACCCACCAAGGACACCGTGCCGGTTCGGGAGCTATTTCCCCGGCGGATCTGCCTGCGGGTGGCAGCCAAATCGCATGTGGGGATGGTGCTCGGCGACCAGGCCTACGACCGCGGCGCCTGGGCCAACCGGATCACCGACACCGAAGCCGGCGTGGGCTACATCTTCGGTGAAGGCATCCGCGAACCGCTGCGGGTCCGTGCCGGCTGGGTGTCCGACCAGACGATCAAGCAGCTCGAAGCCTTCGTCACCGCCCCCACCCCGCAAGAGAGCATGCGTGCGTTATCCGTCAGCGCATCAACGCCCGGAGGCACGGCATGACCCCGACCTCCGCTGTCCCACCCCACGTTGTGGACCAGATCGTCACCCGGGCCGGTCGGCCTGACTTCGACCGGTGGGCCGACCAAGTCATCCGGTGCGGCCACTGCGCCCACCCGGTCCGGCTGCGCGGCCAGGTCGAACACCGCACTGCCACCGGTCGGCAGGTGACGTATTCGACCGATGGCGAGCCGGATCGCGTGCTGCTGATCCGCTGCGGCAACCGGCGAGCAGCAGTCTGCCCCTCCTGCTCCTATGAGTACGCCGGGGACATGTGGCAGCTGCTCTACGCCGGCGCGGCCGGCGGCCGCAAGGGCGTCCCCGAATCCATCCGATCCCACCCGCTGGTGTTTGCCACCCTGACCGCGCCCGGGTTCGGGCCAGTCCACACCACCCGCGCCGACCGAACCGGACCAGCCCGCTGCCGGCCTACCCTGGGCAAACCGAAACTGTGTCCGCACGGGCGGCCCACCTGGTGCACCGCCATCCATGCCGAAGATGACCCGCGCCTCGGTCAGCCTCTTTGCCCGGACTGCTATGACTACCCCGCCCACGTTGCT
>JAFAWY010000013.1 GCA_019241525.1 Pseudonocardiales bacterium
CAGACGATGCGCCGCACTGTGCGACCTAACCAAAGCTTCCAGGACTTCTCGTTGTCCATCGGATATCGCCAACGGCGCCGCTGCCCGACTCATACCTCACAGCATAAAGAACTGTAAAGTCAATTGCAAGACACTACACTAGGAACAGTCGGCGATGTCGTGGGCCACAAGCAGGAGATTCTGCAATAGCTCATTGACTTGACCCGCAAGGCTTGCGTCCAATATCGCCGCTTCACGCGACCAGCTTCAAGCATCCGCGCCAAAAGTCACGGTGTCTTGTGAGACGATGCTCTAACCCTAACAACCTTCGTCTGGACTGCTGCGCAGCAGCTCACAAACTATACACCGACCGACGGTGTCCATACAGAGCCCTGACAAACCCATGCGATGTTATCCACCCGAATGGAGGGGCCCCGCGACAATCCTTTTTCTGCATCGGAATTGGCTCATGATAATGCACGTGCACGGGCGGCGATTATCCATAGAGTGAATTGTCATTATCGTGCAGGAAAGCATACCCGCGCGTACGTCCAGAGCTGATGGACCTGCTTGGGCGGTCCAGAGGCCGTTGCCGCGTGAACACTACCGAGGCCTCAGACCTGAGCGGGGCTTGGCGCGCGCTGAGGGCGACCCGATTGCCAGCCGTGCCCGGACTCACTACTTAATAGATGTCGTCGATGTTGGTGAAATCGGTTTCGTCGGCTGTCAAAGCGCAGGCACGAAGGGCGTCGGCGGCCTGCTGGGCTTGCTTACGGGTAAGGGCAATACTGTGCTGACCGACCGTGAGGACGACGTATGGATCCAGGTCATTGGCCTGCACGGTGAGCAATTGTTCGCCGGTGATCGTGGTGAGGTGAACCGAAGCAAACATGATCTTGGCGCTCGCAGCTCAGCGGGACGACTCCGCGGTGCTGTCTACCTGACAGCTGCGGTTCAGGTCGTCGGGACAGGGCAGTCCGAAAGACATGTCAGTCCATGCCCACAGCTTGTGCACCGTCCGGCCAGATCCGGCGCAGGGCTCGCGGCCATGGAAAACGCGGTAGTTGTCCAGGCACAGCAGCTCCCCGGGACGGAGCACAAACCGCGGTGCGACCCGGGCCGCCCGCTCAGAGATCTTGGCCCAGGCGGCGAGATATCGATGGTTGGTTGACCGTGCCGAGAGGCCATCGGGAAGTCGTTGATCTGGGTGGCGGCGCACGGTAAGACGTCCACCGCATGTCCGCGACGCCACCGTGCGGCCACTAGCGGGCGGCATGACGGCGCCCTGCCCTGCCCCGGTGGACCGATGGGGTTCCAGCTCAACCTCCCATAAGAACCTGCTTAACGCCCGGCAGTCGGGATCGCTGGCGATGGCATCAAGCAGGCGTTGGCCGTCCACCAGAAACCATTCCCCACCCGCCGTGGCCTGGCGCTGACTCAGCACAAAGACCAGGTCCGGGTAATAGTTCCCGTACTCCAGGTATCCATCGACGTGCGGATTGAAATCAACCTGGAGATCAACACTGTCAATGCCGGTGCCGGCTTGAGCCACCGGACCACACCCGGTATGCCGGCTGTCGGTTGCGCTGGCGGCCATGGTGGAAGGCGATCGGCAGACAAACAGACGGGGCCCGAACACGTCGCGAGCGCCGGCAAGCGTCCCGGCAGCATCAGTGCGGTTGGCGCTGAGGATGACGGCACCATCACTGGACCACAAGTGGAATGCCCGCCACGGGTCGGCAGTGCGCTCCGGGATCAGCCCTGCATTACACATACGAGTCACTCCTTCGTCGCACCGCCGCACTGCAGCGGATGGACCGTCCACCGAGCCGCGCTGCGCACCCCTCATCGCCGAGCAAGCAGCTGGGACGCCGGGACGCAAAAGAAGTCCTGCCCTCCTACCGTCCTGTCGGGGCAAAGAAGACAACATGCACTATAAGCTACTGACACGCCGCGGATGAGTAAATTTTCGTGAATAAATTCCGCATCTGCGAACTATTGGTGATCTTGCCGTCAGACAGCTGGGCGAAGCCACCTTCGCGCGGCAACGGAGCAGCCGGAAGAAATCACCTAAAGGTGATCATCTTCAACTCTGCGCACTTGGACTCCCGCCTGGCACGGATCGTTCGTGAAGCTGTCCTCAACATGTCACCGGCTCATCACCCGTAGTGAGTCCGGCCACGTGATCATCACCGCGTGATTGTGGAAAAGCTTCCCGCCGTCAGCGTCCTGCCCGTTGGTCGCCGCGTGGCCAGCCTGGCCATCCTCGGTGATTCCACAGCAGTCGGTCTGGGCGATCCCCTGCCCGCCGGCGGCTGGCGCGGCTTCGGGCCGTTGCTGATGGCAGCACTGGGTACGCCAGGGGAAGTCCGCTACCGCAACCTGTCCGTTCTCGGTGCGCGGATGGCCGACTTGCGACGACGGCAACTGCCGGGCGCCCTGGCGGCGCAACCGGATGTTGCGGTGATCGTGGCCGGTATGAACGACACGCTGAGGTCGGACTTCGATCCAGTTGCGATGCGCCAAGACCTTGACGTCACAGTCGCGGCGTTGCAGGCAACCGGCACTGTGGTGTTGACCATCCGGTATCACGATCACGGGCAGGTGTTCTGGCTGCCGGGCCCCCTGCGCCGCGCCCTGTGCCACCGGGTCGAGCAGCTCAACGGCGCCATCGACCAGGTGGTGGCCCAGCGTGGTGCGCTGTGCCTGGATCTGCACGTTATGCCGGGTGCCTACGACTCCGCGGCGTGGAGCGTCGATCGTCTGCATCCCTCGGAGCTCGGGCACCGTTTCCTGGCTTGCGGTTTTGCCGAGCTGCTCACCGGTGCCGGAATCGCAGTGCCGTACCCGGTGGACCTAGTTTGTGGAGGTGGCCGGCAGCTGACCACCGCCGACCACATCGGTTGGCTGGTTTTCCGTGGCACGCCCTGGCTGGTCCGGCGGGGCCGTGACCTGATACCGCATGCCGCCGCGGTAGTGGCGCAGGATCTGTTCGGTCGGCTGCGCCAGCAGCGGGTGTCCTGACGGAACCAGACGTCGTCGCCCATCAAAAATTCAACCACCAGAAATTCGCTCAGACTTCCCCGCCGCAACATGGTTTGTTCGCCACGACAAAGCCCAGGCCCGACAGGTTCGCGGCATGCGAGTCGCAATCGTGACCGAATCGTTCCTGCCGGTCATCAATGGGGTCAGCAACTCGGTGCGGCACGTGACGGAGCACCTGCTCCGATGCGGGCACCAAGTCCTCGTCATCGCGCCGGGTACCGGCCCAGACCATTACCAGGGCGCTGCGGTGGTACGGATACCAGCGGTGGACCTTCCTGTGGTCGACTCAATGCCGGTCGGCCTGCCCAGCCCCACGGTGATCACCGCGGTCCGGGACTTCGCTCCGGATCTGGTGCATCTGGCCTCTCCGGTGATCGTCGGGGCGGTGGGGCTATGGGCCGCGCGGAGGCTAGCCGTGCCCACCGTGGCCATCTACCAGACCGATCTGGCTGGCTTCGCCGGCACCTACGGGTTGGGTTTCGCGCGAGGCACCGCCTGGCGCTGGCTCCGCCGGCTGCACAGCTACGCCGACCGCACCCTCGCACCGTCCAGCGCGGCGGCAGCAGCCCTGGCCGCGCATGGCATACCACGAGTGCATCGATGGGCGCGTGGCGTCGACATTGACCATTTTCGGCCATCCCGTCGAGACGAACAGCTGCGCGCGCAGCTGGCCCCGGGCGGCGAGATGCTCGTCGGTTTCGTCGGACGGCTCGCTCCGGAAAAACGCGTTCTCCGGCTGGCCGCCCTCCAAGATGTCCCTGGCATCCAGCTGGTCGTGATAGGCGACGGGCCGGATCGCCAGAAGCTGGCCAGGCAGCTGCCCAATGCCATTTTCCTCGGCTTCAAAACTGGTGAGGCGCTGGCGCGCGCATACGCCAGCCTTGACGTGTTCGTGCACACAGGACCGTTCGAAACGTTCTGCCAAACGGTTCATGAGGCCCTCGCCTCGGGGCTGCCGGTGATCGCACCGGACGCGGGCGGCCCGCGGGACCTGGTAGCCCACGGCCACACCGGTTTCCTGCTCCCGGAAACCGGCCAGGGCGACGCTGATGCGGTATTCGGCGCTGGTCTGCGTGCCACCATCCGCAGGCTTGCCAGCGACCCGGAGCTGCGCGCCCAGTGCGGCGCGGCTGCGCGCCGCAGCGTGCTGTGCCGCACCTGGCCGGCAATCTGCGACGAGCTGCTCAACCACTATGCCGAACTCACCGGACTCCCAGCGGCCCACACGCCTTCCCTCTCCTCCGATATGTCTCCATATCGGGCAACGCGGCGGGGTTTCGGGCGGCGGGGTACCCGGCGGGTGGCGTGAGGCCAGTGCGCATTGTCCAGCTGGCGAATTTCTACGGTCCGCACTCTGGTGGGCTGCGCACCGCTGTGCATCACCTGGGCGCCGGGTATGCCGCCCATGGCCACGAGGTCGTGCTCGTCGTGCCCGGCCCGCGGCACGCCGACGACACGATGCCCAGCAAGGTCCGGCGGATCACCCTGCCTGGCGCGACGATCCCCCACTCCGGTGGGTACCGGCTAATCGATCCTTGCCGAGCTCTCGCGTTGCTACACCGGTTGCGGCCCGATCGCATCGAGGTCTCCGACCGACTCACCCTGCGCGGATTGGGCCGGTGGGCGGCTGCGCGCGGGGTGCCCAGCGTGATGATCTCGCATGAACGCCTGGACCGACTGTTGCACCAGTTCCTGCTGCCTGGTTCCGCGGCTCGCTGGCTGGCCGACCAGGCCAATCGGCAGACCGCGGCTCGCTACGACACCGTGGTCTGCACGACGGAGTTTGCCCGGGCGGAGTTCGACCGGGTCGGGGCACGCAATGTCGTGCAGGTCCCGTTAGGCGTGGATCTCGACACATTCACGCCATGCCGGCGAGACGCCGGGTTGCGGGCCAAGCTGGCGCCAGACGCCGACGTGATGCTGGTGCACTGCGGACGGCTGTCCCCGGAAAAGCACGTCGAACGGTCTATCGATGCCGTCGCGCAGCTGCGTGCGTTGAGGAAGTCGGTGCGCCTGGTCATCGCGGGGGATGGCCCGCGCCGAGCAGCTTTGCAGCGGCACGCCGCCGGTCTACCCGTCACCTTCCTCGGGTTCGTTTCCGGGCGCAGCGACGTCGCCGCGTTGCTGGCCACCGCTGACGTGGTGCTTGCGCCCGGACCCCATGAGACCTTCGGTCTGGCCGCGTTGGAGGCACTGGCGTCGGGCACTCCCGTGGTGGTGTCCCGCTCCTCGGCGCTGCCCGAGATTGTGCTGCCGAGCTGTGGCGACGCCGTCGCCGATGACGGTCATGCTTTCGCTGACGCGATCTGCGGGCTGCTCGATGCGCCTGAGCCATCCCGCCGCGCAGCGGCCCGAGCGCGCGCCGAGGAGTTCCCCTGGCCGGCAGCAGTGACCGGGATGCTGCATGCCCTGCGGGCGCCGATAGGCAGCGGTACCCGGTGAACGGCCACGCTGCCGTGGTGATCGGTCACCGGGGCGCGGCCGGTTACCGGCCAGAGCACACCTTGGCCTCTTACGAGTTGGCCGCGCGACTGGGCGCTGAGTTCATCGAACCGGACTTGGTGCCCACGAAAGACGGCGTGCTGGTCGCCAGGCACGAACCGGAGATCAGCGAGACCACCGACGTCGCCCAGCACGGGGAGTTCGCCGACCGCAAGACCACCAAGATGATCGACGGCAGGCCAGTGACCGGCTGGTTCACCGAGGACTTCACTCTTGCCGAACTGACGACGCTGCGTGCGATTGAGCGCATCCCCGCGGTGCGCCAGCACAACACGCTCTACAACGGCCGCTACCCCATCCCGACTTTCGACGAGATCCTCGACCTGCGGCAGCGGCTGTCGCGGCAGTTCAACCGCGAGATCGGGGTGTACCCGGAAACCAAGCACCCCAGCTACTTCCGCGCGATCGGGCTGGCGTTGGAACCCAAGCTGGTCGACACACTCGAGCGCGCCGGACTCAACCGGCGCGAAGCACCCGTGTTCGTCCAGTCCTTCGAAGTCGGCAACCTACAGTGGTTGCGGCGCGAACTGCGGGTGCGGCTGATCCAGCTGATCGACTCCGTCGGCGCACCGGCGGACTCGGCTGCTGCAGCGGACCTACGCAGCTATGACGATCTGGTCACCCCCGCGGGGTTGCGGTGGATTGCCCGCTACGCCGACGGGATCGGACCGGCCAAGGACCGCATCGTGCCGCGCGATGCCACCGGAGTATCCGCGCCGCCCACCTCACTCGTGCGCGATGCGCATTCCGCCGAGCTGCTGGTCCATCCCTTCACGTTCCGTAACGAAAACCAGTTCCTGCCTGCTGAGCACCGCAGCTCAACTGATGTCAACGCCTATGGCGACGCGTTCGCCGAGTACCAACAGTTCTACCGCTTGGGCGTGGACGGAGTGTTCTCCGACATGCCCGACACGGCCATCGCCGCGCGCTCGGAACCCTAACCGCCTTAAACCGACCCCGTTCTGGATGCAGACTGCTGTCCAAAGGGCTCAAAAAACAGCAGTCTGCATCCAGAACGCGGAGGTTGCGAGCTACGAGCGGGAGACCTCGAGGACGCGGGCTTCACGTTGGCCGGTGGGGGTGGACCAGTTGATGTCATCTCCCGCAGACCGGCCGAGCAGTGCCACACCAAGCGGGCTGTCCGACGTCACCACCGTTGCGTCGTCGGCTTCGACCATCGTGCCCACGCGGAACATGTCGGTCGTACCGTCCGGGTAGCGCAGGGTCACGATGCTGCCCACGGAGACCTCACCGGGCGAGCTCGGCTCGTCGGCACCAATATCCTCAGCCAGCAGGCGGATCACCTCATCGATGCGCCGCTCGATCGACTGCAACTCGGACAACCGCTCAATCGCGTCGGCTTGGTCCGCGCGGTCGCCGGGGAAATCGTCGCTGCCCAGGCCGTCTGCGAACTCGCGCCGGCGGCTCTGGAGCACCTCGAGCTCTTCCTGCAACGCCTGCCTCACGTGCTCCGACGAGGTGGTCTCAGCCATTTTTACAACGCTCCTTCGAATGCGTGGTCGCCGTTCGAGAGCGCCCGGTCGCTACCGCGCATGTTGGCTCCTCCGGCGAACGTCGTCGGCGTGGTCCCACGCTGCATCGACCTGCGCCTGATCGGAAAGGGGATCCTCGGCCAGGCTGGCGGCAACTTGGGGATCGCCCATCGGGGACTCGTCGGTTACCGGATCGAAGCCCAGGTCGACTTCATGCATGGCAGCTTCCTCGGCGGACGCGGCACCACCGTCGATACCTTCGTCGATGCCGTCCATGGCGTCTGGTTCTTCCCCTGCGGCGCCAGCATCGGCGATCGCGATGCGTCCCGCACGATCGGCGTCCACGGGCATCCACTCTGGCTGCTCACGGCGCAAGCGCTGGTCGAGCGATTCCCCGGTCCACTGGCCGGCCGGGGTGACCTCATCCTCGTCGAGGCCGTACGGGCGATCCGGCGGGATGTAGCCGGCGTCCAGGGGATCGGCTCCCGGCGGCCCTACCAGGGTTTCAGCGGTGTCGTCCTGGACCGCGTCCGCGAGATCGGCAGCCTCAGGCTGCTGCTCATAGTCCTGCTGCGCCATGACAATCGCCTCCTTCAACTGTGCGCTGACCGCATCGGCCTTGGCCAAAAACCTTCCCGGGGCCGCCCGCGCTCCAAACCCCCGCTCCCCATTTCCCAGCACCGGTCGGTGCCGGGAACCGTGGTGTCGTCGAGTCCGACACTATCGCTGTTCGATCAACAAGACACCCTGCCAGGAGTACTCAAACCACGCAGACAGTTGTGTTCAGGTCCGCCGGTTGCCTCACCCGGCTAGTGAACCACTCATACCTGCGGGTATGCGCCCACTGTGCCGAACCGGCAGGAATCGGGGACGACCTCGAGCTGATCACATCGGCAACGGCGGCTCTCTCAGTTATGGAATTTTTTTCACCGCGTTGGGGCTCGGGAGAGGCAGCGCCGGGTGCAACAGCTGGCGGCGCGCACCGGATACCTGGTCGATGACAGGGAAAGAAGGCCGGAAGCCAGAGTCAGTAACGCACCACGACCAGCGCGTGGGCACTCTGGTGCCGAGGCGCTGGTGCACTGACCACTGGTGGATGACAGTTATGGGACGAAGGCTTAGACCCCAACAATGTGGACTCGCATGGACGAGTTCAGCAGAAAAAAGGCGATCGGCGCGATGATAGTATTGAGGGCTTCGAACCTTTTACGACTGGTTATTCCGCCAGCGTAGAGATCCCTTGCTGAGTCTTTGGGACCGCAGCGGGTCGCTGGTGCCGGTTGGTTGAGAAAACGGTTGTGTGGTGTCGATGTATGTGGTGGGGTTGCCCGACAAGGAATGAAGAGAGGGACAACCGAATGGCCACACCCGTGGAAACCGGTGATGTTGATGTGTCGCGTTCGGAGCGGCTGGCGACTGTGATGTTACCGCGGAGGCTGGGCACCTTTGACATGGTGTCGCAATGGTGTTGGTGACGAATTCAGCGACGATCCAGGCGGCCGGCCCAGCGGCATTTGGTCGGTGCTTGCTGGGCCTCCTTGGCCCAACCGCTGCGATCAGTACCGCGGCGGGTACTCGTCTGTGGCAACCGGTGGCGGATCTACGACAACCGCGCGGCGCCGCCAGTACAAGGCCACGCTCACAAACAATCCCAGCGCACCCACCGCGGCAAGGATCCAGCCCACTAGCTGGAGGTCTACCCCTGACACGCTGATATTGACAGCCAGCGCCAGGATGAGTCCCACGGCGATGAGGAAAATGCTTCCGCCGAAGCTCATGAGGTCCTCCCGTGTGCCCAGCCAGGAACGTCGGTGCTCCTGAGAGCGATCCACAGCAACGTGGTTCGCCCATACATCGGGTTGAGGTTCTGGCGCGTTACCACCCAGCTGGTGTCATCGTCACAACTGGTATTGAACTGCGCGGCACGGCTTCACCCTGGCAGACAAATGCGGCTAAATGCCCCATCAGCTGGTGGAGGCCGGAAGTAGTCCAGCAGCCCGTTGCCTGACTTGCCGGCGCTACTGTTTTCGACACCTACAGGTGTTTTGCTGTCCGTTGGGGAGCCTAACCGATGATGCCTCCATCCAATACAGCACCTAACCGGCCGCCTCAATGGCGGAAAGCAATTGCACGCCCTCCGGGACGGAGAATGTCACCAGGTACAGCGGGAAGCCGTCCATGGGATACACACCGGAGTTGGCTACCCCGTGCCGGTCGAGACCACCCATATGCGCAGAAGAATTAACGGATAACACCTGGAAAGACAAGTGGCCCAGGCCTGCGCGGGTGGGCGGCAGGAGCTACCGGGTGGCGTACAGTGCACCCCGCACGACGAGTTCTTTGCACCAGGCGGCGGTGCGTCCGGTAAGAACCGCGTTATGGGCACTGTCGTCGGGGTGGACGAACTGGATCAGGCCATCACGCCGCCCGAGGCTGATGCACTGGATGAAGTAGCGGAAAGCGAACGGTTCGGGATCACGCCCGGCAAGCCGCGCGGTAATGGCGGCGGCCGCGCACTGCCCGGTGGGCATTCCGGTGGCGCACGACATCCGTAGCTGCTGACCGCCTGCCCGGTAGGCTGCGGCGCTGTCGCCGACCGCGTAGATCTCCGGGTGGGAGCGCGAGCGCAGGGTGTCGTCGACCAGGATCCGCCCTTGGCCGTCGACGGCGAGGCCAGCGTGGCGCGCAATGTCTGCTACGACAAAGCCGGTGGCCCACACGGTCAATCCGGCACCGACCGTGCGGCCACCGGCCAGCACTACCCCCTCTGGATCAACCCGGGTCACCGTCACGCCTGGCAGCACCTCTATGCCCAGCCGGTCGAACGCCCGGCGCAGATGCGCGCGACCTCGCGCGGACAGCCAGTCACCGGGTTGTCCTGAAGTGATCAGTCGCACGCGCAGGTGGGGATAGGCCTCGGCAAGCTCGGTTGCCGTCTCGATGCCGGTCAGCCCCCCACCGACCACTGCGAGCACACCGCGTTCGGCCGCCAGATCGGGTACTCCCTTGCTGAGTTCGCGAGCGCTGTCCAGGTCGGCCACGGTGCAGGCATGGTCGGCCACCGTGGTGGTGTCAGCCGCGCTGCCCAGCGCGTAGACAAGCGTGTCGTAACCGACCGTGGCGTGGTCCAGCCGTACCTGCCGGTGCTGCGGGTCAAGCGCCTGCACCCGGCCGATGACCAGCTGCATGGCGGTCCCGCGCAGGCGTTCGCGCAGCGGGTATTCGCGCGGCTGCTGCCCGGCGGCCACCTGATGCAGCCGCACCCGTTCGACGAACTGCGGCCTGGCGTTGACGAGTGTCACCTGGGCGTGCCGCGCACGGCTCGCGATCCGGTTTGCTGCGGTGAGCCCCGCGTAGCCGGCTCCGAGAATCACAATGCGATGAGTCACCGGTCGTCTCCTTCCGCGCTGGTGAGGTCATCGCATGAACTGAGCGAGAGGGCGAAACCTGACAGCTGACGGCCGTGGCGTTGGTCACAGCAGCTGCCCGGCAAGGAAGGTGAGTTTGTCCGGATTGACCACCGTGTGAACTGTGGTGATCCGACTACCGGCCAGGCTGAGCAGCACGGCAACGAGCAGCTGCCCACCGAGGATGCCCACGATGCCTGGCTGACCGTTCAACTCGGTCACCACAACCCGCAGGCCCGGCATGTCCCGGCTCATCCAGCTGGCGAGGTAGCGCGCCACTCGCGGTGCCCCATGTACGGGGCGGCGAGCCGCCACGGTCTTACCGCCCCCGTCAGCCCACGCGACGACGTCAGCAGTCAGCAAGCTTTCCAACTCCGCCAGGTCACCGGTGCGTGCGGCCGCGAGGAACTCTTCCGCGATGCGGTGGCCCTGCTCCTGATTCGCCCTCGATCGCTGCGGGAACCGCGCGCGGCCTTCAGCCAGCTGCAGCCGGGCGCGCCGGTAGAGCTGCTGGCAGTTGACCTCGGTGAGATCGAGCATTGCGGCGATCTCGCGGTAGCTGTAGTCGAACGCCTCGCGGAGCACGAACACCGCCCGCTGCGGCGGCGTCAACCGTTCCAGCAGTAACAAAAATGCTAGGGACACCAACTCGCGCTGTTCGGCGCGCTCTAGCGGGCCCAGCGCCGACTGGGCCGTCAGTACTGGTTCGGGCAGCCACGGTCCCGGGTATGTCTCCCGGCGCGCTTGAGCCGAGGTGAGCCTGGTCAGGCACAGGTTGGTGAGGACCTTAGCCAGCCACCCGGCCGGTGACCGCACCGCGTGCGGGTCGGCGGTATGCCAGCGCAGGAACGTATCCTGCACCGCGTCTTCGGCTTCGCTCGCCGATCCCAGCAAACGGTAGGCAATGGCAAACAGGCGGGGGCGCTGCTCCTCGAACGCCTGCACCGCCTCCGGTGCGACCGACAAGCGCTACTCCGGGGTCTTGACAACGCCGATCATGTGGCCCTCGGGATCTTGGAACAACCCGATCTCGATGTCGTCCATGACCTTCTCCGGGCCCATCATCCGCGACCCGCCGAGGCTTTCCGCCTGCGCGAGGGCGGCCTCGACATCGGGCACCCCGACGTAGAAGGTCACGTGACCGGCATAATCTTCTGGTCCCACACCGATACCGCCACCGATCCCGGGGCCGCCGTCGGCGGACACGATCCCATAGTTCATCGGATTGTCGGTGTTGATCTTCCACCCGAACAGGTCCGAGTAGAAGGACCGCAAAGCGGGGCCGTCCTTACCGATGATCTCAAAGTGCACTACCGGCCGCCCCATGGTGTCTCCTCTCAACCGCTGTTGCCGTCATGTCGTCCTGTACGTCCATATGACGTCCTTATAACGCTGACACCCGGCAAATCTCATCGCGGTCAGGAGTCGACCGGGACAATGACCCGGCCGAGTGGCGTGAGCGATACCGGGATCAGCTTGAGATTCGCCAAGGCTAGCGGAATGCCGATGATCGTCAGGGTCAGCGCGATCGCCGTCACCAGATGTCCAATGGCCAACCACCAACCAGCGACGATGATCCAGATCACATTTCCGATCAGCGAGGACGTGCCAGCGTCACGGCGCCGCACGATGGTGCGGCCGAAGGGCCACAGTGCGAAGTCGGCGATACGGAAGGAGGCCAAGCCGAACGGGATCGTGATGACCAGCAGGCAGCACACGATCCCAGCGAGGCAATATCCCAGCGCCATCCACAAGCCACACAGCACCAGCCAGATGATGTTGAGCAGCGTCCGCACATCAGCGATCCTGCCACCATCAGGCCTACTTGGTGGGCAACGAGCAAATGATCTTGGTGGCCAGGCTTTCGGTGATACCCAGCCGGGGAGTGTTCACTTGAGCCCGTTCCACAATCTGCCGGGGACTCAGTCCCATAGCGTGATACAGCCGAACAACTTTTTCTTGCTCACCCGTCCATGGGCGGCGAGCAGACAGACTCAGATCTGCCGCAGCACCTGGTTGAGGTCGCTTGGTGGGCGCTGCCGGACCTGGCGTCCGGTAGTTGATCCCCAGACCGCTGTCCTTCTTGGCGAACTCACCTGCCTCCGCCCGCCGCCTGATCTCGTCTTGATCACCCACGATGAAGGTGTCAGCACTCTTGTTCAGCCCGATCGCGGTGATCGTCAATCCCTTATGGTGCTTGGCTTGACACTGCTTCTTCGTGCAGTACTGGTAGCCCAGTCCGGCACGTTCCGCAAGCAGTTCATCACCACACTCGATGCATCTCACATGGACTCTCAACGCTCTCGACTACCGAGAAAATCCCAGGTCACGGCAGTGCGCTCGTCGGGTCGTCACAAAACAGCGCGGACCCGAGCGGCGACCTGATCCAAGTCTGTCCGTGACGCCGGCCGCTGACCGGAATCGAGACGGAAACGATCTCCCCGGTACCGGGGGAACATGTGCAGATGGACGTGAAAAACTTCCTGACCGGCAGCCGGGCCGTCAGCAAGAAACAGATTCACCGCTTCGCACCGCAGACCGCTACGCCGAACAGCGGCGGCCAAGCGCTGAGCAACGACGAACATCTGGCTCCCGTCGGACTTGTCCAGGTCGACCAGGCCGACCCGGTGGATCTTCGGGATGATCAAAAGGTGACCCGGGTTCACCGGGTTGATGTCACAAAAAGCAAGCAGTCGATCATCCTCGTGCACCACACTGGCATCCGCGGTGCCGTCCACGATGCGGCAGAAGACACAATCCATAGCAGCAGGCTTGCACATTACCGTTGGTGGCCCTGCATCGACGTCCGGTTTGCGGGTCTTCGGCATCCATGCCTGATTGCCAATAATCCGAGATATTACCGTCAAACTCCGACCGTGCTCGACCGAGACGTGCTACAGAATATTATTCCGCGTGATCCCTTAGCGTAGTACGGTAGCTCACTCTTTTAGACGAGTAACGACTGGAAGTATCCTCACCGATAAGTAAGTAGCGCCACCGGACATACTATGATCGTGAACTTCAGGTGAGGCGCGGTCGATAGGAGGATCTCGCGGAGGTTCACGGCAGTCAAGGGACGCGGAGTCATTTTTTAACCACTGGACGCCGAGGGCCCAATTTTCCTACCCTCTGACCTGGGGTGGTCGAACGCCGACCCCGCGTTGCCAACTGCAATCACACTGTATTGTATGGGAGCCGCTTATTATGGATCAAGACCTCAGCCCTGAGCCGATCCTGCGGTTGGGCATGGCGTTCTGGGGATCAAAAACCCTGCTCAGCGCGGTGGAACTCGGGGTTTTCACCGTGCTGGCCGACGGACCCAAGGACGGAGCCACCCTGGCGAAAGAAGTGGGCCTGCATCCTCGAAGCAGCCGCGATTTTCTTGACGCGCTGGTTGCTTTAGGCATGCTCGACCGCGAGCAGGATGTCTACTGCAACACACCCACCACAGACACCTTCCTGGACCGGCGCAAGCCCTCCTACGTCGGGGGATTGCTGGAAATGCAAAACACCCGGTTGTATCGCTTCTGGGGCTCGCTCACCGAGGCGCTGCGCACCGGTCAACCACAAAACGAAATCAAAGGCGGTGAGGACCTGTTCGCGGCCCTCTACTCCGACCCTGCTTTGCTTGAACAGTTCTTGGCGGCGATGACTGGTGTCAGCACCGGAGCCGCACGTGCCCTCGCGCAGAAGTTCCCCTGGGATCGGTACCACACCGTGGTCGATATCGGCACGGTGCAGGGCTGCCTACCCGTTCAGCTCGCCCTGGTACACCCCGCACCTGCGCGGCGGCGGGTTTGATCTCGCTACCGTGCGTCCGGTTTTCGAGGCCTACGTGAGCCGGTTCGAACTCGCTGACCGCTTGCAGTTCTACCCTGGCGACTTCTTCACCGACGAACTGCCATCGGCCGATGTGCTGGTCATGGGCCACATCTTGCACGACTGGGACCTGACCCAAAAATGCACCTTGCTTGACAAAGCGTACGCGGCTTTGCCTACCGGGGGAGCACTGGTGGTCTATGAGGCACTCATCGATGACGACCGGCGCACCAATACCTTTGGACTATTGATGAGTCTCAACATGCTGATCGAGACCACCGGAGGCTTCGACTATACCGGCGCTGATTGTCGCGGCTGGATGCGGGAGGCAGGTTTTACCCAAACCTATGTACAGCACCTCCTCGGCCCGGACTCCATGGTGGTCGGCATCAAGTGACACCGGCACCTTGGCTGCGCGCCCGCATGCGCCTGCCATACCAGACGTTCCACGTTATCAGCAGTGCGAATGCCACCAATTGGAGAACTGTGGACAGCCCCACCATGACGTCGATTGGCAATACATAGATCAAGGGAATTCGCACCGCCGCTTCAACCAATAATCCGGCTCCCCACACCAACGACATTACCCGGAAACCGCGTCGAAATGCGGGACTAGTTTGCCACATATCGTCCCACCACATGTCGCTTCGACCGCTGGTGGCAACAAACCGCTGTGCGGCGTAGAAACTGATCGGCCGCCCAACCACGCAGGTACCCAGGAAGATCAATCCAGCGATTGCGGTACTGGCAGAGTCCTTGGCGAGCATAAACCTGGCGTCACCGGTGGCAAAGGACAGCGCAAGCCCTACTGCGAAGATGGCCATCATGAAGGCAGCGAAACCGTCCAACTTCCGGTGATGGAGGGCCACGAACCCTAGCCGAAGGCCCGCCACAACCGTCGCTGCCAGGAGGGCCCAGTAGTCACTGACGCCGATCGCATGCAGGCCGTAGTAGGTGAGCACGGGCAGGCCCACTTCGACCAGCATCATGCGAACCAGCCCCGCCATGGCGGGCTTGGTCGGCTGCGCACGACCCGGATCGGCAGCCGGCTCAGTGGTCTCCGAAGGGCTAGACACGGTTGGTTGCGGCGTCCCTCAGTGGTCGGTGACGCCCGGGTTCCACTCGCTGGAGCGACATTGTTCTGACGGAGGCTCCACGAGGCCGGGGACAGCTAATCATAATGCGGGCCGGCACCTCGCCGAGCTGTCTTTCGCTACGGCCGTCTCAAATTCTGCTAGGCGGCATCTGTAGTTTACGGATTGGTCCCCGCTGCGCACCGACCGTTGCCAACTGACTTCTGCGCCGGCGCACCTTTCCGCGCGTATTGATCCGTCTCCTCCGCTGATCAGCTCTTCTTGCGCTCGCGGGCCTTGCGCGTCTGGCGATCACTTGCCTTGCGCAGGGCCTCGACCAATTCCGCTTTGTTCATCGACGAGCGGCCGCGCACCCCAAGTTTGCGGGCCTGGTCAAGCAGCTCCTGCTTGCTGGCGTTGGCGTCAACCCCTCCAGCGGTTTTACCACCAGGCGGCTTCCCGGTCTTGGGATCAACGCCACCCTTGGCGCGCTCATCGGACGGACCCTTACCGTTCTTGGGCTCCCAATGATCGCCGACTTTCTGATGGGTGTGCTTCAGCGCGGCAAATGCGGTGCGGTGAGCACGTTCACCCTCTCCATAGGTCTCCACCGCCGAGTCATGGGCCTTTGACCAGGTCCGTTGCGCCTTGTCCGGGGAGCGTTGCAGCGTGCTGGGCATTTCATCCTTGGCCGGCACCGGCCTCACCTCCTCCTGGTTGTTTCGCTACGGGATACCCGGTAGAGCGCCTATACCAACATCAGGTGTCCAGGATGCGCGGCGGGAAAGGATGTCGAGCATGGCATTTGGCCCACAACATGGGCGCAGCGATTGCGGATGGCCGCTGAAACGCGACCGGGGGTGTGTCACGAAGTACCGTGACACACCCCCGGTCGCTGGGGCCTTGCCTGCGACTGTGGTCAGGCAGTCTCGATCACCTTGGGCTCGCCGCCCGTGGTGATCTCGATCTTGCGGGCCTTGGCCTTCTCGGCGACGGGGATATGCAAGGTCAGCACCCCGGCGTCGTAGCTGGCCTCGACACGGCCGGTGTCCAGGCTGTCGCTGAGGAACAGCTGCCGGCTGAACGTCCCGCGGGGCCGCTCGTTGGCCTGCAACTCAATGTCCTCGCCGTAGGCCGGCTTGCGCTCGGCCTTGACGGTGAGCACGTTGCGCTCGACGTTGATCTCGATCGAGGACGGGTCTACCCCAGGCAGGTCAAAATGCACAATGAACTGCCCGTTCTGACGGTATGCGTCCATCGGCAAGATCGCCGAGTGCGACCTGGTGCCATTGGCGCCAAACACGGCTTGGGTCAGCCGGTCGAGCTCCCGGAACGGGTCGGTACGCATCAGCATCGTGGTCTCTCCTTTGAAGGGATGCGGTGACATCCGCTGACACCCGTGCCAACGCACCAGACCGCAGAGCTGTTCCCCAAGCAAGCACCTTTCTTGACAAGAGTTGACTCAAGGCACGGTGAGGGGGTCACGTTGCTTCACATGGCGGGCGCAGAGCGGCCCACAACCAGTACTTGATCCGGTCTAGGCCTGGCCCACGGACCGACCTCGCCCGTGAGGTTCGGCACCGGCTACAGCCGATCCGCGCACCGCTTGATCAACATGCCAATTACTTCGACTGTGACCGAATGGTCGCAGCCCTAACGTTGGAGTCAAGACCGATGTCTTCGAGGTCCACACCGACCCTGCACGCCACCTTCGGTGTGCCTTGACCCCGGTAAATGCCACCCCGCCGCCGGCCAGGACCGGGGCGGCACGCGATTCGAAAGGGTTCGACCATGGTCACTACGCATCTGCACGACACCCTTCCCGAGTGGGACGCCTTCGCCCACGCCATACAGGCCCGCCGACCCGACGCCGGAACCTGGTGCGAGGCATGGACCACCCGCGACGTGCTCATCCACCAGACCGGCAACGCGGAAGAACTTGCCCGAGTGCTGCGCGCGCACATGGCAGGAGACCCAGTCCGGACACGGGGCTTCGATCGGGAAAACCCGTACCGCGGCCTCACCGACCCCGAACTGTGGTCAACGTTCATCGACCGCTGCGAAGAACTCGTCGACATCACCAACAGTGCCGAACGAGACCTTCCCGCAGATGAAGAGATCATCTGGACGGGCCGGGTGGCGAAACCACGCTTTTTCGCCGAGCACATGCGCGAGGAACTGGTGTTGCACCGCTGGGACCTCACCGGCGACGACGCCACGACGGTGCGCGCGTTGGCCGAACCATGGATGACCCGGCACAGCGTCTACGACGTGGGCAAGCCGCTGCTCGCCAAGGGCACCGCCGGGCTGGACTTCACAGCGCAGGGCCGGATCCAGGGCCGGCTTCGAGCGCCCGGCACCGACGACGTGATCGTCACCGCCTCCGCGGAGGGCAACAGCATCGAGTTGGGCAAACCCGAGGGGCCAGCCACGATCGAAAGCGATCCGGCCGTACGAATCCTCTTTCTGTGGGGTCGCCGACCCGCCGACTTCACCCGTTGGCACAGCCAGGCCGGTCCGGAAGCGCTAGGGAAGGTGCGGATCCTGCTGAGCGGTTACTGATGCGCTGTCGACCCGAATCACTGGTACCGGAGGGCTTCGACCGGCCGTAGCCGAGCGGCTCGGTTGGCGGGGTAGCCCCCGGCGATGATCCCGATCGCCAGGCTGATCCCGAATGACAGCAGCACGGACGGGATACTGACCGCGGGCGCAAAGTTACTCAGTGTGGGCCCCAAACTGGGCGCGAGATGAGCGCCGAGCACGGACAACCCCACGCCCACGGCAATGCCGATCAAGCCGCCGAGGCCGGCGAGCACCACGGCTTCGATGAGGAACTGCTGGAGGATCGCGCGACGGGTTGCGCCGATCGCTTTCCGGATGCCGATCTCCCGTGTCCGTTCGGTGACCGACACCAGCATGATGTTCAGCACACCGATGGCGCCGACGATCAGCGAGATCGAAGCCACGGAGGCGGTGAACAGGGTCAGAATTGACAGGATCTGGTTAAAGGCGTCAAGCCGGCTGCGCAGGGACTGAACCTCGAAGTCTCGGTTCGCGGGATCCTGAATCCGGTGCCGGTCACTAAGGATAGTGATCACTTGGTCTTGAACAGCGGGCACGTCGGACGCCTGATCGGCTTGGACGGTGATCTGGTTGAGTTTGTCACCGCCGCCGAAGAGGTAGCGGCGCGCGCTGTCCAGTGGCATGACCACGTTGTTGTCCGCCGGCTCCCCCGCTGACTGCATCACCCCGATGACTTGGAACGTCTGATGGTTAAAGCGGATTGGCTTGTGCAGCGCCGCCTCGGATCCGCCGAACAGGACGTTCGCCACGGTCGGACCGAGCACCACCACTCGGGTAGCGGACCGTACCTGGGCCTGGTCGAAGAAGGCACCCACTTCCAGGTCCCGGTTATTGATCCCCAGCCAGTCTTCGGTGGATCCGACGACGTCCGCGCGGTACTTGTTAGTGTCGGTCTCCGCCAGGGTCTGGCCGGTGACGGCCGGGATAACGGCGGCAGCATTAGACAGCTGCCGCGACAGCACCTCCACGTCCCCGTCTATCAGATCTCTCGGAGGAGCACCACCGGGAATCTTTCCCGTTGTCGGCGTAATGGTGATCAAATTAGCCAGCGGTTGGATTTTTGCGTTGACCGAGGCCTGGACCCCGTTACCGATAGCGACCAGCAGTATCACCGCCGCAACACCGATAATGATTCCGAGCATCGTCAACACGGAACGTAACCGGTGGGCGCGCAATCCTCGTAGCGCGATGCGTACGGCCTCCCGCAGATTCATTAGCTACGACGCTAACCAGTTATCGGCGCCGCCCACAAGTGGTTAGGATTCGGCGGTTGATTTCGGCCGGATCTGCCCAGCGCCGCATTTGATGCAACAGCCAGCAACAGGCAAGGAGAACCACGATGCCCGAGCCCGGGTCCTGGCATTGGTTGTTCGGGCTGACCGTCTCGGTCTGTTGGGGATTGTTCGTCGTGACCTGGCTCGCCGGAGCGATCTACAACCTGCGGCGTGCGCCGGCCGTGCGGGAACGGTCTGCCGCGGCGTCGCCCTGGCTGGTGGGCCCCGCCGCGGTGCTGGTGCTCACCCAGTTCGCGCCGGCCAGCCTGTGGCGTCCGATCACCATCGACGCACAGTGGTTGGCGGTACTCGGCGTCGTACTGCTCGTCGCCTGCACCGCATTTACCCTATGGGCACGGGCCGCGCTGGGCACGATGTGGACGTCAGCGGCGGTCATCAAAGACGATCATGTACTGCACACGTCCGGTCCGTACGGCATCACCCGCCACCCGATCTACACCGGCCTGCTCGGGATGCTGGCGGGCACCACTCTCATCGAGGGGCTGGGCCGGTGGGTAGTGTTGTTCGGGCTCGGTGTGCTCGTGGTCACGCTGAAGATTCGGGCCGAGGAACGGCTGCTGGGGCGCACCCTCGGCGCAGCCCATGCCCAGTACCGCCAGCGGGTACCGCTGCTGATCCCCAGGCTGCCAGGCGGACACAAGTAGCCTGACCGGCCCACAAAACCCTGCCGCGCCGCACCGGGGTCGCTACGCTGCGCAAGCGCGCCGATTGTGTACCCTCTCCCGCGACCTATGGTCGCAAACCGGCGTTTACGGAGGAAATCCGCATGCACCACCGCCTCGTGAAAGCCCGTCGCTATCGCCCCCGTACTGCGGCGATAGCGTTGACCTCGGCTGCGGCGGCGGCGCTAGTCGGTGTGCTGATGCCCGGCACCGCGTCGGCTGGGATCCCGGTATGGGCGCCTTACGCGCAGGCCACGATCCATCCCGGCGTGGTGACCAACACGGAAGGTGGCGGGGAGTGCACTGCCAACTTCATCTTCTACAACGGCATAGACGTGTTCATCGGGCAGGCCGCGCATTGCGCCGGGACCGGGGCTCCGACCGAGACCAGCGGCTGCACGTCGGCCACCAAGCCGTTGGGTACACCGGTCAAGGTCACCGGCGCCAGCAAGCCGGGCACGCTGGTCTACAGCTCCTGGATCACCATGGCCAAACTCGGTGAAAAGGACACCAATACCTGCGGCTACAACGATTTCGCCCTGGTGAAGATCGACCCCGCTGATCGCGACAAGATCAATCCGAGCGTGCCGTTCTTCGGCGGACCGACCGGTATCGCGACGGGTTCGACTGCGTTCGGAGACCCGATCTACACTTACGGTAATTCACCGCTACGGGCCGGGATTTCCGCACTGTCCCCGAAGAGCGGAGTCAGCCTCGGCGATGGCGGCGGCGGTTGGTCACATACCTGCTACACGGCCACGCCCGGCGTCCCCGGTGACTCTGGCAGTGCGGTCCTGGCCAAGGACGGAAAGGCGCTGGGGGTGCTGACTTCGCTCGCACTGGCCCCGCTGGCGGCCAGCAATGGGGTAGGCGACATGTCCCGAGAACTGGACTATCTCAACGCCCACGGGGGCTTGGGCACCGTCACACTGGCACTGGGAACTGAACCTTTCCATCCCGTCGCCACTTAACTGCTGCCGCTTGACTGTCGCGGTTTGCCCGGTCCAAGTTGTGTCGCCCCGGGACTGTGCCACGCTGTTGCTGTGCAACTCGGGATGATCGGCTTAGGTCGCATGGGCGCGAATATCGTGCGGCGGTTGCTGCGCGATGGGCATGAGTGCGTGGTCTACGACGTCAATAAGACGTCGGTTGACCAGCTGGTCGCCGAAGGCGCGACCGGCGCCGGTTCGCTGGCAGAATTCGCCGCCGCGCTGGGCCGGCCCCGGGCCGCCTGGATCATGGTGCCGACCGCGCTGGCCGGCCAGATCGTCGAGCAGCTCGCCGGGCACTTCGAACCGGGCGACATCATCATCGACGGTGGAAACAGCTACTACCGCGATGATGTGGACAGGGCCCGTGCCCTAGGTGACCGGGGCATCCACTACGTCGATGTCGGCACCAGCGGCGGCGTGTGGGGCCTGGAGCGCGGGTACTGCTTGATGATCGGCGGCGAGACGGAGCCGGTCGGGCATCTGGACCCGATCTTCCGGACGCTGGCCCCGGGCGTTGCGGGCGCCACCCGGACCCCCGGGCGCGAGGGAGAGCCCAGCACCGCCGAGCAGGGCTACCTGCACTGCGGACCGCCCGGTGCAGGCCACTTCGTCAAGATGGTCCACAACGGCATCGAGTACGGGTTGATGGCGGCCTACTCCGAAGGCTTCAACGTGCTCCAACACGCCAATGTCGGCCGCAACAAGGCAGCGGCCGACGCCGAGACCGCGCCACTGCGCGACCCCGAGTATTACCAGTACGAATTCGACCTCCCCGCGATCGCCGAGCTGTGGCGGCGCGGCACCGTGATCGCTTCGTGGCTGCTCGATCTGACCGCTAATGCGCTGCGCGAGTCGCCCGAGTTGACCGAATTCAGCGGCCGGATCTCCGATTCAGGTGAAGGGCGCTGGACGGTGCTGGCCGCCGTCGAGGAGGGTGTCCCCGCCACCGTGCTCAGCGCCGCGTTGTACGAGCGCTTCAGCTCACGGCGCGAGGGCGACTACAGCGGCAAGCTGATCTCCGCGATGCGTAAGCAGTTCGGAGGCCACGTCGAGCGCCCCACCGGCGAGTAACTCCCCTTGCCCGCCGGCGCCCGGCATGGAGACATAGCGGGATCAGAGGGGTCGGCGCCTGCGCATTAGCGCCCGTCCCCAGGTCGGGCGAGGTAAGCGCGCTGGATGCGGGAGTCGGTGCGGAGTTGCGCGGAAGGGCCGGTGAAGGCGATGGTGCCGGTTTCCAGCACGTAGCCGCGGGTGGAGACCGACAGGGCGATGTCGACGTCTTGCTCGACCAGCAGGACGGCGGTGCCGGTGGCAGCGATGTCCGGCAATGTGCGCACGATGTCGTCCACCACGACCGGCGCCAGGCCCAGCGACAGCTCATCGATCATGATCAGTTTGGGCCGGTTCATCAGGCCCCGCGCGATGGCGCACATCTGCTGCTCGCCGCCGGACAGAGTGCCGGCAACCTGAGTCAGTCGCGCAGCCAACGGCGGGAACAGCCCCAGCACCCGGTCGATGTCGGTGCCGCGAGTAGCCCACCCGCCCAAGCGGAGGTTGTCGCGCACCGTCAGCCCGGCGAACAGCCGACGGCCCTCCGGAACATGCGCCACCCCGCGCCGGACCACCGACTCCACCGGATGCCCGGTGATGTCGGCGCCGGCGAAGCAGATCCGCCCAGCCGTTGCCGCAACCTGCCCGGAAATGCTGCGTAGCAGGGTGGTCTTGCCAGCACCGTTGGCGCCGACCAGCGCGATGATCTCGCCAGCCGCCACCGTCAGGTCCACGCCATGCAGTACCTCCACCCGCCCGTACCCTGCGGTCAGCCCTGCCACTTGCAGCAGCGTCACGATGAACCATCCCGCTGCGCGTAGCGGGTGCCCAGGTACGCCTGCACGACCCGGGGATCGGACAGCACGGCCTGCGGCGCCCCGCAGGTCAGTACCTCGCCGTGGTGCAGCACGCAGATCTCATCGCTGATCGCCACGATGGCCTTGATCACGTGCTCCACCGCCAGCACGGTGACACCCTCACTGTCCCGCAAGCTTCGGATCAACTGGACCATGGAGTGGATCTCCGCGTCACGCAGCCCGGCCATCACCTCATCGAGGAGCAGCAGCCGCGGCCGAGCAGCCAGCGCCCGGGCCAGTTCCAGCCGCCGCGCGTCGCCGACTGGCAACTCAGCCGGGCTGCGCGCCGCCAGCCCCGTCAGGTCCAGCCGGTCGAGCATGCCGTCAGCCAGCTCGAACGCCATCCGCTTGCTCATCCCCCGGGCTGGCCCGTACATCGCCGAGATGGCCACGTTCTCGCGCACCGTCATGCCACGAAACGGTTTGACGATCTGGAAGGTCCGGGCTACCTGGGCGCGCGCGATCCGCCACGGCGGCGCACCCGTGACGTCCACGCCGTCAACGCAGACTGTGCCAGCGGTCGGCCGCAGGTGACCGGTGATCACGTTGATCAGGGTGGACTTGCCGGCGCCATTCGGCCCGATCACTCCCAAGATGGTGCCGGGCGCGACGGTCAGCGACACCCCCGACAGGGCCCGCAGCGCGCCGAACCGGCGGGTCAGATCGCGGGTTTCGAGAAACGGCGTCTCCAGCGCCCGTGGAGTTTTCGACGGCGCAGTCACAGCCGGTAGGCCCAGATCGCGTCGAGCAGCCCGGTCCTGCCGGCTACCCCGGTCAGACCGGACGGGAACAGCAGCACGACCAGGATGATCACCGCACCGAGCACCAGGATGTGTTCTTGCGGGTAGTGCTGGCGTAGGTATTCCGAGACGAACTGCAGCCCGACCGCCCCGACGATCGGCCCGAGCACCGTCCCCGCGCCGCCGATCACCACCATGACAATCATGATGACGGTGATATCTACGTCGAACAGGCGCTGCGGGTAGATGGTGACCTGCTGGAAGGCATACGCCGAACCCACCAACGCGGTAATCGCTGCCGAGATGGTCAGCGCCAGGACCTTCGCACGGGTGGTGTTCACCCCGGCCGCCGCCGCGGCGTCCTCGTCCTGGTTGATCGCCCGCAGCCCGTAGCCGAACCGGCTGCGCGCGATCAGCGTGGCCACCCCCACAGCCAGCCCAGCCAGCGTGAGGAACAGCAGGTAAAACCCGTCGTTGCCGAGCCACGCGGTACCGCGCCCACCCACCGTCGGCACGGTGATGCCAGCGCCCCCGCCGGTGAGCCAACCCAAGTTGGTGACCACCTCGCGCATCCCTTCGGCCACGCCGAGCGTGGCGATGGCGAAGTAGTGGCCGCGCAGCCGCAGCAGCGGTAGCCCGATCAGTGTCGCGAATGCCGCGCAGCCGAGCGCGGAGACCGGTAGCGCCGCCCAGAACGACCAGTTCGCGTGCTCCATCAGCACCGCGGTGGCGTAACCGCCGATCCCGAAGAACGCCACCTGACCGAAGCAGGCGTACCCGGTGAAGCCGCCGATGATGTTCCACGCCTGGGCCAGCGCGACGAACATCAGCACGGCGGTCACCACCCGCACCTGCCCGGTGTAAAGCTGGCTGGGCAGCAGGACCATCCCGGCCACGACCACCGCGGCGCCCAGCGCCCAAGCCACCGCCGAGCGGCTCATGTCGCTTCCACCCGGGCCTCGTAGAAGGCCCGGCCGGCCAGCCCGGATGGCCGCACGATCAGCACCGCGACCAGCACCGCGAAGGCCACCGCGTTGACCCAGGTACCGGGCAGGTACTGGCCGGCCCACGCCTGCACCACGCCGAGCACCAGGCCGCCCAGCAGCGCTCCGTACATGTTGCCCAACCCGCCAAGCACTGAGATCACGAAGCTGAGCAGGGTGAACCGGGCCGCGTCGGGTGGGCTGAAAGTGCCCACCAGCCCCACCAGTGCGCCGGCCGCCCCGGCCAGGGCCGCGGCGATGCCAGCGGTCAGCGCGTACGCGTGCCGCGCGTTGATGCCCATCAGCCGGGCCGCGTTGCGGTCCATCCCGGTGGCCAGGATGGCCAGGCCGGTGCGGGTCCGTCGCATGAAGGTCACCAGGACCACGGTGGCCAGGATGGCTACGCCGAAGGCGAGCAGCCGCCCGGAGGGCACCCGCACGTCCCCGATGGGCAATGACTCCGACGCATACCACGTCGCGATCGAGCGGTAGTCGGCGCTGAACACCACCGCCATGCCCTGCACCAGCACCAGCTGCAACCCGAACGTCAACAGCAGGGTCAGAAAGATCGGCGCGTTGACAACCTGGTTGATCAGCGACCGCTGCACCGCGTACCCGGCACCGAACATCACCAGGCCCGCGGCCACCGCACCGAGCAACGGGTCCAATCCCCAGGCAGCGTGCAGCTCCCAGGCGATGTACGCGCCGAGCAGCACGTAGGCCCCGTGGGACAGGTTGATGACGTTCATCACGCCCCACACCAGGGAGAATCCGATCGCGATCATGGCGAGCAAGCCACCTTGGAGCAGCCCGTAGCTGGTGGCCTGGAGAAACGAGGTCACCCGTTGGTGCCTGGCCAGATCAGCCGACCGGCAGCCTGGTCGGCGGGCCAGACGGTGACCAGCTTGCCGTTCTGGATCTGGACCACCGACATCGATTTGGTGACGTTCTCGCCCCGGTCGTTGAACTTCAGCGCTCCGAAAAACGACTGCTCATCCAGCCGCGCCAGGGCATCGCGCACCTTGCCGGGGTCGGTCGAGCCGGCGTTGCGCACGGCGAGCACCATGGCCAGGCAAGCTGCGGTGGCCTCGGCGTTGTGGTACTCCGGATCCTGGCCGAACTGGGTTCGGAAACCGTTGCGGTAGTCAGTGGCGGTACCGAACAACGCGTCCGAGCCTTTGACCTCGGGCACCCACTGGCTGGAGCTGAGCACGCCGTTGGCCTTGGTGCCCAGCGTGGTGACGAAGTCAGGGGTGGGTGGGGCGACCGTCTCGGCGAAGCCCCCGGTCGGCGTCACAGCCAGCTCGGCAGCCTGCTTGATGATCGCGATCCCTTCGGCGAGATGCACCGAGCCGACGATGACCTCCGGCTTGCCTGATTTGATCCTGGTCAACGCGCTGGACACATCAGTGGCGCCGGCCGGGAACTGCTGCCCCGGCAAGACGGTCAGGCCGAGGCTCTTCGCGCGGGCTTCCCCCGCTGCGGCCACCGTCTTGGAAAACCCGTCGTCGGCAGAGAGAAACACGATGCTGCGCGGCTTGGGAGTGGCCAGTTCGTTGACGGCGTCGACGATGGACGCCGCGTACACCGACGCCGGTGAGAGCACCGCGAAGGTGCGCCGGTAACCGCGGTTGAACAGCGTGTCGTCGGCGCCGGAGCTGTCGACCATCACCTGGCCGTTGCGCTCGACAACCGCCATGGCAGCACCCGTGGTGGCCGAGCCATACGGGCCCAGGATCAGCTTGTAGCCCTTGTCGTTGAACTGGTCCACCAGCTGGCCGGCGGTATCTGGCTGGGACTGGTCATCCTGGTAGTCGATGTGCAGCCGCAGTGACCGGCCGCCAACGGGGATGCCTCCCTTCGCGTTGACCGTGCTGACGCAGTAGTCATAGCCCTGCTGGGTCAGCTTGCCTTCCTTTTCCAGCGAACCGCTCAACGACATCGACGCGCCAAGGTTCACCGTGTCACCGGTCGAGGTGGGGTTCTGGGTTCCCTTCGAACCGCAGCCTGCGAGCACCAGCGCGAGCACTGCACCGGCAACCAGTATGCGAGGCGCCCGCGACCTCATCGGATGGGTCACGTTGCGAGCATAGGGCCGAGCTAGGGCGCAGTTGAGCCGACCAAGCTGGCCAACGCACCGGCTGCAGCGGTAACGACCGTTGGCAACGTGGTGTAGGAACGCACTGGCGCAGCGGACAGCACGATCACCACGTAACGCCAATTCGGGCCGACCAGACCGGTGCTGTTCATCACGGCGTCGGAACCGCTCGTTCCCCAGCCCTGCTTGATCGCCCAGCTGGCATTGGGCATCCCGTCCGGAATCCCGAAATATTGATCAAAACCATCTGCAGCAATCTTCGGGGCATCAGATAATGCACCAAGGATTAAATCCTGATCAGATTGAGATAGCTGATCGGCGAGGTACCGATAAACAGTAACCATGTCCTGCGGCGTAACCCTTGTGTCGCCCCACTCGCCGGGATCGTCGGGTGGCGCGGTTCCAGTGAGTCGCAGCAAGCTCGCCATCCGGGTCACGATGGCCGGACCACCACCAGCGGTCCACAGCTGGTTGGCGATCTCGTCATCGCTGTTGGCCAGCATCTGGTGCAGTTGCTGCTGCGTGCCGGCATCGGGCGGCGCCCAGTTATTCCGGGCCAGCACGTCGAGCGCGATCAACAATTTGACCACGGACATGGCCGCCACTTGCTGGTCGGCATTCTGGCTGACCAGGATGCTGCCAGTGGTGCGGTCGAAGACCTCGTAGCCGACCTGAGCGCTAGGTAGCACCGCCTGCGTCGCCTGCTTGACCTGCGCCGCCGTGGCTTCCTGGTCAACAACAACGGACACCGGCGCGCTGACTGCGACCACGGGCGGGCTAGCCGGCAGCGAGTTGGCTTGCGGTGGCGTGCTGGCCGGCGCTGGCGTACTGGCTGGCAATGGCGCACTGGCCGGCATTGACGCACTGGCCGGCAATGGCGCGGTGGCCGCACGATGAATGATCGGAGCCATTGCCCCCGACGCCAACCCGGCGCCGGTAATGCACAGCAGTACCGTCATGGCGGGTATCAATAGGCGTCGCATGCCCGCTACGTCGCCGCCGTGGGCGGTATTTTTACGGTTTTTAGGCGTTTCCCAAGGAGTTCACAGCAAGATTACAGATCAGAGTCGGCAAATCTGGCTGCCCGCGAGAATGCGAATACAGACAGTAGCGCGATATAGCTGCCGAACGATTAGCGGGTATACCGGTGCTTAACTCCGGGCGGGAAATATTCCGGATCACGATTGCGATGCAGCGTTACGTACGGCAGCTGGCGTTGCGGCGGCGTGTAGTGGGCGAACTCGCTGTTGAGCCGGCGCAGCTGCGCGGCGATCGACTGCGCTACCGCATCCCGGATCTGGTCGCTTCCAGCCACCCCGGGAGCCAGCTCGACCGCAATCCCCAGGTATCGATCGCGATCAGCATCCTCCCTGGACTCCATGACGAACTTGCCGGTCACCCAGGCCGCGACCGGTGGCTGCTCCAGACCCACCATGACGTTCTCCGGGTAGATGTTCGCCCCGTAGTACGACACGGCGAACTGCGAACGCCCGAAGACGTGCACGAACGGAAGCTCGCGGATGCACTCCCGGGCACGGCCCCCGAACTCGGTGATCGGATCGAAGCCGTGATCGGTGAGGAAGGTGAGCATGTCATCGAACGGCGTGAGGCCGCCGGTGTCCGCGATATGGTAACGGATCAACGGGATCCCGTTGTCGCCGCTGAACAGCAGCGTGGCGCCGTGTGTCTCGAACAACCGGGTGCGTGGGTCGTACTGGGCGAGAGTCGGCAGCCGCGACTGGCCGAACAGCTTCCGCGCGGCCTCCGGATGCTGCGCCAGGTAGCGGCGGATGCAGATGGACAGCGGGCTCTCGGTGGCAAGGACACCCGCATCGGCGGTGCCGTACAGCGATGCCGAGTCGAAGTACGGATCGGTACCGCCGGCCCGCTGGCCCATCAGCGTGCGCCATTCCTCGCTGAACACCTCGCCGGCCAGCACCAGCTTGACGCGGTAGTCCGGCCACGGCACGCCTCGGGCCAGGCCCATGTCGATGACACCTTTGAGAAACGGCGGGTAGCCGAGCAACACCACCTGCTCGAACTGCGGACCGAGCGCGGTGACCACCCGCAGGATCTCGTCGATGTCGCTGCCCGGGGTGATCACCGTGATCGGGTACTCCTTGGCTGCCAGGTGCCGGCAGCAGCTCGCGGTGTACATCCCACCGACCCAGCTGCCCAACGCGAAGCACACCACGGCCAGCGTCGTGCGCCGATCGGCCTCGAAACTGTCGTGGAAGACCTGCTCGAACCGGGTGGCCACGGTGAACTCGTCGGCCACCGACCGCGGCCAGAAGGTGGGCTCTCCGGTGGAGCCGGAGGAGACGGCAATCATGTCGCAGCCGGTCAGCTGGCCACCACGGCACAGCTGCGCCAGCGGATGCCTGCGCAGGTAGTTGTCCTTGGTCAGCAGCGGCAGTGCCCGGAAGTCGTCGATGGTCCGCACCGCAGCCGGGTCGATCCCGTGCTCGGCGAGAAACGCCTGGTACGCAGGCACGGTCGCGACCACCGATGTGAATAGCGCCAGCGCCTGCCGCTGCGTGTCCCGCGGATCCGGCCGCGCGAGCATCTCATCCAACCGGCTGTTCAAGAACCTCTCCGTCGCTTCCCGCACAAGTCACGCCCCTCAGAACCGCGTGCTGGATGCAGACTGCTGTTTAAGCACGCCCGAAAACAGCAATCTGCATCCAGAACGCGGGTGGGCGAGAACCCGGGGAGGTGAGGTAGGTGGCAGAAGATGACGTCCACAGGTACCGGGCTGGGTGTCATTGGGAGGGTTCGACCGGCGCCGGGTATGAGAGTTACGACAGGGCGCACCGGGGTGTGGTGGTACCCGCGGTGAACCCGATCGACCTGAGCTCGGATCCCACCTTTCTCGGCGACCCGCAGCGATGCAACCCTGAGCAGCTGCTCGTGCTGGCCGCATCCTCATGCCAGTTGCTGTCGTTCCTGGCCGTGGCTGCCCGCGCCCGTATCGACATACGCGGCTACGACGACGAGGCCGAAGGCGTCATGCCCGGGAACGTCAAGCCGGCCCGGCTGACCGCGATCCGGCTGCGTCCCACGATCACCGTGGGATCCGGGCACAGCCGCGAGCGCCTGGCTCGCCTGGTGGAGGTAGCGCATCGTGAGTGCTACATCGCCAACAGTCTCACTTGTGAGGTCACCGTCGAGCCAACCTTCCGGTGCTGACTTAACGCTTTTCGGCGATAACGAAGTGTCCCGCCAGCGGCTGGTGCGATGACACGCACCGTTTCCCGCCGATGTGATCTTTGCGTGTTCTTGCAACCCTGCGGTGCGGCGGTCTGACCCCGCGGTCGACGGGGCACCGCAAGAGCTGGATCGCTTGGCTGGCGACCTGGATGAGCCTGGGGTGACCGAGCGGGTCAGCTGGCACCTCCGGGCAGCTGGCGCTGGCCACTGCCGGGAAATGACCAGCCAGGGCCAATGGTCGTGCGTACGGTTGACGTCATGGACAGCGGGTGCCTGGAAGAGATCACCTCGGAAGCACAGCTGCGGGAGGTCGTCGGTGAGCCGCGTGCCTACGTCGTCAACAAGGAACGGCGGTCCCTGCACGACTACGACAGGCAGTGGCTGGCCAACTCGCCGTTGTGCCTGGTGGGCACGTCGGGGGCAGACGGCAGCTGCGATGTCTCGCCGAAGGGGGACCCGTCCGGGTTCACCCTCGTGCTCGATGACACCACCATCGCCATCCCGGAGCGCCCGGGTAATCGCCGTGTCGACGGTTTCCACAACATCCTGGCCAATCCGCACGTCGGCCTGCTGTACCTCATTCCCGGGCGGCCCGACACCTTGCGGATCAACGGTCGAGCGCGGCTGGTACGCGAGGCACCGTTTTTCGACCAGATGACCGTCAAGGGTCACCGGCCGCTGCTGGCGCTCATCGTCGAGATCGACCAGATCTTCTACCACTGCCCGAAAGCATTCCTGCGCTCGCAGCTGTGGCAACCCGACACGTGGAATCCCACCGCGGCGCCGTCCAAAGCGCAGATCGCCCACCGACTGGAACGTCCCGACGACACCCTGGAACACCTCCAGCACTACTACGGCCCCGCCTACGCCACCCGCCTGTACTGACCAGTTGCTCGCCCCCACCGCGTTCTGGATGCAGGACGCGGTAGAAAGCGACCGGAAACCGCGTTCTGCATCCAGACTGCGGTCTGGCTACGTAGGAGTGATCATGAACGCCAGCATCGCGCCGCGTTCAGCTGATGGTGGGCAAAAGCTGCTGGCCTGGCTGCGCGAGATGCGCGACGAGCAGCCGGTGTGGCGCGACCCGTACGGCATCTGGCACGTGTTCCGCTACGCCGACGTGGCTCGCGTGATTTCTGATCCGCAGGTTTTCTCCTCCGATCTGGGCCGGGTGTTTGCGATCGGGGAGAAGTTCAGCCAAGGGAACTTGCTCCGTACCGACCCGCCACGCCATCACACGCTGCGCCGGCTGGTAGGCGCAGCGTTTAGCCCGAAGGTGGTCAACGGCTCGCCCCGCGCATCGCAGAGGTCACCAACGAGCTGCTCGACGCCACCGGCGGCGCGACCGAATTCGACCTCGTCTCGGCACTGGCCTACCTGCTGCCGGTCACCGTGATCGCCGAGCTGCTCGGCCTGCCGATCTCCGACCGGAACCTGTTCCGGGCCTGGGCCGATCGGCTGTTCAACCGGGACGTGGCCGACCCGAACGACCCGGAGCTGGCACGCAAGATCGACGAGGCCACCGCAGACATGCTTGCTTACCTGCGCGCGCACTGCGCCGATCGGCGGGCGCATCCCCGGCAAGACCTGATCAGCAGGCTGGCCACGGTGCAGGCCGACGGTGAGCGCCTGTCCGATGAGGAGGTGGTGAACTTCTCCATGGTGCTGCTGTTGGCCGGGCACATCACCACCACCGCTGCTGGGCAACACGGTGCTGTGTATGGGCGAGCACCCCGAGGTGTGGGTACAGATGCACGCGGATCCCTCCCTGGTCGAACCCACTATTGAGGAGGTACTGCGATACCGCCCGTCATTTACCCAAGTCGGCCGGGTGACCACCGCCGACACCGAAGTCGCCGGGCAACGCATTCCCGCCGATGTCATCGTCACACCGTGGCTGCTGTCCGCCAACCGGGACGAGCGTGAATTCGTCGACCCGGACCGGTTCGACATCCGCCGTAGCGAAAATCACCACCTGGCGTTCGGCCATGGCATCCATTTCTGTATTGGCCAGCTGCTGGCTCGGCTGGAAGGCAGGGTCGCAGTGGGCGTGCTACTGGATCGTTACGCCGAGATTCAGTTGGTCCCCGAGACGTCGTTGGAGTTTTATAGCCGCGGTATCTTTGCCGCCCGCGAGGTCCCGGTATCCGTGCGACCCGCCTGAGACACACCAAGGAGTTCTGCCATGGCAGCGCCTTTTTATCTCTGTATCCACGGAAGCTTGGTTATCGTGGGTTACGAGCCGGATGGAGACTCGGTTCGTTTCATCGCTGATAACCCGTCACACTACGGTCAGCTGCAGCGAGCGGATCGAATCCATCCTTCTCAACGTGATGGCAGCGTTCAACTTCGCTTCGAGGGGGTCGACGCCCCTGAGCTGCACTACGGCACCGACGCGCAACCGCTCGGTGACACGGCGCGGGATGCGCTGCTGGAGTGGATCGGCTTCACCGACATCACCTTCGACCCGAATTCCAAGACCCGGATTCGCAGATCCACGCCGACCTCGGTGCGCGCGGCCATCCTCACTCAGAGGGCAGAAGTCAATGGCCGGCCAGTTGCTTATGTGCTCGTCGGAGCCGGCGGCAACCTGCCAGCCGACGGTAGTTGGGTCAATGTCGACGAAGGGTTGCTCGACCAGAGCCTGAATCTGCGGATGCTCACTGAAGGGCAGGCTTACTACACGGTGTATACCTCAACGCCGGTGACCCATCGCCGTCTTTTTCAAGCAGTGGCTGGCGACGCCCGCGCAAAGGAGTTAGGAGTGTGGGGCCAAGACAGCACAGCCGATGTGGTATTGGTGGATCAATCATCCATCGGCCCTG
>JAFAWY010000044.1 GCA_019241525.1 Pseudonocardiales bacterium
CCCTCACGCGCTTTCGAGGCGCGCTCCTTCGGCCGCTCGGACACGCTACCGCCGGTGAGGATACCCGACCCGGCAGCGCTGCTGAGCAGCGCAGCCAGCTTGGCGACCTCACGGGCGCCACACACGCTGAAGCAGCTCCGCGCACTCCTCGGCGAGCACCCCGCCGTACACCTCCAGGCGGTGATTCAACCGGCGGTCCCGCACGACGTCCCATAGCGAGCCCACCGCACCGGTCTTGGGCTCCCAGGCACCGAAGATCAGCCGCTCCACTCGGGCCGCCACCAGCGCACCCGCGCACATGGTGCATGGCTCCACGGTGACCGCCAGCGTGCAGCCGGTCAGCCGCCAACCGATACCCAGCCGGGCCGCGCCGGCGCGCAGGGCCAGCAACTCGGCGTGCGCAGTCGGGTCCCCGGTGGCCTCACGGGCATTGCAGGCAGCGGCAAGCTCCACGCCGTTGGCATCGACCAGCACAGCACCGACGGGTATGTCGCCTGTGGCCATTGCGCCGCGAGCGACCTCCAGAGCGCGCCGCACCAGGGCCACGTCGGCACTGGCGACAGGGGTCATTCTCTCGGGAGCTATCCCGGAAGCTTCGCCAGGAGCGCCGACAGCTGAGGCTGGAACCCGCATCGCTGGGCAATCATTTCGAGCTGTTCGTCGGGGTACAGATCGACCTCGTCGATGATCACCTGCATCTCTTCGGCAGGTAGCCCGACGTCGGCAAGCAAGCCGAGATCACCTTCCGGCCACACGTCGTCGGCGTCTACTGCATCTTCGTCAGGGACCTCCACGCGCAGCAAGTCGAGCACGTCCGCGGCGATGTCGTAATCCAGTGCGGCGGCGGCATCAGACAGCAGGAGCGCCACCCCGCCCGGCACGGGTCGTACCACGACGAAGAACTCGTCATCGACGTCGAGCAAACCGAAGACCGCTCCTGTGGAGCGCTGTCCACGCAGCTCAGTGATGGCCGCGTCAAGGTTCCGCAAGGCAGCAGCGTCCAGTTTGGTGCACTGCCAGCGCCCATCCTCGCGAACCACCGCGACGGCGAAGCCGCTGATCGTCATGCCACCAGTATGCGCCGTCTGCCGCAGCGGGAAAGTACGATCACATGTCCAACCCCCCAACAGCGGGATAAAGTGCGACAATGGCCGGTTGTGAGCACGCCAGGCCCTCGTCATCAGCGGCGCGCCCATAGCCTTTCCCGGGTACGTTCTCCGAGCACAAACCAGCACCCGAACCTCACCAACCTGGTCGCTGCGGCTCGGCGGCTGCAGCCGCACACGGTGGCGCTGCGCCGAGCCGTGCACCGGTATCCAGAGCAGGGACTGCACCTGCCTAAAACCCAATCCGCCGTGCTGCAGGCGTTGGCCGACCTGCCGGTGCAGGTGCACGCCGGGCGCGAAAGCACCACGTCGGTGATCGGGGTGATCGAGGGCGCCCAGCCGGGGCCAACCGTGCTGCTGCGGGCTGACATGGACGCTCTGCCGGTGACCGAGGAGTCCGGAGTGCCGTTCAGCTCGCAGCTGCCCGGCTCGATGCACGCCTGCGGGCACGACACGCACGTGGCGATGCTGGCCTCGGCGGCACGGCTGCTCGCTGAGCGGCGCGAGCAGCTGGCCGGCCGGGTACTGCTGATGTTCCAGCCCGGCGAGGAGGGCTTCCACGGGGCCCGGCACATGCTCGACGAGGGCGTGCTGGACGTGGCTGGCACGCCCGAGCTCGCGCTTGCCCTGCACATCACCTCGACCCTCGACAGCGGGCTGGTACAGACGCGACCGGGCGCCATCATGGCCTCGTCGGACGTGCTGCGCGTGATGGTCACCGGCCAAGGCGGCCACGCCAGCGCGCCGCAGAACGCGCTGGATCCGGTACCCGCGGCCGCCGCCATGGTGGGCACGCTGCAAACCATGATCACCCGGACGTTCAGCGCCTTCGATCCAGCCGTGGTCACGGTGACCCGGATCGCCGCGGGCACGACAACCAATATCATCCCGGAGACTGCGGAGCTGGAGGGTACGATCCGGGCGCTGTCCGAGCACACCCGTCTCAAGCTGCATACGGAGGTTCGCCGGGTCTGTGAGCACGTTGCGGCCGCCCACGGCTGCACCGCCAACGTGACGATCAAGCACGGCTACCCCGTCACCGTCAACAACAGCGAAGTGAGCCACCGCGTGATCGATTTGGCCCGCACGATACTCGGCGCACGCCACGCCGAACCCATGCCAGACCCCATGATGGGCGCCGAGGACTTCTCCTACGTGCTGGCCAAGGTGCCCGGTGCGATGGCGTTCCTGGGTGCCTGCCCGGATGGTCATGAGCCGGACACCGCGCCGGCCAACCATTCCAACCGGGCGGTGTTTGACGAGTCGGCGATGGTGCACGGTGTCGCGCTCTACGCCGGCTTCGCGCTCAGGGCGCTGTCGTCGTGACGGGCAGTGTCAGCGTCATCGGGCTGGGCCTGATTGGTGGATCACTCGTGCGCGCCGCCGATGCCGCCGGCTGGAAGGTTCGTGGCGCCACCCGTTCTGAGTCCACCGCAGCGGCGGCCCGCGACGCCGGCTTTGACGTCACGTCGTCTCTGGAGAACCTGCTGCGCGATACCGCAGACGACGCGCTGGTGGTGCTCGCGGTACCGCTGCCCGCGGTTACCGATGTGCTGGCGGTGCTGCCTCACCACGCCCCCCGCTGCCGGCTCACCGACGTGGTGAGCATCAAGCAACCCGTGGCGGCAGCGGTAGCCCGGCGCGCGCCGCAAGCCCGCTATGTCGGCGGGCATCCGATGGCGGGAACGTCTGCCTCGGGTTGGTCGGCCGGGACCGCGACGCTGTTCAGCGGGGCATCCTGGGTGGTGGGTAGCGACGACGGCGCCGACCTGGAGGTGTGGGCGCAGGTGGCTCGGCTCGCCCTCGATTGCGGCGCGCACGTGGTACCGGCCGGCGCGGCGGATCACGACGCCGCGGTCGCCCGGGTATCGCACCTGCCGCACGTGCTGGCCGCGGTGCTCGCCTCAGTGGGCGCCGACGGTGGACCGTTGGCGATGGCGCTGGGCGCGGGCTCGTTCGCCGACGGCACCCGGGTTGCCGCCTCGGCACCCGACCTGGTCCGCGCAATGTGCGAGGGCAACCGCGACGCCCTGCTCGACGCAGTGGATGACGCGCTGGGCCGGCTGGGCGCCGCCCGCGGTTCCCTGGCATCCACCGGCGCGCTGGCTGCCACGTTGCAGGCCGGTCACCGCGCCCGCCAAGCCTTCGAGGACCGCCATCGCGCAAACGGCACCACCGAGGTCGACCTCGCCGCTCCCGGTGCCCTGCACCAGCTACGCGAGATCGGCCAATCCGGTGGCCGGGTGATCACTGTTGAGGGCACCCGTTGCCGGGCCCGCGTCTGACCCACCCGGGTGGTGAACGCGCTAGCCGGTAACCCGTACAACGCTGTCGTGCAGGTATGCGCACCGTCCGGCCCAGCCCGGCCTGGGCCGCTGAACGGGATTCCGGTGGTTATCAAGGACCTTATCGACGTGACTGGGGTGCCCACCGGGTGCGGCAGTGGGGTACTCGCCGACGCCCCGCCTGCCAGCCAGGACGCCGCGGTGGTAGCTGCGCTGAGGGCAGCCGGCGCGGTCGTGGTCGCCAAGACGCACACCCACGAATTCGGTTACGGGCCCACCGGGGACGTCGCCGTGCAAGGACCGTGCCACAACCCCCATGATCCGCAGCGGATCACCGGCGGCTCGTCCAGCGGTTCAGCGGCGCTGGTGGCTGGCGGGTTGGTGCCACTGGCGGTCGGTACCGATACCGGCGGCTCGGGACGGATCCCTGCCGCGCTGTGCGGGGTGGTCGGGCTCAAGCCGGCCCGCGGGGTCCTCCCCATGACCGGGGTCTTCCCGCTGGCGGAGACGTTGGACCAGGTCGCGCTGCTCGGCACCGACGTCAACACGGTCAGCGCCGCCTTCGGCGCGTTGAGCGGGTCGCGGATCGATCCATCGGACCCGATTGCCGGAACCGTGGTCGGGCGTCCCACTGATCCCTACTGGGGGGTCCACGACGCAGAGATCGCAGTCGCGGTGGATCGGGCGGCGGACGAGCTGGCCGGTGCCGCTGCCGTGGTACGCGAGGTCAGCCTGCCCGAGATCGATGAGTTCGCCGCCACCTACCCAGTGATCGTCGGCTCGGAGGCTTATGCCACCCACCAGCGCTGGCTGGATGAGCGGCCTGGCGGCTACCAGCCGTTCACTGCCACGCGCCTGCACGCAGCCGGCCGGTACACCGCCGCCGAATACATCACTGCTCAGCGCACCCGCCGCCGGTTGGCCGGCGCGCTGACCAGCCGGTTGCACGCTGAAGGTATCGACGTACTGCTGGTGCCGACCACCCCGGTGCGCGCCACCCCTATTGGTGCCCGGCGGGTCGCAGCTCCAGACGGCACCCAGGTCGAGGTCCTGCCGGCGTTGCTGTCCCTGACGCTACCGTTCAGCCTGCTGGGCTGGCCGGCAGTGTCCGTGCCAGCACCGCAGGTGACGGGGCTCCCCGCAGGCATCCAGCTGGCCGCAGTACGCGGCGGGGAACAGCTGCTGCTCGCCGCAGCAGCTCGGGTCACCGCGCCCCAGCACCAGTAGGCGCAAAGAGCGATGAGCTCAGGACCGACGAGCCAGGCCGGGATACTCCAGCACCAGACCGTCAGAGTCCACGGTCAGCTCTGATTCGTACGAGTCGCTGCTGAGACTGACCACTGCGGGGTCGCCCAGCGAGATGGTGCGGTAGGTCTGGGCAACCCGGTTTACCTCCAGGCTCGGCAGCGACACGAACACCATCGCCAGCTCGTGCTTGGTGGCGAGCCGGTGCAGGTTCAGCCGGCGGACGGGGAGTGCATTGAACAAGGGGCTGAACTGCAGATCGACGTCCAGCGCACCGCCGAAGTTGGTGCGCACGGCTCCGTGACCGTGGTCGACCAGCCAGATCCCCTCCTCGGAGCGGGTCACGGTCACGGCTTGTTCACCCGCGGCCCGCGTCGTTCGGACGGTCAGGCGTTGCACCACACCGGTCTCGTCAGTGGTCAGCGTGTAGGCCGCCGAGTAGGCCTCGATGTCCTCCTGCTGGCAGCTCACCATGGATCCGGTAGCCCGTAACCCGCGCTCGCCAAGGAGAACCCGAACTGCCTCCAGGCGGAGACAGCCCACCCCGGACCACGTCACCATTCTGGTTGTGTGCGGTGCGCGGCGGGTCGCCGCACCCGGAAGCTTCTCACCAGTGGGCGTGCTCACTGGCCAGCCTGACGAAGCCGACGCGCAGCGTGCCGGACGAAGTATGGACGAAACAAGTCCACCGGAGTCTCCCTCGCACTGGTGGGTCCTGTCTGGCCGGCGACCGGCTACAGTCACGTAGCCTACCTCTGCGGGATGATCGCACGGATGGGTGCCGAAAGCTCGTCGGCCTGCGAAATCCGGGCATCATGTCGGCGGCCATCCGATAGCAGGTATACCCCTGTTGACAGCCGGGGTACTCTGCACCGGGGACGAGAGAGCCCCGGGGGGCAGTGTCGAGCGGGCCTGCTCGTCTGTCATAACCCATACTTCCGTCGATTATGCCGGGGGGCGCCCGAGCATGCGGCCCTGTTCCGCTGTGTACGCACGCTGCTTGCTCCTACCCGGTTTACGGAAGGCCTGACAAAATCACAACGAAGAAGGACCACATGCGCGCGCCCGTCTCCGACCGCCGACCGCGGTCCGGAATGACCCTGACTCCCCGCCACCGGCAGAGTCGACCCCTGCCGATGAGTGCCGTCGCCGTGCGACGCAGCCAGTTCGGGGAATTCGAGCTACGTCCGGTACGGGAACACACCGTCGAAGCGCTGACCGCAGCGGAGCCGTCATCGGAAAATTGACACCACAACATCGGTAACGGCGCCCGCTTACGCGATGCCAGCGAGGACCTTTACGGTAACGGCATGCTGACCGTCACTGCGGCTGCGGCCCGGGCCATCAACACCCTCGTAGCCGAACACCACATGCCCGACGGTGCTGGCCTGCGGATCGCGCCGCAGAGCCAGACCAGTCGGTCAGAGGGCCTAGGACTCTCCATCGCACGTGCTCCGGCCGACAACGACACCGTGCTGGAAAGCCAGGGCGCCAGGATCTTCCTGTCGCCGGGTCTGGTGTACGACCTCCAGGAGCAAGAACTAGACGTCGACGAGCAAGGTGGCTTCTTCGTAGACCGCAGAAAAGAAGAGTGAACCCGGACAGCGGACAGGATCAGGAGTGCACGCCCGGCGGTAGGCGATCGGTGACCAAGATGCGGTCGACCGCCGGGTGCCGGACGCGCAGCACGATCAGGGCGTAGCGACCACCCACCGCCGGTGGGCTTGCCCCGGCGATGGTTCCCGCCGGGTAGTTGCCTCGGTAGACCACCAGGCAGGCATGGGGCCATCCGGGCGAACGGACCGGACGGTGCAGGTTTGGAGCTGCGGGATGGGATCGCGGCGGCGCGACGGGCTGCACACCCAGCTGCCGGCTCAGCGCGTCGGCTTCGCTGCGGCTGATCCGCCGTACCTCGGTGAGCGTGCCCTCGTCGTGGACGGTGCTGCGCGCCAGCGGCAGCACCGCAGCGCAACCGGACACTCCACTCGTGGCGGAGGCGCCGCTGCGCGGACCCGAGCAGGCTGCCGCCAGAACGCACGCCAGCACCAGGCCCGCGACCAGGGCGTACCGCCACCACCGCACCGCGCTCATGGCAGCGGCTCCGCTTCAAGGGCAACAGGGGTTACCGGCCCATCCTGGACCGCGGCAGGTGCCTGGGCAGGCGCGCGTGAGGTCAGCCGCAGCGCCACCCACGCCACCGCACCGGCGGGGATGCAACTCCAGTAGGCGATCAACCGGTACAGCAACACAGCGGCCAGCATGATGGTTTCGGCCCCACCAAAGGCAACCAGGGCCAGCGTGATACTGCCCTCGACCACACCGATCCCGCCAGGCGTCACCGGCACGCTGGCTGCGATCTGACCAGCGCAGTACGCGAGCAGCAACCCCGTCCATGGCGGGCTGGCGTTCAGCGCGGGGAAAGCCACCGCCAGCACCGCGACATCAGCCACCCAGGACACCGTCATCAAGACGAACGTCACTACCCCGACCAGCGGGGTCAACCGCACCGTGCGCAGCTGCTGCGCCCAGTTGCGGACAAATGAGCGCACAACCCGACCAAGGGCACGCACGCGGCCCACCCGGCCATTGTCCCACTTCGGTGGCCCCTCGCGCGGATGGCGCCGCCGGAACGTGACAGGTAGCAGCCGGGACAGCCGGCGCCGGACCGCCGGCCGGCGGAGCAGGGCATAGCCGGCGCCACATACGGCCAATCCCCCCAGCAGCCCGACACTGATCGCCTGCAAGCCGGAAACCGGATCGTCGTCGCCGGCGATCTGCACGGCGATGAGCGTCAGCACCGTCACTGAGCTGACATAGAAGACCGAGGAAACCGCGAACATCCATCCCGCTACCACGGGGTTGACGCGCCGCCGCCGCAGTAGATCGATCATGACCACACCGGAGGCGGCGAACCCGAACGGCAAGCAGTACGCGGCCGCGTCACCAGCCAAGGTGGCCGCGCTGAGCGTGGTCACGCCGGCTCCTTCGCCGCCGCGGCGGAGCACTACCGCGTCCGCGGCGCCCCGCGCCGCGTAGGACACCACCTCGATGAGGACTGCCAGCACGACCCAGCCCACCCGTACCGAGGTCAACGTGTCGAAGGCGGTGAGCAACTCGTCGCTGCTGTCGAACAGCACGCGGCCAGCCAATGCGGCGGCGGCCACCCCAACGACCACCAGGGCAGCCCGTCGCCACCACCGCCGGCTGTTACGTGCCACGGCCACACCTTGTCACATCGGCCCCACCAGCCTCGCATCGCCGCTACGCGCAGCTGGTCGCCAGCGGTGCGGCGAATTGTGCGACTCGTAACGCGGAATCGACACTATCCGACGATGGCGCCAGTTACGGCGACTACTGAGCCCAGCCCTCGACCAGCAGCTGATAATGCTCGACCACGGTGGTGGAGTTGCCGTGCTCACGATCCCAGATCGCCAAGGCGACCGCGCTCGGCGCCACCTGCAGCGGGGGCAATGCCTGCCCATACCGGGATGCATGGCACCGGGAAGGGCCGCCTAGTCAGCAGAAATCTGATACTGCTATGAACGGATGACTACCCCTGTCGCATCGCGCGCCGTTTGTTTGCCGGGCGTCTCAGCTCCCGGGTAACGCGCGCCGGGCGGTACCGTGCAGCTTCCTGATCGCTAGTCGATCATCCTAGCTGTTGCGCAGGTGATGGGTCTATCATGCCACTATAGACGCCACCATAGGCACGCGGCGAATCGTTGCCGCTGGCCAGTTCAACAATGGCCAGGTTTATCTGTCTGATGGCACCGTTGCCCTATGTTTGTGGGGCGTCCCTTACTCGTGCCAGTGCGAGATACCCATTTTTCCGCCGGCTTACACATCGGCATGAACACAGGCCACGTCGACGGTTTTCTGCTGTCCCAAAAGTCCACTCTGGACTATTATGGCAAGCGGGCTCCCGGAACGTGTCGTAGCGTTTCGGGGAACTACGCCGAAGGAGACGTCATGATCGTCCTTGGTATTGTCTTACTGATCGTGGGATGGCTGCTCGGGATCGGGATTCTCACGACCCTCGGGATCATCTTGATAGTGGTCGGGGTGATCCTCGAGCTGCTCGGCGCCGTAGGGCGCCCGGTATTCGGTCGGCGCCACTACTACTGAGACCGGGGCGTGGGGCATGATCGACCGTGCCCCTCGCCCACCCGGACAATCCACCCCCGGTCAGCACTCCGAGCTGACCTTCGGCCCACCATCCGCCCGGGAGCCGCTAGCGGCGTCTCGCGACCGGCTCCCGGGCATCGGATATGGACGTTGCGCGAGCCAGCGCGGCTGGCAGGGGTTCTCGACGCCTCCTTCACCCTCGACGGCCACACCGTCAACCACATAACCGCTAATCCGCCGGGTTCGGGTGCTGGCGCAGGCCGGCCAGGAGCCCAGCACCGTCCGGCACCCCGAGCCCGGTGCAGGCGTCCCAGCCTGGGCCGGCCGCGTAGGCACCGTTGCTGCCGGTGGTGATATCCCGGAAGCCGCGGGGGCTGCTGTAGAGCGCTGGCTGCAACAGGCCCAGCCGCCGGTGGGTCGCCTGCGCCAGGCGGGTCACCAACGCGGCCCACAGAGGCGCCACCGCACTGGTTCCGCCGATCACGGTGTCGATGCCATCGACCCGGACCCGGTAGCCGGTCTGCGGGTCAGCGACCGCGGCGACGTCCGGTACTCCACGCCCCGGCTTACCGTGCCCTTTACCAGGGCGCACCGGTACCCCGGCTGCGGTCTGCCAGCTTGGCTGGTCGAATGCGTCGCTGACCCCACCACCGGTCGCCCCGTGCCCCGTGCCGTTGTTCCACACCGTCTCGGACAGCACTTCTCCGGTGGCCGGGTTGGCCTCTAGCCGGGTTCCCCCGCACCCCAGGACGTGCGGGCTGGAAGCGGGAAAGTCGACGTGTGGGCGCCCGTCGGTGGCGCCATCGGTGCTGCCACCATCACCGGCGGCTACCGTGACCGTCACCCCGAGCACGGTCGCGTCGGCGAGCGCGTCATCCATGGCGGTGCGTGCTTGCCCCGTCCAGCCGTCTTCGTACAGGCCCCAGCTGATGCTGATCGCGGTGGGCGTCGGGGTTGCGTGCGCGGCGTCGGCGATAGCGTCGACGAATCCAGCATCGGTATTGGGCGCGAAGTAGACGGCGAGGGTGGCGCCCGGCGCCAGCGCACCGGCGATCTCGATGTCCAGTAACACCTCGCCGTCCGCACCGCTGGGATTGTGTTCTGGGGTGTTGGCCCCGCCATCGACGCTTACCGCGTTGACCACCGGGGCGCTGATGCCCAGACCGGCGAAGTAGGTGTCGAGGTCGGCCTGCTCGAATCCACCGCCAAGTTCGATGATGGCGATGGTGTGCCCAGCACCGTCGGTGCCGTCAGGAAAGCGGTAGATGCGACCCAGCTGCACGGGGGTGTAGCTGGCCGACACCGCGGCGGGCACGGGGTAACGGATCTGTGGTCGAGCCTGCGGGCGATCGTCAAGCCCGAGGACCGCGGTGACCACGCCGTCCAGGACGGCAGGCACACTGAGCGGGCTGGTGCGCACCCGGTGGGTGACCTCTGCGCCGGTCGAGTCCTGGCTGGTGATCAGCTCCAGTGCGGCGCCGAACATCCGGCTCACCGCTGCCGCGGTGGCCTCGATGCGCACCTGCCGCGCGGCGGCTCGTACCGCCACCACTCGGGCACCGAGAGCGGTGACGGTGGCGGTCACCAGCTCGACGTCAGCGGGATCGGCACCGTAGGTGGCGGCGAATTGCGCAGCGGAGATCGGCGCCATACCGGCGGGATCGGGCAGTTGCGCACGGCGACGCAAGACCAGCGTCACCTGGATCAGCGTGTCGGCCGGGACGGGATCAGCCGCCCGGATCGCGCGCGGCAGCGGCCACTGCTCACCACCGGGAAGCGGGCGCAGGTCAAGCTCAGCCGGCTCAGGACTCGGGCTGTTCATCCAGGCTGTATACCCGCACCGGATCCGGCATTCCCAGCCCGGGCTCTTTGCCCTGGTGAAACTGGCCGTGATCAGCCGTGGGCGGTAGCGGTCGCGGCAGGGATACCACATCTGATGTACCCGCCCTGCGGTCTCTGCGGTAGGCCGAAGATGGTCTGTCAAGCGGACGACCGGCCGCTGGCCTTTCGACATATTGGTGCCCACGCACCGCCAAGCGTGCGCAGAACCCGACACGGTGGCTGATCGAATCAGCAAAAGGGGCACCCGGTGACTACGCTCTCAGTACTCGACTCCCCAACGTCGTTGGCACCCGTTGCGCGCCTCGCGCTTGCCGTGAGCAGCACGTCGCCGAGCACGCCGAGCAATGACCGCGATGCCCTTGTCAGCGCCGCGGTCAATGGTGATCCAATCGCCATCGATGAGATGCTCCGGTGGATCCGTCCCCTCGTGTTGCGGTATTGCCGCACCCGTGTCGGCGGCCAGGAACGGACCTTCACCTCTGCCGACGACGTGGCCCAGGAAGTGTGCATCGCGGTATTGACCGCCCTGCCCGGTTACCGCGACCAGGGCCGCCCGTTCCTGGCCTTCGTCTATGGCATCGCCGCGCACAAGGTAGCCGACGCCCACCGTTCGGCAGCGCGCAACCGCACCGAGCCGGTCCCCGACGTCCCAGATACGACGGATCTCGCCGATGGCCCGGAGGCACAGGTGATGAATGGCGAGTTCGCTGGTCGGATGGCCAGGTTGCTGGAGTCGGTGTCGGACAAGCAGCGCGAGATCCTGCACCTGCGGATCGTGGTGGGACTTTCCGTGGAAGAGACCGCTGAGGCTGTGGGCTCGACTCCTGGCGCCGTGCGAGTGGCACAGCACCGGGCACTGAACCGGTTGCGCGACCTGCTCACGGCGAAACCGTCTGCGCCGTCTGTGTCATCTTCTTCTGGAGGCAAAACCAAGGCCGCGACGCCGAGCAACACCGGCCCCGGCGAGTTATTTACCGAGTGGACGGCACAAGGGCGAGCGGTGTGGTAGAGATGGCCTACGCAACAACAGCCATGATGCCATCGCCTGCTATGGCAGGTTGTCCCCGATCAATGCAGGTGCCACTGTCGTTATCAATTGGCCAGCCGAGGAGAAGTCGATGATCTCTTCTGACCCGTGTACCGCCGAGGGGTTGGCGGTACACGTCACCGGCCGGTCGGTGCGCAAACAAATCAGGATGGCTATTTCAGCGTTGTTGTTCGCCACCGTTTTCATTTTTGCCGCAGCGCCTGCTGCGATCGCAGCAGAAGCAGTCACGAATAATAGCGTTGCATCCTTCTGGCAATACGACCCGTGCCGGGGCGAGAAGCCCGGCGTGTGTCCCGATTACTCTTTCGATCAGTTCAGCACGCACAGAACAACGTTGCCCAACGATCGATCAACGACGCATCGATCACACTCGTCACCATGAACGTTTCAGGTTGGCTACCCAAGAGTATCCACCTCCCGCCGTCGGCGAAGCAGGACGCGTTCCTGCTTCCCGCGCTGTTTCTCCTCAATCTGTTCTTTTTTGCCTCCTGGCTCAAGTTGATCAACCTGGCAGCCAACCCGTTGCTGATCTTCATCTGGCTGTTCGCGGTATTGATGCTGGTGCCTCTAGCCTGGCGTAACAGGGCTCCCGTCGCCGTCTTCGTCATTGAATGGGTATTCAGCGTAGCCGGATGGCCAATCATGACCTGGTACACGCCGGTCGCAGGAGTTCCGCTTGCGCTCTACGCGGTCGCCGTTCACCGCCCCAAAAAAACCTCAGTACTTGCACTGCTCGCGTCATTCATTCCCATCGGTTTAGGTGCCAGCGTAGCATTTAGGGTTAACGATGATCTTGCCCACCAGCTGTATTCATTCGTGCCCAATTTCATCTTTCTCGTCATTGCCACTGCCGGGGCGTGGGGTGCGGGTCGGGTGACACAGGCAAGCAAGCAGCACGTGCAAGAGCTCGAGCGCGAACGAGAGACCGTCCGGGAAGCGATAACCGCTGAGCGCAGCCGGATCGCGCGAGAACTCCATGACATCGTCTCTCACGCGGTGACCGCGATCGTATTGCAGGCCGCCGGCGCATCCCGCGTTGCCGAGAAAAACTTCGCACAGGTCAGGCAATCACTGGCGCATATCGAAAGCACCGGCAAGCAGGCCATGGCAGAGTTACGCAGGCTGCTCGGAGTACTCGAAGCCAGCGCCGCCGGCAGTTCCGGTGGCATCGACGAATTGGCACCACAACCGGGACTGGCTGATTTGCCCCTGCTACTCACCTCGTTGCGCGAGACCGGCATGCCGGTCACCGTTCATGTCGAGGGAACACCACGTAATCTGGACCCGAGCATTGATCTCGCCGCCTACCGGATCATGCAAGAGGGCCTGACCAACGTACTGAAACACGCTGGCGTGAATTCTTACCCGCACCTACGGTTGGTGTGGGAGGAAAGCCGGCTGCTCGTCCAGATCGATAATGACCTCAACGCGGCGGCGGCGAACCGGGGCCAGGCGCTATCGGTCGGCCGCGGACTGGCTGGTCTGCGGGCGCGGGCTCAGGCAGTCGGCGGGCGGCTCCATGCTGGACCCCATCACAACGGTGGCTACCGGTTGACTGCAACGCTCCCCCTTCCGAGCACCGCGCATGGGACAGTTCCTGACGCCACCACTGCACGCGCCGACAGCGACGACCTGGGTTACCAACGGGAATCATCAGGGGGCAACCAAGGAAGGGTGTCAGCGTGATCCGAGTCGTGGTAGTCGATGACCAGCCGCTGGTGCGCGCAGGTATCGTGATGCTGATCAACGCGGAGGACGACATCTCCGTCGTGGCCGAAGCTGTCGATGGCGCCGAGGCGCTGAGCCAGATCCGCTGCCATCGCCCAGATGTGGTGCTGATGGACGTCCGCATGCCGGGCACCGACGGCGTCACGGCGACCCGTGCCGTGGTGAATGAGGGGCTGACGTCGCAGAGCGGCCAGCCCATCGGGGTAATCATCCTGACCACCTACCACATTGATGAAGCGGTCTACGCTGCGCTGCGCGCCGGCGCTTCGGGTTTCCTGCTCAAGGACGCCGCCCCCGCTGAAATCGTCAACGCGATCCGCTCGGTGGTCGCTGGCGAGGCCTGGCTGGATCCGGCGGTGGCCCGCCGGCTCATTGACGAATTCGCCGCCCGGCCGGAGCCCCACACGCCGACGCCGGCAGAAATGGCCCAACTGACACCACGCGAACGGGAAGTGCTGTCTTTGATGGCGCGCGGCCTGTCGAATGCTGATGTGGCGGTGGAGCTTTTCATCAGCGAGGCCACCGTCAAGACGCACCTCGCCCGCGTCATGATGAAACTGGGCGTCCGCGAAAAGGCTCAAGCGGTAGCCGCTGCGTACCAGACCGGCCTCGTCCAGCCCCCCACCCGCTAAACCCATACCGCAGTCTGGATGCAAACTGCTGTTTCAGAGGCCTGAATAACCGCAGTCTGCATCCAGACTGCGGGCGCGGACGGCTGGCTGTCAGGCTTCGGAGAGGCGAGCGGGTGGGATCAGGCCCGTGACGATGGCGGGCACTCCCTTGTCCATCAAGGTCCGCGCCCGGTCCGGCGCGCGCAGCAAACTCGCCTGCTGGCGATCCAGGACCCGGAGCGCGAGCTCGGTTTGCTTGTCGATGTCAGCCATCAAGGTGCGGTGACGCTGGCTGTGGTCGGCGTGGACGCGGCAGATACGGGGCACCTCAAACATCGCCTGCCGGATCCCTTTCCACCGGCCTCCCGCCAGATCCTCAAACTCGCGCAGCAAAGCAACAGCTTTCCGGTTCGCCTCTTCAGTGATTTCCTTGAGTCCGCGGTTCAACTCATCGATGCGCTGACTCTCCGTCTGATACTGGTCACGCAGCTCTGCTTCAGTTTCGGCAATAAGCTCCGCTCGGCGCTGTTGCACCGCGATTCGCAATGTGTCGAATCGCCGCCGGATTGCGACGCGGAGTTCACGGTCGGTCATATCTCCTCCGTCCGCAGCAGGTCCGCAGGCCACAGGATTACAAAACGACTCACCCTAATCGGGCGAGATTAGGGTGACACTTCGAAATCACCAATGGACAACCTTAAGATGACAGCCCGACCTCGTATGATGTCAGCGCAGCGAACGTACGATGAACGAGCCAGGGGAAACTCGTGCCGGTGCACCGAATTCGACAGCAGAGTTGTTCGGTGTGCGACCGGCAAGGTCGTGTCGGACCCGGCGCCAACATGGTGATCACCTGCCGGCTGGCGAGGCTAGCTGCCGCCGAGCTTTGATAAGTTCCGTGGGGGCCCGTGCGCGCCCGCCTCTGGCGGGTATCGCGCTGGGAGGCACTGCCGGCGAGGAGGAAGGCGACGCGGTGGGCTCTGACGCCACCAGCCGAGGTGGGTCGTTGGTACATCAGGGTTTGCTCTACGCAACGCAACAAGAGTTTCTGGCGGGCACGCTGCCGTTCATCCAGCGAGGCTTGGAGCTGGGCGACTTGATCTGGGTGAAGTCGACAGTCCGCAACGCCAATTGCCTGCGGGCAGCGCTGGGCGCAGACGCCCGGCAGGTGGTGTTCGGCGATTGCAGCCAGTGGTACCGGCATCCGGTCCGGGCGCTGGCGGCACTGAACCGGGCAGCCCGAAAGGGCGCCGGTAGGCAGCGCCTCCGGATGATCGGGGAGCCGTGGTACACGGCCAGCCCAGGACCCCAACGGACCGAGCAGGCCCGTCACGAATCACTGCTCAATGTTGCGCTCGCCTCCGCGGATGCCGCCGTCTTGTGCACATATGACACTCGGGTGGTCGACGACGAGGTGGTCGCCCAGGTCGGGATGACCCACCCGGAGCTGGTCGTGGACGGCGGGGCACGATCTAGCCCCGACTACATCGATCCGGTGCTGTTCACCGCAGACTGCGACTCTGCTCCCCTACCGGAGCCTCCCTCGTCCGCGCTGCAGCTCGCGTTCGACCACCTGGGTCAGCTGGCCACCTTGCGCGCGTTCATGACGTCCTACGCCACCTGGGCCGGCGCCGCTGCACAGTCGGTGAGCCAGTTCGTGCAGGCAGTCGATGAGGTGGCGACCAACGCGATCGAGCACGGTGGTGGATCCGGAGTGATCCGGATCTGGACCGGTCCGCAAACGATGTCGTGTGAGATCAGTGACACCGGTTCGGGTCTGACTGATCCGTTGGCCGGGCATCTGCCGCTGCCCCCCGGCCGGGCCGGTGGCTGCGGGCTGTGGTTGGCACGCCAGTTTTGCGACCTCGTCGAGGTGCGCAGCGGCGCGGACGGCACTACCGTACGGCTTCACCTGACCCTCGAGTGAGCACGGCGTGGACACTCCGAAACGAGGTTTGACATCTCAGCCCCATGGGCATTCGTTAGTGATGGAAGGGGCGGAGGACTGGAGTAGCGGCGTGTTGTCCTGTGTCGATACCAAACACGACGGTGGGTCGGGGTGTGGTGACCCGTCCGGTGACGGGTCGATGACTCACCGGGCATTGCTGTACGGGTCCGAGGACGAGTTCCTGGCCGCGACCGTCCCGTTCATCCACGAGGGTTTGGACCGCGACGAGCAGATCCAGATCGCCACCACCGACCGCAATGCAGCCTGGCTGCAGGCTGCGCTGGGCGTCGCCACCCAGCAGGTGACGTTCCGCGCGAGCAGCCAGTGTTACCGGCATCCGGGGCGGGCACTGGCGGCCAAGTACCGCACCGCTCATCCGGCAAAGCCGGATGAGCAGCAACAAAGGCTTCGCATCATCGGAGAGCCGTGGTGGACCGCTCGCACCGCACCGGAAGCCAAAGAATGGGTCCGCTACGAGTCACTGGTCAACGCGGCCCTCGCCGGGGCGAACGTGGCGCTCCTGTGCACCTACGACACCACCGCGGTGGAAGAGCAAGTGATCAACCAGGTCGGTCGTACCCATCCCGAACTTGTGGAGTGCGGGCAGGTTCGGCCTAGTCCTGACTACGCCGACCCAGCGGTATTCAACAGCGAATGCAACGCCTCGCCGCTGACTCAGCTACCGGCCCCGGCCCTGTGGCTGCGGTTTAGCCGGACTGAGCAACTGGCTACGTTGCGGGACTTCGTGACCTCGCAGGCCAGCCGGGTCGGTGCGGACTCCCGGTCGGTCGCGCCATTCGTGCAGGCAGTCGACGAGGTCGCGACCAATGCGATCAAGCACGGCGGTGGGTCGGGTGTGCTGCAAATCTGGACCGGCCCGCAGACCATGCTGTGCGAGGTCAGCGACACCGGAGGCGGCTTGCCGCATCCGCTGGCCGGGCAGCTGCCTCACCCACCCGGTCAGCTGCGCGGTTGCGGGCTGTGGTTAGCCCGGCAGTTCAGCGATCTCCTTGAGGTGCACAGCGATCCCGCTGGAACGACCGTTCGGCTGCATCTCACGGTGTCCTGACGAGGGTGCGGCAAAAGCCGGCCCCAATGCTGCCCTGGAAAAGACAACTACGGCCATTCAGTGGTTCAAGGCCTCCGGCACGCTGTCAGCCATGGCGAAGTACTCGCGCAGGCCACTGACTTCCAAGGCCATCGTGGCGTTCGGCGAGTTGCACACCAGCCGAAGCTCACGGTCTTGCCGGATAGCAAGTTCGTTTGCCTCGAAGAGCACCCGCAACCCGGCTGAGCCCAGTAACCGGACTTCGTCCAAGTTGACCACGACAACTCGGGCAACGGCGAGTTGCGCAGTCAATGTGGCAGCCAGCTTCGGCGCGGTCAGCGCGTCCACCTCACCGCTTACGGTGACCACGCGCGAGTCGGGACCAGGCTCGGCGACCTGCACACCGAGAATATTTGCGGGGAAATCGTCGTTGTCCATCCCTCGCACCATATAACGCATGCACCTCGGCGAGGAGCACGTGCGCGCTCCGGCGCGGTCGATCCGTTCTCCTTGCACAATGCGGTGCCATATCGTTACGATCGCGCAGCGCTACGCCCGTTGCGGCTGGGCGCGTCCTGCCCACCGATGGCAAACACCGAAAGGCCATCGCGATGTCCACCACCCTGGTTCCGGCCGACCCGTCGTGAACGCTCCAAATCTGCCCTTGTCCGTCGAGGTACAACGCCTCGATCCCAACACTGTGGTTGTACGGGTGACCGGTGAGCTGGATACCCTCACCGCGCCGGCCGTCGAGGCGCAGCTGACTACGTTACAAGCCGATCTCGTCACGCCCGCCGCATTGATCGTCGACCTCAGTGATGTGTCATTCATGTCGTCTGCGGGCTTGGCCTTGCTGGTCGCGCACCACGAACGATGCGTAGACCAGGGCAGCCGGCTGTATGTGGTCACCGGCAACAACCGCAGCGTGCTGCGCCCGGTTCGGGTCACCGGCTTGGACACCGTCTTGAACTTGGTGGACACGGCCGCACAGGTCACGGGAGAAGGCGGCTGACTGCCATCGCCCCATGAGTAGGTGGCCTGACATCTGGTCTGACGTGCTGGCTCGCGTGGTCGATGAGGCCCACCTGGTCACCGGAGACCAGCTGGCGGTCATGCTCGATAGCGTGGTGCGAGATGTCGGCCTGACCGCGGATATCTTGCTCGTGGATCTGTCACAACGGTTGCTGAACCCGGTCTCGCCGCAAGCTGTCCCGCCAGTGCAGGTCGAAGGCACGGTCGCGGGCCGCGCCTACCAGTTGGGCGAGATCCAGCCTGCCAACGACAGCTCCGGTGAGCGGTGGCTCTGGGTCCCGCTGTTGGACGGCACCGAGCGGCTCGGGGTGCTGCGCATCGGTCTCACCGACCAGGTGGTGGATGACGTGGAACTGCGGACGCGATGCTGGTCACTCGCCGGGCTGATGGGCCACATCGTGATGACCAAGATTGTTTACAGTGATCGGTTGCGGTCCCTGCGGTACCACACGCCGCTGTCGGTGCCGTCGGAGTTGCTGTGGCAGCTGCTGCCGCCGCGCACCTTCGCCACCGAACGAGTCGTCGTCACCGCACTGCTCGAGCCGCCCGATCAGGTTGCCGGCGACGCCTATGATTACTCGGCCGACGCAACCACGTTGAATCTGGCCATCTTTGATGCCGTCGGGCACGACATGCGAGCCTGCCTGACCACCGCCTTGGCGATGACCACAATTCGCAACGCCCGCCGCGCCGGGGAAACTGATCTGACCACCTTGGCCAACCGAGCCAGTGACCTGGTCAGCGAGCAGCCTGGTCCGCTGCGGTTCGTGACCGCAGTGCTGGCCAGCCTGGATACCGAGAACGGTGTACTGCGCTACTTGCTCGCCGGTCATCCGCCGCCGCTGCTGGTGCGCAGTGGTCGGGTGGTGAAGGAACTGGCACATCCCCCGCGCTATCCGCTGGGTATCCCTGGGGCCGCCACTGCTGATCTCATCGCCTCCGAACAGCTAGAGCCGGGAGATCGGCTGCTGTTGTACTCCGACGGGATCGTCGAAGCCCGCGACGCATCCGGACAATTCTTCGGCGAGCAGCGGTTGGTTGACTTCACCGAGCGCGCCTCGCTCGCGGAGCTGTCTGCCCCGGAGACCCTGCGACGGTTGGCTGCAGCCGTGCTCGCTCACCAGGGCGGGCACCTCCAAGACGACGCCACCCTGCTGATGGTGGATTGGTCCGCCAACGGTCACCGCCGGATGTCCCCGGAGTTCACGGCCCGACCCTGACAAACAGGTCTCGGAATCAATGGCTCGACCCTGACAAGCAGGTCTCGGAATCAATGGCTCGACCCTGACAAGCAGGTCTCGGGATCAATGGCTCGACCCTGACAAGCAGGTCTCGGGATCAATGGCTCGACCCTGACAAGCAGGTCTCGCGATCAATGACTGCCGGTTAGCTGCGCGCCTGCTGTACCCAGTCCGGAACCTCCGGTGCAGGGGGAGGGGTGGTGGCCGGGGCTTTAGGCCGGTGCGCGCCCGTACGCGGCGCGGGGACGGTGGCTTTCGGACGTGTGGTGCTGTTCAGCGGTTTGGTCGGTGCCGCGGGTGTCGTCACGACAACCCTGGGCGCGTCCTCGGTGGGCAGGTTCCGGTCGTCGCCGCCGCCAACATTTGGTGCCGGTATCGGCGCCGCGGTAGCCATTGGCATGTCAGGAGCCGGAGCCTGTGGCTTCTCGATTACCGGTGGCTGGGTTGCCGGCGGGTGGGGCACCGCGGCCACCGTTCCCGCCGGACTTTTCGGCGGCACAACAGCTGGCGCAGAATCGGCTGCCCGGTGGGCCGTCATGATGAATGGTGCTGAGATCGCCCCGGCCGCCAGCACGAGGGCGAACGTTCCGGCTGCCGCGAAACGGGTCAAGCGCTCGGAGGTAGCCCGGCGCCACGCCGCGTCTGGGTGGTCGACGTCCCGCGCAGCAGCCGCCCACCAGGGCGGTTCGTGCTGGGTTGGCCCCTGCATAGTTGGACTGGGCTGAGCCGGCTCACGCTCGGTCGGCTCGCACGTCCGGGACCCGGTAAGGCCCGATATCCCGCCTGGCGCGGTAGCTGAATGAGTCGATTCGGCGTCCGTTGCAGTGGTGGCGGCGTCAACATCGAGAACACCAGCCGGTACTGCATACAAGGCGGCTCCGAGCGCCATCGCGGTGCCCGCCTCGGGATTTACCACAACAGGACGGCCGAGCTCAGCCGCCAGAAGCTGCGCCACGAGCGGGATCCGCGACGACCCGCCGACCAGCAGCACAACATCGAGATCGGGCGGTGCGATCCCGGCGGATGCCAGCGTGCGCCCCAGCGCCTCAACGGTTTCGGTGATCTGCGGTCGGATCAGGTCCTCGAGCTCAGCCCGGGTGAGCCTAACCTCGGACTGGACCTGCGGAAGCAACACCGGGATCGTCACCTCGGTGGCTGCCGACAGCGCTTCTTTGGCCTCGACGCACTCTCGGCGACATAGCGCGAAGCCGCGGCGTAAGCGCTCGGTAGCTCCCGGTTCCCACTCGCTCAGCGCCGGCACCGCGGCTAAGACGTGCCCGAACACAGCGTCGTCGAACTCGGTGCCGCCCAGGCCGCTAATGCTTTCCGGACTCCCGAGGATGGACAGTGCCACCGGCGACGAAGCCGCCGGATCCGGCTCCGCAGCGCCCGTTTTGCGTACTACGGCAGCGTCAAAGATGCCGCCGCCGAGGTCGTAAACCGCGATGGTGGTGCCGGTAACGATGCGCTCCCGGATCGAGTAGCTCATCGCCGCTGCCTGCGCACCAGTGCAGAAGCCGATCCGCGGCAGACCGACCGCGCTCAGCGCCTCCGCCATCTGCTGAATGGTGCAGTCTTTCCAGCTCACCGGGTGCGTGACGGTGATGCCACCGGCGGGACCGCCCTCGCGCTGCGCGACCCGGTCGGCCACCCATCTGATCACGGATGCGGTCAGCTGCGATGCGGAATACGAGACCCCGTCGATCATTATGGGAGCGTCGTCGTCGACGCTGCGCACGAAACCGCGGACGACCCGACCGGGGTCGGCGCCAGCGCGGCGCTCCGCCGCCTCCCCCACGACGACCTCGCCGTCGCTGGACAGATGAATTACCGAGCGCACCGCATCGGATCTGGTGCCCAGCGACACCACTTCCCAGTGCGCAGGCTGGTCCGGCTGTTGCCGGCAGATGGCCGCGGTAATGAAGGTGGTACCCACGTCGATCCCGAGCCAGTAACTCATCGCGTCCTGCCCATGTCCCTCCGCGTGCAATTTCGCGCACTGTCTACCGCATCACTCATCGTCGCCACATATCGCGTTGTTAACGCTACGCAGCGTGACAGAAGCCACCCCTGACTCCGCTCCGTGTCGAACTAGCTACATGAAGTAATCAAGATTGCCGAATTTACCTCGACGAAGCCCACTGTCAATCTTTCGTGTGCGGTGTAGGTTACGTTGGGTTTGTTTCAGTGGAGGTTCGGTGAGCTACACCCTCGGGATCGACGTCGGCACCACGTTCGTTGCGGCCGCGATCGCGAGGAACGGCACCGCGGCCGAGATGATTCCGCTGGGCAAAGAAGCGGTGGTGACACCGCCGGTGGTAGGCCTCCAGAGTGATGGGACAGTAGCTACCGGTGAGGCTGCCCGCAGCTGCCCGAACGGGGTCAGCGGCGAACTCATGGGCCGGCTCGGTGACCCGACTCCGGTTGTTCTGGGCGGAGCACCGTATGACGTCACCGCAGTGCTGGGCGCGTTGCTGCGCGACGTGGTTGCGAAGGTCGCCGCGACTGCGGGCGAATCACCCGAGCACATCGTGCTCACCCGCCCAGCCAGTTGGGGGCCATTCCGGTGCGCGCTGCTGGAGGAGGCCGCTCGGCGGGCGGAGCTGGGCAAGCCGACTCTGGTGACCGAGCCGGAAGCCGCCGCTGAGCACTACGCCGCCAGCCAAGGCTGGGACGAGGGCGACACGATCGCGGTCTACGACCTTGACGGCGGTACGTTCAATGCGACCGTCCTGCGCAAACAGGCCGGCAAAGGACAGATCCTCGGGCAACCGGAACGCATCGAACGCCTCGAGGCAGAGGATGGCGCCGAACCGACCGTTACTGCGCTATGGCGCACGCTGAAGTCGGCTGAGGTAGAGCCCGACGACCTCAGTGCGGTTTTTGTCGTTGGCGGATCGACTGGCCTCTCGGCGGCTGCGCAGATGGTGTCGGCACAGCTGGACCGTCCCGTCGTGGTGGATCCCCACCCGCAACACGTGGTCGCGCTGGGTGCCGCGAGGCTGGCTGCTCAGACCGCGCACCTGCATCGCCCAATCCGGACGCCTGCTGTGGCGGCTGCCACCGGAAAAGGGAGTGCGGCGCCGCCTGCTCCGCTACCGGATGCACCCCTGCCTATACCCGCGCAGCGCACCGCGGGCCGACCAACCGCTGCACCCACCCAGCCAGCCATCCCACCCACCAAGCCAGCTGCGACGCCGAAGCAGTCCACCGCCGCAGCCCGCCAGATCGCTGCCTCTGCACCCAGCCAGCCAGCTGCCGCACCTCGCCAGACTGCCGCCGCTGCACCCACCCGGTCAGCCGCCACGCCTCAGCCACCACCCACAGCACCCGGTACGAGCAGGACCGGCCGTGAGGCGATCACTGTTGCGATTCCGGCACCAGCGGAGCGACCTCCCGCCCCGCCGTCCCAGCCCCCGATCTGGACTGCCCTGCCGGCCACCAGCCAGCCACAGCCGGATAGTGACCAGCACAGCGCGCGCAGCCGCAGGGGACTTTCGCGGATTCTCGTCGGCTCGGGTGCCGCGGTGGCACTGATCGCAATCATCGTGTTAGCCGTGCTTGGCGTCAGGGCTGGCACCGGCGCGCCGACACCGGCCAGTGCCAAATCCCCACCTAACGCCGCGGTGAGCGAAGTAGCGAAAAGCGCACCTCAGCCGGCCACCCCGGCGGTCGGTGCCACCATCGGACTGCAGCGCACCCCAACTTTCGTTGCCGTGTCCCCCGATGGCCGGTACGCCTATACAGCCAACCGGGACGCTCAGGTCGTCACCAAGGTGGACACCGCAACCAACCAGGTGACCGCAACGATCCCGATCGGGGCCGGCCCGCCACAGTTCCTCAGCTTCGCTCCGGACGGCCGCACGCTGTACGTCAGCGTCTTCAACGACAAGCAGACGACCCACGTGATCAACGTGGTCAATACCGGCTCGAATACCGTGGTGGCGACAATCCCGCAGCCTGCCCGCCCGTACCTGCTGGAAGTCAGTCCCGACGGCAAGCAGCTCTACGTTCCCGATCAAGACAATGCGTCCATCTCTGTGATTGATACCGCGACCAATACGCTGGCGGGGAAGATCCCGGTCGCGCCTACTCCGCACGGGTTGGCGTTTTCCGCTGATGGTGAACTGGCTTTCGCCACAAATCATGAATCGAACCTGGTGTCAGTGATCGAGACACGCAATCTCGAAGTAGAGAAGACCATCCCGGTGGGGAACAGCCCGCACAGCATCGCGGTCAACCCCCACCGTCCGTTGGCCGCTATCGTCAATGACGACTCGAACTCCGTCTCGATCTTTGATACCTCCGGCCAGCAATTGATTACCACCATTCTGGTCGGAAAGAATCCGCAGGACGTTGTCTGGTCGCCAGATGGACGGTTTGCCTACGTCGTCAACAAGGGCAGCAATACCGTCTCAGTGGTCGATTCCGAAGATAACAAGGTCACCGCGACGGTTCCTACCGGGGCGGCCCCGACCAGCATCGCCATGCTGCCCAACGGCCGCCAAGCCTATGTGAGCAACCTCGACGACGGATCGTTGACCGTCCTGCAACTCGGCGGCTGACCGTCGCCTCGGCACCGATCGTCGCAAAGCGTGTCGACCGATCACGTCCGGTAACTCCTGGCTAGGCTGAACCACCACGCTCGTGACGAAGGGAACGCGACGGTGGCTGCAGCGCGCGATCACAGCTACGAGCGGCGCAAGAATGCGGGCAAGGGCTCGGCCCGCAGGACTGGGCACCACGTGCTCGTTGCTCAACCGCATACCCGGGACGAGGGACCCGTCGCCATTGCCGAAGCCGTGGCCGCTCAGATGAGCACAGCAGAGCATGCGCTTGGCCGACCCGGCAGACCGGTCAATCGTCGATCACCATTCTTTGTTGGGATGACCGCCACCGCGGGAGTCGCCGCCATGGCCGGCGTAGTCGAAATGATCATCACTGTACGTGACGTCTTGGTCCTGATCGGGCTGGCGCTGTTCCTGGCCATCGGCCTTGAGCCGGCGGTGTCGGCGATGAGCCGGCGCAAGATTCCGCGATGGGCGGCGGTGACCATTGCGCTGGTAACAGGGTTGGCAGTGGTGGGCGGGTTCCTGGCTGCGGCGGTCCCTCCGTTGGCCCGACAGGCTAGCCAGTTCCTCACGCAAGCTCCGGCCATGCTGCCCCGGGTATTCGGTCACAACTCGGTTCTGGGCCAGCTCGATGACCGCTTCCACCTGCAGCCACGGTTACAGCAGATGCTCAGCGGGGACGGCTCTGGACTGGTCAACGGCTTGCTGGGCGCCGGCCAGGTGGTGTTCAGTGCCTTGTCCGGCACACTCATCGTGATCGTGCTGACCGTCTATTTCCTGGCCGATTTGCCCCGCATCCGCGCGAACCTTTACCGGTTGGTGCCGCATTCCCGGCGCCCGCGCGCGATCCTGCTCGGGGACGAGATCTTCGCCAAGGTCGGCGGTTACGTACTGGGCAACCTGCTGATCTCGTTGATTGCCGGTGTGCTCACGTTCGTCGCTGTGCTGCTGGTAGGGCTGCCGTACCCACTGTTGTTGAGCATTTTCGTCGCACTTCTAGACCTTGTTCCGGTGATCGGATCGACCATCGCGGGTGGGGTGGTGTGCCTGGTCGCCCTGAGTGTGTCGCTACCTGCGTGCGCAGCCGTCACGGGATTTTTTGTGGCTTACCGGCTGGTGGAAGACTACCTGCTCGTGCCCAGGATCATCGGTCGGGTACTCAAGGTGCCGGCCCTGATAACAGTCGTGGCGGTACTGGTGGGCGGCGCCCTCCTAGGCATTGTCGGCGCGCTTGTCGCCATTCCGGTTGCGGCCGCGCTGCTGCTATTGGCCCGCGAGGTGCTCTTCCCTCGCCTCGACCAGGCTTGACCGCGAGCGTTTACGCAATGAGATTCAATGGGTAACACTAGGTAACCGACGGCGAGGCGGGCGCTCCTCCAAGGCGCCGGGAGACGCTGGAGAAGGGAATGGGCAATGGTTCAACTACGCAGGTCGACCAGCCAAGTCAAGGAACGCGGCGCCGACCTGACCCAAGATGGATTGGTAGCGCGGCTGGTCAAAGGTGGCAGTGCGGTAGCCAATCGCGCTCGGGGAACTTCCACGCATGACGCTCCCGACAACGTGATGTTCACGCTGGTAAGCATGGCCAGCGGGATCCTTGGTGGGGCGCTGGCTGGTGCCGTCTTCAACCGCGTGTGGCGGGCCGTATCCGGCACTGACGATGTGCCCGAGCCCACCGCGTTGGATCGCAGCATTGGAGAAGTACTGATCGCGGGAGTGTTGCAGGGGGCGGTGTTCGGGTTGGTGAAAGCCATCGTTGGGCGGACCGCTGCGGCAAGTTACCGCCAGTTCACCGGCTACGACCCGAGGCGCTGAATCGGCTTCCGGCCGCAGTCTGGATGCAGGCTGCTGTTTTTCGGGCGCTCAAAACAGCAGCCTGCATCCAGACTGCGGGTAAGCGGGCCCTGACAGGGCGACTTACGATGCCCCGGATGTCTGGGCAAGCGCATGCGGGCACAGCGATCCAGGGCCGGTCACTGCGGCAGATCGCGTGGGGGGGCCTCAAGCGGGACAAGGTGGCGCTGGGCGGCGGGGTCGCCGTCGTCACCTTGATGCTGGTGGCGATCTTCGCGCCGGTGATCGTCGCGGCGCTCGGGCATCCGCCGCTGGAATTCCATTACGACAAGGTGGATCCTGACCTGCAGGTCCCCCGCGGCCCCTTCGGCGGCATCAGCCCGGATTTCCTCTTCGGCGCCGAACCCGTCAACGGTCGCGACGTGTTCAGCCGGGTCGTCTACGGCTCGCGGATCTCGCTGCTCATCGCGTTCCTGGCGACCATGCTGTCGGTGTTACTGGGCACCGTGCTGGGCGTCGTCGCCGGGTATTTCGGAGGCTGGGTAGACACGCTGATCAGCCGGACGATGGATGTGTTCCTGGCCTTCCCGCTGCTGCTGTTCGCGATCGCGCTGGCCGGAGTGGTACCGGATCGGGCGTTTGGCCTGGCCGGCGATACCCTGCGCATCGCGTTGATGGTGTTCATCATCGGGTTTTTCAACTGGCCCTACATCGGCCGGATCATCCGCGGGCAGGCGCTGTCGTTGCGCGAACGCGAGTTCGTCGACGCCGCGCGCAGCCTCGGCGCCGGCAGCCCGCGGATCCTGTTCATCGAGATGCTGCCCAACCTGGCCGCGCCGATTCTGGTCTACTCGACGTTGCTGATCCCGACGAACATCCTGTTCGAGGCGGCGCTGTCGTTCCTCGGCGTTGGCGTGCGCCCACCGACTCCCACCTGGGGCGGGATGCTCTCCGACGCCACGCACTGGTTCCAGATCGCGCCGAACTTCATGCTCTTTCCCGGGCTGGCGATCTTCGTGACCGTGCTGGCGTTCAACTTGTTCGGCGACGGCCTGCGCGATGCGCTGGATCCACGCTCGCGATGAAGGGACAAGACAACGAGATGGGCACGAATCGCCGAGTCGCTGTGCTGGCCACACTAGCCGTACTGATACTCGTCGGGTGCGGCGGCCCAGGTCCGGCCGGGGCCAATAGCGGCACGTCAGGCGGCATCCATAATCCCTCTGACGGCAGGGGCGGCACCCTGCGTTACGCCAACTCTGGTGACTGGGATTCACTCGACCCGGCTGATACCTATTACGCCTATTCGTGGAACTTTGCCCGGCTCTACGGGCGGTCACTGGTGATGTTCAAATCGGCTCCGGGCGCGCAGGGCGCCACGCTCGTACCCGATCTGGCCGAGTCACTCGGTCGCTCGAGCAACGACGCCAAAACCTGGACCTACACCCTGCGCCCCGGGGTGAGATTCGAAGATGGCACACCGGTGACCAGCAGGGACGTCAAGTACGCGGTCGAACGCTCGCTGGACAAAGCGACGTTTCCGAACGGGCCGACGTATTTCAATGATGTGTTAGACCTGCATGGCTACACCAGCCCGTACGCCGATCCCGATCCTGACAAGCTGGGCCTGAGAGCGATCGAGACCCCGGACGACCGGACCATCGTGTTTCACCTGCGCAAGGCGTTCAGCGGTTTCGATTATCTCGCGCAGACCCCGGCCACCATGCCGGTACCGCGGGCCAAAGACACCGGGTCGAAGTACAAAGAGCACGTCGTGTCCACTGGCCCATATCTGTTTCAGACCAACGAACTGGCCAAGCGGTTCACCATGGTCCGCAACCCACAATGGGATGCGGCCACCGACCCCAACCGCCGCCCGCTACCTGACGGGATCACCGTCGACCTGAACGTCAACGCTGACGACGTTGATAACCGGCTGCTGTCTGGGGATCTTGACGTCTCGATCGAGGGCTCCGGTGTGGGGCCATCGGCGCAGGGCCGTGTCCTTGGCTATCAGGCCCGGCGCGCCAACACTGATTCTGCGTCGGTGGCTCGGCTGTGGTTCACCGCGTTGAACTCTGATGTCGCGCCGTTGAACAACGTCCACTGCCGCAAGGCGGTGCTGTACGCCACAGACCGGGCCGGCTACCAGCGCGCTTACGGCGGCCCTACCGGCGGTGAGATCGCGACGAACATGTTGCCGCCGGTGATCCCGGGTGCGCAGCGTTTCGATCTGTACCCCTCCCCCAAGCACCTGGGCGACATCGCCAAGGCCAAAGACGAGCTCGTGCAGTGCGGAGCACCGGGCGGTTTCGCCACCAGCATCTCCTACCGCGCCGAGCGGCCTAAGGAAAAAGCCACTGCCGAGGCGTTGCAGCAGTCGCTGGCCCGAGCCGGGATCAACCTGGAGATCAAGCCGTACCCGCTGGCCGACTACCTGCGCCTGTACGCCGGTAAGCCGGATTTCGCCAAGGCCAACAACCTCGGCCTGATCGTTTACGGCTGGGGGGCGGACTGGCCCGATGGCTACGGGTTCCTGTCCCAGATCGTCGACAGCCGGGTCATCCGGCCCACCGGGGGCAACTCCAACCTCGGCATCAGGGACCCGGCGATCGACCAGATGCTGGACCAGGCGCTGGTGACCACCGACGCTGTGGCCCGTCAACAGATCTGGGTGAACATCGACCGCAAGGTCATGGAGGATGCCTTCGCCCTGCCTGGTGTGTGGGCCAAGGGCCTGCTCTACCGGCCGCCGAACCTGACCAATGTGTTCATCTCCGACGGCTTCCAGATGTATGACTACCTGGCGCTGGGCACCACACGGAGATAGCAGTGGGCATCTACATCGTGCGCCGGATGATCGCGGCAGTGTGGCTGCTGTTGATCGTCACCGCGGCCACGTTCGTCGTGTTCTTTCTGGTGCCCCGGCTGGCCGGGGCTACGCCGGACGACCTCGCTTCGCGCTACGCCGGCCGGACCGCCTCTCCCGAGGTGATCCACCAGATCGCGATCAAGCTGGGATTCACCGATCCGATCTGGGTACAGTACGGCCGGTTCGTCAAGGGCCTGGTGCTGGGCGCCGACTACAGCACCGGACCGACCACGGTGCACTGTCCGGCGCCATGCCTCGGGTATTCCTTCCTCACCCAGAACCCTGTGCTGCCCGACCTGCTCGATCGGCTGCCGGTGACGATGTCGCTGGCGGCCGGCGGGGCGCTGATCTGGCTGCTCGCCGGGGTATCGACAGGCGTGATCTCGGCGCTGCACCGGGGGAGTGTCTTCGATCGCGCCGCGATGGGTGTCGCGCTGGCAGGGGTCTCGTTGCCGATCTTTTTCACCGGGCTGCTGGCGTTGTCTGTCTTCAGCTACTGGCTGGGCATCACCGCACCAGGAGGCAGCTATACGCCCATCAACGAAAACCCGCTGCACTGGGCGTATGACCTACTGCTGCCGTGGATCACGCTGGCGTTCCTCTACGCCGCCGGCTACGCCCGGCTGACCAGGGCGGGCATGCTCGACACCATGGGCGAGGACTTCATCCGGACCGCCCGCGCCAAGGGGCTGCCCGAGCGCACCGTGGTGCTCAGGCACGGGTTGCGTGCCGCGCTCACCCCGATTTTGACGATCTTCGGGATCGATCTCGGTTTGTTGCTCGGGGGTGCGATCCTCACCGAGAGCACGTACTCGCTGCCCGGAATCGGCAAGTACTCAGTCGACGCAGTAGTCAACAATGATCTGCCGAAGGTGCTCGGGGTGGTGCTGGTCGGCAGCATGTTCATCATCGTGGCCAACCTGGTCGTGGATCTGCTCTACGCCGTGGTCGATCCAAGGGTGCGGTATCAATGAGCCCGTTGCTGGAGGTGCGCGATCTACGGGTGCACTTCCCGACCGAGGATGGCGTGGTCAAGGCCGTCGACGGGCTGTCGCTGCAGCTGGAGCGTGGCCGGCGGCTGGGCATCGTCGGGGAGTCGGGCTCCGGCAAGAGCGCGGCCGCCTTGGCAATCATGGGCCTGCACCAGCCGGGCACCGCGCGGATCTCCGGGGAGATCTGGCTCGACAGCACCGAGTCAGGCAGGGCCGACCTCGTCAGGGCCGGGGCAGAGCAGGTACGCAAGTTACGCGGCCGGACCATGGCGATGATCTTTCAAGATCCGCTCTCGGCGCTGCACCCGTACTACACCGTCGGGCACCAGATCGTCGAGGCGTACCGGCTGCACCATGACGTCAGCAAGCAGCGTGCATACCGGCACGCGGTGGAACTACTGGATCGGGTCGGGATCCCGCAGTCGGGCTCACGCGTCGATGACTACCCGCATCAGTTTTCCGGTGGCATGCGGCAGCGGGTGATGATCGCGATGATGCTGTCGTGCAACCCTGACTTGCTGATCGCTGATGAGCCCACGACTGCACTCGATGTCACCGTGCAGGCCCAGATCCTGGATCTGATCCGCGACCTGCCCGCCGCGGTACTGGTGATCTCGCACGACCTGGGTGTGGTCGCTGAGCTCGCCGACGACATCCTGGTGATGTACGCGGGCCGGGCCGTCGAGTACGGGCCAGCAAGCGACGTGTTCGCCGCGCCCCAGCACCCGTACACCTGGGGCCTGCTCGGCTCGATGCCGCGCTGGGACCGCACCCGATCGCAGCGGCTGGCACCGATCCCCGGCACCCCGCCGAGCCTGATCAACATCCCCCCCGGCTGCCCTTTTCACCCGCGTTGCCGCTACGCCGAGCTCACCGGAGGTCAGGCGACATCGGTGCGGCCCGAACTGCGCCCCGCCGGGTCGCCCGAGCACCTGGTTGCCTGCCACCTACCCAACCCCCGGCGGGCACAGATCCTTGCCGACGAGATCCGGCCGACGCTCTAAAGCTCCACCATCGACCCGGCGCTGGTTCGCGGGGTGGTCCGGTGCGCCTGGTGGCAGACGCATGCCGGCCGGCGTGGTGCCCGCGGTGCAGGCCAACCGCGCGCTGCCCACGCGCGCGGTTGGCCGCGACGCATGCGTGATGTGCGTGCTCGAACTGCTGTTTACAGCGCTCAAACGCCGCGACGTGTTCGCCCGGCTGCTCGACAGACCGCGCTGGGAGACGATGGCCACGACGTGCCGGCTGGATTGAGTCTCGCCGAGCCGGTGGGAGAGCATCTGGGCTCGCTGTGTCGGTCCTCCGCTCTGTCAGCTACGGCGAAGTGATACGTAGCTCGCTGTCATCGCGGTATCGCCGGGGCGGAAACAGGTAACAGGCGTGATCGTTGTGATACCGGGCTCTCAGGTCATGGCGCTTTTGATGATGGCAAACGGGGCACCGAAGGGATCGAGGAACATGGCCAGGCGGCCGATGCCCTCCGCGTCGGCGGGTGGAATGAGGACGGTGGCTCCGGCCTCAACGGCGATGGCGGCCGTGGCGTCGCAGTCGCGCACCTCGAAGTACGGATGCCACTCGGACCTGGATCCTGCGTCGAGATTTTCCTGGGGCAGCTGCATCAGCCCGCCGTGGGCCGCCTCCTCGCCGGTGCCCGACGGACGCAGGACCGAATAGGTTAGGCCCCCGCCCATCTCCATATCGGTCGCCTGCCAGGAGAACACGGAGCGGTAGAACTCCCCCGCCGCAGTGGCGTCGATGGTGTACAGCTCTGTCCAGGACAGGGCGCCAGGGGTATTGACGGCTTCCAGGCCGTTGGTCTCGCGGGGCTGCCAGACGGCGAAGTCCGCGCCGGTGGGGTCGGTGAAGCCGGCCATCCGTCCGTACGCGAATACGTCCATCGGGGGTACGCGGGTGGTGCCGCCGGCCTCTTCCACGATCTTGGCGGTGGCGTCGGCGTCAGGAGTGTGGAAATACACCGTCCAGGAGGCGCCCGCGCCCTCTTCGGTGAGGGGGCCGAGGCCCGCGACCGTGTTGCCGTCGAGCAGAAAGAAACCGTAGCCACCCGCGTCTGGTCCAGCGGAATGGAATTCCCAGCCTAGGACGGCGGAGTAGAACGCACAGCTCGCATCGAGGTCGGGACTGCCCAGATCGAGCCAGTTCGGAGCGCCCGGCATATACGTGGTCGTCAGCATGGTGTGGCCCTTCGCCGTTGTTTTTCGCCGGGTCCCGGGGTCCGGCACCGGCGCGCAGAGACCGTACCTGCGGTGACAGCCCCCCTGTGGTGGGCGGTGTTGCGCAGGGCCGGCCTTGCCTGGGCGGATGACCAAGTGCAGACGTTTTCGTGAGCTGGGGACTGAGCATCTGAGACACGTCAGCGGCATGTGCAGACATCCAGGATTCGGCGCTTCAGCTGATAACGAAAAGATATCCAGTGCCCGCATTGGCTCGCTCTGACGCCGTGTCCTAGCCTCGGCGAGGACCGTGGGCGCAAGCGGCCCTGGTCGCCCCCAAGCACTAATCGCGGGTGGACGGCTTCAGGGATAGCTCGATGCACTGTCACACTTCAAGGTCGGCTAAGCCGTCTCAGACCGTCCCATCCATATTCCAACATCCCAGTGACCAGCTCCCGGCGACGCCACCTCTCACCTCTTGTGCGCGCTGTCACCATGTCACGGTGACGCATCCGGTCCCCAGCGGCGCAACCGCCTAGGTAAGCTCACGCCGCCGGGCCACCCTCCGAACACATGCAGGCCGACGACCAGCCCAGCGGCTACTACAACGAAGCAGTGCACCGCAGGCAGCGGCGGGGAATGCTGGGTTTTCATGTGACCGGCACGCTGGAGAGATCGCGCCAAAGCAACACCCCGCCCACTTGCTCGGGCTCCGTGCCGATGAGGGTGGCGGCCTGCTTGCGCAAGACGTCGAAGTTCCGCGCGGGGCCAAGGACGACCGTGCAGGCCTTCCATCGGTGCAGATCGGCGACGAAATCACGGCGCATCGCCGGGGTCACCTGCCGCAGGCGGCCATCGGTCATGACGCCGATAAACAGTGCACCCGTCTTGCTCAGTTGACCCCCTAGATTGGCTCGCCCGTTCGCGCCGGGGCCGATGAAGTAGCCGCCCGGCATCGCGAACGTCATCCCGGCCGCCTGCTGCCACAGCATCGCGTCGGGTGATATGCCCCGCGGAAATGGCAACATCAGCGCGCTTCCGCCCGGACAGGCCAGATCCTGGGTTGCCCGGTGGGTGAAGAACGCGGGGACCGTCGGCACATCCCGACCGGGCAACGGGAGAGGGAGCAACGGGACGAACGCAATCGTCACCGCCGCCAACCCGGCGCCCCGGACCGAGGCTTGCTGGTCGAACGCGTCGTCCAGCGCGAAGGCCAGCGCCGCGCCGATCAATCCGGCAGTGAACAGAGCAAATCGGGTCGTGATGACCTGCTCGAAACCAGGAAGCTCACTGAGCAGCTTCCACGGCAGCTCGACGCCCTGCTTCTGGCCGAAGATGGTCAGCTGTTCGCCCAGCGCCAGCACGGCCACCGCGAGCGCCACCAGCATCGGGATGCGCACCCAGGCGTTACGCCAGCGCAGCACCAGCGCGAGCATGCACAACACAATCAGTGGCCAGCCCAGGTAGGCAGTGTGCTCCTCCAACCTGCCGGGGAAATTCTTGGACTGCTCGACGGCCGAATGCCAGGCGAATACCAGCCGCTCGGTGGGCACCACGTAGCCGGCCAGATCAGCCCCGAAGTCAGAGGTGGGAAACGGGCTACCTTTTTGCTGCAGCGGGCCCAGCAACTGGTAACCAACCGGTACTCCGGCGACCAACGCAAAGGCGCCCAGCGCAACAAACGCCCCACCGGCCACCAAGTGCGCCCTGCTCAATGCCAACCTCGGGTAGCTCAGCACGAGCATGAGCGTCAACAACGCGACGACCACACCGGTGTCAAACAGCACCTCCTCACCGACCAACACCTGGACACCAGCGATCACGCCGAGTAGTACGGCGAGTTTCAGCTGCGGATTTTCACTGAGCAGAATGCGCACAGCGAGCAAAAGCAACACTGGCACCAGCATGTTGAACACCAGGTTGGGATGGCCGAGCGCCTGAGCCATCATCGCCGGCGAAAAGCCGAACAGTCCGCCGCCCAGCGCAGCGGGCAGCGCCCCTACCGACAAAGACCGCAGACACCAATACGCGGTCGCGGCCGAGCCTGCCAGCCCAAGCGTGGTGAGCACGGTGACCGTGCCCAGACCGCCGAACAGCAGGGTGACCGGCGCGAAGAGCAAGCCGGGCAGCGCCATGCCGTTGTTCCACATCAGGTTGATGCCGGTCGGTGCATTGAGCTTGTCGCTAAATAGGGGAAACTGGCCATTGAGCAGCGCGTGCGGCGTCCAGTTGAGCAACCAGGAAAACAGTGTCATGTCCGCGCCGTTGATTGCGGTGATACGCATTCCCAACGGCGACCACCACGACCAGGTGAGAAACAACGCCAGCGCCACGTAACAGCTCAGCACGATCGCTGTCGGCCAACGCGGGTTCGTCGACCACGGCCCCGAGGGCTCGGTCGAGAGAGTTCTCCTAGCCGAGGAGATTTGAGAAACCGTCTCGTTCGAGTTCGTGGTGACTCCGTCCGACGTTCGATCCGAGCACGTGACTCCCCACGGATGGGCAAGGCCGAAGGGTAGGGCCGGCTGCGATACTGATCTGCGCACCCCCGTCAACGACGGCCTGCACGGTGTCACCCAGTACTACCTAGCCAGATGCAGGCATTTCCAAGGCAGTCAGAGCCCGGGGTTCGCTCGTATTGACGTAGAGCCCTGGGGGCGCTCCGGGCGTACGAACCGGTTGGAAATGCGTCTGAAAGTACCGGGCCAGCTGCGGTGTCCAGGCGATTCGGCGACGATTGAGATCGGACAACCAGATGAAGTGCGCGTGAGCGAACGCCGCCGCCCACAGCTGCTGGACAGCCGGCACTTGATCGGCTCCGGTGACTCCATTGCGGCCACGGCTGAGGGCGTAATCGGTGCCGATGGCATCGACGAGAACAGGGCAGTCGGGCACAGTGGAGACGAACCGGTTGGCGGCGATCGTCAACGATGCGGTGTCAGTGAGCACGCAAGCACCCGACGGGATGACCAGCTGTGCCGTGTGCGGGTTATAGGCATGCGCCACTGTGGTCTCGTCGTGGACGTCGATGACCGCCAGCATGGCGATCATCACAAGCGCCACGCCTGCTCCGGCATAGTGAGCTCGTCGCGCCCATTGAGTAGAAAGAAGACCGGCCATCGGTGGCACCAACGTGATAGCGAGGAACGGTACGAGGAACGCGGTGTAGTGGTAGTAGAAGTCAGCGGGATATAGGAACGCGGTCACAATGCCCAGGGTCGTGGTGAGCGCGAACCATTGTAACGCGGATGGCAAATGCCGGGCGACAAGCGCCGCGCGGGCGTAACAGAAAACAATAAGAATCGCGAGCACCACGGAGACGGCTAACACCATTGCCGACCCGAGATTAGCGTGGGCGAGCCCGGTCATACTCGCTAGCCGTAACCCAGTGGGCACCCTGACGTCGTCTACCCGGCCGACCTGGGCGGTGACAACGCTGTTGAAGAATAATCTTGGTGCGGCGGCAGCAAACGGCAAGGTAGGAACGAGAAAGCCACTCGCAACACCAATTCCGAATATGAGCGCCGCGCGCCGACGCCTCAGGCACAACACTGCCAATGCCAACATCGGTATGATCGCCCACAGCTTGACAGCACAGGCGAAACCGAATGCTGCCCCACC
>JAFAWY010000085.1 GCA_019241525.1 Pseudonocardiales bacterium
GTGGCCAGGGGCGGGGTCGAACCGCCGACCTTCCGATTTTCAGTCGGACGCTCGTACCAACTGAGCTACCTGGCCGGGCGAGCCGCGGCCGACTCGCGGTGGAACCGTGCGACCCAGACGGGACTCGAACCCGCGACCTTCGCCGTGACAGGGCGACGCGCTAACCAACTGCGCCACTGGGCCTTGCTGTTGTTCCGTGCCCCCAACGGGATTCGAACCCGCGCTGCCGCCTTGAAAGGGCGGAGTCCTAGGCCGCTAGACGATGGGGACCTGGTCGTCCAGACCTGCCCGCGCCGGTGGCCCGCCGTGAGCACCACCAGCATAGGACACCGCCGTGATCGTATGCACAACGGGTAGGCAGGGCGGCTTCTCGGTGGAGTCACCGCCCCTACCGCCATCATCGACGCACTGGTGGAATGCCGTCCTCGCCGTCAATGAGACCCAACATGTCCAACAGAATCCGGCAATCCTCGGCGTCTATGGCCGAGCGCGCCACGGACAGCCGGGCCCGCACCACCTGCTCGTGTGTGACCCGATGCGGATCCTGCCCGCGCTGGGTGGGCACCGAGCCCCTGGTGAGTTCCGCGCCAGTGTCCAGACCGAGATCAAAGGTGCTCGGCAGACGGCTCATTCGCCCCTCCTGAATTCGTCCTCACGTACCCTCGTCACCGCTCGGCGCAACCTATCGACCGTTCATCGTCTGTTGCAGCCTCCTACCGGGTGATTACCTGTGGTTAACTCGCTCCAAGCGGGCTAAATCACACCACTCACCGCTCGATCAGCGGTCCTCATCCGCCATCTCCTGGTCGAGGACCTCGGCTAGGTGTCGCGCCCGCCGACCCGTTGTCTGAGCAATCTGCTGGCGGCAGCTGAACCCGTCAGCTAGCACCAGCGCGCCCGGTATGGCCCGGATAGCCGGAACCAGCGAACGTTCGGCCAACGCAGTAGACAGCTCTTCGTGCCCGCGCTGGTAACCGAAGTTGCCGGCCAGCCCGCAACACCCGGAGACCCGTCGCACCCGAATCCCCACTAAGCGCAGCAGCGCGTCGTCAGCGTCATGCCCCAGCACCGCATGCTGGTGGCAGTGCACCTGTTGCACCGCATCACCGCCGCGCTCGGGTGGCCGCCAGTCCGGCGCCTGCTCGCTCAGCATCTCGGCAAGCGTGCGGACCCGCTGCGCCAGCGCAGCCCCCGCCGCGTCACTCGGAAGCAACTCCGGCAGATCAGAGCGCAGCATGGCCACGCAACTGGGCTCTAGCCCGACCACCGGTACCCGGGCTGCCAGCGCCGCCCGCAGCACGCGCAGACTGCGGCGCAACACCAGTCGGGCGATGCCGAACTGCCCGGTGGTGAACCAGGTCAGACCGCAGCACACCGCACCCCGGGGTAACCGGACAGCGAAGCCAGCGGACGCCAAAACCCGGGCGGCGGCGTGCAGCACGTGCGGGTCGAACGACCGGGTGAAGCAGTCCGGCCACAGCAACACCACACCGCGCGAACCCGGGCCGGCGAGCTCCTCCACATGGGGCGGTCGGTACCGGGTGAACCGTGGCAGTGGGCGAGCTACCGAAACTCCGCCTAACCTGGCCAAAAAAGGCGCAACTGCATTAGCCACCCCCGGCGCGAGCACCGCGACCCGGGCCGCCAGCGGCAAACCGCCCAGCGCGTAGTGCCAGCGCGGCCGCAGCCGCCACCGGTACCGCTGGTGCAGGAACTCGGCCTTGTACGTGGCCATGTCCACGTTGACCGGGCAGTCCGACGCGCAGGCCTTGCACGCCAGGCAGAGATCCAGCGCCTCATCGACCTCCGCCGAACGCCAGCCACCGGTCACCAGGTCGCCGGCCAGCATCTCGGCCAGCAGGTGCGCTCTACCACGCGTGGAGTGCTGCTCCTGCCGGGTGACCTGGAAGCTGGGGCACATCACGCCAACCCCGCCCAGCTGCCGGCATGCGCCGACTCCTACACAGCGCCGGGTCGCCGCCACCAGGCTTCCGCCGTCATGCCGCAATGCGAGGCTCACCGGCACCGGGCGCTCCCGACCCGGACGCAAGTCCGCGTCCAGCGGGCGGGGATCCACCAGCACTCCCGGGTTGAGCAACCGATCTGGGTCGAAAATCGCCTTGAATTGGGCGAACAGGCGAAGCATCGCCGGGGAATACATCCGGCTCAGCAGCTCACTCCGGGCCCGCCCGTCGCCGTGTTCCCCGCACAGCGACCCGCCGTGTGAAACCGTCAGATCAGCGGCGCTCTCCATGAGGCGCCGGAAGTCGCGCCGACCTGCCGGGCTCGCCAGGTCGGCATCGAGACGGACATGCACGCAGCCCTCGCCGAAATGCCCGTACAGCGCGCCCCGCCTGCCCTGCTCGGCGAGCAGGTCAGCGAAGCCGCGCAGGTAATTGCCGAGCCGCGAAGGGGGCACCGTGGCGTCCTCCCACCCCGGCCACGCCTGCGTACCGTCGGGTAGCCGAGTCGCCAGACCGGCCCCGGCCTCCCGGATCCGCCACAGCGCCGCTCGCTGCGCCGGATCGGTCACCACCAGATACGGGCCTCCCACATCAGCTGCCGCGGCCCGGGCCGACGCCACCGCCGCGCCCAGCGCGTCTGCACCGAACTCAATGAGCAACCAGGCCGCACCCGCAGGCAACTCCGGGCGGCGTCGGGCGCCCAACGCCGCCAGAAGCGCCACATCCAGGCCCTCGACGGTAAGCGGATCGTGGCTAAGCACGCCAGGGGCAGCGTCGGCCGCCGCCGCAAGGTCGGAAAATCCGAGGACCAGCAGCGCTACCGCTGGCGGCGGTGCAACCAGCCGCACGGTCGCCTCGAGAACCACTGCGCAGGTGCCCTCGGTACCCACCAGAGCGCGGGCCAGCTGCGACCCGTGCTCAGGCAGCAGGTGCTGCAGGGCATAGCCCGAGCCACGGCGTGGCCAGTCAGGCAGCTCGGCCCGGATCAGGTCGTCCATGCCGCGCGCCAGATCAGCCACCGCGGCTGGCAACATCCCGGCGCCGGCCACCAGCTGCGAACCGTCCGGCAGCAACACAACGAGTTCCTCGACGGCCTGCGCAGTGGTGCCCCACGCCACCGAGTGCGACCCGCAGGCATTGTTGCCGATCATCCCGCCGAGCGTGCAGCGGCTGTGCGAGGACGGGTCGGGGCCGAAGCGCAGGCTGTGCCGGGCTGCGGCAGCCTGCAACGAGTCCAGCACGACCCCTGGCTGCACCCGCGCCAGCCGGGCAGCTGGATCGACGTCGATCACTGCGTCGAGATAGCGGGAGAAGTCGAGAATCACGCCCGGACCGATGGCGTTGCCGGCTATCGACGTGCCGGCGCCCCGCACAGTGAGCGGCACCCGGAATTCGCGGCAGACGCCCATGACGGCAGCCACGTCCTCGACACACCGGGGTAGCACGACGGCGCGTGGCGGGACTCGGTAATTCGACGCATCGGTGGCGTAGAGCGCGCGGGTACCGGCGTCAGCTGCGACGCGGCCGCGCACTGCGGAACGTAGTGCTCTGGTCAGCGCGTTGTCGTCCACACCACCCAGCATGACGCGGGTAGGCGCCGGTCACGCGTGCAAAGATCAGCGCGGAGGAGCGCCTAGCTCCAAGCGGGCGGACAGCAGTGCACTGACTGCGGCGCACGGCTGGCCGTTGCGTACCAACCTGATCGCAGAACGGACCTCGTCGATCGCAGCGGCGGGGATGCCGTCCCCATGCACTGCGGTGGCCTCGAGCCGTTCCGTGATGGATGTGATTTCGGCGGGTAGCGCATCCCCCATGAGGGCCGCCACCATCGCTTCTACCTCTTGCAGAAGACTTTGCTGGGTAGTGTTGGATGCGCTCACGCGTTCTGAGCCTACTCGCCCGTACAACGGGTTAACCGACGGCCAAGAACGGGCCATGAATCGCAGGCGGCCACGCCTGCGCATGACGATCAGCCCACAGAGGTAGGCTCGCCCGGGTGGTGTCCGGTAACGCGCTGATCCGGCTGCTCGGCCTGTGTCTGCTCGCCGGGCTCCTCGTAGCGGGGCTGATGTTTCCCGCTGTGGGGGGCATCGGTCTAGCGTCGAACCAGGCCAGCGAGACGGTCAACAGCGTCTCGTCCAGCCTGGTGCAAAGCCAGGTACCGATGGTGACCACGATTACCGATAAGGACGGCGTGCCGATCGCCTACGTGTTCGACCAGAACCGGTTCAACACTCCGCCCAAGGCCATCGCCGACACCATGAAGGCCGCGATCATCGCGATCGAAGATCGCCGGTTCTTCGAGCACAACGGGGTGGACTGGCGCGGCACCGCTCGGGCCCTGATGTCCAACCTGTCGTCCAGCGGTAGCGCCCTGGAAGGCCAGGGTGCCTCGACGCTGACGATGCAGTACATCAAAAACTACATGTTGTACGCGGTCGCGCAGAACGACGCCGAGCGTGCCGCGGCTGTGGAGAGCACCCCGGCGCGCAAGCTCCGTGAAGTCCGGGTGGCCTTGCAGCTAGAAAAGCAGCTGTCCAAAGACGAGATCCTGGCCCGGTACCTCAACATCGTCTTCTTCGGTCACAACGCTTACGGAGTGGCTTCAGCAGCGCGGACCTATTTCAACACCACCCCAGACAAGCTCACCATTCCTCAAGCTGCGCTGCTGGCCGGCATGGTGCGCTCGACCACCGAGTATGACCCGGTGGAGCATCCCGAGCAGGCACTGGCCCGACGCAACGTGGTGATCGATGAGATGGCCAACGTCGGGTCGATCACCCCTGCTCAGGCCGATGCCGCCAAAGCCGAGCCACTGGGCATCCAGCGCCCGCTGACCGGGCTGACCAACGGATGCGTCGGGGCTGGTCCGGCAGACGGTTTCTACTGCCAGTACACCCTGGACTACCTGGCCACCGTAGGTTTCCCGGAAGACAAGTTGCGCCGCGGCGGGTACCTGATCCGTACCAACCTCGACCGGCGGGCCAGTGACATCGCCAAGCGGGCGGTTGTGGCGGAGGTCCCGACCCAGACGGTGGGGATCGCCAATGCCATGGCGATCGTGGAGCCGGGCCGGGAACGCCACGCGGTGCGAGCGCTGGTGGCCAACCGTGACTACGGTCTCGACGCCGATGCCGGCCAGACCTCCTACGCACTGCCGTCGCTGGTGCAAGGCTTCGGCGCGGGATCGATCTACAAGATCTTCACGTCCGCCGCCTTGCTAGAGCGGGGAATGGGCATCCTGAACCCGGTGCCGGTGATGGACGCGTACACCTCGCGGGTGTTCCGGGACAACGGCGGCCCGTACACGGTGACCAACGCCGGCAAGTACCGCAACGGCTCGGTGACGCTGCAGACCGCCCTGGCCATCTCCCCGAACACCACCTTCGTCGCCCTGGAGGACCGCCTCGGGAAGATCGACCCGGTGGTGGACATGGCATACCGGCTGGGCATGCGGCAAAGCCTGAATCACAAAGACGGCCAGGGCCGCAGCATCGCGGATGCGGTGAAGAAGGAAAAGCGCGGCTCGTACACGTTGGGCGCCGAGCCGACCAGCCCGCTGGATCTTGCCAATGTGGGCGCCACCCTGATGAGTGGTGGGAAATGGTGCCCACCGACCCCGATCGATGCGATCCTCGACCGCAACGGCCGCCCGGTGCCGGTCGCCGAGCCGGCCTGCGAGCAGGCCGTTCCGGAAGGCTTGGCGAATTCGCTGGCAGTGGGGTTGAGCAAGGATGACCAGCCAGGCGGTACGTCGTTTGCCGCTGCCCAGGCTGCACGCTGGAACCGTCCGTTGCTCGGCAAGACCGGCACCACTCAGAACAACCGGTCCGCCGGGTTCCTCGGCGCGACACCGCAGTACTCCGGGGCGGTGCTGGTGTGGCCGGACGGGTCACATCCGGCTCCGATCTGCGATACCACTCCACCACGGCTGTGCAGCAATGGGGACATCTTCGGTGGCAAGGTGCCGGCCCGGACCTGGTTCGACGCGATGGTGCCGTTGCACGAGGGGCTGCCGGTGCTGCCGCTGCCACCTACCGAACCGCGTTATATGACCGGTGCTGGGCCCAACGTTCCGAACGTGATCGGGCAGGGTGAGAACACCGCCCAGCTGATTCTGGAACGGTCCGGGTTCCGGGTGAAGCGCGTGGTGTCGGCGTCGGATCAGCCCGCGGGCTTGGTCGCGGCGGAATCACCTACGACCGCACAACCCGGTGACGAGATCACTATCACGGTCAGCGACGGGAGCGGTGGGCAGAGATCTGCGCAGTACTCCCCGCCATCCGCGGATTACTCCCCACCACCGCCACCTCCTTACCGCTCACCACACAGGCATGGCCGGCAGACCGATGGTGGGCCTGGAGGACCGGACAATGGCCCTCCGGACAATGGCCGCCCAGATAATGGTCCCCCAGACCGCTTTGGCGGTTGATCTCGTCACACAGCCACGGAGTCGAGCTCGGGCTAGGTAAGCGCGCTGGCAGGTCAGGTCCGCAGGGCGGCCATGACGGCGGTGGCCAAACGTTGACCTTCCGCGCGGCCGGCAACCTTGGATTTCGCGGCCTTCATCACCAACCCCAGTTGGCCGAGGTTCGGGCGTTTGCCGAGCTGCCCGGCGACGTTTTCGATCACCTCACCGACCAAGGTCATGAGCTCATCGTCGCTGAGCTGCTGGGGAAGATAGCGGGCTAGCACCTCGCCTTCGGCCCGTTCACGGGTCGCCAGCTCGTCGCGCCCGGCCGCGGCGAACACCTCGGCGGCTTCCCGCCGCTTCTTCGCCTCTCGAGCCAGCACTACAAGCACCTCATCATCGGATAGCTCCCGGGCTGATGAGCCGGAAACCTCTTCGGTGGTGATCGCGGCCAGCGCCATCCGCAGGGTGGCGACCGTGACGGTGCTCCGGGACTTGATCGCCGTGGACAGGTCAGCGCGCAGCCGATCTTTCAGCTCTGCCATTTCCCGGAGACTACGCCGGGTGAGTGGCGGCACGTGCACGGATACGCAATGCCACCCACGGCCAGCCCGAGCCAGCTAGGCTCGGGCACCATGAACCACTGGGGACGCGCCATGGCCGGCGCCGCCGCATTGACCGTCGCAGCCACCACCTATGCCGCCGGGATCGAGGTTCGCCGGTGGACATTGCGGCAGGCCACCTTGCCGGTGCTGCCGGTCGGCGCGTCGCCCCTGCGCATCCTGCACATTTCCGATCTGCACATGACTCCGCGGCAGCAGTCCAAGCAGCGCTGGGTGGCACGTCTCGCGGACCTGCGTCCCGATCTCGTCGTGAACACGGGTGACAACCTGGCGCATCCGCGCGCGGTGCCAGCGGTGCTACGGGCGCTGCAACCGTTGCTGGCGTTGCCCGGCGTGTTCATCTTCGGCAACAACGACTACTACGCCCCCAAACCGAAGAACCCAGCGCACTACCTGTTCGACACTGGCAAGAAGATCAGAGGCGGACCGCTGCCGTGGGGTGACCTACGCGCGGCGTTTGTCGAACACGGTTGGCTGAACATGACGCATGCCCGCTGCCAGCTCACCGTTGCTGGACAGCGGATGGTCATCGCTGGCGTGGACGATCCACACACCAAGCGAGACCGCTACCAGCGGATCGCCGGGCGTGCCGACCCCGCCGCTGATCTCCGGCTGGGTCTGACGCATTCCCCGGAGCCCCGAGTGCTCGACGCGTTCGCTGAGGACGGCTATGACCTCGTGCTGGCCGGCCATACCCACGGCGGGCAGCTGCGGTTGCCCGGCTACGGCGCGATCGTGACCAACTGCGGACTGGACCGCTCCCGGGCGCGCGGTGCGTCACGGTGGGGGGCACACACCTGGCTGCACGTCTCGGCCGGCCTCGGCACCTCCCCGTTCGCCCCGATTCGTTTCGCCTGCCCTCCTGAGGCGAGCCTGCTCACCCTGGTGCCCCGCAACACCGGCGCAGGCGTGCCAGCCAGCGCATGGCACGCCGCGGGCGTCAGCTAGACTCGTCGGCGTCCATCCGGGGTGTGGCGCAGCTTGGTAGCGCGCTTCGTTCGGGACGAAGAGGCCGTGGGTTCAAATCCCGCCACCCCGAC
>JAFAWY010000023.1 GCA_019241525.1 Pseudonocardiales bacterium
GTGCCGCAGTATGTGTGGGCTGAGGCGAGCGTTCGCGAGCGCGGGATCGGCTGCCTGGGCTTGGTATTTGTGAAGGAGCCAGGCGATCCCGCCGCGGCTGAGTTTGGATCGGTGCTGGTTGAAAAACACCGGATGATCGTCTTGGCCGGGGCTGTCCAGCTGTCGCTCGGCCAGGTAGGTGGTCAACAGCGCCGTGGTGTTGGTGTCGATCGGGACGTGACGAGTCTTGCGTCCCTTGCCGGTCAAGGCGGCCATGGCGGGGCCGTTTAGGCGGATGTCGCGCACGGTCAGATCGGCGAGTTCTTGGACCCTGGCCGCGGTGTTGTAGAGGGTGGCCAGCAGGGTCGCGTCGCGTCTGCCGTTGCGGGTGGAGCGGTCGGGTAGGGCGAGCAGCTTGCGAGTTTGTTCGACGCTTAGGTGCGCCACGGCCGGCCGGTCGTGTTTGGCGGCGGGAATCGCCAGGATGTCTTGGTAGCAGGCCATGCGGGCCGGGTCTTGCGATTGCATCCAGGAGAAGAACGAGTCGATCGCGGCCAGGCGCTGGTTGCTGGTCGAGGCGCTGTTGTGCCGGCTGACGTGCAGCCAGTCGAGGAACCCGGTGATGGCGGCGGGGTCGATTAGCTCGAGGGTGAGCTTGTCCGGCGGGATGGACTGCTCGTCTCGGAAGTAGCAGATCAACAGCTTGAACGCGTCACGGTAGGAGACGATCGTGTTGGTCGAGTAGCCGCGCAAACCGGCCAGGTGGCCGGTCAGGAACCGGCGCAGGAACACCGCGAAGTCAGTGGCCATCACGCGGCCCTGCCGTCAGCGGCGGGACGACGTCCCCGATGACCTGCTGCACCCGGGCGGTGATGTCCGGGTAGGACTCGGCGGTCAGGTGCAGGTAGTAGGCGGTGTCGGCAAGCGACGAATGACCCATATAGGTCTGCAGCACCGGCAGCAGCGCGCCGACGTCTCGCCCCTGGACGAACCAGGACCGCAAGTTGTTGACCGCGAACGTGTGACGCAGGTCGTGAACCCGGGGGCCGTGTCCGCGCCCGCCGTGGGAGATGCGGGCCTGCCATAAGAACCGGCGGAAGTTGTGCCCGATGTTGCCGAGGGTGAGCGGCTCGCCCGGCCTGCTGCCGGGGAAGAACCACTTCCGCCGGCCCGGTCGCCCGGCGGCCTGGGCGTGGTAGCCGGCCAGCCTGGCGCGCAGCGTCTCGCAGACGGGTACCTGCCGGTCCTTGCCACCTTTCGCGTCGCGGACTTGCAGTACCCCGGCGTCGATATCGACGTCGTCGACACGGAGCAGGCGGGCCTCCGAGCAGCGCAGACCGCAGGCGTAGACCATGCGGAACAGCACCGGCATGATCAGGTGGCGCAGCGGAACCTGGGAGCAGTAGTGGCAGCTGTCGGTCTGCGTGAACAGCGCCACCAGTTCCCGGTCGGTGTAGATGTGGGGGACATACCGGGCGGGCCTGGGCAGCGCGCAGCGGGGCAGCAGGTAGGCCGCCACGCCCCGCCGACCCAGCCAGCGGACCAGCTCTCGCACCGGCGCGGCCAGGCTCTGCAAGGTCGCGGGCGTGACGCCGCGCCGCCGCGCCGCGACGATCCACGCCTGCACCGACGCCTCGGTGAGCGTGTCCACCCCGGGGAACTCGCTGCGGTTGAACGCCTCGAACCGGGCCAGCACCTGCGCCTCGGCGTGGTATTTGTAGCCGACCGCGCGTTTCTCGGCCACCAGGGCCGTGATCGCGTCGGACAGCGTGACGCCGACGTTCACCGTGTCACCCCCGACGCCGGCCCATCCGGGTCCAGGGCGCACTGGGCCAACAAGCCCAGCGACGATTTCAGGTACGCGCCCGTGGCCGTGACCGACTGATGACCAAGAATGTCGGCGATCTGCTCGACCGGTGTGCCGTCTTCCATCAGCCGGGTCGCCAGCGTGTGCCGCAGCGACCGTTAAACGCTACGGGAAGAATTAGAAGTCAATGACAGACAGCCACTCGCCGGAGATCCCCCGGTAGCCGTAGCGCGAATTCAGGCCGCGAACGACTGCGGCTATGTGCCCCGCTCCGAAAACGACGGCGACTGTGACGTCCTCATCTCGGTGTTGTTGGTAAATTTTCTCCAATGCCGCAAGGAGCTTGGCGTCTCTCTCGTCGATGAGAATCCTGCTGCCGAAACGCAATCGCGCTTTGGTATTGTCATTGATCTCCATCCGAGCCCGTAAGAGCCAGTCACGGCCTCCGAGGACCATGCTGACCGTCAGGATCGGTGTGAACAGCACGACATCAAGCCAGCCGAGCACGCCCAAGCCTCGCTTGTGCCTCGCCAGCTGTCCGAGCCCGTCTGGCCAGATTACAGGTATGCCAAGCGACGCATAGTCGATGTCTTGAGACACTAATGCCTTGGCACCTCGCTGTCCGGTTATTCGAGCTGCCAGCATGTAGGCATATCCCGTAGAGCTGGGTCGGTCCCAACCTTCCGCGACGACCAACCCGCAATCCCGGAGCCGCTTCGCCACCTGCACGTAGAACTCCGGCATTCCAAAGTGAATCATGGGAAAGAGTCGGAGCCGAAGAGAACTGTCAGCTGCCACCAAGTCGATCATTGCAGACCGTATTCCGATCACGCTCACCTCGGTGATTTGCATGAGTTATCTCCCGGTGAAATCGGCAGTTCACGGCGTCAGCACGTGTTCATAACGGTAACCTCGGCATTTGCCAGTTAATCTGTGCAATCGTTGTAAGGCTAGCCGCGACAGCACCAACGGTTTCGAAAGGCGGCTGGTTTGGCGGCTGTAGCGGTCACAGTATTGGTTCCTTGCGGACGCATCGACTCGCCACCCGCAGAGGTCTCAGCGTCCATCCGCTGGGCTGAACTCCGTCTGGGCCACCCGGACCCCCAGCTTGGTCCACGGCCAGCTGGAACATGTCGGTATCCTCCCCCTCCGGGGCCAAACCGGCCATATGTGAAGGAGGGCGAGCGGCGCATCGGAAATACGGTGGACTCCACACCGATCGTGTGAATAAGTCGCCGAGGTGGTTCGCCAAGCGCAGGGTGTGGGGTAGGTCGTCTCCTATGGATCACGTGCGGAGGCAAAGATCCTGCGCATGGCGGTGGGGACTTGGCCAGCTAACGCGTCGCCCCTAACGGGCGCAGGCGCGCGGCATCTGCCGGGCCGGTTTCAGCCTCACCGCCGTAGATGGACCTCAACCAGGCAGCAGTCAAACGGCTCGACCCTGATGCCAGCAACAGCATGACCACCGAACCGCGGTTCATCTTTTTCAGCGCACACGCCAACGTCCTGAACGGACAGCCACCCCCTGCCAGATCAGAGCAGATTCGCTATCGGTGCGCTGGCCGGCATTGTTCGCCGAGTTCACGACGGGCATGACGGGCAGGGTCTAGGTCCAGTTCCAGCTGGATACGTCACGTCCGAAGAAGGCAGCGAGCTGAATGATCAGTTGGGCACCTGTGGGGCGTGTCTGGCGTTGGCGAAGCCGAGGCCGCCTGGGCGCGCGGTCGGCGCTGGGTCCAGTTGTTGGGCGTGGACCAAACTGGCCACGACCCCCTCGTTGTCAAGCCACAGGGCGATTTGGGCTGACTCGCGGCCGGCTGGTCAGCCGAGATGGCGTTGCAGGGCGCCGGGTTGCTTAAGGGCGTGGCCGCGTCAAGCTGATCAGCCCTAATATCGGTGATGATCTTTTCCGCACCGTGTAGCGCGGGGCCGGTGAGTTCGTGGATATGCACGCTCGTCAACGGTAGCGCTGATCAAGGATGTGCCGTGGTGCAGGGCTAACGAGGATTCACCGAAGCGGAAAGGGCACTTTGATGAAGGAACTCGCGGGGCGGGTAACGGTGATCACCGGGCGGCCAGCGGCATCGGGGCGGGCGCCGCGAGTGCCCTGGCGCAACAGAGCATACACATCGCGAGCGCAGACCTCGACGCTGCCCGGCTTGCGGTGACGGCTGCGCAGCTGCGCCGCACCGGGGCGGAGGTCGTTGCGCGGGTGACCACGACCTTTGCGAGTCCGTCGAGGTGCGGTTCATTCGCTTGCGCAGCATGCCCTCCTGTCGCGGGCTTGTCATCGACCGGTTCAGTGACCTCGGCGAGCAGACGGGCTGTCTCGCGTACTGCAGACCCAGGAACGTCCGGTGAGCTGTTGTTCGAAGGTAACGCGGCAGGCTTGAGGACCTCGGTCTCGTCGGTGGGACTCGCGTCAGCAGTCCCAGTGGGAGATCGCCTCCGCGAACTTACCACGACGCCATCAATAGATAGTGTCCGCAAGTTAACCCAGATAGAGTGCGTTTCTCGACATGGTAGCGAACAGGCGCCGTTGGAATGGCGCATCGGAGGATGTCGAACGGCCCCGCCCGGGCTGTACGAATCGGACCGGTTAGTCAAACTCGTCGCAACGGGCTGCGGTCATGAACGCTGACCACTCGGCGGTGGGGGAAGGGAAGCGGGTCCAACAACCGGTGCAAGAACAACACCGGCAGAACAACCGTGAGGTGGGAGGGCTGGCTGTTGCGATCCTCGCCCGGCCCGGAAAGCCTGGCCGCGGCGCAGCTGTGTGGCGAGGACTTCCTGATCGGGTTGGACCGCCACCGCGCCGCTGCCGTGGGGCAGTTGCTCGACCCGGTACTCGGGTCGCGCTCGACGACCGCGGCTGGGTTGACCCGCCGGTTCACCGTGGGCAGTGGGTGGCGCTGGAGACAGGGCTCGCTGCCGTGCACACCGCCGCGCTCGACCTGCTCAGCCAGGCCGCGCCCGCCCGCGAGGGGGCGTTACGCAGAGGCGGGACCATCGATCTAGACACCACCGAGGTCGAGGCGCAAAGATCAACGAGGCACTACTCGCGGAATCGGGTCAGATGCGGTTGACTCGGGCTTTTCAACCTATCAGGCACTCCGAACACAGTTCAACACTGATGTCCCGCTCACCCAGGTCACTGCTTGCACGAGCGGCGTGGACTACCCACCGCAGACCTCACCGGTGAGCAAGTGTCCAGCTTCAGTGCGGCAATACACCACTCGCCGGCCGACTCTGGTGCCGACGATCAAGTTCGCCTCGCGCAGCACCCCCAGATGACCGCCGATGGTGCCCAGCGACAGGCCGAGCTGCGCGGCTAGCTCGCTGCTGGTCGACGGCCGCCGGAGTTCGTACAACACCACCGCCCGGTTGCGGCCGATAAGCCGTTCCAGCGCATCATTCGGCCGCTTGGCGGCGTCGGCGGCGAAGCCGCGCGCCGGA
>JAFAWY010000003.1 GCA_019241525.1 Pseudonocardiales bacterium
GACGTTGTCTCAGCTGATCGCGCTGCACATCATCAGCGCGAAAGCTCCGATGACGCTGCTGTCGCTGTCGCAGGCTTTGGGTACCCGGCCGCCGGCTACCTGCGCGATGGTGGATCGGCTCGCCCGGGCCGGTTTGGTCTGCCGCACCCCGGATCCCGAGGATTTGCGCCGCGTCGTGCTGGCGGTGACCCATACGACAACACAGATGATCGGCAAGATTGACCCCGACACCGCTCACCGCTTGCAGTCGGTGCTGACCACCATGGGTTCGGCGGCTCAACGAGTCCTCGCCGAGGTCCTCAAAGACACCGCGCGGCGCCTGGCCCGCTAACAGAAGTCAACCCTCCTCCAGGCCATGCGGGCGTGTCCGACATCTTTCGCTGCTGTGGTGTCCCGCCGGGACTAACCAGGATGTCCGCACGTTCACACGCCGGCCGCGCCGCTTACCACACGGTAGGAACGCTTGCCGTTGATCGTGATGGACACCTCATCAGGGTGTCAGGTGTCCGGGATGGCGATGACGGTGGCGCCACGCTTGCTGGCGTAGGTCTGGCCGGCGCCCGTACCATCGTCGCCGTTATGCTCATCGCTATTGCCACCGATTTCGGCGACATTGCCACCGGTCGCGTCGGTGCGGCAGGCCTACGCCACAACCCTCGGCCACGCGAACCCGATCTCGCGCACGACCGCTAAGCACCCGCCTTAACGACCAATGAGCCAAGGCGTGACCCGATCACAGGCGCCCGGTCACATACCCCGCTGTGACAGGGGTTTCGCGGCGCCGCCCTCCCGTATCTCGGGATCGGTTCTCTTCTCTGATTACTGTATTCGAATGCATTGATTACCCTGATCGGACTAACCCTATGCACTTAGACTGGCTTTCCGTGACCACGTTGTCGAGTGCGCCGTTGGCTGGGGAGGTGCGCTTTGCGGTGGTCACACTTGATGGTCGTCTGATCCTCCACTCGGCTCCGGGCCGGGCCAGCGACACCAGATGGGGTCCCTACCAAGAACAACTGTGGGCGGCGGTGCGCGCCGATTATTGGCTACTTGTCGCTGATTGAAGAGTAGAAGGAGGCGATCACATCGTTGAGTGCGATGATCGCAGGGTCGTTGCCGTAGTGGGTGCGGGCTTCGTGGTAGAGCTCGTCTGCGACGGTGGAGAGGCTGTTGATTGATTTGCGGTTGATGGTGAAGGCTTTGTGTGCCCAGTCGGTGGCGGCGTCGATGTCGCCGTTTCGGAGGGAGACGATGGAGAGGGTGAGTTTGGCTTCGCTGGCGCGCATTGGGCTGCGGTCGGTGCCGTCTGGGCGGGCTGAAAGTCGGATGATCTCCTGGGCGTTTTCGGCGGCGCGGGCGTCATCGCGGGCGATGCGGTAGCAGTCCATTGCGTAGAAGTCCCACTTGGTCGGGTCGATGACAAAGTGATTTTCGGTACGGGACGGGTGATCTTGGTCGCCGAGTAGCTGGGCGCCGTGGTCGAGCGCTCTGCGCACCTCGCTGCGGTTGCCCATGCGGGCATGTGCTTTAGCGGATTGGGCGGCGAGTTGGATGGCGACGGAGGCCCGCGGCGCAGCGGTGATGCCGGCCTCGACGTAGTCGGAAACCGACCGTAGACGGCCTTGGGTGATGGCGAACCAGGCGCTCATTTCATAGGACCAGGCCACGATTTCGCCGTGGCCGGCTTCCCGGCCGAGTTGGAAGGCTGCGGTGCGGGCGGTTTCGGCGTGGCGGGCCAGGCCGAGGTCGTAGTTGAGACAGCCGATGAGCAGGGCCAGCCATCCGGCGATGACTAGCAGCTCGCGGTGTTCGGCCAGCCTGGTGGGTCCGTGGAGTAGTTGCTGGACGTATTCGAGCTGGTGGTGTGCGTCGGCCCGGAGTTCGCCGGCGGGTCGGGAAACGTATTCGCAGCACAGTTGTTCGGTGATGACGTTGAGTTGGTCGATGGTGTCGCGGCCGACATCGGTGCGGTGGATTTTGCGGATGAGGTCGCTGAAGACCAGTGGATCACGTCCGGGAAGTACTAGCTGTGATGTGGGTGTCTTTGCGGTGGTGTAGGCGGTGATGAGCTGGCCGTCGGCGTTGAGCGCCCGGTCGAGCCGTTGCACGGTGGCTTCATCGGGGATGAAGGAGTTCTGCTCGGTGCGGCTGATCTGACTCTGGCTCCAGTTGGCCTGTTTGGCCAGTTCACCCTGCTTGAGGCCGGCTTGGGTGCGGAGGCGTCGCAAGGTGTCTCCGAACGTCTCCACCTACCGCTTCACCTCCCGAATATGCGCATGTGATGCGCGCATGCCGCATTTGCTGGCCGTGGGCCCAGCGTAGCCCGCAAGCTATGCGCCACGCGGGCAGTTGCTCGCCGACAGACAAAACAGACACAGGAGAGGAGGCCCGTGATGTCCCTGTCCGTCGTGGTGCATCCCAGGTTCGGAGATGCGGCGCGGGTGGCTAGCGATGAGCAGCGTCGGCCCCAACTGGTGGCCGACATCGGGACCGGAGGCGAGGTGTCGATCCAGGTTGACGACGAGCCGGGCAGTACGGAGTTGGCGGCACGGTTCGCGCGGTCGCTGGCGGCTGCGGCGCTGCGCTTCGCGCAGATGTGTGAGGAAACGATCCCGGGACCGGCGGTGCGTGGTGAGGTGAGCACCGCCGCCAGCGACTGGTGATCAGGAAGCTGACCAATGAGGGGAAGCGGAGGCAACCGAGATGAGCGGGTCACCGCGTGTGGACCGCGACTTGCGAGTCAGTGAGGAGCAGTGGCAGGCCGTACTGGCGGTCGCTGCGGAGTTGGCAGAAAAGGTATCAGGGCTTAGTCGCCGGTTGGCTGCTGTAGAGCACCGATTGGACTCTGGTGATGGGCAAGTTTGTGTTCGACCACGGTCATTCGGTCGGTGAGGTCGTCCACGGAACGACTGACCTGGTTCAGAAGATCAAGGAGCTCGGAGAGAGTGATGGATGGGTCCGCGCTGGGTTGCCGGAGGACGTAGGCGCCTTTGCCTTGGCGGGAGACCACCAGTCCCTCGGTGACCAGCTGCCGGATGGCGTCGCGTGCGGTCATGACGGCGATGCTGTAGCGGGCGGTGAGTTCGGCCAGGGTGGGGAGCTGGTCACCGGGCTGGTAGGTACCGGTGGCGATGGCTTGGCGCAGGTCGTCAGCCACGCGTTGGTAGGCCGGTCGGGGATCAGCGGGGTCCATCTCCATGACCGGACAGTACCGCGTCAGCTAGCAAAGCCGTAGACCACCCATTCGGGTCATCACCGATCAGCATGATCGATAGTTTACTAGTTCACCTAGCATAGATGGTTGGCTTGCCTGTCCGGGCGAGGCACCAACGACACGAAGGAATATTGATCATGGGCGGAACCGAGTAACACTGCGCATGCCTTTCATGAGGGTTGATCAAACAGTCCAGTTTGGTCGTTGGGGACCTTGATTCGCAGGCCTTTTCGTCGGCCGCGGTTGACGTGGACGGCTTGCAGTTCGCCGCGTTGGACCTTATGCAACACCGTCTGCCGGGCCACTCCGAGGATCTTGGCGGCCTCGTCGAGGCCGGCCCAGCCGTGGGGCACCTGGGGAACGACTCGGTCGCGTACGGCCTGGTCGATGCGGATGCGCCACGGCGCCCCGGCGGTGAGTTGTTCGCCGGTGATGAATCCCTCCCGCAGCCACCGGTAAATCGTTACTTTGCCGACGCCCAGGAGGCGTTCGGCTTCGGCGACGGTGACCACAACGGCATCATCGTCGTTGGGTGCGACAGTTTTGGGTGGCTGGTAAGCCGGGATGCCACGAGAAACCCGCAGCGAATGGACCCGGCTTTTGGTGAACGGCAGCCCGGTGCCGGTGCGGCGCCGCTGCCGAGACAAGATCAGCGCGATGGTGGTGTCGTCGTACTGGGTGGCTAGCCGCCGCACGAGCTCGATGGTGTCCTCGTCGGTAGTTCGGAAGTGCCCGCCTGTCTTGGCCATCGCCATGTCAAGCTCGGTGCAGGCACCGCCTTGCCAGATGATCCGCAGCGCTGCCGTCCGCGCCTGGGTGTCGACGGTGACGACGACCTCGGAGATGATCGCGCGGAGCAGCTGCTTGCGTTCCCGGAAGGTGGTGGACGGCGCGGCGAACACCGCCCGGACGTCGGCGCCGGCGCGCGAGAGCCACGCTAGCTCTTCGTCGGTGAGCCTGACCGGGCGGCGGGCTAGCGCGGCGAGCAAGTCTCGTTCGGCTTGTTGCTGCGCCGCGAGCTTGGCCTCCAAGGCGCGCTCCAGGGTGCGGGCCACGAGCCGATTCTCTGGTTCGACTGCGTCGTATTGGCGCCGGGCGCGTTCGGCCTCATAGCGGGCACGTTCCACGCCCAACTCGAACGATCGCAGGGTGGCGGCGTGGGCTTGTTCTGTGTCAGTGAGCGCTTGCGCGGTCGCGGCCAGGGCGGCGGGTTCGAGGACCGCGAACACCTCCTCGAGGACCCGGTTCTCCAGTCGCCGCCCGCCGATGCTCTGACAGCTTTTCTCCCCACCATAGAGTTGCTTGGCGCGGGCGCACACGTATCGCGGGCAGTTGCCCTTGGCCCCGGAGTAGCCCGTCTGCATCAACCGGCTGCACTTGCCGCAACGCAGCCGTCCCTGCAGCAGCGCCGATCCTTCGCGCGGTGCGCCACCGCCGAACCCACGCGGGGCACGCCAGTTCTCCCGCAACCGCGCGGTGTTCGCCTCATAGGTGGCCCAGTCGATAAACCCTGGATGGTGATCGGGGATGAGCACGGCCCACTGCTCGCGGGGCAGCAGCATCGTGCGCTGCACCACCTTGCCGGCTGAGTGGATGCGTTTCTCGGTGCGGGTGCGGCCGAACACGAACGCCCCGGCATAGACCGGGTTGGTGAGCAAGTCGTGCACCGCTGGGTAGGTCGCGAGCTGCCACGTAATCCGCCCGGTGCGCGTCGGACGGCGCGGCAACAGCAGCCCGTCACCGCGCAACGACAGCAACACCTGCCGGGCAGTGCCAAGTTCAGCAAAGCGACGAAACACCGTCGCGATCGCCTCCATCACCGCCTCATCCGCGGTGATCACCACCGCGCCGGTCTCGTCGTAGTCGAAACCGACCGGCAAGAACTGGCGCAACTCGCCGCGGGCGGCCTTATGCCGCAACCCAGCGGTCAGCCGAGACCGGATCAGGTGCAACTCCGCCTCGCTCATCGTGCCCTTTAGGCCCAGCACCAGCCGGTCGTTGAAGTCCGCCGGGTGATACACGCCGTCCGCGTCGGCGATCAACGTGTCGGTCAGCGCGCACAGATCCAGCAGCTGATACCAGTCGCTGTTGTTGCGGGCCAGCCGGGACACCTCAATACCCAAAATGATCCCGACCCGGCCCAGGCCGACGTCGGCAACCAGATCCTTGAACCCTTCCCGAGCCGTCGCCTCAGCACCGGAGCGGCCAAGGTCGGCGTCGATCACCCGCACCTGGTGAGCGTCCCAGCCCAGCGCGACCGCGCGTTCGCGCAGCTCATACTGGCGGATCAAGCTCTCGGTATGTTCCCGTAGTTGCGTCAGCGTGGATTGTCGGACATAAACGTAGGCGTCCCGGCCCAGATGCACCGGCCCGATCTTCGCCGAGACCAGCACCCCCGCCGCGTCACTCATCGCCACGTCGATCCTCATCGACGGTGACGTCGGGATCGATCAGGACGCCCCGGGCGATCAGGCGAGACAGCAGCGTCAACACCTCGCGTCGGGTAGCTTCCGGCAGCGACCACCACCGCTCAACCGGGCGTGCCGGTTCTAGCTCGGGCAACGTGAATTGGACAGGATCGACAGCTACTCTCAGGGCGCGCAAATAGGTTCACCTTCCCGAAGTCGTTGGCGCGAACAAAGGACAGGCCGAACCTATTTGCCCCTACGCTTCGGACCGGGACCCCGCTGCAACCCCGTCACCAAGGCACGCAGCGCCTGAAGCCCGTCACCGTCCAGCACCAGACGAGTCGGCTCCACCAGATCACCCGCGAACACGTCCGTGGCGTCAGCCCGCACAGTGCCCGGGCTGCCATCCAACAGCCCCACGACAAGCAGCAGCACACCGTTCCAGCGCTTGAACCCGGACGCCTCGAGCAACTCGCCGAACAACGGGTGCGTCGTGGCAGTCACCCGCACCCTGCACGGCAACACCGACCGAAGATGTTGCAGTCTCTCGCCATCACTGGTGCACCCAAGAAGATCCAACTGCCAGCGGATTTCGACGAGTGGTTCCCGCAAGGTTTGTACCTAGTCGGGGAGATCCAGGCAGTGACGGAATACCAGTCATCGGAGGACCGAGCCCGTAACCGCCCCGTGCGGCCTCGGGTCGACGAGGTCAGTGGCCTGCCGCTGTTTCGAGGCACCTTCGCCGATCCGTCGGCGGACAAGGACCGAGAGAAGTCGGTGACGGTGGAATTCGCCTGTGCGCATCAACCGGTCCCACCGCCGGCTGTGCCAGGTGTGCCGTTTCGGCCAGTGGTGTTAGAGGGGATGACGGTGGCGCCTCGCGCGGAGGCGTCCGGTCAGGCCAAGTGGATCACCTGGGTGATTCGCGCGACGGGCATGGCCGCACCAGGTGCCGGGTCCGGCGCGAATGGACCCACACCCGGCGGAAAGTCGGTGACGTCGCCGGGCTCGTCGACGAAGGTGGCTGCGGCATGAGTCGCCCAGCCACTGACCCTGGCTCACCGGTGCAGCCTGAGTCACCGGGGACGTTGGCGGAGGCACAGCATGCGGTGGCGAGTTGCCGACCCGCACCGACTGCGCTGCTGTCGGAGTGGCTGGCCTATCACCAGCGCTCAGCGGCGTGGTACGCCGAGGTCGCCGAGATCGATCGAGGTCACCATCACGAGGCGCTGGCCATGGCCGAGCAGCACCGTGAACTCGCGAAGAAGATCAAGACCCAGATTTCCGCGCAGCGGCCTATCGGCGAGGAGGATCGCGGATGACCGGGACGAAGGCGGCGAAGCCAAGACCGCCGTTGACGTTGATGCAGGCTCATGAGGAGCTGGTGCGTGCCCGACCGTGCCGGAAAGCATCATTGTCGGTGTGGCTGGCCTATTACCAGCATTCGGTCACAGTATACGAGCACATCGTCAAGACTGATCCCACACACGACGGCGAAGCGCTGTACTGGGCGCAGCGAGAACGAATCCACGCGAAGATGATCGAGGCCCGGATCAGAGGGCAGAACCCAAGCGCGTAAGCGGAAACTCTCCGTACGTGTTATCCGGAAGGAGATGAGTGTTTCGGTAAAAAATTGCCGCGAGGAATAGATCGTAGGAAGAAAGTCAACGCACCGAGGTGGTGCGGCAGTGTCGCACGCTTTGATTACCTGAAATGAGGGACGTACGCGCAGAAGCGGATTCTTCGGCTACCAACCTTGTCCGCTTCTGCGCTGTCCACCTCTGGGAGTGAACAGTAATGAGCATACGCGTAATAACCGGGCTGGGCACAAGCCCCTCGTCCGATTGCTACCAGAACAGTGGCGCGATGGTCACCGAGATCACCTTTGTGACGTTGAGCGGTGGCCGGTGATGGACCTCTCCATGATTACCGCGGTCATCGTGGGTGCCGGTGGACTGGGCGTGCTGGTGTGGGTGTTAGCCAAGGCCGGTCGGGCATTGATCAAGATCGCGGAAGCGTTGGCCGCCGCAGCGGTGGTCTTCCTCACGGTGTGGCTGATGATCAAAGCCGTGGCCTGGACACTGCGGCAGACGCTGACCCATTGGCGAACCAGCCTGACCATGGTCGCACTGGGCGCCTGGTGGCACTGGTGGGGTCCAACATCCCTGGCGATCACCATAACGGTGGTCGCCGGAGTGCTCGTGGGGTGGCGGCTGCTCGACTTGGCCTCGTTTGATGCCTGGGCGGGTCGGCACCTGCGGGCCTGGTGGCTGCGCTGGACAATCTACGCACCAAAACTGCCCTACTGGCTGCACGCCTGCGGCCTCGGCATCAAACACGACACGGTGCCGGTCCTGCTCGCGGTCACGCCGCTAGCGCGGGCTTTCGCCCGCAACCGACGCGCGGTGCCTGCGGCCCAGCTACCCACAGTGGTGGGAGTGCGGTCGGGCGCATCGTGGGATCTAGTGCGGGTACGGCTGCTCCCCGGCCAAAAACCCGAGGATTTCGATGAGGCCACCCGCGCGCTGGCCTGCGCCCGGGGCGTGACGCGCTGCCAGGTCCGCGAAGTAAGTCCGAATGTGGTGTCGATCGATTTTCAGCGCCGCAACCTGCTAGCCGACCCGGTTCCCTGCCTCAACCTCGCGACCATGACCAAGGTCCCCGGCACCGCTGTCGATCTCCGGAAGGTGTGGTCGGGACGCACCGAATACGGCCACGACTGGTACATCCTGCTAATCGGAGGCCACACCCTGATCGTGGGGGCGACCGGGGCAGGCAAAAACTCGGTGATGTGGTGCCCGCTAGTGACCATCGCCCCGGCCATCCGCGACGGCCTCGTGCGGGTCTCGGGCATTGACCCCAAGGGCATGGAACTGGCCTACGGACGCCGCATCTTCGCCCGCTACGCCGTCACCGGCACCGACGCCCTCGCCGTGCTCGATGACCTCATCGCCACCATGCAAGCCCGCAAAGCCACCTTCGCCGGGCAGCTGCGCACCGTCCCGATCAGTCTCGAGCATCCCCTGGAGCTGCTGGAGTTCGACGAGATCGGCGCGTTGACCAAATACACCGACCGCAAAACCCGCGACGCCATCACCGAACGCGTGGCCCTGCTGACCACCCAAGGCCGCGCACTAGGCATCACCGTCCGCGGCTATGTCCAAGAACCCACCAAAGACACCATCCCCGTACGCGACCTGTTCCCCCGCCGAATCTGCCTACGAGTCTCCGCCAAATCCCACGTCGGCATGGCGCTGGGCGACCAAGCCTACGACCGAGGCGCCTGGGCCAACCGCATCACCGAAACCGAAGCAGGCGTCGGCTACCTCTTCGGCGAAAGCCTCCGCGAACCCCTACGCATCCGCGCCGGCTGGGTCCCCGACCACACCATCAAACACCTCGAAACCTTCGTCACCGGCCCAACTCCCCACCACACGGCGGTCCTGCCCTTCCCGACCAAACCCACCGGCCCCGGCGGATCCACCCACGGCGGTGCCGCATGACCACCACCCTCGATGGCACCCGGATGACCCGGACACAGCGAGCGACCCTGCCGATTAGCGCCGACGTCG
>JAFAWY010000088.1 GCA_019241525.1 Pseudonocardiales bacterium
TCGTCGACCACCCCAACTCCCGGGCCACGGCCTCCAAACTCATGCCACTGCCCTCACGAAGCCGACGCAGCGCCGCCCCCAGACGCCGCCGGCGAATCGTCGGCACCGACACCATAACCCCCGACAATGCCACAGCAACAATCTCCACCGGTGCGGGGACACGGAACTGGCATTGTGCTGTGCACATTGCTCAACTAGACCTTGGTGGTCTGAACAGCGGCTTTCCCGGCGCGAGCTGGAGCTCGTGCCGCGTCGGGCCCCGGACAGCTCCGCCTGAGCGGCGCCGCATCGTAGGCCTGCCAACGCCATGTAGATGGCCACGGCCATGCCGCTACGGGTGCCCACCGATCCGCGTCCGTCGTCGCCTAGCGTGACAGCCTGTAGGGAACTCCGCAGGACGACACAATTGGCCCGCCAGGGGTGTCCGCCACGGGCATTTCGGCCTCACCGTTGGCGTCTGTTTCACGCCATGGCTTCACGCCCAGGCCGAGGCCCCAGAGGATGTTGATCGGGCATGCAGGCGACGGGGCGCGAGCCTCCGGTGCGACGGGTGGCGGCAGCCGGTTGGTCCGGAAAAGACGACCACCCCGGCGTCGATGACTGCACTGGCTACGATATTGGGTGTCTATCCGTTAGGTCGGTTCCGCGCACCGATTATAATTTTTTGAGCGTGTCGTTCAGCAGTGTAATCGTTTGGGTAGGTGTTGCAGCTTCTGTGCACAATCGATTCATGACCATGATGTAGAGCTTGACATCCTCGGTCTTGTCTAGGTAGACGGCGCTGGTGAGCTGTTCGAGGTAGACGATATCTGGTAGGTCGGCATGGGGGAATCGTAGAACCGTGAAGGGGCCGCCGGCTCCTACATGCGCCCTCGAATAGATTGGGACGATTTGGATCGAGACGTTGGGGAGTTCTGCTATTTCGATCAAATGTTGAACCTGTTCCCGCGTAACCGAATTTTTATTGAGACGCCACAGTGATGCTTCCTCGAATACCGCCCAGAAAAGGGGCGCGTCGGGCTGGGTGAGGATTTCCTGGCGGGTCATCCGTAGTGCAACCTTGCGCTCGATATCGTCGGCTGATTGGTGTGGGTGGCCAAGCTTGATGACCGTGCGAGCGACCTCTTGTGTCTGCAGCAGCCCAGGGACAAGCTGGGGTTGGTAGGTGCGAATGACCGAGCTGGCCTGCTCCAGGCCGAGGTAGGCTTCAAACCAACTTGGGATGAGGTCGCTGTACTGATACCACCATCCCGGCACGTTGGCCCGTCGGACCAAGGTGAGAAATGCTTGTCTTTCTTCTTCAGCGCTCACCCCGTAGAGGGTGAGCAACTGCATCACGTCGCGCTCCCGGAAGCCGACCCGGCCGAGTTCCATGCGGCTGATCTTGGCGCCGGATCCTTGGATCGCCTTGCGTGCTGCGGCGACAGTGACTCCACGGGCCTCGCGGAGCCTCCGTAATTGGGTCCCTAGCACGATACGCAGCGCCGTAGGGCTTTTCAGCCGCCGCGTGTCGTCCGGGAGAGCCGGACCGAAGGAAGGTGTCCCCACCAGCCTGTCACCCACCTAGGCAGCCACGTGCAATTTGCAGAGCATGGCGCACGATAGCGAGGGGCGCCTCCCCGGTCAATGCACGTGCATATGCTCTCTGGATCAGCCCTCCAAGTTGGCATGTGGGGCGTTACTGCCACAGGCCGGCCGTGCCAGCGCCGTGGCGGGCTGAGGGGCTGTGCCCGTTCGAGTCGCGCCGGATGCCTCGGTGGGCCTCGATGGCCACAGGAGGGCGAAAACATGTGTTGGCGAACGCGTCCAGCATTCCATTGTATTCAATACGGAAATGCTGTCGGTGTCCGTCCCTTTGCCTCTGTTTGTCAATCCAAGAGCAACGCTCGCCTAACGATCCCAGAAGTCCACCCGATAATGCAAATTATGCAATTTCGATCGAAGTGTTAGGCACGTTGTACGCACCGTTGCACGTGCATGCACCTGCACTGCTTGGCGGCCCCGCTGGTCTCATCACTGATCAGCAGGGTTTCACGTGGCTAGCGGCGACCTGGTGAATCGCTGCGCAGGTCATGTACACCGATTAAGGCAAAGGTCGTGTCCGTACAGCCTGGAAGCCGCTGCCGTTCTGGTATTCGGGCGCTGATGGTGATCAGGCGGTCTCGCTCAATCCTGGGCGTTTTATACAAGTCACATGGCAATGGTTCCCGACCAGAGTGAATCCTCGTGAGGTGGCTGCCGAAGCTGTTGGGGGCGCGTACTTGTACTAGGCGCTTGTTGGCAGGCTCTCTGGCTGTGTCGCCGCCTCAACGCCGCCCAGGTCTGTGGCGAACTTGACCACCACCTGGTCGATGCGGCGCAGCAGCCGGATCGCGTTGAGCAGGGTGAGGCGGCGGTCTGGGTCGGAGATGCGGGCAGCGTAGGCCTCCGCCGCATCGATCAGGTCCTCGGCGGAGGCGATCTGCCCGGATGGGCGGTGTTGCAGCATCTGGCGCAGCGCGTTGAGATTGGCGCGGACATGAGCGGCAGCAGGTTGCAGGGTCGGCGCCCACCCCGGCTCACGGATGTCGTCAGCAAGGCGGGCTAGACGGCGGACGTAGTACTCGACTCCGGTGAGCATTCGTAACATGCGCTGATAGCTGGACCGTCCGCGGCGCCAGGGCAGCGGGTTGTCGAGCGGCTTGCCCCGCTCGCGTAGCGTGCGCAATTCCTGATGTAGATCGCGGGTGAGCTGCCCCAGGGGGTAGGCCGGCTCACGCCCGAGGATGCGTTCGACCGACCCGGCCAGCACCGCGTCGGCGGTGTCCACCATCTGGTCGAGGGCTTCACCGAATGCCTCCCGGGTTCGTTTCGGCACCACGAGGTACGCGGCGAGCATGCCCATCGCCACCCCGACGGCGGTCTCCTCGATCCGCAGGATCAACGTCTCGACGCTGAATTGGCCGATCAGCCCGTAGAGCACAGCCAGCACCGCAGTGATCCACAACGCGAACAGCGTCTGCGAGATGCGCGCCAGGTACAGCGCGAGGAAGGCGCAGCCGAACAGCACCAGCAACGCCGCCAGCTCGTGACCGCTGACCAGGATGGCCAGGCCCATGCCGGCAAGCACCCCGACGATCGTCCCGACGAGGCGCTGCCAACCGCGGCTGAGCACGTCACCGCGGCTGGTGGTGTTGACGAACACAATGAACGCGGTCAGCACCGCCCAGTACCAGCGCGCTGGCGACACCAGCTCACCGATCACAATCGCCAGGCTGGCCGCTATACCGACCTGGAGGGCTTGGCGGGTGCTCAGCGCCATGCCTCCAGCGGCGTCAGCGCCGGCTCCGGTGGCCGCCTTGTCGTCGGTGTCAGAGTCTGCTGACCCGTCCGGACCGGTGGACCCGGTTAGGGCAACTCGCCCATCGCCGGGCTGATCCATTCGCGGGCGAGCTGCCGTGTTGACCTGCGTTGGGGTCGTGCCATCGATGCCCTGGACTATCGCGAGTGCATCCGCCAGCCGGATCACCGCAAACGCTACTCGCTGAGCACGGTCGCTTTGTCCGTCGGTCTCGGTGGCTAGTGCCCAGACGGCGCGTTTTACCTCCTCAAGCAGCGTGGGGGCCATTGCCGGCGGGATGCCGATGGCTGAGGCCGCTGCGAGGCGGTCTACTCCTGCCAGCAACGCGCGCCGGTTGTCCTCATCCACCCGTGACTCATGCCGTACCAGCTGCTCGGCCGCCACGGCCAGGCGCTCGGCGGCAAGCTCGGCGTCCAAGAACGCGAGGAGAAGCTCCTGCTCGGTGCGGTCGCCCCCATCTGGGTCCGGCGAGCCGTCCGGTTGGCCAGTGGCACTTCGCTCCAGGTTCTCGCCGAGCAGCAGTGCGGTTTCATTGAGCCGTGCGCGCTGGCGCTCGACGGCATACAGCTTGCCCTCCACCGCATGCGGCGCAGCCCTCAGCATGTCCGCGACCGCCTCGACGAGGACATGCAGGCGGGCGCGGAATGCGCGGATCAGCCGTTCGCGGGTGCGTTGCGGACGTTCGGCGAGGGCCCACCCGCGCAGCAGTAGCGTCGAGCCGATGCCAATGGTCGCGGCGACCAGCAACCATGGCAGTTGCTCGACGATGACATGCAGGTATTGGGCGAGGAAGAACGGTTGGAACGCGGCCATGCCGAGCGCCGAGCCGCGTGCGCCGAAGCGGCGGATGTAGATCGCGACCGTCGTGATGGCGACGAGCACGACGTCGGCGATGACGTGGTACGACGTCAGCAAGGCTCCTGCTGTTAGTGAGAACAGAGCGGGGCCGAGCATGAGCAATGTCGTGACCCGCAGCCGTGGCAGGTCAGATTCGTTCACGGCAAAGTTGCTGATCATCGCGAGCATGGCCGCCATCAGCACCACGGTCACCGGCTGGCCGGTGACCCAACGTATAGCGGAGGTGATCGCGGCGGCGAGCATCATCGACGCTGTCCCGATCCCGGCCAGCCGGAGCCGTACCAGGCCAGGATCGGCTCCGCCGAGCGTGGTGCGCAGTTCCGCCAGCGCCCCGTGCCGCCGCATCAGCCCAGTTTGCACGTATCGGGTCCGGAGCCTGTACGTACAACTGTACGAAACAGCCGGTTAGGCCGAAGGTTCCCGGCCGCAGCGGCCTGTTTGAGCGAGTAGACCATCGACCAGGCCGGGACGGTCTGCCGGTCAGTCGGCGACGCCTGTACCAAAACCAGGCAACGCCCGCACATGATCAATATGGCTGCCATGCCGTGAACTCGACGTCAGCGACGTTTTATGCCGCTCAAATGTCAGTCTTGTCGAGTTCATGGACGGCGACAATGGTGTGCGCGGTCCGTTCCGTACTCACCGGGCTGCCCGCGGTTCGGTACGCGCCCGTTGTGGCACTGGGGGCACCTGCTGCGGATCCGGTGGGCTACCGGGCAGTGGACCTAACTTGGGCGGCCAGCCCACCGGAACGGGCTGGAACTCGATCCCGCACATGGCGTGCACGGATCGGGTCGCTGGGCTGTACACCCCGCGGTGAGTGTCGGCGTCGCCCATCGACCGCACAAACCAGGCCGATCTCTCTCCCATCGCCCGACCTCCATTGGACCTGGGTTCTCCGCTTGGGCGCCGTGGTGACGGGCTGGCACCTCAGAGCAGGCCTCAGTCGTCCCGCTCGCTCTGTGCTACCAGGTCTATTCCAAGAAAATGTCCCTACCGGTGAAGGGGCTAGTCCGCATCCGGGCACACCAGGTGGCTCGGCTGCTCTACGGCCTGAACGGGGACAGCTTCACCAGGAAGGTGCCGACGTGAACCTGTTGACCATCGAGCAACTCACTGAGCTGGTCGGGACCACCGAGCACGACTTTTCCGCATCGAGACCCTGCCCAGCTACGACACTGCGATCACCACACCTGATTTCCGTCGCTGGCTCGACGGTGAAGCGGACCCTACCTGGGAGACCCGCCGGTCGTGGCTGGACAAACTCGCGCAGTGGGCGAAAGAAGGCAGGCCACGCCGGAGAATTCGCATCATCCATGACCCACCCAGCGATTACGAGCGATACGCCTGCGACTGGGGGTACTGCTACAACGTGACCGCGGGTGAGTTGGTCCGAGTGCTGGATCTGGCTGAGCAGCCCATGCCGCGGGAGTTGCGTTGTGCACCGGGGGACTGGTCCTTGATCGACGGTCAGCAGATCATCAAGATGCACTACCAATCAGACGGTCAATTCCACGGCGCGCAGCTTCTCGGTCCTTCATGCGTTGAACTCCACCGCACCGCCGCTGACGCCGCATAGCACACCGCCGTGGACTTCACGATGTGGTGGGATCGCCACCCGGAACACCACCGCTCGCTAATTAAGCAACCCAAATAGAGGAGAGATCTGGTTGAGCAGTCCCGTGCTGTGTGCTGACCGGTTATCCGCGACCCTGCGTCAACTGCGGCAGCGAGCGAACCTGTCCGGGATCGAAGCAGCGCGCCGCGCGGGAATGTCCCAAGCCACCGTCAGCCGTTTCGAGACAGGGAAACGGGTTCCGACAGAGGACGACATTCGTGCCCTATGCGAGGCGTACCGCGCAACCCCGGAGGTCCTGCAGCGGTTGCTGCGCATCGCGGATGATTGTCGAAGTGCGCGTGAACCGATGAAGACACCAGGCGTCGTTTCATCACCGGCTAGAGCGATTTCCGGAACAAACACGCTGCCCGCTGCAGGCGTCGGCGAGAAATCCCCCAACCGACCAAGGGATTCAAACAAACCCCACAAAGGACAGCGGTCCGGCGCACAGGAATCCTCGCTGACCGATCCTCACTGTCTCAATTGGATCATGTGAGAATTATGGTTCATGATCACCGGTCGTGGTGGACGAGTTGTCGCGTCGACTGGTGCCCGACGAACTGTGGGGGTGCTGTTGCATTAGTGGAAGGGCGAGCGCGGTCGACGGCGGCTTGTGCGCTGTTCAGATGGCGAGGGCCAGTTCGGTGAACGCTGCTGAGATCCGGTGGTTCAGGTCGAGGTCGATGGCCAGTTCATAGTGACCACGGCGCACGT
>JAFAWY010000095.1 GCA_019241525.1 Pseudonocardiales bacterium
TTCCGCGTTCTCGGTGACGTCGAGGTCCATGTTGATGACCAACTGGTCAATCTCGGTCACGCCCGACAGCAGTGTGTGCTGGTGATCCTGCTGGTCGAGGCTAACCATGTCGTGTCGACAGACCAACTCATTAACCGCGTGTGGGGGCAACGTCCGCCGTCTCGTGCTCGCGAAACGCTCTACAGCTACCTGTCCCGTCTGCGCCGTGCTCTGGCGGGTGTGGACGCGGTGAGCCTTGTGCGCCGCTGCGGTGGTTATGTCGTGACGGTCGATCCGATGGCCGTGGATCTGCACCGTTTCCACTACCTGGTCACCCAAGCCCGCACCCCGTGCAGCCAGGAGCAGGCATTGAGCCTGTTCGAACAGGCGCTGGGCCTGTGGCAGGGGGAGGCCCTGGCCGGCCTGGACACCGAGTGGTGCAACGCCCAGCGCGACGCTTGGGCGCGGGAACGGCTTGCGGTCGAGCTGGACCGCAACGACTTACAGCTGCGCCGTGGTCAACATGCGTGGCTGCTACCCTCGCTGTCCAGCAGCGCGGCGGTGCATCGGCTCGACGAACGGTTGGCTGGCCAGCTCATGCTGGCGCTGTATCGCTGTGGCCGTCAGGCCGAGGCGCTAGACCATTTCCATCAGATGCGGCGGCGACTGGCCCAGGAGCTGGGCATTGATCCCAGCCCTGCGCTGCAACGGTTGCACGAGCAGATCCTTACCGGTGACCCGGCACTGATCGTGACGACCATCGCCAGGTCGGCACCGGTATCGGCTGATCCCCGAGTGCCAGCGCAGCTGCCGGCAGACGTGGACGTCTTCATGGGCCGGACCCGAGAGCTATCCGAACTTGACCGTCTCCTGATCGTTCCCGCCGATCAGCCAGCAACGGCATCGGACCGCGGTTTGACGGCAGTGGTGATTTCTGCGGTGTCGGGTACCGCGGGAGTGGGTAAGACCGCGCTGGCGCTGCGGTGGGCGCACCGGGTCCGGGACCGATTCCCCGACGGGCAGTTATACGTCAACTTGCGGGGCTACGACCCGGACCAGCCCCTGTCGGTGGCCGACGCGCTGGCCGGATTTCTCCGCGCGCTAGGAGTGGCTGGAGCCGACATCCCGCTGGAGGTCGAGGAGCGGGCCGCGTTGTACCGCAGCCTGCTCGACGGGCGTCGAATGCTGATCGTGCTGGACAACGCGGCGACCGTCGAGCACGTCAGGCCGCTGCTACCCGGCTGCCCCACCGCGCTGGTCATCGTGACCAGCCGGGATTTGCTGGTGGGGCTCGTGGCCCGCCACGGCGCCCGGCGTCTATGCCTTGACCTGCTCTCGCCCGAGGATGCGGTTACCTTGCTGGGGGCGTTGATCGGTGAGCGGGTCGGGACAGAGCCCGATGCGGCGGCCACGCTGGCCCAGCAGTGCGCACGGTTGCCGCTGGCATTGCGGGTGGCAGCCGAGATCGCCGCCAGCCGTCCCGCCACGAGCCTCGCTGACCTGGTTCGGGAATTGAGTGATGAACAGCGGCGGCTGGCGATGCTCGACGCCGGTGGTGATCCGCGCACCGCTGTCTGCGCTGTTTTTTTCTGGTCCTACCAGCACCTGCCCAGCGATGCGGCGCGCACGTTCCGGCTGCTGGGGCTGCACCCCGGCCCCGACCTCGACGCCCACGCCACCGCCGCGCTGACTCATACCAGCTTGGACCACGCGCAACAATGTCTCGACCTGTTGGCCCGCGCGCACCTGATCCAGCCCGCCAGCCCGGGGCGGCAGGGCATGCACGATCTGCTGCGCGCCTACGCCACCCACCTCGCCACGGTGGAGGACTCCGACCAGGAACGCAAAGCGTCGTTGGCTCGGCTGTTCGACTACTACCTGGCCACCGCTGGGGCTGCCATGGACACCCTGATCCCTGGCGAGCGGCATCGCCGGCCCCGCGTGTGCCCACCAGGCACCCCGACCCCGCCGGTGGCCGACCCGACCGCAGCCCGGGCCTGGTTGGACACCGAGCGGGTCACCCTCACCGCCGTCTGTGCCTATACCGCGACCCAAGGCTGGTCTGAGCACACCAGCGCGCTGGCCAGCACCCTGGTTCGCTACCTCGAACTGGGCGGTCACCATCCCGAAGCCGTGACGATCCACACGCACGCTCACCACGCTGCCCGCCGCACTGGCGATCAAGCCGGCGAGGCCTCTGCGCTGGACAATCTGGGTGCGGTCTATCGGTGGCAGGGGCATTACCAGCAAGCCGCCGAGCACCACCAGCAGGCTCTAGGCTTGTTCCGCGCCAGCGCAGACCGAGATGGCCAAGCTCGGGCGCTACGGAATCTCGGTCTCGCTTTCTGGAACCGGGGCCGCTACCAGCAGGCCGTTGAGCATCTTCAGCAAGCCCTGGCCATCGCCTGCGAGATTGGTGACCGCGGCGCCGAAGCCTGGACGCTGACATTCCTGGGTTTCGTGTACCGCCGGCAGGGCTGCTATCCGCAGGCCCTGGAGCAGCACCGGCAAGCCCTGGTCATCGGCCGCGAGATCGGTGACCAGGCGGCTGAAGCGTACACGCTGACCAGCCTCGGCCTCGTTCACTGCAGGATGGGTCGCTACCAGCAGGCCCTCAGGCACCACCAGCGAGCCCTTGCCATCGCCCACAAGATCGAAGATCGGGGCGGCGAAGCCTACGTGCTGGCCAACCTGGGCATCGCCCACTTCAGAATGGGTCGCTACCAGCAGGCCTTGGAGCACCATCAGCAAGCTCTCATCATCGGCCGAGAGATCGGTGACCAGGCCACCGAAGCGTACGCGTTGGACGATCTCGGTGACGTCTACCACCGGCAAGGCCGCTACCAGCAGGCCCTGGAGTACCACCAGCACGCCATTACTCGCTGCCGAGAGATCGGTGAACGGCCTGGCGAAGTTAAGGCGCTCAATGGGGCCGGCGAGACCTACCACACCATGGGGCATCCCGATCAGGCCCGCACCCAGCACACCGCCGCGCTCCGTCTCGCGAGCCAGATTGGCGACCGCTACGAGCAGGCCCGCGCACACCACGGCCTCGCCGACACTTACCACGCCACCGGCCAGCTCAACCAGGCACGCGGCCACTGGGGCAAAGCCCTGGCGCTCTACACCGACCTCGACGTCCCCGAGGCCAACGATGTCCACGCTCGGCTCGCCGACCTCGACCACGAAACCTACGCAAGTTCAAGGTCAACTTGATCCTCCGCAGGTAGGGCAATCCCGCTCCCGCGACGTTGCTTGTTCGTGATATACGGTGCTGCCTACCCGGCAAGCGACAGGAGAGCAGCGCGACTGTGCGGCGCGGACGGCCAAGCGATGTCTCAGCGGTGGCCTCGGTGCCTGATCGGCGGGAGGTCGCGCGGCAGCGGTTCGGGTGGTACGCCTACGGCTGGGCCAGCCACAGCTTCGAGACCACCGTGGTTTCGGTGTTCATGAGCCGGTATCTCCCCACGGTCGCGGAGAACGCGGTAGGTCAGAACGGACGGCTGCACGTGCTCGGCTTGCCGATCCTGCCGGGCTCACTGTTCGTCTACCTGATATCCGCATGCAATGTGCTGCTCGCGGTACTGATGCCGGTCGTGGGCGCCTTCGCCGACCGTACTGGCCGCAAGCGGCTGATGCTGTTGAGCTTTGGCTATCTCGGCGCAGCGAGCTGCACAGCCATGATCTTCGTCGGCCGCACCGACTGGATTCTCGGCACAGCACTGTTCGCCGCCGCATTCCTCAATTACAGCTGCGCCAAGGTGGTCTACAACTCAGTGCTCCCCGATCTGGCCGAGCCAGATCTCCGGGACCGGGTGTCCTCAGTCGGATGGGCAGCCGGTTACGTCGGCAGCGGCATCCTGCTCGCGACAAATTTTGCCGGATCATTCTTCATCGCCGACAAAGCCCTGCTAGCACGAGTATCGCTATGCAGCGCCGGGCTCTGGTGGGCACTATTTTCCCTCATACCGCTCAAAATCATGCGACACCTTCCTCCACCGTCAACCGGTTGCCGGCAGCCGCCAGGCTGGGCGATCTTCTCCGGGTTTCGCGAACTCGCCGACACCCTGCGCGGACTGCGGCGATTTCCGCTGACCCTGTTTTTCCTCGTCGCCTTCCTCATCTATTACGATGGCATCTCAACGGTCACCACCATCTCCGCCGACTACGGCCAAAAAGAACTCCGACTCGACGAAACGACCCTGCTCAGCGCCATCTTGCTGGTACAGTTCACCGGCTTCGGCGGCATACTGTTCCTGGGCCGGTGCGCCGAACGATGGGGCGCCAAAAAAGTGATCGCTGCCAGCCTGCTGGTATGGATCGGGGTCGTCGTCGCCGTCTACTACCTCCAAGCAGGCAACGCGCAGCAGTTCTACACGGTCGCCCTCGTGTTGTCGATCGTGCTCGGTGGCACCCAGGCGCTGTCCCGCTCCCTGTACTCCAGCATGATCCCTCGAGGCAAGGAAGCCGAGTATTTCAGCCTCTATGAAATATCGAGTTCGGGCACAAGCGCGCTGGGACCACTGCTGTTCGGACTGACCTTGCAAAACACCGGCAGCTACCGGACAGCGAACCTGTCCCTCATCGTATTCTTCGTCGTCGGACTTTTGATCTTGCTCACCATCAACGTGCCCAAAGCGATCCGAGCGACAGGCAATACACCCCCAGCCAGCGCCGACGAGCCGACCAACCCCTACCAGTAAGAATCATGGGATGGGTGTGATGGACAGCGGGGATGTCGAGGAAGCCGTCACGGAGATGGTGCGGGTGCTCGGTGCGCTCGTCGACCGGGATTGGCAGCATCGGGCCGGGTCGTTGGACTGGAGTTGCTGGACTACCGCCGTGCACGTGGCCCATGATCTGCTGGCCTACGCGGCGCAGCTGGCCGCGTGCCCGGCCACCGGCTACCTCCCCATTGATCTGGTTGTCCGGCCTGCCACGCCGCCAGCGCAGGTGCTGCAGGTGATTACCGCCTGCGGCGGGCTACTCAGCAGTGCGCTCACAACAGCCGCCCCCACACTCCGTGCCTGGCATTGGGGACCGACCGACCCGGGCGGGTTTGCCGCCCTAGGCGTTAACGAAGTCCTGGTTCATGGCTATGACATCACCCAAGGACTCGGCATTCGGTGGCTGCCGCCGATGAGGCTGTGTGCGGCAGTACTGGCCCGACTGTTTCCCGACGCGCCGACCGGTGATCCCCGACGAGTCCTGCTGTGGTCGACCGGACGAGTCGAGCTTGACGGCCGGCCACGCCGGACATCGTGGATTGTCAAAGCCGCGCTCGATTGAGCGATGCACGTATCGTCGATAAGACGCCGCATCTTGGTCGCCGGCAAGACGCCGGTCGTCTCATCTGGCGCCGAGTGACTCCGATCCCGATCAGGATGAAACGGACAGAAAATCTGGATCCGTAACGGGCTTTTCCGATGATCGTTGTAGGGCCGGGGTCCGCTCTCGTTCCTGATGTCGCCGCCGCCCTCTGGTGCCATCGCGCTGGCAGTATGCGTGCGCTTGTGCGGATCGACCAGTCGGCATCGCGACGGGACACTAGATCAACTAGCCCTTTATCCGTGGACCTCATACAAGTCGGCGGTTCACCTCGCCAGGGGCAGGCGGATGCGGAAGACTGCGCCGGCGCCCGGGGCGGTGTCCAGTTCTGCCGTGCCGCCGTGCGCGGCGGTGAGCGCGGCCACGATCGACAGGCCGAGCCCCGTCCCGCCACGGCTGGCCGACCGGGTTCGCGCAGAGTCTGCCCGGTAGAACCGCTCGAATACCCGCTGCGCGTCTTGCGGCTCCAGCCCCGGACCCTTGTCGCTGACCGAAAGCACCGTCCAGCCGGGTTCGGGAGCCACTCCCACGGTGACCGGGGTACCGGCCGGGGTGTGGGTAAGCGCGTTGGTCATCAGGTTGCCCAGCACCTGCCGCAGCCGGGCTTCGTCACCGAGCACTACGGGTACCAGGCCGTTATGAGTCACCTCGAGGGTGACCGGCCGATCGGGCGACAGCGCGCGGGCGTCGTGCACCGCGTCGGCGGCCAGCGCCACAAGGTCGACTGGTGCGCGGGTCAGTTCCCGCTGTGCATCGAGCCGGGCCAACAGCAGCAGGTCTTCAACAAGCAACCCCATCCGGTCGGCCTCGGACTCGATGCGGCTCATCAGCCGCGCCACGTCGTCGGCTGCGCCCTGCCGGTACAGCTCGGCGAAGCCCCGGATCGAGGTCAACGGGGTTCGTAGCTCGTGGCTGGCGTCGGCGACAAAGCGCCGCATCCGTTCCTCGGAACTGCGGGCCGCCGCCTCGGAGGCTTGCTGGGTGCGGAAGGCCGATTCGATCTGGGCGAGCATCCCGTTCAGCGCGCTGGACAGCTGCCCGACCTCGGTGCGCAGCGGGTGCTCGGGCACCCGCCGGGTGAGGTCACCCGCGGCGATGGCCCCCGCGGTGTCCTTCACTTCCGCCAGGGGCCGCAGGCTGCTGCGTACCACGAGGTAACCCACGCCGGCCAGCGCGACCAGCACCACCCCGCCGGTGATCAGCTCAAGGAATGTCAACCGAGCCGAGATGGCGTCCACATTGGCCAGGTTGGTCGACACCAGCAGGGTGCCGGAGTCGTCGGGAAGTGGGATCGCCAGCAGCCGCCACTGCCCGTCACCGCCGGTCGCAGGAACGGTCATGGCGTCCCCGTGCTGGGCCAGGGCCTGCGCGGGGGTCAACCGCGGGAGGGCTGGACCCGGCTGGCCAGCCCGCAGCGGGGATTCCAGCGCCGCGACCACGGCGCCGCTTTCATCGGTGACGGCCAAGGCGAAGGTGCTGGGCAGCCGGAACCGGCCCGGTCCGCCCCGCTCCCCAACCGGCGCCTGCGGTGGCAGGCCCGCACCGTGCAGCAGGCCGCGCACGACCGGCTCACCCGCGGCGCGCAGCTGACCGTCCACCTGATCGAGCAGGTAGCCGTGCAACGCGGTGACCGTCGCCACCCCGGTGGCACCCAGCGCCACCGCAACGAGCGCCAGCACCGCGGCAACCAGCCGCAGCCACAGCGGCGTTGCCGCCCATACCGCGCGGGCGGCCCGGCCACCGGACTTTATCCGGCCGTTAGTGGAGACCGCTGCGGTCATGGTTGTGGTCACGTTCCAGGGGTCATATTCGAGGCACGCGCAGCACGTAGCCGACGCCACGCACGGTGTGCAGCAGCCGCGGCGCACCGGTATCGAGTTTGCGCCGCAGGTATGAGACGTAGGATTCGATCACTCCGGTGTCACCGTTGAAGTCGTAGTTCCATACGTGCTCCAGGATCTGGGTTTTGGACAGCACCCGGCCGGGGTTGCGCATGAAGTAATGCAGCAACTTGAACTCGGTCGGTGACAGCTCGACCAGTTCGCCGCCTTTGCGGACCTCGTGGGTGTCGTCGTCGAGCTCGATGTCGGCGAAGCACAGCTGGGCACTCGCCGCGTCCGTGTGCGATCCGGCCCGCCGCAGGATCGCCCTGATCCGGGCGATCACCTCCTCGAGGCTGAACGGTTTGGTCACGTAGTCGTCCCCGCCCAAAGTCAGGCCGGTGATCCGGTCTGCGGTGGCGTCCCGCGCGGTGAGGAAGAGCACCGGCATCTGCAACCCCTCGCCGCGCAGCTTGCGCACCATGTCGAAGCCGTCCATGCCGGGCATCATCACGTCCAGGACCAGCAGGTCGGGTCGCCGTCGCCGGGCTTGCTGCATCGCATCAAGGCCGTCGGTGGCCGTGGCCACCTCAAAACCGACGAAGCGCAGGCTTGCCGAGAGCAGTTCGACGATGTTGGGCTCGTCATCGACAACGAGTAACCGGGCCTCCGGGCTTGCTGTGGCCACGCGCACCACCTCCTGGGGCATCAGTCTGCGCCGGGAGCCTGCCACGTCCCTGGACGTCGGCTGTGAACTACCTGGGAATGCTGCCGGTTGGAGCACGGCGATCATTCACAGCCAACTCGAAGGAAACTGGCAGCCTGCCTCCAAGGTGGTCGGCAAAGGTGACCACCGTGACCGTAACAGCCAGCTACCACACCCACCCCCAGGCAGATCCCGGTGTGGGGATCGTCCCGCCACCACGTCAATCGCCCTGGTTGACCCCAAGATCGGCACAGCTAGCGATGGCGCTGGCCGCCGGCTCGCTACTGGTCACGGCTGGACTATGGGTGGCCGGCGGCGGCCTGTCGGATTTGGGTTCCGCACCGCTGACCTCGCTGGGCCGGCTCACCGGGCTGCTAGCCACGGACCTGCTGCTGATCCAGGTGCTGCTGATGGCCCGGATTCCGTGGGTGGAGCGCAGCTTCGGGCAGGACGTGCTGGCCCGCCGGCACCGCACCGCCGGCTTTACCTCGTTCTGGTTGATGATCACCCATGTCGGGCTGATCACCCTCGGCTACGCCGCCGCCGACGGCAATGGTGCGCTGGACGAGACCTGGCAGCTGATCACTACCGCGCCGGGAATGCTGCTCGCCGCGGCCGGCACCGCAGCGCTGGTCACCGTGGCGGTGCTGTCCATCCGGGCCGCCCGGCGGCGGCTGCGCTACGAGTCATGGCACCTGATCCACCTGTATGCCTACCTCGGTGTCACCCTGGCGTTACCTCACCAGCTGTGGAATGGCAGCGAACTCACCTCCTCCCCGGTGGCGCGGGTTTACTGGTGCAGCCTCTACCTGCTCACTCTCGGCGCGGTACTGGTGTACCGGCTCGGCCTGCCGGCGTGGCGCACGCTGTATCACCGGCTGCGGGTGGCCGCGATGGTGATCGAGGCGCCCGGAGTGGTGTCGGTGTATTTCACCGGGCACCACCTGCACCGGCTCCCGGCCCGCGCAGGGCAGTTCTTCACCTGGAGGTTCCTCGACGGGCCGGGCTGGAGCCGCGGCCACCCGTACTCGCTGTCTGCGGCACCGCGCCCGGACTGGCTGCGGATCACGGTCAAGGACGTCGACGGCAGCGGCCGGCTGGCCCGGCTGCGCCCCGGAACCCGGGTGCTCATCGAGGGCCCGTACGGCGCGCTCACCGGCGCGCATCGGCAGCGCCCGCAGGTGCTGCTTGCCGCCGCTGGGATCGGCATCACCCCGCTGCGGGCGCTGCTCGACGAGCTGACCGCCACACCGGGTGAGGTCACCCTGCTGTACCGGGTCTCGTCGCGCGCGCAGGCGGTGTTTGCCCGCGAGCTGGAGGCGATCGCTGCTGCCCGCGGCGTCCGGTTGTGCTACCTGGAGGGCCACCGCCCGCGGGCGACCGGCGGCGCGGCGTGGCTGCCGGCGCATCTGGCGAGTGTGGGTGGCGCCGAGGTGCTGCATCGCCTGGTGCCCGACGTTGGCCAGCACGAGGTCTACGTGTGTGGTCCCGCGCCGTGGACCGAGGCGCTGCGGGCCAGCCTTGCCTCGGCGGGTGTCCCCGCGCCGCAGCTGCACACCGAGCAGTTTGCCTGGTAGGAGCGCTGACGACGATGCGACGCATCACGCTGTCCGTGCTGGGCACGGTCGCCCTGCTGGTGGTGCTGCTGCGCTACCCCACCAGCTTCGGAACGTCCCTGGCCAGTCCGCCCGTCGCGGTCAACTCCCCGCCGGCATCCAACGCCAGGGTTGCCGACGTGGCCGCGGCGGGCGGCACCACCGTCACCGGGTCCTCCGTCGATACCCGGTACGGGACCGTCCAAGTGCAACTGACCATCTCGGGTGGCAAGATCACCGCCGCTCGGGCCATGCAGGCACCTGACAGCAGTGGCCGAGACTGGCGGATCAACGCCTACGCGGTGCCGATCCTCAACCAGCAGGCCGTCGCGGCGCAAAGCGCCCACATTGACGGGGTCACCGGCGCCACCGTGACGAGCGAGGGGTACGTCGCCTCGCTGCAGTCCGCAATCGATCAGGCGCACCTGTCATGAACGTCCCGCGCGGTGCCTGGGTGGAGCAGGTGATGGGAATGCCGGTGAGTGTGCACCTGCGGGGCGTCACGCTGCCCCCGTGGCGGCCGGCGTTCCTGGATGAGGTGTTCGCCGAACTTCACCGCATTGATGCGCTGATGAGCACCTACCGGCCCGACAGCCAGATCAGTCGGCTCGCCGCCGGTGAGCTGACCGTCGCCGAGTGCGACCCGCTCATCGGCGAGGTGCTCGAGCTGTGCGAGCAGGCCCGCACGAAGACCGGCGGCGCCTTCGACCCGCTGCTACCCGCACCCGGCGGTGATTATCTCCTGGACCCGTCGGGGCTGGTCAAGGGCTGGGCCGTGGAGCGTGTTGCGCACCGGATCGGCGAGTGCTTCGACGGCGACTACTACATCAACGCCGGGGGCGATATCGCGGTGGAGTCGCGCAGTGGCGTCGCATGGCGGATCGGCGTGGAGGACCCCCGTCCTGGTGGGGGCCTGCTCGGCGTGCTGCCCCTGACCGGTGGTGGCGTCGCCACCTCGGGCACCGCGCACCGGGGCGCACATATCGTCGATCCCCGCACCGGTCGCCCAGCCGACGGCCTGCTTTCGGTCACCGTCACCGGTCCCTCGTTGACCTGGGTCGACGTGCTGGCCACCGCCGCCTTTGCGTGCGGCCCGGAAAGTTTCGACTGGCTCGCCGGTCTCGACTCGCACGCTGCGCTGCTCGTCCATCCGGACGGCACCACGGCGGTGACCAGCGCGATGGCCACGTTGATCCAGCCGGTTTCATCTGCACATCAGAGGGAGGACATCCGATGAACCAGACACCGCCACCCGAGGAACAACCCACGGCACGGCTCGACACCTCACCGCCTCGCCGGTCCTGGGCCGCCCGCCTGCTCCGCCGGACAACCCTGCTGGCCGCTGCGGCCGGGGTAGTGCTGCTACTCATCGGTGGTGCAGCCGGCTACCTGCTGGGCCACCAGGGCACCTCGACGGCCCCGGGCCGGGTGGGCTCCACCGCCCAAGGATCGACCTTCCCGGACGGTCGCGGTCCTGGGGGGTTCGGCCCTGACGGGTTCCGCGGCCGGGGCAGCCGCGGTGCCGCCGGCACCATCGACTCGGTCAACGGGTCGACCATCACGCTGACCACCCGCAACGGCCGCAAGGTCACCGTCACCGCCGCCCCGAACGCAGCCATCACCGTGCGCAGCCAGGGCACGGTGGCCGACCTGAAAGCCGGTCAGACCATCGTGGTGTTCGGCCGGCGCGGTAACGACGGCACGATCACGGCCAACCGCATCGATGCCGGCCCCGGCGGTACCTGGTGATCACCGCTACCGCCTCAGCCCCGCCGGTACCGATCGCGCCGGCGCGCCTGAACCCGCAGCAACACCCGCGCCGGGTGCTTGCCGCGCTGGTGGGGCTGCTGGTCGGGACCGCGCTGTTGTACTTGTGGGGACTCGGCGCGTCGGGCTACGCGAACACGTTTTACTCCGCAGCCGTACAGGCCGGCACGACGAGCTGGAAAGCGTTTTTCTTCGGCTCGTCCGACGGCGCAAACTCGATCATGGTGGATAAGCCGCCGGCGTCGTTATGGGTGATGGAGCTGTCGGCGCGGATTTTCGGGGTCAACTCGTGGAGCATCTTGGTGCCGCAGGCGCTGGAAGGCGTCGCCGCGGTCGGAGTGCTCTACGCTGCGGTGCGGCGCTGGCACGGTCCGGTGGCCGGGCTGCTGGCCGGTGCAGCACTTGCATTGACCCCGGTCGCGGTGTTGATGTTCCGGTTCAACAATCCCGATGCGCTGCTTGTCCTGATGCTGACGCTGGCGGCCTACGCGCTGGTACGAGCTGTGGAGGCGGGACGGACGGGCTGGCTGGTCACAGCAGCGGCCTGCCTCGGTTTGGGATTCTTGACCAAGATGTTGCAGGCCTTCTTGGTGGTGCCGGGTTTCGCGCTGGCCTACCTGGTGGCCGCACCGGTGCTGCTGCGCCGCCGGATTAGCCAGCTGCTCGTGGCCGGGGTGGCCTTGGTGGCCAGCTCGGGCTGGTGGGTTGCGACCGTCGCGCTGTGGCCGGCAGCTGACCGACCGTACGTCGGTGGCTCCCAGACCAACAGCATCCTGGAGTTGATCTTCGGTTACAACGGTCTCGGTCGGCTGACCGGCAACGAGACCGGCAGTGTCGGCGGCGGTGCCGCTGGTGCGGGCCGGTTCGGCGGGGGTCCGTTCGGCGGGGGCCGGTTCGGTGGGGGCAGCATGTTCGGCGGTGGCGGGTTGCGCCAGCTGTTCGACATCTCAATGGGCAGCCAGATTGCCTGGCTGCTGCCGGCGGCGCTGCTGTTCCTGGTCACGTTGCTCTGGCTGGGGCGGCGTCTGCCCCGCACTGACCGGCTCCGGGCGTCGATGCTGCTGTGGGGTGGTTGGCTGCTGGTCACCGGCGCGGTGTTGTCCTTCGCCCAAGGCATCGTCCATCCCTATTACACAGTGGCGCTGGCTCCGGCGATCGGCGCGCTGATCGGGATCGGTGCGGTGGCACTTTGGCAACGGCGCGCGATGCTGCTGGCGCGTGCGGTGCTCGCAGCCGGCCTGGCCGGCACCGTGGCATGGGCTTTCGTGCTGCTTGAGCGGGTGCCGAGCTGGCAGCCATGGCTGCGGGTGGTCGTATTGCTCGGTGGTCTGGCCTGTGCACTCGGGCTGGCGCTGCCGAGATCGGCCCGACGCGGGGCAGCTGTGCTGTTGGCGGTGCTCGCAGTGGCGCTCGGGCTGGCCGCGCCGGCTGCGTACGCCGTGGACACCGCAGCAACCCCACACCGCGGGGCAATTCCCTCAGCGGGACCGGCGGGCGGCTTCACCGGCCCCCGTGCCGGTTTCCAGGGTCCGGCTTCCCAAGTGCCCGGATCCGCAGGACCCGGTTTTCACGGTCAGGGACCGCCACGTCACGCGTGGTCCGGCCGACGGTTCGGGGCACCTGGGCTTCCCGGTGGCGGTTTTCCTGCCAGTGGTTCCCTGGGCGGTGGTTTCCCGGGGCGAGGCGCTGGGGGCATGCTCGGCGGCTTGCTCGAGGGCACTACGTCCAACACCGCGGCCAACGCGCTGCTGACCCGTGACGCCGACCGCTATACCTGGGTGGCCGCCGCGGTGGGGTCGAACACAGCGGCCGGCTTCCAACTCGCCACCGGGCACCCGGTGATGCCGGTCGGCGGCTTCAACGGCAGCGACCCGTCACCCACTCTCACCCAATTCCAGCAGTACGTGGCGCGTGACGCGATCCACTACTTCCTGGGCGGTAGCGGGTTTCCTGGCCAGAACGGCGGCAGCTCCAGCGGCCGGCAGATCGCCGACTGGGTGGCGCAGAACTTCACTGCGCAGACAGTGGGCGGCCTCACGGTCTATGACCTGACGTCACCACATTAAGTACTAGCGCACAGAAGACGGAACTGACTCAGCGGAACCCGGTACTGGTTAGGTTTGGCAATCATAAAAAATAGCGGACACCGGGAATTTGCTTTGCTGATACACTCTTATGGCCCCTTTTTGGGTTCGGTCGTGAGCCGAACGTATGGATGGGTCCGGCTCTCGGGTCAACCGCAGTGCTCGCGCCCGGTGGATACCGTTGCGGTGTTCAACGGGGATTCGCATCGCAACAATGCGCACCCCGAACGAGGGGATTGGCATAAATGTGTTGCCGTCAACTACCGCCCCGGGCCCAGCCACCGGAAGCAGCGTGATCCCACGCGCGCTGGGCGTTGCAGGGGTGTTTGGCCATGGTCGCCATTCACATCATCGACCAAGGCGGCGTGCCGGGATCGAAAGACCGGAATACGCCCAGATTCTCTACTACATTCTCGACGTTGCCGGAGTGGTCTCCGCGGCCCTGCTCCTGACGCGCTACACCAGGTTGGGTGGGTGCTGTCGCTGGGAGTGGCCGCGGGGCCGATACTGGGTTACGTGCTGTCTCGTGGACCAGGTGCGCCGGGCTATACCGACGACATCGGCAACTGGGCCGAACCACTCGGCGTACTGAGCCTCATTGTCGAGGTACCCTATTGATTCTCGCTGCAACGATTCTGGTCACATCGCACCAACGCGGTCAGACCTGATCTGAGTGGGCTCCCGTGTCAGCTGAGGGTGCCGGCTATTATTCTATCCATCGCATGATTTAATTAATCGGCACTCTGGACGTAAAAACGGCGCGAATTCTCAGTGATCTCGGTGTGGCTTGCTGGCCGCAGCTGATTTCCACTCCGATGAGGTTTTTTGCGCGGCCATCCTTAGTGGGGTTGGTGGCGATCCCCTGGTCAACTGCCGGACTTCTGTAGTTCACCGGTAACGGGCAGGGTCACGCCCGTGATATCGCTGCCTGACCCGCCGAGCCCGCAAAGCGGTGGATCTCCCAAACATTACCGGCCAGCTGCACGGCCAAAACAGCGCCCGTTGCGGCTGTGGACCGTCGTGCTTGTCGTGGCCTTGTCCGCGCTGGTCGTGGTGGGCGCGATTCGCGCTACGCAGCACGTCCCCAGTTCGTCATCATTGTCATCGACGGCGTGGGCACGGCCGCGAATTCCGGCTACGTGGCCGCCGGTCATCTCGTCACCGTCGTCGCCATCGTCAGCCCAGTCCCCATTGGTTCAATCCCGGGGGACGCATCCCGCCGCATCACCCGGGTCGGTGGCGCCGCCGGGGGTCTCGGGCCACTCCGTGGGGCCAGTAAACCCATCGTTGCGGGCGCCGCACGCCCGTCCGCGACCGTCCCAATCCTCCGGTGGCTCCGGCCCGTTGCTGGACCTTTCGGCGCTCGCGGCCAAGGTCAATCCCGGCCTGGTAGACATCAACGTCCAGCTCAGCACTCCGAACGTGCAAGCCGCCGGTACCGGGATCGTGCTCGACGCGTCAGGAGTGGTGCTCACCAACAACCACGTGATCACTGGGGCCAGCAGCATCAACGTCACCGACGTCGGCAATGGTCAAAGCTACCCGGCAACCGTGGTCGGTTATGACCGCGCTCACGACATCGCGGTGCTCCAGCTACAGGGCGCGTCGGGCTTGCCAACCTCCACGATCGGTGACTCGGGCACGGTCGCGGTCGGAGACCCCATCGCAGCGATCGGGAACGCCGGTGGGCGCGGCGGTACACCGAGCATCGTCGCGGGTACGGTCTCGGCTCTCAACCAGACGGTGACGGTCAGCGATGAGATCACCGGCAGCTCTGAGCAACTCGCCGGGTTGATCGAGGTTGCCGCCGCGATCCAGCCCGGCGATTCCGGCGGTCCGCTGGTCAATGCCGCCGGACAGGTCATCGGCGTCGATACTGCGGGCACCATGGGATCGCTGTCCGGGCGGTCCGGAGGTGATGGCTTGGCCATCCCGATCAACGATGCGATCGCAATCAGCAAGCAGATCCAGGCCGGTACCGCCTCTTCCACCGTCCACATCGGTGCGACCGGCGTGCTTGGCGTCCTCGTCACCGACACTGGTGGGCCGGCCCACCATGCTCGCCAGGCACACCGGCGTAGCACCGGCACCGTGCCTGGTGCGGTCGTCACGGGCCTGGTATCCGGCTCAGCGGCTGGGCAATCCGGGCTGGCGGTGGGGGATGTCATCGTGTCGCTGGATGGCACGGCGATCGACAGCCCTAGCGCTCTTGCCACGGCACTGTTCGCCCACCATCCAGGAGACTCGGTGCAGGTCACCTGGATTGATGCGGCGGGTCAACACACCGCCACGGTGACCCTGGCGTCCGGCCCGCCGAACTAGCTCGACAGCAGCGCGCCGGCCGTGAGCGCCAGGGCGACGCTGGTCGCTTGCAGCCAGGTGAGTCGTTCACGCAACACGAACCGGGCAAGCACGACGACCACCACCGGGTACAGCGAGACCACCACGCCGTTCACGCTCAGCGAGCCGTGCCGGGTTGCCAGCAAGAACAGGATGTTCGCCACCATGTCCGCTGCACCGCTGAGCACGATGAGCCCCCAGCGCACCCACACCGACTCATCCGGGTTGCGCCGGGCCAGTACTAGCGGGGCGAAGACCACCACGGACGCCGCCTTGGCGGCCAGCAGCGACCAGAGCCCGGAATCCGCCGGGCTCGCGTCTAGTGCGACGAAGAACAGGCCAAAGCCCATACCGGACCCGATCGCCAGCAACACCCCGCCAGCCGCCGCCCGATCCTGAGCGGTTCCCGCGGTGGCCAGCGCGACCGCCAGCAAGGCCACTACGACACCACCGGCAGTCAACGGCCCGGCGCTTTCCCCGGCTGTCATCCCGACCAGTAGCGGCAACCCGGCGCTGGTCAGCGCAGATACCGGCGCCACCACGCCCATCGGTCCGCGAGCGAGGCCCCGGAAGTACAACACCAGGCCGGCGGATCCGGCCAGGCCGGCGAGCATGCCGATGCCCGCCGCAGCTGCCGAAGGCCGGCCGGGCAGGAGCATCAAAGCGGGTAACAGCACTGCCACCCCAGCGAACTGCGAGACGGCAATCACCACCAGCGTGCTCGAGGTGCGCCGGGTTGCCAGGCCCCCTGCGAAGTCAGCAACGCCGTAACTGACTGCGGCGGGGAGCGCGAACTGGACGGCCATGCACTGTCCATCTACTAGGCTGAACTACTAGGTCAGTACAGTGGACTCTAGCCGGAAGGGTGGACCGGTTCAATAGGATTGACTGAACAGTGCGGCATACTGTACCGCATGCAGGATCCGGATGAAGTCGCCGCCGTGGTGGGTCGCAATGTCCGCGCGTTGCGCCAGCAGCGCCGGATGACGATTGATGCGCTCGCCGCCGCGTCCGGTGTCAGCCGCGGCACCGTCATCCAGCTGGAATCCGCCCGGGGCAACCCGAGCATCGCCACGTTGTGCAATCTCGCCGCGGCGTTACAGGTGGGCGTCGCATCGCTGGTCAGCGCCGAGTCGGCGCCGCGGGTCACCGTGCGCGCGGCGGCCGAGGCCGCTGCACTGTGGACCAGCGCGGCTGGCAGCCGCGCGCTGTTCAGGATCGGCACCGACCCGCCTGACGTGGTGGAGCTATGGGATTGGACCTTGCAGGCTGCGGATGCCTTCGATGGGGAGGCGCACCCGCGTGGCACCATCGAGGTGCTGTTCGTGCTCGATGGAGTGCTGGCGTTGCAGGTCGGCGAGGAGCGCCGGGTGCTGGGCGTCGACGACGCGGTCGTTTTTGAAGCGCACGCCCCGCACCGCTACGCCAACGAGGCCGCGGCACCGGTGCGGTTTCTCATGGTGGTCCTGCAATTCGGTGATACCGGCCTGGTCCCGCCCACCAGCATCGCCCCAGCTGAATTGCCCCCTGCGGTATTGCCGTAGCGGAGTGAGTCGTGGTGAGAACCAGGCACGGGAATGATGCTGACCAACGCGGCCATCACCAGACACAGAACGGCCACCAACCCCAGGGCAACCGCCCCAACGAGATATCACTGCGCCGGCCGCGAGCATCGCCCCCGACCGATCCGGCCGGGGCGCCGAGCACCGCCACGCCGAGTGACGCATCGGACAGGCCGAGCGTGCTTTTGATCCCGGGGATGTATGGCGTCCATGAGGCGAACAACACACCGTGGCAAAAGAAGACCATGCTCAGGGCGAATCGAGCGCGCCGTATCGCCGTTGCAGGGCGGTGGCCGGTGCCCGAGACGATCTTCTGAGTAGGCGCCATAACACACCTCCTGTCTCCTGCAGAAAAACATCACAGGGTTGACCGGGGCTTGATTTATCGTCGAGCACGTGCCCATGAATGCCATCCACCGGCGGCTGTGCCGGTCGGACAGATGGACGTCTCAGGTGGAGGGCCAGCTGCTGCCGTGGGTACTGCGCGGCATCGAGCTGGGTCACGACGTCCTGGAAATCGGTCCCGGCTACGGGGTGACCACGCGGCTGCTCGAAGCCCGGGTGCCGCGGCTGACCGTCGTGGAGATCGACCCAGACCTTGCCAGGGCGCTCGATGCAGAACTCGGCCACCGGGTGCGGGTGCTGCACGGCGACGGTGCCGACCTACCGCTACCGGACCGCTCGTTCGACGCTGTGGTCTGTTTCACGATGCTGCACCACATGCCTTCACCCGCCGCGCAGGATCGCTTGTTCGCCGAGGTGGCGCGAGTGCTGCGACCAGGCGGGGTATTCGCCGGCTCGGACAGCAGGCTCAGCTTGCGTTTCCGGCTGTTGCACGTCGCGGACACGATGGTGGTGGTGGACCCGGCCACGCTGCCGCACCGGCTGCGCGCGGCCGGGCTGATCGACCCCGACGTTGCGCAGGGCCCCAGGTCGATCCGGTTCCGGGCGCTCCGGGAACCCGCGCCGTGATGACCGTCAGAGACGTCGTCCCTGCCGACTGGGCGGCGATCTGGCCGTTCCTGCACCGCATCGTGGCGGCCGGCGAGACCTACTGCTACGACCGCGGCAGCACCGAGGACCAGGCCCGCCGGCTATGGCTGCTGGAGCCGCCAGGCCGGACGGTCGTCGCGGTCGACACCGAAGGGGCCATCCTGGGCACCGCGAATGTGCACCGCAACCAGGGCGGCCCGGGTGCGCACGTGGCGACCGCCAGCTTCATGGTCGATCCGGCTCGCGCTGGGCGAGGTGTGGGGCGCGCCCTCGGCGAACACGTCATCGGCTGGGCGCGTGCGCAGGGCTACCGGTCGATGCAGTTCAACGCCCTGGTCGAGACCAACACGCGGGCCGTGGCGTTGTGGCGCTCGCTGGGCTTTCGGATCCTGGCCACGGTGCCGGAGGCCTTTGATCACCCGGTGCACGGCTACGTGGGGTTGCATGTCATGCACCGTCACCTGTAATGCGTACGAGCTCGCTTTTGCAGACCTTGCCGAGTTCATTGCGGGGCAACGCGGTCAGGTAGCGCACCACCCGGGGCCGCTTGTGCGGTGCGAGCATCGTTGCGACGTGCCCGGCGAGGTCCTGCACCGCCGGAGGGGGATCGCTTGCCGGAACCACCCAGGCCACCACCCGCTGACCGAGATCGGGATCCGGCTCCCCGGTCACCGCTACCTCAGCGACCCCGGGATGATCCAGCAGGGCGTCTTCGATCTCTCCCGCGCCGATCTTGTATCCACCGCTTTTGATCAGATCCGTTGCCTTGCGCCCGACGAGCCGCAGGCTCCCGTCCGGGCCCCGGGTGGCGACGTCACCGGTGCGCAGCCAACCGTCGTGCATCACCTCGGCAGTGGCGTCGGGCCGGTTGAGATATCCCAGAAACAGAGTCGGACCCGCGACCTCGATCTCACCGATGGTCTCGTCATCGACCGCGTCGATGACCTGGCCGTGGTCGTCCACCAGCCGCAGCGCTACGCCGTCTAACGGAGGCCCGACCGTGTCCGGTCTGCGTGGCCCGTTCCACCGGACCGCGCAAGTGATCAACGACTCGGTCATCCCGTACCGCTGCACCACGTGCTGGCCGGTCGCCGCGGCGATTCGCTCGTAATCCGACAGGGACAGCGCGGCCGAGCCGGATACGAGCAGGCGTGCCTGCCGCAGCGCCGCGGCGATGCCCGGATCCTGCTCGGCGGCCGCTGCCAACCGGTGATACATCGTCGGGACTCCGAACAGGATGGTGCCCGCAGCAGCCAGTCGCTCGGCCACCGCGTCGGCCGAAAACGACGTCAGATGGTGCATCCCCCCGCCGACCCGCAGCGGTCCCAGCACGCCGAGCACGAGGCCATGCACGTGGAACAGGGGCAGCGCGTGCACCAGGACGTCGCAGTCGGTCCACCTCCAGGCTGCGGCCAGCGCATCGATACCCGCGGCCAGTGCCCGCCGTGGCAACACCACCCCCTTGGGCGGACCGGTGGTACCCGAGGTATAGATGATCAATGCTGGGGATTCGGGCTCTGGTTCGGGTGGGTTGATCCCGTGATGTGCTTGCAGGGAGATGTCGAGCCGGGGCACGGTGTGCAGCGCCTGCGGCAGCGCGGTCCCGGGGGCGGCAAGTATGAGGTCAGGGCTGGCGTCGCTGATGACGTGGCCCAGCTCGCGAGCGCCAAGTCTGGGATTGACCGGCACCGCGGCCACGCCGGCGGCGAGCGCGGCCACCACCGCCACGCAGGTCTCCAAAACTGGCTCGGCCCAGACGGCGACGCGTTTCGCAGAAAGCAAGCGCCCGGCAAGCGCTGCGGTCACTGCACTGAGTTCCCGGTAGGTCAGCGAACGGTGCCCGAACCGCACTGCCTCGCTGCCCGTGGGACGGGTCAATGTCGGCAACAATGCAGGACTGCCCACCGCGACACCGTACTTCGCGGTGCCACGGTGGTCCCTGCGGGCGTCGCGGGCACGCTTTAGGCTCGCGTTGGTGGGTGCCGATCCATTGGCGCCGCTGATGGAGCTGCCCGGCCTCGAGGCAGCCGTCACGCGGGTACGCGACGCGGTGACCGCGGTGCACCGGCATCCGGTAAACCGGCGCCGCTGGCCGGTGACCGCAGCGGAGGCATCGGTGCGGGCGGCCCGGGCTTCGGCAGCACTCGACGGTGGCCCCACCAGACTGCCCCGCGACGGGTCGGTGGACAACCCGGTACTGGCCGGTGCGGTGCGGGTGGCGCAGGCTTTGGGCGGGCTGCTGAGCACCTGGCAGCGGGCCCCGTTGCAAGCACTGGCCCGGCTGCACGTGCTGGCCGCGGCGGATCTGGCGCCGGAACCGGAGCTGGGCCGGCCAGACCCCTCGCCAGCGGTCACCGCCCGCCTCGATGGCCTGGCGCATCTGGTTGCCGGCGGTAGCCAGGTCCCGGCGCCGGTGCTCGTCGCGGTGGTACATGGCGAGCTGCTGGCACTCGGGCCGTTCACCCGAGCCAACGGTGTGGTCGCGCGGGCCGCAGCCCGGCTCACCGTCGTGTCCAGCGGCTTGGACCCCAAGGGTTTGGTGGTGCCAGAGGTCGCCCACCTCCGCCAGGAACGGGCGTACCGGACCGCGGCAGCAGGCTTTGCCGCTGGCGGCGCGCAGCCAGTTGGCGAGTGGATTTTGCATTGCTGCGGCGCTTTGACCGCGGGAGCCCGCGAGGCCCTTTCGATCGCCAAGTCGGTGACAGAAAGTAATCGATGACCGCAACTGGCTGATCTAGAACAGGTGATGGCCTGCGTGCTGGAGCGTGCAGGACACCAGAAACGACAGCGGCGCTTCTGGACGCTCATCGCGAGCTTCCAGAAGCGCCGCCCGCACGGACCGCCGGGGTACCAAGCGTGCAACTCGTGTCGTACCCATATGGGTCTCGGCGCCCGCATCCCCCGAGGACACGATACGCAGACCCTTGACGACAAGCCTCCCGCGGCGTGCTGCGCGTGGGGTGCCCGACGCCCGTGCACGGAGCTCCAGTCGGGGTGAACGGTGCTTCTCTGCCGCACCGCCCCTGGCCTTCCAGAGGTCCGTGCCGTCATGTCTACTCCGTGACCCGGAGCACAGCAAGAGGCCCGATCGAGCAAATCACATCGACTACTGAGAGTGATAAAAGGCTGAGGCCTGTACCCATTCGCCGTAGACGGACGCTCGTTGAGCGCACGCCGCTCACCATGGTTCCTCACGCTGCCCTTACCGCATCGGTTTAACGCTGCCACCGTCGCAAGCCGTACCAGGCGGCACCGGCGGCAGCCACGGCTCCCAATCCGACGGCCGCTGCGATCTGCGCGTTCGATGGTGCTGGGATCCGGGTGCGCAACGACACAGGGTTGGAGAAGGCCAGCACCGGCCACCCGCGCTGCTGTGCCTCCCGCCGAAGTGCCCGGTCCGGATTGACGGCGGTCGGATGGCCGACCGCCTCAAGCAGTGGCAGGTCCGAGATGGAGTCGGAGTACGCATGGCAGCGTTGCATCTCGTAGCCCTGCTCCTCGGCCAGCTGCCGGGCCGCCAGCGCTTTGTTCTCACCAGCACAGTAGAACTCCACATCGCCGGTGTACCGGCCATCTTGGGTCACCATGCGGGTGGCCACCGAGTGCGTTGCGCCGATCATCTTGGCGATGGGCTGCACCACCTCTGTGCCTGACGCCGACACCACGACGATGTCCTCGCCGCGTTGGCGATGCGTGGCGATCAGATCGGTTGCTTCGGCGTAGACCAGTGGGTCCACCACGTCGTGCAAGGTTTCTTCGACAATGGCGGTGACCTGCGCGATGTCCCAACCGGTGCACTGAGCGGTGATGTGTGCCCGCATCCGCTCCATTTGCTCGGTGTCAGCACCGGCCAGCAAGTACATGAACTGGGCGTAGGCACTTTTGAGTATTGCTCGCCGGTTGATCAACCCTTCCTGGAAAAACGCCCGGGAGAACACAAAAGCGCTGGATCTGGCGATGATCGTCTTGTCCAGGTCGAAAAATGCGGCGACGTCCGAGGAGTTCACGTTAGGCAGCATATGCAGTCAACGATCGGTGTGGGCTGGCCGCGGGCAGGGTCCCGGCAACGATTCACCCCCGCCGGCGATCCATCGTTGTCCACAGCAATCCCGTTATCCACATGTTGATCATGGTCGGATCGCGCTACGTGATTAGCCGTCCCATAGTGGCATCCCAAGATCACATATCCCGGCGAGCCCGGGCTGGTCCAACACGGGAGCAATGGATGCGGACACACGGTGGGCGACCGGCCGCCCCACGGCCAGTGATCATGATGACGTCCGGGGACTTGGCCGACGAGGTATCCCGGCTCGCCGCAGCAGCGGGATGTGACCTGCATCGGATCAGCGACCTCAGATCTGACCCGGGCTCGGTACGGGAGCAGTGGAGCTGCGCCCCGCTGCTGTTGCTCGACCTCGCGGCGGCTCGGGACTGTGCCAGTGCGGGTCTACCCCGCAGAGACGGGGTGGTGATCGTGTGCCCCGACGCTGACCCGCACACCTGGCGATGTGCGGTCGCGGTCGGTGCCCAACAGGTAGCGGTCCTGCCGGACGCGGAAGCCTGGCTGGTCGGCGCGTTGGCTGACGCGGTGGACTCGCCGGCCGAAGCGGGACGGGTGCTGGCAGTGATCGGTGGCCGCGGCGGCGCAGGGGCATCGGTGTTCGCCACCGCTGTCGCGTTCGTCAATATGTGACACACTAGGCGGCATGCCTCGATCGGCGGCGATTTACTGTCGCATCAGCAAAGACCGGGTGGGCGCCGGGCTCGGCGTAGCGCGTCAGGAGGCCGACTGTAGAGCCCTGGCCGCTCGGCTGGACTGGCCCGTGGTCGCCGTGCACACCGACAACGACGTCTCGGCGTACTCCGGCAAGCCCCGGCCCGGATACAAGGCGCTGCTGGCCGACCTGGAGGCCGGCCGGGCCGACGCGGTGATTGCCTGGCACACCGATCGGTTGCACCGCTCACCGGTTGAGCTGGAGGCCTACATCGCGGTCTGCGAGCCGCGGGGCATCCCTACCCACTGCGTCAAGGCTGGTGAGCTGGACCTGACCACGGCGTCGGGGCGGATGACTGCGCGGATCACCGGAGCGGTGGCGAGGGGCGAGGTGGAGAGAATGGCCGAACGCATTCAGGCCGAGAAGCGCCACGCGGCGCTCGCCGGCCACTACCGCGGGGGGCGGCGGCCGTTCGGCTATGAGGCCGATGGGGTGACCGTGGTGCCCGCCGAGGCAGCCTTGGTGGCCGATGCCTCCCACCGGGTGCTGCGCGGCGAGTCCATGTCCAGCCTGGCCCGGGAGTGGAACGCGGCAGGCATCGCCAGCTCGACCGGGGCGGCCTGGACCCCCACCGCGGTGCAGCGTGTGCTGGTGCGCCCGCGCAACGCCGCGCTAATCGAGTGCGAGGGCTCGACGCTGCCCGGGCGGTGGCCCGCCATCGTTCCCGAGGCGGTGTGGGCCGAAGTCGTGGCGCTGTGCGCCGACCCGTCCCGGCGCACGGCCAAATCCAGCGAGCTGCGCTGGCTGGGCTCGGGGCTCTACCGCTGCGGGGTGTGCAACGACGACGAAACCACGGTGCGCGCGGCCACCACCGCCGGCAAAAAGCCGGGCTACCGGTGCAAGCGGACCGGGCACCTCAACGTCAAGTCGGCCCCGATCGACGAGCTGATCACCGCCTTGGTCCTGGCGCGGTTGTCGGCGCCCGATGCGCATCTGTTGCTGACCCCGCCCGGGGCGCAGTCCGCCACCGTCGAGCGGCTGGCTGCGCAGGCTGCCGCGCTGCGGGCACGTAACGCCGGGCTGACGGGCTTGTTTGCCGAGGGGGTCATCACCGCCGCCGAGCTAAAAGATGCGCGCCGCACCATCAGCGACAAGCTCACACAGCTGGCCGGACAGATGGCCGGCGCGGCGGCAGGCTCCCCACTGGCGGGGTTTGCCGACGCGGAGAACGTGACCGCCGCGTGGCAGGCCGCTACCGTGTCGCGGCGCAAGACCGTGGTGGGCGCGCTGATGACGGTGACCTTGCTGGCACCGGGGCGCGGGCCGCAGGCGTTCAATCCGGCCAACGTCAGGGTCGAGTGGAAACACGGCTAACCCGTCCGGGTGAATTGACAATACAGCCAAGGCCCGTAAGAAGCAGCAAAACCCTAGGCCAGCCCTAGAGATGTAGAGTTCTGTATACAATTCTCTAACAATTGCACGCACCGTTTAATCGTCTAATACTGCGTGCATGGATGCTGATTGGCTCACCACCCGCGAGGCCGGGGAATTGCTGGGCGTGCACGCGGCCACAATTACCCGGTGGATCAATCTCGGTGAATTGCCCGCGTGGCGCGTCGGTAAGCAATTCCGTATCGCCCGCCGCGATGTTCTCGCCGCCGCTATCCCGGTTGGCCGGAAGTAACCATGACCACCGAGGAATGGATCGCCGAGGCTCTGGCCCGTGCGCCTGAATTAAGCCAGGCGCAGCGGGATATCATCTCCCGGACGCTATCACCGGCATCCATTCCTGCCCCGGATAAAACGCGGCACGCAACAACGACAGCACGCCCGTAAATAGCTGACGGCCCAGCGGTGACACGCTGAGCCGTCATTATCACAAGGAGACTCGACCTCCCGTGATTCCGTTCCAGCGTAGCTCGAACTCTACCCATCGGCAAAGCGGCCAGGCGGATACGCCCCCAGTGTCGGTGGGGGCTATCGTCTCGTCACACGCGGGCGCTGCCTGTCTATCAGGTGCCCTTGGCGGTAACGGCCATCACCCCTCGCGTCGAGGCGACCGCCTGCGTAGCAGGTGCCGGAGCGGCCACAAAGGTCCAGTCATTTTCCCCGAGATTGGACCTCTGACGTGCCTATTTTCTGTCCTGACAAGATCAAGGACGCGCGGCTTGACGCCGGCCTCTCCCGTAGAGACCTGGCCTTCGCGATCGGTAGGTCACCGGTTGCGATCAAGAGCTATGAGACCGGGTTCCGGGAACCGCCAGCCGGGGCATTGGGGCTG
>JAFAWY010000014.1 GCA_019241525.1 Pseudonocardiales bacterium
ATCAACGAGCAGGAAGCCGCCGCGCGTCTGCTGCACAAGCAGATCTCCGGGCAACTGCGTGAACTCGACACCAAGGAGGAGAACTTGATCGACCTCGCCGCCGACGGCACGCTGCCACAAACCAAGGTCAAAGCCAAGCTCCGCGACATCCAACGCGAACGACGTCGCCTCACTGAGCGGCTCGACACCGCCAGCGCCGACCTCACCGACAGTGCTCGGCTCATCCACGCCGCTCTCAAGCTCCTGGAAGCCCCCGACGAGCTCTACCGGCGCTGCAACGACCAGCAACGCCGCCTACTCAACCAAGCGATCTTCCACGGCCTCTACATCGAGGACGACCAGGTCATCGACCACCACCTCCACGACCCCTTCGGAGCACTCCACGCACTTCAACACGAACACGTCCATGCGCCCACAAGCGTGACGCCCACCCGGCCGCTGCGTGGAGATAGCAAAAGGGCCACCCGCGCAGCGGGTAGCCCTTCGACTTCCGGCGTTACTCTCCTACTCAAAGGTGTTCACACAGGTCAGGGTTCTAATAAGAACCCTAGGGTGGAGGTGCCGGGAATCGAACCCGGGTCCTCCGTCGCCTCGTCAGGGCTTCTCCGTGCGCAGTCCGCTGTGCCTCTACTCGGATCCACCGGTCTCGCGGACTAGCCGGTGTGACGATCCCAGTCGCTGTGGGTGTCCCGCTCAGGCCCCGCGACCGGTCCTGGCGGTGAGTCCCCTAGCTGATGCCGGAGTCCGGGGCGGGAACACCCCCGGTCCGACAGATCCGCACCTCGCTAGGCAGCGAGGGCGAAATCATTCTGTTGCGCGTTGGCGCTTATTTGTGTGCGATGACGCTTACGGTGGTCTCTCGCCTGCACCGGCACGCTTCCCACTGACTCAACGTTCGGAGTCGAAACCGTTCACCCCCTTGACGGGCTGGACAACCCACACAGGATAACGCCCAGACGCAGGCTCCTCATCCCTGCAGTAACCGAGCTGGAGTGTCGTGCAGGACAGCGCGCAGAAAGCCGATCCCCAGCCGGTCATCAGCAGCCGCCCAGCCCGCGATGGCCCGCAATTGCGTAGCGTAGTCGTAGGGAATGTTCGGGAAGTCCGTGCCGAGCACGACGCGATCCGCCACATCGACCAGACGAGCAGGCCAGTCGGCTGGCAGTGGCGCGAACGCCTCGGTGAACGGCACACCGACCATCGTGGTGTCCAAGTGCACCCGGGGATAACGCCGCACCAATTGCAGAGCTCCGGCGTAGTCGGGTAGCCCGGCGTGCGCCAGTACCGCGACCAGCCGGGGGTGAGCAGCGAGCACTCCGTCGAACACGTCCAGCCCGGTGTAGCGCCCGGGCACTGGCCCGTCCCCGCAGTGCACCACCACCGGTACCCCCGCCTCAGCCAGCAGACCCCATGCCGGGTCCAGCACCGGATCTCGCGGATCGAAGCCACCCACCTGCACATGCACCTTGACGCACTCGGCGCCACCGGCAAGCGCTCGCTCCAGGTACTCGACGACGCCTGGTTCCGGGAAGAACGTCGCGGTCGGTATCGCCGGCTCAACAGCGGTGGCAAAGTCGGCGACCCAGCCGTTGAGCCAGTCCGCCATCCCGGGTTTGTGCGGGTAGACCAGCGGCGCGAAGACCTGCACGTCCAGCGCATGCAACACGGCCAAGCGATCATCCTGGGGCAGCCGGTAGTGCACCGGCCACGGAATCCCATAGTGCTCACTAGCGCGGTCGAAATACGCCCACACCTTGGCCATCACCTGGTCGGGCAGGAAATGCACGTGCAGGTCGATCAGCCCGTCCAGCCCAAGAGCAGCAGTCCACGCCGCGACGTCGGAATCGTCGACCGGTGGCACGGTCAGCGGGTCGCGGCTCACCCCATGCCCTTGGCCCGCCGCCCCATTGCCCGCGCAATCTCGCGGTTCGCGTCACGCTGGGCCAGCGCGGCACGCTTGTCGTAAGACCGCTTGCCGCGGCCCAGGGCGATCTCCACCTTGACCTTGCCATCGGCGAAGTACATCGACAACGGCACCAGCGCCAGCCCCTGTTCTTTGGCTTTGCCGATCAGCCGGAGGATCTCCTTGCGGTGCAGCAACAGCTTGCGGGTCCGCCGGGGCTCGTGATTGGTCCAGCTGCCCTGGGTGTACTCCGGGATGTGCACTCCGCGCAGCCATACTTCGCCGTCGTCCACGCTGGCGTAGGCGTCGGCCAGCGAGGCCCGCCCTGCCCGCAGCGACTTCACCTCCGTGCCGGTCAGGACGATGCCGGCCTCGTAGGTGTCCAGGATCTCGTAATCGTGCCGCGCCCGCCGGTTCGACACGATTACCTTGCGCCCACGCTCTTTCATCGCGCCCGGTGGGCACCGTGTGCAAAGCACACCACCATCACGTCCGCACGTACAGCCGCAGTGTCAGGTAACCGGTCAGCGCCGCAACCGCTGCGCCTACCAGGAGCAGGATTGGCGCGACCGAGAAGATGTCACCGTAACCCAACCGCGGCACGATTGCCGCCTCGAATACCCCGGCGAGCACCCGGTCGACGAACGCGACCTTGCCGACCACCAAGCCGACGACTGCCAGCACGGCACCGACCACGCCGGCCACCACCGCCTCAAGAAGGAACGGCAGCTGGGTGTACCAGCGGGAGGCTCCGGTCAGCCGCATCACGCCAACCTCGGTGCGGCGGGTGAAGGCGGACAGCTGGATGGTGTTGGAGATCAACAGAAGCGCGGCAAGCGCCTGGATCAGGGCAATGACAAAGGTTGCGTTGCGTAGCCCGTTGAGTGCCCGGAACAGCTGCCGGAGGTACTCGCCCTGGTCGGTGACCCGGTCCACGCCCGGCTTACCGGTGAACGCCTTGGCGATGGACGGGAAGCGCGCCGGATCGGAGAGTTGGACCCGCAGCGACGCCGGTAACGCCTCGGGTCTGGCCAGCTGCAGCAACTCGGGCTGGCCCTGGAAGATCCGTTGGAAGCGAGCAAACGCGGCCTGCCTGCTCTCGAAGATCACCGACTGAACGCCAGGGGTGGACTCCAATTGGCCGCGCAGCGCTGAACAGGTACTCGACGTGCAGCCGGTGTCGTTCGCGCTGAGGTCCGCACTGAGGTACACCACGGTCTCCACGCGCTGGTAGTAGTCCTGCTGCATGCGGTCAATGGTGCGAACCACGAGCAGGCCGCTGCCGAGCAGACCGAGCGAAATGGCCGTAGTGAGGATCATCGCCACGGTCATCGTGACATTGCGGCGCAGGCCGGTCGCGACCTCGCCGAACACGAAGCTGGCACGCATAGGCAGTGAACATTCCTCGGTCGGTGGTGAACGGTTCTCGCGCTGATGCTTTGTCGATTAGCGGCCGACGCCGTACACGCCGCGGGCCTCGTCCCGGACCACTTGCCCCAAGTTGAGCTCCACAACCCGGCGCCGCATGGAATCGACGATCGCGTGGTCGTGGGTGGCCATCAGGACCGTGGTACCGGTCCGGTTGATCCTTTCCAGTAGCACCATGATCTCTTGACTGATGTCGGGATCCAGGTTCCCGGTGGGCTCATCGGCCAGCAGCACCAGCGGCCGGTTGACGAACGCCCGGGCGATCGCCACCCGCTGCTGCTCGCCACCGGACAGCTCGTTCGGCATCCGGTCCGACTTGCCCTCCAGTCCCACCAGCTCGAGTACCTCCGGTACCACCTTGCGGATGGTGCGCCGAGGCTTGCCGATCACCTCAAGGGCGAACGCGACGTTCTCGGTGACGGTCTTGTTCGGCAGCAACCTGAAGTCCTGGAAGACGCAACCTACCCGCTGCCGTAGCTGCGGGATGCGGCGCTGGGGAAGCTTGCCGACGTTCCACTCCGCCACATAGACATCACCCGCGGTGGGCACTTCCTCTCGCAACAGCAAGCGCAGAAATGTCGACTTACCGGATCCGGACGGCCCGATCAAAAACGCGAACTCGCCCTTCTCGACATCGACCGTGACATCATCGAGGGCGGGCCTCGTTGAAGTCCGGTAGGACTTACTCACATGATGCAGCCGGATCACGACGGGCGAGTGTACCCATCCGAGGTACCAACCGAACGCCGACGTGCCGGTGGAGCAAAAAAGACGTCAGCTGGCGACTCGCGCCTGTTGCTGGCGGCGCCACCGGATACCAGCTTCCAGGAAGCCGTCAATATCACCGTCAAGCACCGTGGCGGGGTTGCCGACCTCGTACCCGGTCCGCAGGTCCTTGACCATCTGGTACGGATGCAGCACGTAGGACCGCATCTGGTTACCCCACGAACTGCCCTCACCTTTGAGCGCGTCCAGCTCCGCCTGCTGTTCCTGACGCTTGCGCTCCAGCAACCTCGACTGCAAGACCCGCATCGCCGCGGCCCGGTTCTGGATCTGCGACTTCTCGTTCTGGCAGGACACCACGATGCCGGTGGGCAAATGGGTGATCCGCACCGCGGAGTCGGTGGTGTTGACGCTCTGCCCGCCGGGTCCGGATGATCGAAAAACGTCGATCCGGATCTCGTTTTCGGGGATATCCACGTGGTCGGCGGTTTCGGTCACCGGCAGCACTTCGACACCGGCGAACGACGTCTGCCGGCGCGCCTGGTTGTCAAACGGTGAAATTCGCACGAGCCGATGCGTACCTTGCTCAACGGACAGGGTGCCGTAGGCGAAAGGCGCTTTCACCACGAACGTCGCCGACTTGATCCCGGCTTCCTCGGCGAAGGAAATGTCGTAGACCTCGGTGGGGTAGCCGTGCCGCTCGGCCCACCGCAGGTACATCCGCATCAGCATCTCAGCCCAGTCGGCCGCATCCACCCCCCCGGCCTCGGACCGGATCGTCACCAACGCATCGCGCTCGTCGTACTCGCCCGACAGCAGGGTCCGGATTTCCAACGATGCGATCTCCTTGCGCAGCCGGTCGCGTTCCATCTCGGCCTCACTGCGGGCGCTTTCATCAGCGCCTTCCTCAGCCAGCTCGTAGAGGACCGCCACATCTTCCAGCCGCTGGCGCAGACCCTCCACGCGGCGCAGATCGCCTTGCTTGTGGGCGAGTTTGCTGTTGACCTGTTGCGCATGCTCGACGTCGTTCCACAAATCGGGCCGGGCAGCCTGCTCCTGCAGCTGCGCCACCTGAGCCCGCAACTGGTCGATGTCCAGTGCAGCCTCAATCCCAGAAAGGGTGGCGTCGAGATCTTTGAGGTCGGCGGCGACGTCGGCGTTCACGTCCAGCCAGGGTAGTCGCCCCACCGCTGCGGCCGTGGGGCGCTCAGTCCGTGGGGATGGCATCGAGCAACTTGAGCACCGCGCGCCAGTGCGCCACGGTGAACTCCGCGACTGCCTTCGCGTAGGGATTGCCGGCGGCTTTCGCGTCGGCCCTGGCTTCATCGAGATGATCCAGATAATTGGCCCGGGCGCTGTTGACCAGGTTGGCTCGCTGCTTTGCGGTGAGCTGCCCAGCGTGCATCAAGCGCAAGATCAGCGGGCTGCGGAGGTTGTCTGCCCCTGAGGGGGAGTTCAACCAAGACTTGAACGCACGCTTGCCGGCGGCGGTGAGGACATACTGCTGGCTGGACCGGGCTCCCTTCTTGCCGAGCCGGACCAGGCCGGCCTCAGCGAGCACCGGCAGCTCCCGGTACACCTGGCTACGGGTGACGCTGAAAAATGACCCGAACCGCTCACCCGCCGCCGCCACCAGCTGACCGCCCGTCATCGGCCCGGTGTGCAGCAGTCCCAGCAAGGCGGCCGAGGTGGCGTTCAGCTCCCGCACTACCTCACGGTGCCATCCCGCCCCGCCCCTTGTCCACAATGGCCTTCCCAACCCGTCCACAGTGGCCTTTTGGCATAGGGCCCGGTCAAACGGGTGCCAGTAGTCCCCGAAGTCGCTCAATGAGACGGATTCGGTCGGCGGCGGAGTTGGCGAGCGGGGTGATGGTCAGGGTGGTGACGCCGGAGGCGCGTAATACCTCGAGACGTTCCCGGATGTAGCCGGCCGGCCCGATCAGCGAGATACCCCGAAGCAGCTGATCAGGCACCGCAGCGGCAGCAGCGGCCTTGTCGCCCGCCAAGTACCGGTCCTGGATCAAATCGGCGGCTGTCTCCAATCCGAACCGGCAGACAAGATCGTGGTAAAAGTTACGACCCTTGGCGCCCATGCCACCGATGTACAGCGCCAGCGTCGGGCGGATGCCGTCAAGCAACTGTTGGGCGACATGCTCATCTTCGGTGATCGCCAGCGGCGCGCTGATGACCACGTCGAGCTTGCCCAGCGACGGATCTCGCTTGGCGCGGCCAGCCGACAGCGAGTCGCCCCACACCTCAGCGACCAGCTCAGGCACGTAGAAGATCGGCTGCCAGCCCTCAGCGATCTCCGCGGCCAACGCCACGTTCTTCGGCCCGATCGCCGCGAGAACGATCGGAATCCGGTCCCGCACCGGGCGATTGATCAACTTCAGCGGCTTGCCCAGCCCGGTTCCCCGCTCTGCGGGCAGCGGGATCTGATAATGCCTGCCCTGGTAGACCAGCCGCTCCCGGCGCCATACCAGCCGGCAGATCTCCACCAGCTCCCTGGTTCGCCCCAGCGGCGCAGAGTAGGGCACCCCATGGAAACCCTCGATCACCTGCGGTCCTGACGCTCCGATGCCGAGGGTAAACCGGCCGCCGGAGACGAAATCCAGCCCTGCTGCAGTCATCGCCATCAGTGCCGGGGTGCGGGTGTAGATCTGCAAGATGCCCGACGCGATCTCCAGCCGCTCAGTACGAGCAGCGATAAACCCCAGCTGGCTGACGGCATCGAAACTGTAAGCCTCGGGCACGAACACGATGTCGAGCCCGGCCTTCTCGTAATCGGCCAACTCGGCGACGGTCTCGGCGAAGCCACCGCTGTAGTCCAAGGCCAGCCCGATGCGCACGATGCTCCTCCTCGGCTGTTCCGACGACCTAGTGAACTGTCTGACCAGATCATCACTGCCGTTGCAGCCGCGGTCGAAGGTCCGCGGCCGTAACGGCGTTACCTCGGTCGGCCAGCCAGCGGGCATGGCCGGCCAGGCCCGCGATGTCCAACCCGTGCGGGGCTTCGGCGGAGTAGGGATCGAGACGGTCAGCTGCCCTGCGCAACAGCGCCACGGCGCCTTTGTCGTTGCCCCGCTGAAGATGTGTCAGGCCGACCGCGAGCTGCGCCAGGCCTCGCCAGAGCTCCCGGTATGTGCCCGCAGTCGCCTTCCATACCCCTTCAAAGACCTCGTGGGCGTGGAAGGGGTAACCCTCGTCGATCAACTGCTGGGCCTGGCGCACGGCCTCATCCGGGCTGAGCGCAACGTCCTCGGGCACCCGGCCTACGCCGGGCGAACCGTACGGCAATGGCCGTCCCATGGCGTCCCGGGGACGTGCGTTGCGTGGTCGGCCCCCGCTGTCCCGGTCCCGGTCACCCACTCCAGCATGATGCCCGGACATTTACCGATTTCCACCCCGGCACGGAGACAGATCAGGGTTCACGAACCCGTTTTCATCCCGATATGGCTCCATGCCGGGGCAGCGAGGTGACGGCCAGGGCAGGATAGAGACCATGGATCACCATCGCGGTCAGGAGCACACGGGCCGCATCCGGCTGGCCGGCTGCCCGCTACCGATCGTCAGCCCGGCTCGGCTGTACGTCTGCGGCATCACTCCCTACGACGTGACACATCTGGGTCATGCCAGCACGTTCGTCTGGGCGGACGCAGCCGCTGCGGTCTTCCGGCTGGCGGGGGCCGAGACGGTGACTTCCCGCAACGTCACCGATGTCGATGACGTGCTTACTCTCGCCGCCGAGCAACACGGCCGGCGCTACGACGAGTTCGCGCTGGAGCAGGAATTCCTGTTCGGGCGTGATATGGCCGCGCTGCGGGTGCGCCGCCCCGAGCACGAGCCGCGAGCTCGCCATCACGTCGGGCGCGTCGTGCAGCTGGCTTCGGCACTGCTGACCACGGGCCACGGCTACGTGCGCGGCGGTGCGGTGTACTTCCGCGGCGCCGGCGTGCTGGAAAAGAGTGGGTTGACGCTGGAACAGGCCACTGAGCTGGCGACCGAATTCGGGGATCGACTTGACAGTCAGGACCGCGACGACCCGTTCGACGTCCCGGTGTGGCGGCCGTCAGCCGACCAGGCTCCTGGATGGCCCAGCCCATGGGGCCGCGGTAGGCCAGGCTGGCACGCTGAGTGCGCCGCCATCGCGTTGGGCGTGCTCGGTCCCACGGTAGACGTCCTGGGTGGTGGCGCGGATCTGACCTTCCCGCATCACGTGTACCAGGCCGCCATGGTGGAGGCGGCGACCGGCGTCGGCCCCTTCGCGCGCGCTGAGTTCGGCGTCGGGACGGTCACTGTCGGCGACGCAAAGATGGCGAAATCGGCGGGCAACCTCGTGCTGGTCTCTGACCTACTCCAGCGCTACCCTGCCGCGGCAGTGCGGCTGCTACTGCTCAACCGGCCATGGCACCAAAGCTGGGAATTCCAGACGGCAGACATCAACACCCAGACCCAGACACTGGACCGGCTGTACTCAGCCGCGGGGAGGGCCCGGACCTCGCACACCGCGACGGATGCGGTCGTCGCTGCGCTGCTCAACGATCTCGATGTGCCCACGGCCCTGGCGCTCGCAGAGGAGTCCGGTGGTGATGCGGCACGGCTCGTGCTGCGCACGCTCGCTCTGGAGTGACTCCTCGAAGCGACCCCGTGAAATGACCCATTGAAATGACCCATTGGAATGACCCGTTGGAATGACCCGTTGGAATGACCCCTAGATCGACACCGACGCGCACGCTGATCCTGCTCAGGCATGCCAAGTCCGCGTGGCCGGCGGACACTCCGGACGCGCGGCGCCCGCTGGCTGCTCGCGGGCGTCGCGATGCCCCAGCCGTCGGTCGCTGGCTGCGTACACACATCCCCGCGATCGACCAGGTGGTGCACTCCCCCGCAGTGCGAGCAGTACAGACGTGGGACCTTGCCGGGGCCCAGCTAGCCACCGCCCCACCGGCGTCTTCTGACGAGCGGCTTTACGGTGCTTCGGCGGCATGCCTACTGGCAGTCACCCGAGAACTTGCGCCCGAGGCGTCGACCGCGTTGCTCGTGGGCCACAATCCCGGGCTCGAGGATTTCTTGACCCTGCTGACCGGTGCTACCGAACCGCTCAAGACGTCTTCCCTCGCCGTGATCGCACTGCCCGGCAGCTGGACAGACACCACTCCCGATGCCGGGAGATTGGAAAAACTGGCAACCCCACGCGGTTGACCAGCGGTGCTGCGCTCTGGGCGCAAGAACCGTACGCTCGGGCTGGAGTCCCTGCGTTTGATCGATGGGGAAAGTGAGCAATGGCCACGGCGAGCAACGGCCACGTAGCGGTACGCGATGCGCTGGTTGCGCTCAGGCCGCCGGGGATCATGTTCAGCTCCCTGACTGAGCAATTGGGCAACGTGCGGCGGTGGAACGCCGAGCGGCGCTGGGAGTTTGGCGCTGCCGATTTTCAGTCTGTTGATCTCACGCCGCGCGCTGCGCGTGATCCGCTCGTCGTTGATGTCGTCGCGGTCTATCTCCCTGACACAGCCGAGTGCAACGGGGTGTTGCGAACCTGCCAGGAACTGTGGGCCGTGGCTGCCGAGCAGCAGCCGAATACCTGGTCGTGGGACTGGTACCGGGACAGTTGGCAGGACATCCCCAAGCCGGTGCGACTGATCGACGGCCTGGTGCATCGTCCTGGCATCCGCCGGGTGACCCTCGATCTCCGCGCAGGCTATGTACCCCGACGCCATGTCCGTCCGATTGCTTTACGTGGTCCGGATTCGGCGCACGCTGAGGTGCTGGCTGCAGCTGCGCACTTCCCGCGGTGGGTGCGGGCCATGGACGGCAATACGGTGCCCTACACCTGGCTGGCGGGCTACGAGGTGATGATGGGAGGCCAGCGGACGCCTTTGCGCCTGCCGGCGCTGAGCTGGAGCCACCTACGACAGACGATGAGCCTGACGGCTGCCTGGATAAACCATTCGTTCAGCGGCTGGTCCGCCCCGGTATGTATAGGCCGGTTGTAACCGCTTTGCTGCGGAAAGTGACATCCGGCGAACACGCAGCGCGACGGGCCCCTATCCTGGCGCGGTGACAGCTTTAGGCGGTACCCGAACATTGTCGGTGTGGTCCGTCACCCCCGTCGCACTGGGCGTAGTGCTCACCGCAGCGTGTACGGCGTCGTCAGGCCCCGGCCAGCAACAACGCCAAGGGCTGCCGTCGCTGCCATCGGACTGTAACCAGACGATCATGCGATCAGAAGATGTGCGTGTGGCATTAAATGCCGCTTCTCCGGGCACTACCGTTTGCTTCACCGGTGGTGACCTCACCGATGCCAACCTGCTGATGAGCAGGTCAGGCACCCCGGATTCCCCGATCAAACTCATCGCCGACGGCGCCAGCGTCGAAAATATCCACGTCACGGCCAACAACGTTGTCGTCGAGGGTTTCACCGTCGCCGGCGGGAGCGGGATAACGCTCGAGGGCAGTGGGCTCACAGCACGGCACAACACGGTTCATGACACCCAGCGAGGCGGGATCGCTTGCGCGCCGTGTACTCACTCGACCATCACTGCCAACACCGTGCAACATGTCTCCACGGTCGGGATCTACATTTCTGGCCAGCAGATTACAGTCAGCGACAACACGGTGAGCAATACCGTTGCCGTCAACGATGGCGACGCCGATGGAATGCGCTTTTTCGGCAACGGCCACCGGATCACCGGCAACACAATCCGCGACATATCAGAGCGCGGTTACCGGGCCCCGCCACACCCCGACTGTTTTCAAACCTTTGACCATAACCTGGCCACTTACGATGTCGTCATCTCCGGCAATACGTGCCAGAACGTTGACGCGCAATGTCTGATCGCCACCGACGACCAGCCCGGCGGTAGCGGCGCGCCCATGGGAGTTCCGTCGATCACGTTCGGCGATAACACGTGCGCGCCCAACGGGGCTCAGGCAATTAATCTGCGTCACTGGCCTAATGTCACAATAACACGCAACAAGTTTTCAGGCCCCAATCTCAAACGAGACATTCTGATCATCGATGGCTCAACGGGCTGTATCGTGATCGACAACACTACTGCTGGCAAGGTGCCGACCGTGGACGTCGATGGCGCGTCCCGAGCTGGCTTCCGTCAGAACGGCAACAGTCCGGCCTGATCGCCAGACGCCGGTGCGCAGCGCAAGTACGTAAGCTGGTGTCCATGCTGCTCAACGGGGTTAACCATGTCGCACTGCTCACCAACGACACCGATCGCCTGCACGCCTTCTACCGCGAGATCTTCGACGCAACGGTGTCCCATGATAACGAGATCGCGCCGGGTATGCGCCTGTCATTCGTCGACATTGGACCGAACACCGAACTGAACGTATTCCAGGTCGACGGTAACGCTGAGGCACAACGCCAAACACCTATGTTCGGGCGAGGCCGCATCGACCATCTAGGCCTCCAAGCGGCATCGCTGGACGCATTCATCGAGATCCGTCAACGGCTTATCGATGTCGCTGCAAGTGACGGATTCGTCACAGATTTTGGACCAGTGTTGAGCATTTTCTTCCGGGACCCGGACGGCCTGGAAGGTGAGGTCTGCGTAGCTAACCCTGATGCCCGGCCCGGTGTCTTCAACCCACCAGGAACGCGATCTTCCCGCTTTTCTTAGCTATACAGCTCAGGTGAACGAGGGGTTACACACCCTGGCGCAGAACGACTTGCTGGCCCTCCCGCAGTCCAGAGATGACCTGAGTACGGTCATCACCGACCAGGCCGGGTTGGAACCTGACCTGCTGCTGGTTACCGGCTGCATCAATGACGGTCACCGTGCTCTGGTCACCACGCTTGCGGACGGCTGAATTGGGGACGGTCAGCACATCATCGACTTCGTTAGTCGTCACCCGAGCCTGAGCGGTCTGACCATTCTTGAGTCGCGGATCAATCTCGTTGAGAACTACGGTGACATAGTAGTTGATAACGCTAGAAATGTTGCTGCCCGAGGGCGCCACTGACACGACAGTGCCAGCACGGTTAAGATCGGGAATAGCATCGAATGTGACGTTGACCTTTTGGTTCGGGGCGACCTTGGCGGCGTCAGACTCTTCGAAGGGAACCACCACCTGGAAAGTGTTGACGTCATCGAGAACCAAGAACTGCGTCCCACCGGGACGCGCTGCACCGGTCGCGGGGTTACCCAGCGAAGTGCTGCTGTTCGACGTCACGCCGTTAAGTCCAGGAATGGGCGCGGTGCTACCCGGTGCGAGCGGGCTGACACCCGAGCTGGGTTGCAGGAACTCCCCAACCGTACCGTTGATGACCGACACGGTGCCCCCGACCGGCGCGCGGAGCACGGTGTTCTCCACATCTCTCTGCGCATTGGCGACCTGGGCCTGAATGCTCGCTACCAGGGCTACCTGCTGGTCAATGTTGAATGGCCGGTTAGTCGCCGCGGACACCAGAGTGTTCTGCGCGGTGACGACACTTTGGCGGGCGTTCTCGATCGAGACCTGCCCACTGGCACGATCGACGTTGAGCCTCTGCTGGGCAGCGGTCAGCGTCGCCTTATCCGTCAACAGCGTGCGGCGAGCGTTGACAACATTGGTCTGGTCCGTTGCGACCCGATTACATGCCGGATTGCCACCGCCTGCACCACCACCGCTGCCATTTGCACCACCGGTACCTGTAGTACCCGCGTACACCGGGCCAACCCGGGCAGGATCTTCGACCCCAGCCTCCGTTGGCCCAACGCCGACCGAAGATCTAGGCCCACTGCCAGGCCCGGTACGCGCCACCCCACCTGGCGTTGCGGCGGTACCAGGGGTGGCAGGGGTAGCAGGTATACCTCCGGTGGCCGCACAAGACGCCTGGTCGGCACGCAGGGCTTGCTCAGCCTTATCAAGCAAAAAGCTGTCAAAATCGAGCTGCCTATGCGCTTGGTCGACAGCCGTTTCATCGGCCTGCAACTGCGCCTGAACCGACTTCTCCGTGGCAGCCAAGACTTGACGCGCCTGCTCCAAAGTATCGTGCGCTCCTGCGGCTGTCGGGTCGTTTATGGCCTGATCCAACAACGCCTGCTGGGCATTCAATTGGCCCTGCAGCTGGTTCAAGACCTGCCGGAACGCAAAATCATCCTCGCGTGCCACCACCTGGCCAGGGGTGACGCGATCCCCAACCTTGACCAGCAGTTCCTTGAGCTGAGCACCCTTAGGGAAACCCACGTTGAGCTCTTTGATCGCAGACAACGACCCTGATGCCGAGACCCTCGTCACCACAGTGCCGCGCTCCACGCGTCCGGTTGGTGGCGGCGTCGGCTCAGTTCCACACCCAGCCGCCAAACCCAACGCGGCGACCAGCCCAATCGACACCATGACCCGGCCAGTTGAGCACCGGGCCGTGATCAGCGTCGATGGGCTGGTCAGGAAATTGATCACAGTGAGATCCCCCTGTGTCTTCGGCTTCACGCAATGCAACGCCTCAGACGGCAGGGAGTTACGCGGTCTTGTCGAGCGGTCAGCTGACCTTGGTCGCTACTGGTACCGGAGCGCCTCGATGGGCCGAAGTCGCGCCGCACGGTTGGCCGGGTATCCTCCAGCAACCAGCCCGATCGCCAGACTGATGGCGAACGAGAGGATCACCGAGGGGATCGTCACAGATGGCGCGAAGGTGGCGAAAGTGGGTCCGAACGACGGCGCGACGTTCGCACCCAGCACCGACAACCCGACTCCCACCAGGACACCAATCAGACCGCCCAAGCCAGCTAGCAGCAGCGACTCGATAAGGAATTGTTCAAGGATTGCTCGACGAGTCGCTCCGATTGCCTTTCGAATACCGATCTCGCGTGTTCTCTCGGTGACCGAAACCAGCATGATGTTCAGAACCCCGATCGCACCGACAACCAGAGAGATCGCCGCGACCGCCGCCGTGAACAAGGTAAGAATCCGCAAGATTTGGTTGAACGTGTCAAGCCGGCTGCGCAGAGATTGCACTTCGAAGTCCCGGTTCGCGGAATCCTTGATCCGGTGCCGTTCGGATAGGATGCGGATCACATCATTTTCGGCCGCAGGCACAGCGTTGGCATCGCTCGCTTGCACGATCATCTGGTTGATCTTGTCACCGCCGCCGAAGATGTACCGGCGGACCGTTGGCAGCGGCATGGCGACGACACCATCGCCGGGTTCGCCGACGGACTGCATCACGCCGATGACCCGGAAGGTCTGCCGGTTGATCCGAACGGGTTTGCCCAGCGCAGCCGCAGGGTCATCCCCGTAAAGGTAGTTGGCCACCGCAGAACCCAGCACCACCACTCTGGCCGTGCTGCGGACCTGAGCCTCGTCAAAGAACGCGCCGGCCGACATGTCCTGGTTGTTCACCTCGAGCCACTGCTCGGTAGTGCCCACAACATTCGCCCGGTACCGGTAGGCATCCCCGTCTACCAATGCTTTACCGCTGGTGGCGGGAATGACCGCCGCGATGTCGCGGGACAGTGTTTTATCTTGCAGCGCGGCGACGTCTGCGTCGATCAGGTCTTTTGGCGGGGCACCTCCGGGCACGTTCCCGACTGATGGCACCACAGTGATCAAATTGGCCAGCGGTTGGATTTTCTCATTGACCGAGGTCTGCACACCGTTGCCGAGAGCCACCAGCAGGATCACCGACGCAACACCGATGATGATGCCGAGCATGGTCAGCGCAGACCGCAACCGATTGGCGCGCAATCCCCGCAGTGCGACGCGGAGCGCCTCCCCGAGGTTCACGCGCTGACCTCCGTCCGGATCCGCTGTGCCTGATCACTCACGATGCGCCCATCTCGCATCCGCACAATGCGCTTGGCGAACCGGGCGACTTCCTCTTCGTGAGTGATGATCACAACGGTGCGGCCCGCATCGTTAAGCGCACCGAGGATCTTGAGGATCTCTGCACTGGCTGCGGTATCGAGGTTGCCGGTGGGCTCATCGGCCAGCAGCAGCACAGGATCATTGATCAGCGCCCTCGCAATAGCAACCCGCTGTTGCTGGCCACCAGAAAGCTCATTGGGCATGTGCTTAAGACGATCGCCCAATCCCACTTGCTCCAGCGCAACCCTGGCAGCATGACGCCGGATCCGCACGCCCGCGTAGACCAGAGGCAATTCGACATTACGGATGGCGCTGGTACGGGCCACGAGGTTGAACGACTGGAACACGAAGCCGATCTTGCGGCTTCGGATTTTGGCCAGCCGGTTGTCAGACAGCCGGCTGACGTCAGTGCCGTCAAGCAGGTAGCGCCCGCTCGTCGGAACATCCAGACAGCCCACAATATTCATGAGCGTGGTCTTGCCTGATCCGGAAGGGCCCATGATGGCGACGAATTCACCATCGTCAATAGTGAGGTCGACACTTTCCAGTGCCCGCACCTCAACTTTGCCCATCCGATAGACTTTGGTGACGTCTTCAATCTGGATCATGCTAGCCCCCCATCCCCCAATTCCCCCTATCAAGCGGATCGCGTAGGGCCCGGTGTCCGGTAGGCAGCAACGCACCGACCGTCCGATCGGGACCTTGCGGCAGGAGGGGACGTCACCCACCGTACGCGGTCCACGCCAGACGCTACCGCGTTGAGCCCGTCACGGAAAGTGCAGGAGCACGCGAACGGGCGATCTTTAGCCGCCGATATGGATTTTTCACTCAATGGAAGCCGGGCGGATCTGTCCACGGTCAGCGAGCAACGCCAGCAGCGGCCGTAGCGCCTCCGGAATCTCACTTTCGCTTAACATCACCCGCCGTTCGTGGTCATCCCCGGCAGTGACGATCTCGTAGCGGAAACGATCCGGCCCCATGGATCCCTGGCTAAGACGACCCCAAGGTAACGCCCGCAGGGCCGCTTCGACGCGGGGAGCATCGGTCTCGGTGAGCTGACGGGTATCGAGGGTGGCGTGCAGGGAAACCCCGGCCACGCCACCACGGCGGGTCACGTCGACGCGCATGTGTTCAGTGTCCGGCTCGAGCAGCGCATCGCAGCAGCCGTCACAACGAGATTTTGACGGCTTCCCAACCCTGTTGCACAGCGTGCGCCTGGTCGCTGCCCGTGCCGTAGGTCTGTTGCGCCTGGCGCAAGGTGATCCGCGCGAAGTCACGGAACGTCGCGTTGGGACGAAGCTGGGGATCTGCCAGCGCGGCGTACCAGATCGGTCCCGCAGCGTCCCAGGCATACCCACCAAGCGCGCTAGCCATGACGTAGAACGCATGGTTGGGAATACCTGAATTGGTGTGCACGTCGCCGCCGGATACGTAGCCGTCCATATCCGCGGGTTGGTCGTCATAAGCATTGGCGGTACCTGGGCGCTTCATCGACCGCAGCGCCGGACGTAAGGCGGGACCGACAATGTCTGCCCCGATGAGCCAGTCCGAGTTATGTACGTCCTGCCCGAGTACGTATTGCTTGACTTGAATGCCGAAGACATCAGATACCGACTCATTGAGCGCCCCGGACTGCCCTGAGTAGGTCAGATTGGCCTCGTACTGGGTGACGCCGTGGGTCAGCTCATGCCCGATGACATCGATCCCGGCTGTCGTTTGGGTAAGGATTTGCCCATCGCCATCGCCGAAGAACATGTGACCTGCGCCATCCCAGAACGCATTGGCGTAACGCCGCCCGTAGTGCACCAGGCCAAGTAGGGGCATACCCGCCGCGTCGATGGAATCACGCTCGAACACGGTCCAGTAATACGCATAGGTGGCCCCGAGCCCGTCATAGGCCTGATTGGCCGCTTCGTCCTGGCTCGGTGCTTGCCCTTCCACCCGGATGACCACTCCGGGTGTCTGCGACTCGCTACCCTGCTGATCGTAGATCGTCCGCTGCGGTTGGCCACCGGTCCGGCTGAACGTGACCGGCGCCGGCCGGTGGCGCAGCGTCGCCGCGCACTCAGCACGAGCCAGCCGGAAGCGAGCGTCCAGCGCCAGCGCGTTGAGGGCGGCATCGCGTACCGCCTCGTCAGCGGAGCGGGCCAGGCGGTGCAGCACGGACGGTGGCACGATGCAGTGCCGCACACTACTGGCGGTCATGGGTCTGGAGCTCCTGTTCATCCGGGAATACCTCGCGCGGGCGCGGCATCGGGGGCCGCCAAGCGAGGCGAGATCGTAGCTGCCTGCAACGCGGTGACGTCCACTTGAGGTTGTGCCTCCGCGCTGGGAAGTTTCCGCCAGGTGAGGCCGGCGGGGTCGGAGTTTTTTCTTTGCATACCTCGGGTACTTCGCACAGTGTGCTACTTCTGCGGCCCCCTGGCGTCTATCGAGCTGATAGCGACACGTCCTTATTGATTGAGGTCATGTGCGCTGGCCGTTATCCGGCTGGACGCCACGTGCTCGATATCGGCACCGGTACCGGCGCCCTGGCGTTGGCCGCTGCCAGGGCCGGCGCCGCCTCGGTCGCCGCGGTCGATCTCTCGCTGCGATCGATCGTGGCCACCTGGCTCAATTGCCGGATCCGCGGCGTTCGATGCAGGGTCTACCGCGGCGACTTGTTCGAACCAGTAGCCGGCCGGCGCTTCGACCTCATCGTGGCCAACCCGCCTTACGTGCCCGCCGCCACGAACGGGCTCTGCCGGCACCGGATCAGCCGGTGCTGGGATGGCGGCGTCGACGGGCGCGCTGTGCTGGACCGGCTGTGCGCCGGGGCGCGCGAATTGCTCAGTCCGCAAGGGATGATGCTGATCGTCCACTCCGCGGTGTGCGACGACAGTGTCACGCTGCGCCGTCTCGCTGAGGCTGGCCTGCCCGCCAAGGTGCTGGCCCGCTCCACCGTCCCCTTCGGTCCGGTCATGCGGCTACGGGCAGCCATGCTGGAGTCACGCGGACTCATCGAACCCGGCCAACACGACGAAGAGCTGGTTGTCATCGCTGCCCGGGCATCTGCTGGAGGACGAGGTGCCCACTGAGCCCACCCGACGCCGGATCACCGTGACCGAGGACGGGCCAATCCTGGTGCAGGGACCGGTCGAGATTGTGCTTGCCGACGGACAGGAAGTGATCTCTGACCGGGCAGCCACTGCACTATGCACCTGCCGTCGCAGCCGCCGATATCCGTTCTGCGACACCAGCCACCGGCGGCGGGTGCGCACCGATCGGATCCGCGGTGCCGAGGCCGACCGGACGTGTGACCGGTGACGAGCGACACCGCCATGCCGGCTGTGGTGGCGCCGGGCCTTCCAGCTCCGCGGGGTCCGCTATCTGCTGCCGCATTCGATACGTTGCGGGGATCGCCTGGCGAGCAGATCGATGCGGCGGCCGTGGCGCAGGCTGACCCGTACGGGGACGACCTCCAGTTGGCGCTGTACTGCTGCTACGAGCTGCATTACCGCGGTTTCAGCGGAGTAGGCGCGGATCTGGAATGGGACCCGCAACTGCTCGGTCCGCGCCGGCACCTGGAACGGGCTTTTTTGGCCACGTTACGGGCCGACGTGCCCGGCGGGACCGATGTCTCCGCTGAGATCGATGCACTTCTGGTGGAGACGCCAGATGCCAGCGGTGTCTCGCATTACCTGCGCCGGTGCGGGCAGCTGTGGCAACTGCGTGAGTACGTCGCGCACCGTTCGCTCTACCACCTCAAAGAGGCCGATCCGCAAGCATGGGTGATTCCCAGGCTGAGCGGGCCGGCCAAGACCGCGCTGGTGACCGTCGAGCACGACGAATACGGCGCGGGCAACCCACGGCGTATGCATTCGCGGCTGTTCGGCGACATGATGAGCGAGCTTGGGCTATGCCCGCAGTACGGGGCCTACCTCGATGCTGCACCGGCCGCCACCCTGACCGAAGTCAACTTCATGTCGCTGTGCGGGCTGCACCGCGCGCTGCGCGGTGCGCTCATCGGCCAGTTCGCCACCGTGGAGCTGACCTCTTCCCCCGGCTCGGACCGGTTGGTCCGAGCCATGCGCCGGTTGGGTTGCGGACCCGCCGCAATCGAGTTCTACGCCGAACATGTCGAAGCCGACGCGGCACACGAGCAACTCGTCCGGCACGGCGTGATCACCCCACTGCTTGCCAGCGAGCCCGAACTCGCCACCGACGTGGTGTTCGGCATCCAAGCCGCCACCCTGCTCGCTGACCGTTTCTCGGACCTGCTCTTGCGGAACTGGACCGCCAGCCAACCCACGCTGCGCAACCCTTTACCGGACGCACCGAGCCAGGTCGCCACCCGACAAAAGATTGCGCCGTGAACTCGATGGGTTATTGCGGTAATTGCTCGCGGAATTCCCGGACGGCCTCAGCGATGGCGTCTACCTCCAGCACGTCGGCCATCAACCCAACCTGGTCTTCCCACACTTCGGAAGGCACCGCAGCGCGTGCCTCGTCTTCGAGGATGTGATAAACGGGGAGGCCCAACTGGACCCCGGCCAGCGGCCCTGCCCAACTCGGATCACCGAGCACCACCGTCTCGGCGGCGATCCCGGCGCTTTCCGCGTCTGGTGCGCCGAGCAGCACGATCAGCGAATCCGCGCCGTGCTCATCGGCCAGACGCTTGATCGTCTCTTGGGTGGACAGGTCCATGGCTCCAGCAGCCGTTCAAACGAAGCACTCGGTGGCGACATAAGCGACCGGGGCACCTGCCGCCTTGACACAGGTTGCGATCGCCGGGCCGGCGACTCCGTCGCGTTCGCCGATCACGATGACCTGCTTGCCGTCAAACATTCATACCTCCTGATTGGGCGCAGTTTGGAGCTTCTCTCGTGCACGTGACAGCCACGCGTCGACCTGCTCTGCGTTGAGATTGGGGTCGGTGATGCGATCCACCTCCTGACCATCGGAGAACAGCAGCATGGTGGGAAGGCCGCGCACCTGCAGCGACATAACCAGCCGACGAGCCTTGCTGGCGTCCAGCTTGACCACAGTCACATCGGGATTAGCACTGGCGATGCTTTCCATATGCGGGGCCAGCGCAACGCAAGGGCGGCAGCTATCGGCCCACACGTCGACCAGCACCACACCTGATCCGACAAGGTCATGGAACGTCTCTTTGGTCGCATCCACTACAGCCATGCTTAACCTCCGTTGCGTTCCAGCAGCACGCTCATCCCGTCGGAGCGTTGGCTCATCCGTCCTAGAAACAGGCTGCCCTTGGCGAGCAGCAGCACCCGCTCGGCGTCCCCGGCCGTCAGGCGGGTCAGCGCATGCGGCAGGTAACAGATCGCCGAGGCGAGATGTCCCTGAGTAGGGGCATAACCTGGCATACCGCGTTCCGCGACGAACGCATCAATACCCTCACGGCCGATGTCCTTGCGGCGCGCGGCCAGCGCCGCGATGGTGCGGTAGTTGCGGGCCGCGACATCGCCCGAGCCCTGCGGCTCGGTGATCTCCGGGTTGTGCAGTTCGGTGGCGTAGTCGTCGATGTCCAGCAGCCGGGCGCCAATCGCCTCCAGCGGCCGCACCGCCAGGTCATGGATGATCTGCGCCCCGGCGCCACCCGAGGACACCCGGTGGCTCCCGACGGCGTCGAGCCGGATCCGCGGAGAGATCCCGTCGTCGGCGGTGATGAGCAGCGCAACGCCGCCGAGGACGTCTTCCAGCACCGGCAAGCCATGGCGCAGGTGCCCCTCGAACTTCATCCCCAGCTTGGGTTGCGAGCCACCGGCGACAACCACCACCTGCTCGAAGACCCCAGCCACCACCAGGCTGGCAGCGATCACCACGGCAGGGAGCGGCGCGGCGCAGAAGTTCTTCACGTCGGCTCCGGAGGACTCGGTCAGGCCCGCAACGGAGGCGATCGTCTTGCCCATGTTGCCCCCGCCGCGCTGGTACCGATCACCGACAGCTTCCTCGGAGCACGAGATCGTGTAGCCGATTCCGGCTGGATCAAGGCCGTGATCGTGCAGCAGGTGCAGCAACGCCAGCGCGCCGGTGGCCTTGCAGGCCAGGTTCTCCAGCAGCACGTGCGCGGTCAGTGACTCGTCCTCGGCATGCGCTGGGCGCAGCGCGCCGGCGACCGTGTCGGGCGCCAGATGCACCGGCAACGCGCCGCTGGCCAGCGCCGCAGTGACATCGCCGGTGGCTGCCGAGATCCGACCCAGGTCCAGGTACGCCGACAGCGGGTGTGACGCCAGCCGCTTAGCTGCCCGCTCAGCCACGTCAGCGGTGAGTACGAGCAGGTCGAACTCGTCGACCGCGGCCATCAGCCCGAGGAATTCCTCCTCCGGCATGAGCTCGCCGAACGGCGCGAAGCGTTGAGCACCCGCCCAACTCGTGCCGACCCATGGGCGGGCTGGTAACTCACGCGGGTGACAGGCGCCCAGGAACGCCTGGTGCGGCGGGTAGCTGACGGCGTCGTCGAAGCTGCGCAAGCCGCTCAGGAACTTCGACGTCAGCTCGGCGTCTGCGGGTAGCGTCCGCATCGGCTTGGAACCATGCCGGGCCAGTCCCGGGGTGTGCGCCAGCACCAGGCTGGCCGCTCGGACGACCGCCGCATCAGGCATGGACAACACCGGCCTCAAAGATCGTCGGGTGCTCCACCGCGGTGGTCACCGCATCCAGCGCGCACTGCACCAGCTGCCGGCGCCACTGCTGCTCACCGGCTGGCGGCAGGCTCGGGTCGCCGGATGGGTACGGAATACCCCGGCCCGGCACGATGCGCGGCGCGCCCACCTGCTCGGCGATGGTCACCAAGTTGGTGATCAGCGCGGTGGGGATACCGGCGCGCTCCAGCTCCTTGGCAAGCGTTGACCCGCAACGCGTTCCGGTTCCTCAAGTGGCGGTCAGGATCGCGGCTTGCACGCCGGCCTTGCGCAGCTCCGCGGCCCACTCGACGCCGAAGCGGCGGGCGGTGGCCACCGGCGTGCCGTTGCCCACGGTAACCAGGAATTCTTCGTGCAGCCGGCCGATCGTGCCCTCGCGCTCGAGGGTGCGCGCGGCATCCAGGGGCACCAACCGGTTGGGGTCAGCGTTGGCGGCCGTGGTGGCGAACCCGCCAGCCACCGACTCCCACTCCCCGGAGGCGAGGCTGTCAACACCGTCGATCGGGTAGCGCAGCCAGCGGGTGGCCCGGGCCGATTCCAACCGGTCTGGGTTGCCGGCCGGCACGACCGCACCCTCGGTGACCAGCGCGACGGTCACGCTCGCGGCTTTGTCGATCGGCGCGGCTGGTTCCACCACACCGAACCCCCCAACGGGAACCTCGGTGGCCTCCCGATCGCCACCCAGCCGGCGTAGCACAAGTTCGACCGCCCGGGCTGCCGAGCGTTGCGTAACGAGCTGACCGATACGGGCAGCCGGGGTCACCTTGCCGTCAGCCGGGGTCAGCTCCTCACCAGCGGCCACCTTCACGACCGCAGCGGCCAAGCGCTGCACGCTCGGGCGCATTTCGCGCGCGGTGGCCCCCGAGGCGATCACCGGAGCTTCCCCTGCGTCGGATATGCCTGGATTGTCCGGGTGCATCGAGGCCAAGGCTGGTAACCCGGCGGACTGGGCCGCGGCAACCAACCGGGCGCAGGCCAGCCCGTAGCGACCACTGCCAAAGGCCGGGCCGGCGACCAATACTTCGGCACCGGCGTCGCGCGCCATCTCCAGCAGCTCCTGTGCGGCAGTAGCGTTGGAGGCCGCGTGGTCGTCGCCGCAGACGAGCGTCGCCACGATCTCGTGCTCGGCACCGAGCAACTGGGCCAGCAGCCGCCCAGGACCGACCGTTCCCTCGAGCATCCGGGGACCGATTCCTGCCGAATCCTCACCGCCGAGCCCGGCGTAGAACTGGTTGACGTAGTGCAGGACGCGCATCAGGCTGTGCCTCCCAACATCTGACCGACCAACTTCTGATCGGCCAACTCTTGCTCTGCCCGGCAAGTCAGCCACCCGGCGCCGAGCGGGCTCAGGGCGGACAGGATCGCGGCGGTGGGAATCTCGACCGCGGCGGTGGCGTCTGCGTCGGCGATACGCAGCTGGGCGCCGCCGATCGCCCGGTCGACCGCGGGCAGTTTGATTCGTTGGTCGTAGTTGCCCGTGCTGACCACCGCGCCGCTTCGCGGGCCGGCAACCAGTGGTGGGCCAGTGCCGTCAGCGCCGGACAGCTCGGCGTACAGGGCCACCGCGGTCAGACCGTCGGCCTCCAGCGCGTCGACTTTGAGCATCAGGTCGTTGTCAGCGTTGCCAGCGCCTTCCTTGGTCACAATGACGGCGTCGAAGCTGGCGGCCCGGCACAGCCATGCGGCGTGTGTGGAGACCAGTTCCTTGTCGGCCTGCGCCACCGGCTCGGGGCACAACACCATTCCGGCGAAGCACAGATCTTGGCCATCGCGGGCACGCAGCTCGGCGATCACCGGGTGGTTCTGGTGCACGTACGTTGGATTGCGCAACGCTGGGTGCCCGTACTGGCCGCTGACCACGGCGCCGTCCTCGACCTCGACCGGATCGAACAGGGTCGGCAGGCTGCCCGTCATGCTTCGTCCGTAGACAAAGACGTCTTTGAACGCGCCCTGGGTTTGCAGGTTGGTGATCACACCGACACGGGGCAGTCCCCCGGTCGGCGTGCCTGGCCGGTGCGGTGGCGCCAGTTCCTCGATGGTGTCCGGCTCGGCGCTGGTGGCGGCATCGGCCAGGTGCACGGCCAGGCGCAGCAGCCCGCGGCGCAGCGCAACCTCAGCTTCCTGCCAGGTCGCCTCGTCCGCGCGGTCAAACTCGACAACCACGTTGTTCGTCCGGCCGAACGGGGATCGCTCGGCGGCGGGACCGGACATGTCGATCAGGCCCTCCTGGTTGCGCGGCAGGTACCCAGCCGCCAGGACCGCAGCTCCGCGCAGCACATGGGTGTCTCCGCCACGTGGCCGATTCACTGGCGCCATCCAGCCGGGAAACACGCCCCCCGCCGATCCTTTGGTGCGCGGCTCCACGACATCGAGCGGTGCGACGATCCGAGCCCGATCGCCGGGTGCTGCGACATGCACCCGTACCGACGCCAGGGCAGGATCAGCGAACAGCGCCTCGGCTTGGTCGCGGCCCACCATGAGCTGGTGTTGCTCGTACTGCGTGGCGGCACCAATTTCTATGGAGTGAACCTCGTGCACCATGCGCCGCAGTACCGGCACAGCGATCTCCCCTCGAACGGTGTCGGTATCTGCATAGTAACGGTGCTCGGGAATTTCGCCGGATGGCCGATTTTATCGCTTCTCCGGGATCCGGCACGAGCCGTCGCAGCGTCTAACCATTGCCGCACTGCTAGCTGATCTTGGAGCGCCACCATACGGCCGCTGTTGCTCGGCGCTGGGGGACCTCATCATGGGTGTCGAGGGACGTAGCTCGAACCCCGACCACCGACCTTCAGATGGTGTGCGATCGCAAAGCGGCCTGCTCACCACGTGAAGAGGAGTAGCTGTATGCGAACACTGGTGGTAACGGCGCTGCTCACCGGGATGGCCGCGGCCCTACCGGCCGACGGAGCCACCAAGGCGATCGCAGCACCCGAGACGTTCCTCGTGTTAGGCGTTTCAGGGGATGGCCACTCGCAGTTCGTCACCCTGCACTGCGACCCGGCCAGCGGAACCCATCCACATGCCGAAGCTAGCTGTGGAACATTGCTGGCGGCTGGCGGTGACATCAATAAGGTGATCGGCCAACCTGACACCTTGTGCCCGGATATTTACGATCCGGTGACAGCGACCGCTTCCGGTCGCTACCAAGGTGCGCAGCTGATCTTCCACCGCACCTACCCCAATCACTGCCAGCTGGACACCAAGACCGCTCCGCTTTTCCAGTTCTAACCGAGTACCGGGCTATCGCCGCGGATAAGGTGCTGGGGTGTTGAGCCCCGGTAACGACTCTTACCTCCGCTACCCCACCTTGCACGGCAACCAGGTTGCTTTTGTCGCTCAGGACGACGTGTGGCTCGCGCCCGTGACTGGCGGCCGAGCATGGCAGCTGACCGTAGATCAGGCCCCGACCAGGGATCTGCGTTTCTCCCCTGACGGGGCACAGTTGGCTTGCGTCAGCCAGCGCGATGGTGCACCGGAGGTGCACGTTATGGCCACTGCCGGAGGCCCGTCGTTACGCACGACGTGGTGGGGCGACATGCACATTCGCCTGCTGGGATGGGCTGACGCGCACCGGGTACACGTGGCCTCAGCTGTCCGTGAGCCGTTACGCCACCGCACCTGGGCTCGTGCCGTCCCGCTGGACGGCGGCCCAGCCCCGCGCCTGCCGTACGGTCCGGTCACCGCGCTGGACGTCGCGGCAGCGGGCGGCGTAGTCCTCGGCACTGGGTTCGGCGGACGGCGCCGCGACCCCGCGATGTGGAAGCGCTACCGGGGTGGCACCGCAGGGCGGCTGTGGATCGATCCCAGTGGCTCGGGGCTGTTCGTCCGGCTGCTGCCGGAGCTGGACGGCCAACTCACCGCCCCGATGTGGGTGGGTGGCCGGGTGGCGTTTCTGTCCGACCACCAAGGCGTGGGCAACGTGTATTCGGTGCTGCCGGACGGCTCTGATCTGCGCCGGCACACCGATCACGATGCCTACTACGCGCGGCATGCCACCACCGACGGCGAGCGCGTCGTCTACGCCGCCGCTGGCGAGCTGTGGCTACTCGACGATCTGTCCGCCGACTCCCGGCCGCGCCGGTTGGAGCTGCACACCGGGGGACCCCGCGCGGCGCGCATCGCGGCTCCGGTATCCGCTGGCAAGCATCTGGGCGATGTCGCTGTCGACCGCGCCGGCCAGGCCAGTGCTGTCGAGGTGCGGGGCAGCGTGCAGTGGGTGACACACGCAGACGGTCCCGTGCGAACCCTGGCAGCTCAGCCGGGCGTGCGGGCTCGGCTGCCCCGGCTGCTCGGCGAACATGTGGCATGGGTCAGCGACGCCCCGGGCGAAGACGCGCTGGTCGTGTCCGCCCAAGACGGTGCTGGTGCGCGAACGCTGGCAGCCGGCCGGTTGGGGCGGGTACTAGACCTTGCCGCCGCTCCGGACGGGAGCCGGTTGGCGGTGGCCACGCATGACGGTCGGCTGCTGCTGGTCGATCCTGCCACCGGCGCGGACACCACGCTGGCCACCAGCGACAACGGCGCTGTGGGTGACTTAGCCTTCTCGCCCGATTCGCGGTGGTTGGCATGGACCCATCCCGGCCCATACCCGCTGCGCCAGATCAAGTTAGCCCGGCTCGCCGACGGTACCGTGGTCGACGCCACCGCGCTGCGCTTTGCAGACTTCGCCCCGACCTTCACTCTGGACGGCCGCCACCTGGCGTTCCTGTCCAATCGCACGTTCGACCCGGTGTACGACGCGCAGGTGTTCGATCTGTCGTTCCTGCCTGGGATCCGCCCACAACTGCTGCCGCTGGCGGCCGACACACCATCGCCGTTCGCCCCCACAGTGCAGGGCCGCCTCCCCAAGCTCCCCAAAGACGGTGACGGCAGCGGCGGCAATGACGACGTCACCGTCGTGGTCGACCTCGACGGCCTGATCCAGCGTGCTGTGCCAGTACCGGTACCAGCAGCGCGGTATTCGTCACTGCTCGCGGTGAAGGGCGGTCTGGTATGGCTGCGAAAGCCCGTGCATGGCGTGCTCGGCGACGACCTCGCCACTCCTGACGACGAGGTCCCGCGTCCGGTATTGGAACGTCTGAACCTGGCCACTGGCGTGTCAACGGTGCTCGAAGAAGGTGTCAACGAGGTCTGGGTCAGCGGCGACGGCACTCGCCTGGTAATCCGTGACAAGGAGAAGCTGCGGGTGCTGCCCAGCGAGAAGCCGGCCAGCAAGGACGCCCAGCGTGGCGACCCGTCGGCAGCGATCGATGTGGACCTGTCCCGGGTGCGCGTGCAGGTGACGCCGGCCTCGGAGTGGCGCCAGATGTACGACGAAACCGGGCGCCTGATGCGTGACAACTTCTGGGTAGCTGACATGGCCGGGAATGACTGGACTGCCCTACTGGCGCGCTACCGGCCGTTGTTGGATCGGGTCGCCACCCGCGATGACCTGTCTGACGTCCTCTGGGAGCTGCAAGCCGAGCTGGGAACCTCACACGCCTACGAGACACAGCCCGAGCCGCCCAAGCAGAAGGAGCGGCGACTTGGCCACCTTGGTGTCGACCTGGAACGGGACTCCGACGGGCGTTGGCGGATTACCCGGATACTGCCAGGAGAGAGCTCCACGAAAACCGGCCGTTCTCCGTTGCGGGCACCGGGGACCGCGGTGCAGCCGGGCGAAGCGCTAGTTGCGGTCGACGGCCGGTCCGTTGACTCAGTGACCGGGCCGTGGCCGTTGCTGGTGGGCACCGCGGGCAAGCCCGTCGAACTACGGCTGCGCGCGGTGAGCTCTGCTGACGAGCGGACCATCGTCGTGGTCCCCGTGGCCGACGAGATGCCGCTGCGTTACCACGACTGGGTGGCCGGTCGCCGGGCTGCAGTGCATCGAGCCACCGACGGCCGGGTGGGATACCTGCACGTGCCGGACATGATGGCGCTGGGTTGGGCGCAGTTGCACCGTGACCTGCACATCGAGGTCTCGCGCGAGGCGTTGGTACTTGACGTACGCAGCAACGGCGGCGGCCACACCTCGCAGCTGGTGGTGGAGAAGCTGGCCCGGAAACTCACCGGGTGGGTCGTGCCCCGCGGCAAGCAGCCCTACACCTATCCGCGAGACGTGCGGCGGGGCCCGCTGATCACCATTACCGACGAAAACGCGGGCTCCGACGGCGACATCGTCACCGCGATGATCCAGGAAAACGGGCTGGGGCCGGTGGTGGGCATGCGCAGCTGGGGCGGCGTGATCGGCATCGAGCCCGGCACCAAGCTGGTGGACGGGTCCACCGTGACCCAACCCCGCTACCCCATATGGATCATGAACCGGCGCTGGTCGGTCGAAAACCACGGCGTGGACCCGGACGTGGAGGTTCCGGTGCCGCCACAGGCATGGGCCCAAGGGCTGGACCCGCAGCTGGATACCGCGGTGGAGCTGGCGCTGGCTGCGTTAGCTCAGGCACCCCCAGCTACCGCGCCGACCACCCAAGATCGGCCGCCTACCTCGGCACCACCCTTGCCGCCGCGCTGAAAGCGACCGACGGGCAAGCGATCCGATTTGGTGATAGGTGAGCTGCACGATAACACTCTTAGCCGCGTTATCTTAACTTGCCGAACCCGATAAGAGTCACAACAGCTCGTGCTTGATACACGCCAGGACAAATATATGTCGACCCGGCAGCGACTGTACACTACTCTCCTGCGCGACTCGACCCCCGATTGGTACAACGTAGCTGTTTCGTGATTTATATAGGCTTGCGCAGGATACCTCGCCAGGTCATACTAAGCGGACCACAACCACAGCCGTGCGGATCCTCCGATCCGGAGTTATCCGATTCTCATTGTGAGGGTGAATCATGCATTCTGGCGGGATGCGTCGCTGCCTGGGAACGGCCCTTGTCGCGTGCGCAAGCCTGACATTTTTCACCGCATGCAGTAACGACCAGGCAGATAAGAGCGGAACATTCTTCGGTCCGTCTCAGAGCATCGGAAACGGCAGGGTCAAAGCCTATGCCATGCTGGACAAATTTGGAAACCCGACCGAGGTCGGTGTTCGAATGTCGGCAGCAGCACTGGACGGACTCCCAGCAGAAGACGCGGTTCCTCCGCAGATGTTGGTTCTGCCCCTCCCGCACCAAGCCTCGGCGACCGCATTCGACCATGTTATGTTGAACTGGAATAGCCACGGACATCAGCCGGTGGAGCTTTTCGGCAAACCGCACTTCGACATCCACTTTTATATGGTCAACCCGGCCGCAGTAGCTGGGATTGATCCTCGCAAGCCCGACTTCGCGACACGGGCCGCGCACCTACCCGACCAGAAGTACGTTCCACGAGATTACGTGCTTCCTCCAGGTTCACCAGCCGAAAACGCCGTACCTGCTATGGGACTGCACTGGGTTGACGCCACCGACGGGCTCGAGCCGCGCAACTATGACTTCAAACAAATCCTCATCAATGGCTCATGGGACGGCGCATACACCTTTGTCGAACCGATGATGACCCGCGAATGGATGCTAACGAAGCAGGCCGTCCAGGAAAAAGTTAAACAACCGCAGGCCTACCAGAAAAACGGCTACTATCCGACGACATATAGCGTCCATTATGACGACCAGGCGAAGGAGTACTCCGTTGCCCTGGGCGGGATGACCATGCGCCACGCATCCTGAACAGATACGTTGTCAAGGCGGCTCACGACGGCCCGTCATCGACTTGATCGAGGGCCAGCATCCCTGGCGGACTACCTAACTCCCTCACTGGCTACCTAGTCGACACTCGCCCTCACAACTAAGTGGTGCCGCATATATTTTTAGGGGCAGGTGGGTGTTGTCAGAGAACTTCCTCGGCGCCATGGTAGTGGAAGGGGTCCGGACCGGCAGCACCATCGATCGATTGGTGTGCCGTTGCGGCCTGTTCAAGGCCGCTGTGAGGGGGTTTCGCATGCCTGATGTATTGAGCTTTGCGGAGGTCGATGGTCTCCAGGTAGAGCTCCTGCCTATCCGTACCGTTTTGTCGCTGTTCAGCGCGGGTGCGCAGGGCGGCGATGGGGGCCACAACGGCGGCGCCGGGGGGCTGTTCAGCATGATGTCCGAGGCGTTGGGCGGCCAGGTCAATAGCGCTGGAAACGGCGTGGCTGGCACCGGCGGCAGTGCTCATGCTGGCGATGGTGGATGATTAAGTAACCCGCTGCGGTAGATACCGGCCTTGGTGCGACGAGTTCAGCCGTGCGGTAGCTTCCTCGACCGGAGGGGCCTGTCATGGACGAACCAATCAAGATCGCTATCGTCGGCAGCGGCTACGGGAGGAAGGTAGCCCTCCCCGTCTACACCAAGCTGGCGGAATTCGAACCTGTGGCCCTGTGGTCGCGGCGGCCACAGCGAGCTCAGGAGCTGGCCGAGAAGGCCGGCATAGGGCTCGGCACCGCCGATTTCGAGGAGCTGCTGTCGGTGCCGGGCCTCGAAGCGGTGCACATCGCCACCCCCGTGACAACGCACGCGCAGTTTGCCGTTGCTGCGGCTGCGCGGGGACTCCATGTGATGTGCGAGAAGCCTTTGGCCGACAACCTTCGGGATGCTCAGCGCATCGTGGCTGCCATCCAGGCGGCCGGGGTGGTCGGCGTGATCAATTACGGGCGACGGATGCAGCAGACCCGCCAGCGGGTCATCGAGCGTGCCCGGGAGGTCGTGGGACGACCCCGCATGGCGTCGGTTTCACTCGTCTCTTCTGATCACGCCGATCCGGACTCCCGTCCCTACACCTGGGTGCATGACGCCCGGCTCGGCGGTGGACGGCTCCAGGGCTACGGGGTGCACGACCTCGATCTCCTGCTGGAGATCTTCCCTGACGTTGAGGCCGTGGCCGCCGCCACCGAGGTTGGCGTGCCGGTCCGCAGAGCAGAGGACGGTGAGCTGCGGCGGGTAACGGCCGAAGACTCCTACGGGCTGCTCCTGAGGTTCCGTGGCGGGGGGCTCGGCGTGGTGACCCTGGTCGCTACCGCACGGCACGGACGTGGCGACGTCGTCGAGATCTACGGAGACGAGGGCACCGTACGGCTCGACGGTGACCGGCAGGTCTGGTGGGGCCGCAGTGGTGAACAGCTGCGCAGTGAAGGTCCGCTCGACGCCAGCTCAACCGAGGCCTTCACTCAGGTGGCCCGCAACTTCTGGGCGGCAATCCGCAACGGGGCGCCGCCCGAGCCATCGCTGGAGGAAGGGCTGCGCGTGCAAGCTGTTTTCGATGCTCTTCGCACGGCTGACATCGAGCGTCGATGGGTACAGCCCGAGCCTGTCACCTTCTGTCTCTGAGGGTATGTAGGCACGGGCAAGCGCTGTCTGCAGACGTGGGCTCGGGATATCGGTGAAGTACCTGCTCGCCAACTGGAAGATGCACACCACCGTCGAGCAGGCGGTGGCCTTGGTCCAGGAGATACAGCACGGGCTGCGGGAGCGAGTGGCTCGAGGGCAGCAGCTACCCCACGTGATCATCTGCCCTCCATTCGTGTCGCTGGTGCCGCTACGGGCCATGGCTGACGATCATCTGGTGAGCCTCGGCGCGCAGAACTGCCACTGGGAGGTGGAAGGTCCGCACACCGGGGAGATCTCACCGGCGATGCTGACCGGACTGGCGCAGTATGTGCTCGTCGGGCACAGCGAGCGGCGTGCCGCCGGCGAATCCGACGAGCAGATCGCCAGCAAGGTGGCGGCAGCTGCTGGGGCAGGTCTCACTCCTATCTTGTTCGTCGGCGAGGACAAGCCCGGAGCCGGTGCGCGCGAGCAGACCGAGCTCCGGTTGAAACAGGGAATTTCCGGCATCAACGTGGGCCAGCAGGCTCTACTCGTGGTTTACGAACCTGCCTGGGCCATCGGCGCAGACCGTGCGGCCGATGCCAGCCACGTCGAAGAAATGGTCATAGCGATCAAGAACCTGCTGCGCCAGCTCGGCATGTCCAGGCCTCACGTCCTCTACGGCGGGACCGTGACAAAGGAGAACATCAAGCAATTTCGCCGGCTTGACGTGCTCGACGGGGTAGGCGCGACCCGAGCCAGCCTCAATGCAGACGGGTTTTTGGCGATGATCGACCGGATGGCCTTCCGTCGGTAACCGCAGAAGCTGTGGCATAATTGTGTTTCGGTGCATCACTGGCCTTTATCGGTGATGGACGGCCGCTTCCATACATTCCACACCATCTGGTCCCACCGTTGCCGCATGTGGCGTACCAGCCGGAATATCGACGCGCTGGCCGGGATGGAGCACGATGTCCCCCTCCTTTAGATGGAACGTCACTTCCCCTTGCACGCAGTACAGCACCTTATCGTATTCATGCGAATGTTCTGCGTAAAAGTAGTTTGCGCCGTTGCTCCACGAGTGCGGTGACAACCCCTCGTCCGCGAATTTTCTCTTTATCTCCTCGCGCGTCATCTCAGCAGCATAGAACTTGGCTAACCCGTGCCGCAGGTGCCCGGCACGAGCGGCAACCACAGCCCCGCAATCCGGTAAGCCGAGCACTGGATGCTCAGCGCCTGCGTCCAGTCTTGCCTTGTAACCTCTCGATGAGCTCAGACGCCTGAGCCTTGGTCAGATCCGCCGGGATGTCCACCCCGGCCTCCCGCGCCAGCGTCTCGAGGTAGCTGCGCTGTGGTCCAGTCATCGGCTCGTCACCGGTGACCCAGTCTTGAGGATCCTTCTCAGGCGAGCCCAGGGACGTGTCAGCCATGCCGGCGCCATACCCATCCGTCGTACTCACCAAACAGGGCAGCTGACACCGCGGCGCGTCAGGCTCTGCTGCAGCAGGTAGCCGGCTCGCCCTACGCCGAGCCACAGGGACCTGATCCGCATACCGGTGCGCCCAAAGACCGCGGTGCTCCATACCTCGCCAGTAAACGCGCCCACTATTTTGAGGAGCTGTCGACTTCAGCCGCTCAGAGGTGTTTGTAATTGCATCAGTACGTGCATCCATCCCGTACTGCTCACTCAGGTGATAAAAGCGACCGAATGCGCAGCTGCACTTGCATATGCCAGAAACGTCTGCGACGGTACGTCTCTGTCCCTGGTGACCTTTAAAGGAGTCCGACAGTGGCTGAACTAGGTCGGCGTAGCGTCCTTAACGCGCCACACGGGACACTCGCCGGTTACCGGATGGGATGCGGATGCCTGTGGTGCCACGCGGCGTGTCAGGCGCACTTAGAACCCATCGGTCCCGCGGTAAAGCACGACGAGCAAAAAATTCCTACACCGCAGCAACGGCCGCGATCCGTTCATCCGACGGCAAATAGACTTCATCATTCTTAGGTGCCTGGCGAAGCGCCGGCTCACCTTTTAGCCAGCTGACCGCCGGAGAACTGACAAGTGAATTAATCGAAGTCCGTATAAATGTGCTCGCGTACATGTTGATTGATTTAGATTGGCACAGGCACGCACCGGATGTCGGCTGACCGGTCACCGAGAGAACGCCGGCCAGCTAGCGTGGCCCCACAACATCGGCAGGCCATCAGGCCCGCGGAGGTGTACTGCCCACCTGTCCGTGGCTAGGTTCAGGACGGAAACTGATGGCCGCAGTGATCGCGTTGATTAGCGGATTGACCACCTTGCCGATGAACGCTGAGACGACCAACCCAAAAGCCACCCCCTGACACGGCCACCGCGCGTCGACAATGTTGCTCCGTAGCAAGAAATCCTTGAAACCTGGCATTTCTTTTCTTGTGGCTGATTTCAGGACCCCAAAATAGTAGTTCGCCAACAGCGTCAGGCCCGCGGTTTGCCTCAACCGCGCACAGTGGGGAAACGTCAGATTAAAGACTCAATTTAGCGAAGATACCTGCCAAAGCGGTCATAACACGCGAATCGCAACCCTGGCGTACGTACCCTCGGTCAGTTCGTACATCCGCACACGACGGTTAGCAGCGAAATTTCATTCAACGGCAGTTCCGCTTGCGTTAACGTCTGATTACTGCGACCGTGACTGCACGACTGTCCGACCAACCATCCGGCGTGGGGGAGATTTGCATCATGGGGTCTTTACGCACGCGGGCGAGAAAGTCCATCCATGTTCCGCATTCACCGACGGCTGAGCAGGTCCACCGTGGCATAGGCACGGTAGAGGGTGATTGGCGCCCAGGCATCATTGCCTCATCATCGCTGCGGGTCGGCGGTGAGGTGGGCTTGCCCTCGGAGGTGGAGCAGCTGCTGCGGGCCGTGGTCGCTGACGGGTTCGTGCTGTATTGCTGCGGTCCACGGAACGCACCGCGTGCTCTGGTCGCGTCCTACTCCTGGGATGGCTACCTGGATCTGCTGACCATCCGACGCTTCGACCGCATCATTACCGCCCGGGTGCCCGACCCCAAGCACAACCGGGTTGACGCGTTTGCCCCGCACCTCGTGGTGTGGGCCTATGAAGGTCCGCCAGAGCCGGCGCTGCGGGCATTACTTGGCTTGGTGCCTCCCCATCATCCCCACGCTCCGACCAATCCCTACCCCGCACCAGCCGGCTTGCAGATCTCTCGCGCCGAGCAGCGTCCGTTGACCATCCAGCTTCCCCCGCCCGGACGCGCCGGCTATCGCGCCGCCCGCCTGAGCGCCCAGACGACGGAAACATCGCAGAAATAGACAGGCAGCACCACTGGCAATGATCGACATTGCCGATCCTGGGAATGAGGGTCTTCGACGGCTTACGCGGAATTGCTCGAGGTCGGCTCGTCATACAGCTAGGGCGCTGCCTAAGATCAAAATCGCGCCCATCCGGCTGCTCACAGGATTATCACAGCTTACGCACGATCAAAAGCTACCAACCAAGCCAAGTGACAACAAGGTGCCTTCGGGGCGCGGCGAACAGGCTATGTCCTTGAGCAGGCGGCACTGTCCGCCGTGAGGGTTCATCCTATAGGTGTTCCAAGGTTGTCTTCCGACTCAACGGCAACTTATCCTGGAACGCGCGCTCGGGGCAGCACTATGGAGAGGGGTCGAGTATTAGGTCGCAGCCGTGCTGCACCCGTTTGTAATCACGGGCCGGAATCAACTCGGGTTACCGCATTAAATCTTAGCTCAGCTCTGTAACCAACTTCGCTTAGTAGCATTTGCCATTAGTTTTCATGGAGGTCAAGCCGGGGGGCCAAATGGATTTTTACTGGGCGCAGTCTAATAGATTTCTGCTGGCCGTCACGGGGAGCGCCGCAACTCTCGTCGGTGTGTTGACCATTCTCGTCATTGGCCAACAGTACGACCAGAGAACAACAGCCGCGGTGCCCACCGCCAGTGTTCGCGCTGGCGCGGACTGGGTGGCCGGTCCGGACGTGGTTACTCATCCCAACGCGACTACCACATCCGACCCCGCCAACGCACTAGCTGGGTCGGCCCCTCGTCCACCGCAGCTGCCACCCGCACCGCAGGTAACCACAATCCCCCTAGCCCCAGCGCTGGTTGCACCAGCGCCCCAGATCATCACGCCACCTCAGCCGGCCCCCCACAGGCTGCTCAAAGCGAAGACATTGCCGCGTCGCCGAGTGGACCCGGTGCCAGCATCGCCCCCGGTACCGCCGCCACCGCAGCCTAGTCCCGCCAAATCCGTCACTCCGGTGAAGCCAGGCGCACCACCGGAGATCTCCTAACAAACCAACGGTTGCACGTGTGGATGGCTGCGCCAGGAACCGCTGCGACCTTGCCATCACCACCAGGTCCACCTCAACGATCCCGGACAAAGTCGGTATGCACAGCCGCCGGCAGCTCGCGTGTGCTTCTAGCCCACCCGAGTGAAACGACCACATGTGTGCGCGTCACCTAGGTGGCCGGCGGCCCCATGCGATGATGTTGGCAAATGGCGCATCAATGACCGCTGGTTCATCAAGCAGTGCCATGCCAGCCTCGTACTCGGCCTCAGACAACAATCCACGATCTACTAGCCCAGGGCGTGCCTGAGCCATGGTCATCCGGTAGGCCGCGTCATCCGCACCACCATCACCGACTGTCTTTACGGACACGGATATACCCAACTCAACCAGACCTACCTCGGCCAACGCAGCTGGCAGCCGCCGGCGGGCCCAGCGCAAGTCCGCACCATGCGACTCAGCAACCAGTTGCTCCACGGCATCCCCAAACCGCCTCAAGATCGGATGCGGCGAGGCGTCTAACGGCGTCCTATCGGGGTCCTCGATGACCAGCCAGCCGCCGGGGACAAGCCAGGTCACTGCTTTGGCCAGCACCTCCTCGCGCTCGGGCAGGTTCGCCAGCAGCCACCGGGCGTGGATGAGATCAAACGAACCGGCCGGAAAGTCCTCGGTTACTACGTCATGGCGCAACACCTGGAGATTCGGAGCAGACAACTCGGAAAGAAAGCAGGTATCACTGTCAGTAGCTACGACGTGACCATGCGGGCAGTAGCCGGCCAGCCAACGGGCGATCGAACCCGTACCAGCGCCCAGTTCCAAGCAGGCCCAGGAAGGCTGGATGCCACGCTGCTCCAGAATGCGAAAGGTGTCCGGATCGAGCATTTGTCCCAGCAGGTGCAGTCGCTGGCGCTCGGTGGGCAGCTGGTGAGCAATCATGCTCGTGGCATAACGGTCAGCCGTCGAAGACGTCGAATTGCTCAAAGCAGACATGACTGATTCCCCCTCTATGACCGGTGATCTATGTACGGTCACAGGACTACGAGGTCCGTCACTTCTGAGAGATACAAACCAATATCAGCATCACCCGGGTGGGGACTCCGACGGCTCGAGCCCCGCCGGAGCCGCGGCGCGGCCGTCGCTGCCCTGGCCTCCTGGCCTCCGATGAGGATGAGGGGCGCTTGTGTGAGTTCATGAGTGTGAGGACGGTCAAAGTTGGTACTCCGGGGTTCGTGCCAGGGCCTGTTGTGTTGCAGCGCCCGTGGCTGTCCAGTACGCGACCGGAAGGAACCCTGTCTGATGTTTTTGCACAACCCGAAAATGATGTACACCGTGCGGGTTGACCAGCCGAATCCCGCTTTCGCCAAGATGCTGCTGGAGCAGTTTGGCGGCCCCAATGGTGAACTGGCTGCGGCCATGCGCTACTTCACCCAAGGCTGGAACGAGCCCGACGGTCCACGCCGCAGTATGTTGCTCGACATCGCCACCGAGGAGCTGTCGCACCTGGAGATGGTGGCCCAGACCCTTTCGATGCTGCTCAAGGGATCACCCTCCCAGCTTGTCGACCAGGTCGAAGGCACTTACCTCGGTGAGCTGCTAGACGGCGAAATGCCCGACTACCTCACCCTGGCACTAAACAGTGGACCCAACGTGCTAGGCGGCGGAGGTCCGCGGCTGACCGACTCGATGGGTGCCCCATGGACTGCTGCCTACATCGATACGCTGGGCCAGCCGGTGGCTGACCTGTACTCCGACATTGCCGCCGAAGCGCGCGCTAAGATCGTTTACGAGCGACTGATCAAACAGTGTGACGATGCCGGTTGCAAGGACACGTTGAACTTCCTCATGACCCGGGAGATCGCTCACCAAAAGATGTTCCAGGCCGCGCTGGACGCGATCGTGGACAACTTCCCGCCCGGTACCCTGCCAGGCGACCAGAAGCTCGGTCACACCTACATCGCCGACTCGGGTGACTTCAGTGGCGACGGCAAGGCCGATGGCTTCGAGCTATCCCAAGACAATAGCGATTGGGGCTTCGAACTCGACACGCATCCCGTCGATCACGCCGCCAAGCAACAAGTCGGACCTCCATCAGCAACGTAGCGAGAACCAGTCTCGTTCAGCAACGCCAGCGGTATTGCAATAAGGCAACGACGTGTGGGGGTGCCAGAAAAGCGGCACCCCTACTCCTCAATTAATAGCTTGCCGCAATGTCACTGCGCTGGCCTGACGACGCAACAAAGCACAACAGTTGCGTATCCCAGAAACCTGCTGGAATAAGTGTCTCGCTGACGCCTGACAACGTAGATCGGCAGCATCGGGGAAGTCGCAGCCGTACCGCGTTGACTCAGATCGGCCAAATGGTCTAATAAGCTGGACGTCCTTGATTCTGCGCGATCTGGTATGTCAGCTCCGAAGTGGATCCTGGCCAGGTTCCCCGCCCTCAGCTTGCCGCGCCAATTGTCCAAGGCGTTGCCCAAGCTTGCCCACGTTGCCGAGATCCGGATTGTCCCGGTTGCTACCTCAAATGCGCTTTGCTGTGCCGGTTACCGTGGTTGCGACCCAGGTCGCCGCAGTTTCCGTGGTTGTGATGTTTGCCATTGCCACCGTCGTCGCCATCTTTGTCATTATCGCCACCGTTATTGCCGTTTTCCTTGTTGTTGTCGCCATTATCCGCATTGCCGTTGTTATCGTTGACACCCGTGCCGCCATTGTTGTTTCCACCGTCGCTAGCGCCGTTGTCGTTGGCGCTGTTGCCGTTGTCGCCATTATCTACATTGCCGTTGCTGTCGTTGGCACCGTTGTCGTTAGTGCCGTCAGCTCCATTGGTACCGTCAGCTCCATCGGTGCCATCGGTGCCATTGCCGATGTTGGAGGTCGATCCGCTGGAGATGAACATCCTATTTAAGGAATGATCTATGGAGGACAGTGCCCCGGTGGTGGAAACGGTGCCGTTGGTCATGGCGAGCCAATCACCAGGGGTCGCGCTGCCATCGTCGAACTGCACGCCGCCTGCCGCAGTGGCCGGAGGGAGGATCGCGGTGATGACGTCCACCGATCTCGGTAGTGCTGCGGCACTGGCCACTCCCCCAGTAAGCAAAGCTGCCGCGGCCGCGGCGGCGGCCACCAAGGTGCCCGATGCCAACCGAGTCAAAAATCCATTCTTATGCACGATATAACTCACTTTCACTTTGCGATGGATGCACCGAATACAGGTTCATTCCACGAATCCTGACTATGGAAACCCGAGTCGTCAGGGTTGCCGCTGTCAGGAATTTAGCAGCGGAGCCTTGCCCCCAACAGTAAACAATAGCCGGAGACGAGGCTGCAATTAACCCTACGGGGGACAACTACCCGGCGAACAAACGTGGATCATTCCGCGCGGCGGACCAGGAGTCCACAAGCCTTGTCAAGGTTCCTTTTAACTAACGGGAAGCGGCCATCAAGCAATTGTGTAGCGCGTTTCCACGGCCCGCTGGGAGGAGGTCAAAGTGGCAGTCGCACTACCCCGTGAGTTATTCGGTGTTGTCCGTACCTCTGGAAGGCCGGCTCCAAGAACGCTCGCCTGCGAGGATCCGCAATCAGTAATTGCGCGACCATAGGAAGGATGCTAGGTGTCACACTGAGGCAATCGGCCATGTGGCGCACTTTCACTGCCGCGGTAGGCCTGGAACAAGACTGGTGCATAGCGCAGTGCCTTGAGGTCGATGTGGCCGGCCATGGCCGCACAATCAACGAAGCTTTGGGGCACCTTGCGGAAGCTGTCGCGCTCCACCTTGATGAGGCGGATGATCCACAGCAGCACGTGACCACCATTCCCGTCGTCACCGCATTCCAAATTCCAGGCGCGGCGTAAGTCGACGCTTTCTCACCTACCACTTTCGCAAGATCGCCACTGTGGAGTCGCTCCGTTTGGCTCCGCGCTTACGAAGAACAGCCACGCTGTCTACCGGCATCCAGATGGCAGCGCCGTTCGACCTGCTGTTCGGGAGTGAGGTGATCTTCGGCAACGATGTCAGAGACACCGACGCGTCCGTTGGGAACAAGCACGCGTCGGCCTGCTCGGTCATCTGGCAGCCATGGCAGAGGTGGGGCTGGAACCATCCAGCGAGTTCCCCAAGCCGCTGACCCGATGACGCGGTCCAGACTGCCGATGTAGTCATCACCATGGGTGTGGGGACGCCTGCCCGGTCTACCTCGGCAAGCGCTAGCTCGACTGGGACCTCCCCGACCCCGCCGGCAACACCCTTCCCGAGGTGCGCTCTATCCGCGACGAGATCGACCACCGGGTACACGCACTGCTTGAGGAAACTGCTGTCGACAGCGCGTGGTCGAGGTTAAGCCCCTCCCACAGAAGTCTGCTCATAGCTGACCAAGATGCCCACCGGCAGGTGTCCTCACTTCGCCGGCTCCTGCTCACACAGCGCTGAGGTCATCTGGGTCGCCGTGACTACCGTGCGGAGGTGAGAGTCCTCGGAGAAATACCCCTCGGGTCCCTAGGAGGTGGCCACGGCTATGGATGCGATCAGTCATGCGTTGGCCTTGGCGGGCTCGATGACTTGGGAAATCCTCTGGGCATTGGTTCTCGGGTTCGCATTGTCCGCCGTGGTGCAGGCGGTGGTGCCCAAGTCGACGATCGTGCGCCTAGTGGGTGACGACCATCCCCGGACCCTCGCGGTGGCCGCCGCGCTGGGAGCAGCCTCGTCGTCGTGCTCCTATGCGGCGGTGGCGTTGGCGCGGTCGTTGTTCCGTAAGGGCGCGCACTTCACCGCGGCGATGGTCTTCGAGATTGGCTCCACTAACCTGGTGCTCGAGCTCGGTGTGGTTCTGGCGTTGCTGATGGGCTGGCAGTTCACTGCGGCCGAGTTTGTGGGCGGTCCGATTTTGATCGTGCTGGTCGCTGTGCTGTTCCGGCTGTTCGTTCGTCAGTGGCTCATCGAGAAGGCACGCCAGCAGGCAGACAAGGGCCTGGCCGGCTCGATGGAAGGCCACGCGGCGATGGACATGTCCATCCAGGCCGAGGGTTCGTTTTGGCAGCGGTTGTTTTCAGCTGAAGGTGTCACCGCCGTGGCGCGCGTGTTCGTCATGGAATGGGCGGCGATCCTGCGCGACGTGGTGCTTGGCCTCCTTTTCGCCGGAGCGATCGGCGCCTGGGTGCCCGAAGAGTTCTGGCGCAGCTTCTTTCTCACCGACTATCCCGTAGCCTCCGCGCTGTGGGGGCCGATCGTGGGTCCGATCGTGGCGATTCTCAGCTTTGTCTGCTCGATCGGCAACGTGCCGCTTGCGGCGGTGTTGTGGAATGGAGGCATCAGCTTCGGTGGCGTGACCGCGTTTATCTATGCCGACCTGGTGATCCTGCCGATTCTCAATATCTACCGGAAGTATTACGGCGCGCGGATGGCGCTGGTGATATTGGGCACCTTCTACGCCGCCATGGTCGGTGCTGGCTATCTTGTAGAGTTCCTCTTCGGGATCACGGGACTGATTCCCACTCAGCGTTCTGCGAGAGTGATGGAAGAGGGCATCATGTGGAACTACACCACCTGGCTCAACATCGTTTTTCTGGTCCTTGCCACCGTGCTTGTCGTTCGCTTCGTGCGCACCGGCGGGATCGCCATGCTGCGCATGATGGGCGGCTCACCCGACGCAGCGGACCAGCACAACCACTTCCACAACCGCCACTCACACCACCACAGCGCGGAATCCAATGCAGCCAGCGACCACGGCACAGGCCACGAGCACGACCGGAACCAGCCTTAACGACGACTCCTTCGGACATTCACACGGAGGAAGGCGGAGGGTGGCGCTCAATCTTCGCTTATGTGCCTGCGGGCTGGCCCACAGGCGATCTACTGCCTGCTCAGCAGGGCCTGCATTTCGGTGATCTCGCGCTGTTGGCTGTCGATAATGCGCTGGGCGAGTTGACGGGCAGCGGGATTTTGCCCAGCGCGCAGCTCAGTCTGCGCCACCGTGATGGCCCCTTGATGGTGGGTGATCATCATCTGCAGGAACATTCGGTCGAACTCAGGTCCGGTGGCTTGCTCGAGCTGCTGCATCTGATCGCCGGACATCATGCCAGGCAACGGGCCGCTGGCGTCGTGATCCATCTGGCCCATCTCGCCTTGTTCCGTGCCGCTCATGGGGCTGTCCGTGGCCGGTACCGGCTCGTGCCAAGCGCGCAGCCAGCCGCTCATCTGATCGATTTCGGGTTGCTGAGCGGCCTGGATACGAGCAGCGAGATCTTTCACCTGAGGTGATACCGCCCGTTGGGCGGCCAGTCGGGACATGGCGATGGCCTGGGCGTGGTGCGGAATCATGTTCTGCGCAAACGCGACATCGGGCTGGTTGTGGGCCTGGGCTACTGACTGTGAGGTCGTTGGGCTGCTAGAAGACGATGCTGTGGTGTTGGAGTCACAGCCGCCGAGGACGACACCAACGGTCAGGGCGGCGGCCAAAGCCACAATGGGCATGATGATGCTGGGCGTGGTCATAGGGATGTTCCTCTGCGAAGATGAGTTGGCTGAATCAGTCGCTGATCAATCAGCGGCATCAGCGCCTCAGAACGCCGAGCTGGATAAATCGAACGGAGCCGGTAGGCGGTGCCCGCGCGGGAACGGCGCCGACCCCTACCAGCAGATGCCCCGGCTCCCAGAGTCGTCGCCATGCTGTCACCAAGACCAATGCGGCGGCCAGGGCAGTCATCGCCGTCAAGACGGCCAAACCAACAGTGCCCCACCAGGTCCATCGGATCACAGCAGCAAGGGTGTGACGCCAGCACTGAGTTCGCGGCCACCCTCGCCAGAACCGGATTCACCGCGAGCCCAGCATGAGAATGTCGGTGGGTGTCGGGCTCATCAGGGACAACCCGGGGCCTGCCGCTATGGTCATCGGCGTATGGGCGGACTGCCCTTCCTGGCCTCCGTGTCCGGCGACCAGGTGGCGCATGCCAATCAGGCCCGCGGCGATGGCAACAATCAGTAACCACTGATATCGGATCCTGTCGGTCCCTCCCCGCACGCGATCGACAATAGTTGACCACCCGAGCTCCGCGAGGGCTGCCGTCGCCCATGGTGGTCGGGGATGACGCGCACGTCGGCCGCCATAAGCCATACGTCGCCAGTGGCCTGATTCGCCAGGCCATCCCCTCACCCATCGGACGCTCCTCGGTCGCCTTCACTCAGCAGGTCTACATGCACGTCATCCCCGGCATGGACGCAGAGGGTGCGCGACTCGCAGCGACGGCCATCCTTGGGACAATGTCAGCACCGAACTCACCCGGCGATGCGACCGTGACTAACTGCGTGACTACCAGGTCAGACTCACCCCTGTCATGAGCCCCCACAGCAACGAGAAGGTCACTGAACAGCTGGTCAGGGCCTTCTGCGGTAGTAGTGGGGGCGGATTCGAACCGCCGACCTCTGGGTTATGAGCCGTCCCAGGGTCGTCTCACCTGTACCGGCCCAACACCATGCTGGCCAGTACGACCGCTCGCTCCCATGTTATTTCGCTTTGTCTCAGCCGACTCACTCGGTCGCGCGGCGTCTCGTTACCACCGCCGTTACCTAGCACGGTCCCTACTCCCCTGGTCTGCCCCGACCGTGGTCGGCGACAGAGGCGAGGACCCTGCGATTAACAGATGCAGGCAGACGCCTAGTCAGATCGCGTGACGTGGGTATGTGGCGTTCGCTGGGTGGTGTCCGAGTGCAGCGTGGTGCTGGTCGTTGCGGTCACAACTGCGGTCACCGCGGCTGGCACGCTCGCGGATTGATCAAGTCAGGCGCCTTTGATCCGCGGGCCGACTCAGCGCCAAGCTGCTGCCCATTCCCGTGCCAACCACGGTGCCCGCTCGTGAGTGAGGACATCCTAGATCTGGGTGATCTCTCACATGGCCGGTGCCGACTTGGCCATCCACCGAAGAGCGGTCAGCCAGAGTAGCGCAAATACATCTCGGTGGTTCTCACCGCTTCTCACTGCTACCCGACGTTTGACGAGCTGGAGATGGCCTGACGCTTGGTAGTCTCCCTCGCCTGTTCAACCACCCTCTGACGTCGTGTTGTGTGTACACCAACGACACAGCCGCTGCCATTGCTGGGTGTTAATGGCGCGTGCTGGGTGATGCGAGTGTGGGGAGTTTGGTCAAGACCCCGGACCTGATGAGAACCCACGCGCCGATGGTGATGAATATGGTGGGGATAAGCCAGCGCCCGGCGGCGCCCACCAAAGTGCTTACCTTTTTATGGCTGCCGATCAGGGCCGCGGCAACGCACCACACGGCGAGCAGGACAAAAAATGTAGCGATGGTCAGCGCTTCGTTGCGGGGTGGCAGGGTGATGAAGTGCAAAACGTAGACCGTGACATTATCGATACCGTTGGCGATGGTCAGCACTGCCACCGATAGCGTGCCTGTTGCGGGGACGTAGGTGGGGTCGCGGTGACGGGCACGCAGCAAACCATGCAGCCCCAGCGCAAGAGGAAGCACACCGAGCAGCCCCACCCAGGCATCCGGGACTGGGCGCAGCCCGGCGGCAGCAAGAACGCTGACCGCCACCCACGCCATAAAGCCGAGGTATTGCCCGGCGACGATCTGGGCGAGTCGGGGAACACCGGTGCTGCGGCTTGCGGCGAACAGCAGGGTCAGCACTACAAACGCGTCGACATTGGTGATCACAAAAACGATGGCTGCTGTCCCCAGCACCGTCATTATCGCCATGAGTCACACCAGTTGCAGACCGATCACCGTTGACCAGCGGACACATCCGGGCACTGCATCTGCCCACGTGACCGCCTGAGGCATATCGGTCGCTGATCCCCGAAGCGGGGGCTGCTATTCCTTCCCGCTGTGTCCATCCTTCGGGACGCTTGATCCATCTGCGGCACTCCGTTTCTGGTGTCAAGAACGCCACTGTGGGCGCACGTTCGCTACAGCGAATGCCGCAGCCGCGATGCGAAGCTCCTGACGCCACCGCGGCCACGCACCGGCTCCCGCAACCGCGATCGTAATGAACGAACGGTAAACAAACAAAAAATAGACAGTTAACGTCATTGGTCGGTAGGGGTACCTAGGGACCGGTGACGGACACGGCGCCGACCTCCTGATCATGACCGCGGACAGCGGTGCTGACCAGCGAACATTATTCGTTGTTGGTCAGCGTTGTATCTCGTTGTTGAGCGTCGTTTCGTCCGCTGAGACGGCCCACAGACGGCCCCGATCTGGAATCTTCAGCGCGAAATCGGTGCGTGCGCCGAGCGGCTGTGCTCGTTGGCTGTCGTGGCTTGGCAACTCGGCGCGAGAGAAAGATCCTGCGATTAACAGATGCAGGCAGACGCCTAGTCAGATGGCGCAACGTGGGTATGTGCCGTTCGCCGGGTCGTGTTTGAGTGCGGCGTGGTGCTGGTCGTTGCGGTCACGACTGCGGTCACCTGGTGGTGGCAGCGCGCGCCCTTGCGGGATGGCCTGCGGCGAGGCCACTTGATTCAGAGGTGCGCAATCTCCTCGGTACGACATCGGGCTTGCGCCGTCCCCGGTCAGCACAGCGCATGTTTAGCTGTTCTGTTCCAGGGAGCTTCCGTTATTTAGTGGTGGTGCGGGGTTGAGGATGAGGGACTGGCGGCGTTGGTGGACGGTGAGATAGCTCAGGCCGTGTGGTCCGGCGGACAACTGGCGCCGGGAACGCTGGGGCAGCCAGATCAGTGCTCCGGGGTGTAGGTCGATGGTGTGGATCTCGGTGGTGAGGTGGCCGGTTCCGTCGAGGACGAACAGCAGCACGTCAAGGTCGGGGCCGACATGCGCCCTGATGGAGGCACCCGGTGCCAGCCGGATGATGTTGGAGTCAAGGTCACGCCGATGCATCGGTAGCTTCCACGCGACACCCCACTGGGGCTGGCTGTGATGGATCATGGTTATCGTGTCGCAAACAACGCGGGGCAGTGGGGTGGTGGCCAATTTGCCGATTTGGATCCGCCACGTTTCGGGACCTTGATCGAGATATTCCCAGCCGTGGCTGCCGGGATGATCGGTATCGAACTCGTCGCGCAGATGATGCGGGTCGTGATCGGTAACGAGTACGACAGACTCGCCGACGGACAAAGCCTCGTAGGTCTGCAAGATTGCCGCGTGCCGGTCAGGTGCGGGTAGCGCGCGTACGTCGAGTTCCTTGTCGGACACAGGATTCCTCTCGAGCCTCATTGGTACATGGCTGATTCGATGGGTTCGGTGAACTCCTATGATGTCCATGGTTGGGGGGCCTGCCTGGGCGTGTCGGTCCAAGCGCACACTGAGCTGGGGCTTATGCCCTTTGTGACCTGCCCACGGGAAAGGGCACCATGACTTGCTACATGACCTTCGTGCGCCGTCCAGGCCCGGCAGGTTCATGACTGCGCCGCTGGCAGTTGCTTGTGCCGTCACGTTCGTGTGGCTGGGGATGGTGCTGGCCATCTCTTTCCTCGAGGCACCGCTGAAGTTCCGCGCACCCGAGGTGACCTTGCGGATCGGGTTGGGGGTTGGTCGATTGGTCTTTGGCGCCCTCAATACCGTCGAGGCCGTCTTTGCCGCCACGCTCGTGGTGTGCGTCATCATCGCTCCCGCTGCGGCGTGGATCATGACTTCGGCGCTAGTCGCTGTCACGATCTTGGGGGTGCAGCTTGTGTTGGTGCGGCCGCGGTTGGCTCGCCGGACAAACCGCATCCTCGCTGGGGCACCGGCGCAACGCTCAGGCGGTCACCATGTCTATGTCGCCCTGGAGACCGGAAAGTGCATGATGCTGATCATCTCCGGCATCCTATTGCTGTCGACGTGATTCGACGGGGAAACGTCGCATCCGCATCATGATCGGTTCCATCCCTTCTGGTGCGTTGCGATGGCGCCACACCCATTGCCACGGTCGCGCACGCCCATCCACAGCGACGATCGACACAAACTCGATTTCTAGGAGCGCGAAACTTCCGCGTAACCCGCAGCGATAAGCGGTTAGGGACGGCGCAACGCTGGCTCTGGTTACTAGGGAGGGGCGCGCAATGCGCGTATCAGAAGTGTTCATCGGTGGCTGGCGTCCGGCCGATCGAGACGACGACTGGCATCACCATGGCCGTCATCGTCATCACCACCATCGGCATTCGTGCGACCGGTGGGGCCACTGGCACGACGATGATTGGGATTCCTGGGACTGATCGTTAATCAAAGGACCAATGGCGGGGCTGCTATCTGCACAGCGCCCCGCCGCTGGCATACTCCGACCCTGAGCTACGCACCTCAGTGGATAACCCCGCCAGCACCGCCAGTGCCCAGCACTGGGATGGCGGGCTCCTTCCGATGATTCAAACTCGCGCGACTCTTATGCCTAGGATTCTTAGGCCGTGCTGGCGATTGTTCATGGATAGTGACGGCCCTGCAATATTCGTGACCGCAGCATCGGATCGGTCGGTACGCACACTTCCCGGTGGGCACGGATCGCCGCGAGGGAAACTTCGCTCACTTACCGATCCAGGTAAGCACGCTGATATTTACGCGATCTGCCGCGGGAAGACAGAAGGGGGACCCGATACCTTTGGACAGTCGGCGAGGCTGCCTCGAGCACCCGACTCGTCAAGGTGGACCACCACCCCGGCCTGCTAGGTCTCCGGCTACCAACCCAGGGGATACCGGCTGGCTGCCCACAGCATCACTTTAAATAGAGCGGCGACGTTAGTCGCTGCGCTGCTGTTGGCGGAGTAGGTCGCGGATCTCAGCGAGCAACTCGACGTCGGTGGGTCCGGCAGGACCGGGCTCCTCGCCGCGCTCCCGGCGTGCCTTGATCATATTCATCGGCAGCACGATCACGAAGTAGACCACCAAGGCCACCAGCACAAAATTGATCACCGCGGTGATCACCGCCGCGACGTCCACGTAGGTGGTGTCCTTGCCGGGAATGACGGTGAAGCCTAGGCCCGGACTATTGGCCGGAGTGATCGCGTTGATCAGTGGCTTGACGACCTTGTCGGTGAACGCTGAGACGACCAACCCGAAGGCCACCCCGATGACTACAGCGACAGCGAGGTCGACCACGTTGCCCCGCAACAGGAAGTCCTTGAAGCCTTTGATCATCTCAATTTCCTTCCTCCGCCAGCTGAGCAGCGTAATGGAGCAGTGACGAGGAGCCACCAAAGGAGAACGCCCTTCACCGTCTGACGTCATCTCCGAAGGCAGAAAGCCCTTGCGGGAGCCAAGTGCGTACGGCTCCTAGCGGCGGCGAGAGCATATTTGTTCGACGGCGCTGCGGTTGTTGATGTAACGCCGCTGGGACAGCTCTGACAAGCGCTGCGGTGTTCAAGCTGGCCGGTGGCCTGCGAAGATGCCGATTGATGTTGGTCAACGCTAGGTGGTATTGGGTAGTGCGGTTTGGACCCAATTTGTACCGAGGCAGTGCACGGAGGCCACCGGGCCAGAACCAAGCGCTTGGATCCGGGCATCCGTCACTATGGGGCGGCTGACGTCCCGGCCACTTCTTGCTGGACGAGGTTCAACTTGCGACTATGGTGAGCACCCAGGGACCAGAAGGCCCGTCTCGGGTTCGTGGCGTAGAGCCTGACACTGATCAATTCACTCTCACGAGGACGCTATGACGGGCGATGATCGGTTCTTTGCGCTATGGGTCCTCGAAGCGACGACCGGCATGCGGCGCAGCGAACTAGCCGGTGTGCACCGTGACGGAATCGATTTCGACATCAGCACTCTTACCGTCGGCTCGAACCGTGTCGTGATAGACGGCAAGGTCGTCGAGGAGGACGGCAAATCCGACAACAGCCGGCGCACCATCGCGCTGGATCCCTACACACCCGGCGTGCTGCGTTCCCATATGAACATGCTTGACGCCGAACGCGCGGTGGCTGGCGAGCCCTATCAAGACCACGGGCTGCTGTTCTGTTGGGAAGACGGTCGGCCGCCACACCCGGACACCATCACTACTCGCTTCAACCGGCTGGCTCAGGCTGCTGGGCTGCCCCGTATCCGGTTGCACGACGTTCGGCACAGTTACGCCACCGCTGGCCGGCTGGCGCGAGTCGACATCAAAGCATTAAGCCAACGAGTCGGGCACACGTCGGTGAGCTTCACTATGGAGACCTACATGCACGGCGACCTGGAAGTCGACCGCGAGGTCGCCCAGACGCTGGCCTCGGTGATCCTCGCTGGTCTACCGGACAAGTTGGCTCTGGTGAGACGCTATGAGCGTGGACAGAGCGTTACCAAATCCGTTACCACTGAACATGAAACAGGCCCGGCCTACGCTGAGACCGGGCCTGTTTTCCCTGGTAGCGGGGGGCGGATTCGAACCGCCGACCTCTGGGTTACGAGGCGAGTGGCGCCCGTCCCACACGTAACGTCGAGTCTCAGCATGTCCAGTTTAGCCAGGCATGATCGTCCATCGCGTCCCACGTTGTCCACGCTGTCCGAGCGCTTCCCACAACGTCCTTACTACCGTTTCTACTACGCGGCTGCCGCCTCAGAGATCTCCAGCGCCCGGCGGACATGTCGGAGAAGCCCTAGATTTTGGTCAGTCTCCTCCTAGATGTGGGCGACCTTTCATCCGGGCCACGCACGACACTCGCCGCCGCGCAAGCTCAGATCCTCGCCAATTAAACACACTCGTAGTCCGGTTCTTCGTCCCGAGATCGGGGTCCGTTTGCGGTCGTCGATGCTGTCCTCAGTGCGTGGGTGTCCGCGTAGTTGAGGTTTTCCTTTGCCGCCCGGGCGACGTGGTTGACCACGCTGTGTAGTTAACGGATGCCCACATACCCTGGCCCGCTTGACCGTTCGCGCGTTGCAAACGCCGACGAAGTCGAATAAGTAGATCACATTCTCAGATACGGTGTCCTGTGTCGTTCACATCCCGTAGAGAAATTTCTCATCTAGCCAAGTCGCCTCTGACCTGGCGAGATATTTTTCTGGATGCGGAAAACTCTCAGGCTATCGGCTAAAACTTTCCGGCCGAAAGGGACAAATCCGGCTTTCCTCGAGAAGCTACAAGATCAGTGCTGTATAACGATCGCATCACGGAAAGATAACGGAGTGGCCTAGAGGGCGAGATGGTCATGCCGCATAAACCGGGTAGCAAGGCCTACCGCGAGCAGCAACGAGAACGTCTCGTAAGGCTTGGAGTGTGCGGCCGTCAAGCCATCGAACAGCTCGTAGCTGACTTGCTGTGCTGTGGATATCGGCCCCGTGAGGCTCGGAGGTTGGCTTGTGAGCTTACCCAGGACGAGGTCGCCGCGCGCTTCAACCAGCTCAGAAGAGATCCACATGTCCGTACGCGAGGCAGCCGTATCTGCGAGTACGAAAAATGGCCAAAAGGGGGTGTTCGACCGCCAGTTCGTGTCCTAAAGATCCTGGCTGCCATTTACGACACCACTTGGGACCAACTCGTCGATATTGACGATCTGGAGACGATGCCCGCCGGTGAATTGCAGGCGTTTCTGGATCTGACCGATCTGCGCCACGGTGATTCTCCGAACCCGTTAGTACCGCGACCAAAAACGGGGCGCCTAAGTGATTCACGTGACGATGAAAATCGACAGGCTAGCCGGTCGATCACCGAGAATAAATTGGTGACCGTCCCGACGCGCGGATCCTTACCTGAGCGGTCAAGTGGTGGGCTGCCTGGAGAGATTACGCACTTCACCGGCCGGGATGGTCCGATGGCCGAATTGCGCGAGCGGATCACCGAGCAGACTCCGCAAGGCGCCGTGGTAACTATCTATGCTATTGATGGAATGGCGGGAATTGGCAAGACCGCCTTCGCGCGGCATGCCGCTCAGGAATTCGCCAGGAACTTCCCGGACGGGGCAATCTGGGTTGATCTGTATGGCCACACTCCCGGCATGGCGCCACGAGAGCCCTCCAGTGCGTTAGAGCAGATGCTGCTTCAGCTGGGCCTACCACCTGAGGCGATCAAAGCCGACCCGGTCGAACGTCGAGAGCAATGGCGACATTACATCCATGGGCGGCGCATGCTCATCGTGCTGGACAACGTGCTCACCAGCGACCAGGTACTGCCATTGCTGCCGGAAGCACCCAGTTGCCTGGTGCTGATTACCAGCCGGCGCAAACTGACCAGTTTGACCGACGCCTACCCCCTCTCGCTGGACGTCCTGGAGTGGGACGAGGCGGAGCGATTATTTATCAAGCTGGTCGGCCAGCACCGCTGCGACGACCACGAGGCGCTTCGGCAGATCCTGACCGCATGTGGTCGGCTGCCATTGGCGATCCGGCTCATCGCTGGACGGCTGCGTCACCACCGCGACGAACTCCTTACCGACGTCGCCGCAGACTTGGCTGATCAGACCGCGGCGCTGGATGCGTTAGAGGCCGAGCATCTGTCGATACGAGCGGCGTTTCAGTGGTCTTACCAACAACTAACAGATGTGCAGCGTCGCGCTTTCCGTCTGCTCGGGTGGCATCCCGGGTCTGCGATCACCCCGGTAGTGATCACTGCGATAGCTGACGTGCCCCCCGCCCAGGGCAGGCGGCTGTTGCGTGAACTTGTGGACCACAACCTGCTCGAGCAGCTGTCACTCGCGGGCGTTCCCGGCGGTCCGCGATACCGGATGCATGACCTGGTGCGCCTCTACGCTCGAGAACGCGCTGACGCTGAAGAGCCACCGACTGAGCGGGCGGCGGCGATCAATCGCCTAGCCGGTAGCTATCTGGCGATCACCCGTGAAGCCGACCGGTTGCTGCGTCCGTATGTCACGGATAAGGGCACAGCTTCCGGAGCTATGTTGGCCTTTGCTGATGCGGTGCAGGCACGCAGCTGGCTGACAATCGAGCGGCTCAATTTGCTCGGATGCATCCGCGCGCTGAGTCCCACCAGCCAAGCCGCTGACCTAGCGACTGTTTTAGCGGCGCACTTCTACGACTTTGGTTTTTGGTCCGACGTCCGATACCTCCACGGCCAAGCCTTAACCGCCTACCAGCACCTTGGGGACCAATGCGGTCAGGTGGACACGCTGTGGGGGCTGGGCGAAGTCGAGCACCTCATCGGCGAGTACGGCCAAGCCCGCACGCACTACACCCAGGCCTTGGCTCTTGCCCGGGAACTTGGTCACCGGCGCGGTGAAACCGACGCGCTCTGGGGACTAGGTGAGGTTGAGCGGCAAGTCGGCGAATACAGCCAAGCCCGGGAATATCACACCCAGTCCCTGGCCCTCGCCCGGCAACTCGATTACCGGCGTGCTGAAGCCGACGCCCTGTGGGGGCTGGGACAAGTTGAGCGCCTCGTCGCCGCATACGGCCAAGCCCGTGAATATCTCGCCCAGGCCCTGACCCTTGCCCGGCAACTCGGTTACCGATTCGGTGAAGCCAATGCCCTCTGGGCACTGGGCCAGGTTGAACGGCTCATTGGCGAATACGGCCTGGCCCGCGACTATTACACCCAGGCCCTGGTTCTGGCCCGCCAACTCGGATATCGACGGGCGGAAGCTGAAGCGCTGCGGGGGCTCGGGCAGGTTGAGCGATGTGTTGGCGACTACGGCTTAGCCCGCGACTACTACACCGAGACTTTGGCTCTTGCCAGGCAACTCGATTATCGGCGTGCTGAAGCCGATGCGCTGCGGGGACTGGCTCAGATCGAGCGACTCGTCGGCGACAGCAGCCTAGCCCGTGAATACGATACCCAGGCGCTGATCCTTGCCCGGCAACTCGGTTACCGGCGCGTCGAATCCGATGCGCTACGGGGACTGGGTGAGGATGAGCGGCTTATCGGCGAGTACAGCGCGGCCCGCCAGTACCACACTCAGGCGCTGATCCTTGCCCGGCAACTCGGTTACCGGCGCGTCGAATCCGACGTGCTACGGGGGCTGGGCCACGTCGAGCGCAGTGTTGGCGAATACGGGCTAGCCCGTGAATACCACACTCAGGCATTGAGCCTCGCCCAGCAACTCAGCTATCGATTTGGTGAAGCCGGTGCCTTAAGGGGACTGGGCCAAGTGCAGCACCTCGTTGGTGAGTACAGCGCGGCCCGTAAATGCCACACTCAGGCCTTGGCCATCGCCCGGCAACTCGGTGACCGGCGCGTTGAAATCGACGCACTGCGGGGAGCGGGTCAATTGGAGCGACTCATCGGCGAACACGGTCGGGCCCGCGAATGCCACACCGAGGTGTTGGCGCTTGCCCGACAACTCGGCTACCGGCGCGCTGAAGCTGATGCGCTGCGCGAGCTGGGCCACGTTGAATGTAGCGTTGGCGAATACGGCCTGGCCCGCGAATACCACACGCAAGCGTTGACCATCGCTCGGCAACTCGGTGACCGGCGCGGTGAAGCTGAGGCGCTGTGTGGATTAGGTTACATCGCTGCCGATAGCGCACTGCGTGATCAAGCTTGTGAGGTCTGGCGGAAGGCCCTGGAAATTTATCAAGAACTCGCCGTTCCATTCGCCGAGTCCGTTCGCACGGCGATGTGTCAAGTTGGTTGTTGACCCGGCCGCAAGTCTGGGTTGATCGGCTCATGTAAATCCGCTGCACTGTTCCTGGCCAGCCTCGTTAATGGTGAGCACACGTCAGCCAGCCTGCAAGACTAGGCGCAACGCTGTCAGTGAACTCATCTGCGATGCGCGTGGCCCTAGGAAACCAGCATGATTGGCTTCTTCCGGTTTACACAGCACACGGCATCTGCCTTCCATCCTATCCTGAGAGGCCACGCGCCTGAGGAATGACAACCTCACGTGGTCTTATCGGAAACGATCTGCTTGTTAGGTGTGAACTTCCGCGCCAACCGGGCAGGATTATGCCTGGTCAAGGCCATCTGGCCAACCGGTGAAATATTTCCATCCGTTGTGATCGACGCGCGGCGCTCGCAGCTACAAAGATGATTGATACAGCCGATCGTCCGCGTCAGTCAACCAAAGGGCTCGAGCTGCCTGACCGGATCATGCAGAGGAGGTCAATTATGTCGACACAGTGATACTGCAAGTCCTCGGTGGCATCTTGTTGGTATGCTTTGGGCTCCTCTTAGGCTCAACCTGGACGATTCAGGCGTTGCATCCCAAACTTCGCCGCCAGGCCGAAGAGCGGCGCAGGCTTAATGAGGAGTGGGCAGCACTTCGCACTGTTCATGAGCAACGACAGCGATGTCCACGTTGTGGAATCCCGATGGATGAACGTTACTGGTACATCGCACCCGCGATCGTGAATGAACCACCAGATGACGACTGAACAGACTCAACACCACGGAGCTGCCAGGACAAGTCCGACTATTCAAAAACTCGTCGAAGAGACGCGCGTTCCAGGCGAATTTCGAGACGCACTCTTCTTAATGCAGTACCGTCCAGATGGTTGTTGGCTCGTCAGCACCGGGCCAAGCAGGCCTGATCAGCGTCATGGTCAGCCCTTAGTCAAGGCGGACTACGCCTAAGGTGCCGAGGTGACGAGCGATCCGCGTTTCCGATGACTATCACTGTCGTGCCCAGTGAGAATGGTCCCGCAACCCGGCACGCCGGGAGGCACGATTGCTCTGCTTGGGTTGGTGACCTCCCCGGCGCCTCTCTGGTCAAGTTGATCTTGATGTGGGGTTGATAGGGTCAGTGGTGGCGGGTCCGGGAAGTGACTTGTCCGAAGAGTCGGTGGTAGGGGTTGAGCCGGCCGCGCTGGATTTTGTCGTCGCCCCCGGGTGTCGGCCCGGGCCCGTCGCGAGGTCGGGGTGGGCGTCGCGTACCAGGCGGCGGTAGACGACATCGGATAGGCGGCGTTTTAGACAGCGCAGCGCTTCTCGATGGCTTTTGCCCGCGGCGCGTTTGCCCCGGTAGTAGGCTCGACCGCAGGTGTCGTGGCTGAGTTGAGTGATGGCCATGATGTGCAGGCAATGGTTGAGCTGGCGATTGCCGGCGCGAGAAAGCCGGTGGCGGACGATGTCACCGGAGGAGGCCTCGATCGGGGCAGTGCCGGTGTAGGAGGCAAACGCCGCGGCCGAGCGGAACCGATCGATGCTGCCGACCAGGGCAAGGATCTTGCCGGCCAGCAACGTGCCGATGCCGTGCAGTGCAGTCAAGGTGGTATCGCTGGCGGCCACCGCGGTGGCGATCTGCGCGGTGGCCGCGGTAATGCGCTCATCGAGCCGGCTGATTTCGCTGATCAGGTCGCTGGCCAGCGCATGCAGGGTCTGCTGCAAGCGAGCTTGGGGGTCAACGGTGGTGAGCAACTCGGCGGCGGCATGAGCGCTGAGGCGCTGAGGCGCCCCAGCAGGGATGAGCTGGATCAGCAACCGATGCAGCCGGTTGACCGTCTGAGTGCGGGCCTGAACCAGGTCGTCACGGTGGTCGACCAGGGCACGCAGCGCCAGAGCTGTCTCATCGATGACCAGGCTGCGCAGCCCGGTTGAGGTCAGCGCGGCGACGCCCACCGACAGCGCATCTGCAGCATCGCTTTTGCGACCGTGCCCTGGGAAAGCAGCCGAACCCGAGCGGCGAGCTTGGCTGGCACGTCCACCACCGTGATGCCGTCTTCCGACAACCGGGCCGTCAGCGGAGCCCCCAAGCCGCCGGCGCCTTCGATGGCCCAACTGGCCTGCGGCCACCGTTCGGCAAAACGCCGCAGCTGCTGGTAACCCGCCGGGCTCACCGGCACCCGCAGTGTGGCCACCGGCTGCAACGACGCAGTCACCGCCGCCGCAGTCCATGACGCCTTGTGCGGATCAATTGCAATGACTACCCGCTCAGTATTTTCCTCCGTACGCGACACCCAACCTCCCCAATGAGCAGTCCACACACTCGCAACAAGTGACGGGGAGGGCACACCAACTTTGGGCAGCGCAGGCCTCTCTCTAGCCACTCCACCGGCAGCGGTGGCCGGGACGCAGGCCGAAGGACAGTCAGCCCCACCCAGGGCGACAGGTGTGAACCGAGCAAACCCGACCACCGCCTAGAAGACCACGGCTGCAGACCACGACCTCCTTGTCGACGGCACGCGAAAAATGACCCCGGCGCGGCATCGGCGGATTCCAGTGATCGTCGCAACACCGGAGGTATTCGGGAGTTGCGATGGCTGGCAGGGGTCGGCCGGGTTCGGCGCCGCAGACGGAAAAGCGGGAATGGTTTGCTCGGTTGATTGCTCAGGGTGTCAGTAGCTCGCAGGCTTGTCGGATCGTCGGGGTGAACCGGAGAACGGGGAAACGTTGGCGACACGGGCGAACAATCACCAGTTCCACCGGCAAGCGGCGGCACTATCCGCCGGTGATCAATGTCGGGAAGCGGGAGATCTCGTCGCGGTTTCTGTCCGAGGACGAGCGGGTGCGCATCGGGGATCTGCATCGGGCCGGCCACGGCGTGCGGGAGATCGCCGCAGAGATCGGCCGCAATGCTTCGACGATCAGTCGGGAGCTGCGCCACAACCGCGACTTGGCCAGCGGCTCGTACCGGCCGTTTACGGCGCAGCGCATGGCGGTGGAACGTCGAGCGCGTCCTGGGCGGGGCAAGCTGATCCGGGACTTGCAGCTGCGCGGTTTTGTCGCCGAGCGGTTGACCAAGCGCTGGAGCCCGGAACAGATCGCCCACGCGCTGCGCATGCAGTTCCCCGACCAACCCGACCGTCACCTCGCCGCGGAAACGATCTACCAGGCGGTCTACCGCCCGGAGCTGGGTGGGCTAGGTCGCACGCTGCCCACGGCGCTGCGCACCGGACGGCGCCGCCGCAAGCCGCATCGGCGCCCGGACGCCCGCCGCGCCGGCCGGCTGGTGGACATGGCGATGATCGGCCAGCGCCCGCCCGAGGTCGCCGACCGCACCCAGCCGGGGCATTGGCAGGGTGACCTGATCACCGGCGAGAGCAACCGCTCGGCGATCGGCACCGTTGTGGAACGCAGCTCGCGGTTCACCGTCTTGCTGTACCTGCCCGGGCGACATACCGCCGAGGCGGTCCGCGACGCCCTGGTGCAGGCCTTGGAGCAGCTGCCGCCGCGGCTGCGTCGTTCGCTGACCTGGGATCAGGGTTCGGAGATGGCGCGACACGCCGAGATCACGCAGATCCTGGGGATGCCGGTGTTTTTCTGCGACAAGGCCAGCCCGTGGCAGCGGCCCAGCAACGAAAACACCAACGGGCTGCTGCGCCAGTACTTCCCTAAGGGCACTGACCTGCGCGTACACCAACCAGAAGATCTGGCTGTGGTGGCCGCTGAGCTCAACGACCGACCCCGCAAGACGCTGGGCTGGTCGGCTCCGACCGATCAGCTCGAGGCGTTCCTCCGCGTCGGAGCCGACTGACCCAGCAGCGACGGCGCTGCCAGGATGGGCGCATGGCGAACATGCGTCGGCGCAGCCCGCAACCACCACCAGGGATGCCGCAAATCGAGTTCAAGCCGGGGCTCGCCAACGAGATGCTGCGCGAGCTGGCGCCACTGCTGGCCGAAGAAGGCATCGACGTCGACAACATCGACATCCCCGACCTCGACACCTTGCAACACGCGCTCAACCGCGCGGTCGAACGTCGCAACCTGGAGTTGTTCAGCCCGCTCGGCCAAACGCGCGACATCGCATTGGTCACGCTACGGCTGGTCGTGGAGGCCATCCTCGACGGCGACACCCTCCTCGCCGCCACGCTGCTCGACCAGGTGCAACCCGAGTCGCCGGACAACTCGACTGCCACCGTCGCCAGCTGCATCGGCATCGCCCTAGGACTGCTCGATCACTGGATGAGCGGGCAAACCCGCAACGCACCCACCCAGCTCGACCACCACACCACCCTGCCCGCCGGGCACTGGCGCGGGGAACGCGCCGCGACCGACATCCTCATCCTCGCCCGCAAAAGACGAGCATTCCGCTCGTTGGACAAACTGCTCACCCGCCAAGGCGGGCCACAAGTACTGGCCGGCTCCGCACTCGCCCTCGCCGCCGCTACCCACACCTGGGCTCAGCGCAGCGACACATCCCACGCAAAGCTCACCCCGACCATCATCCGCTGATCCCCGACTACGCTCACGAGTCAGCAACAGTCGCTTGCGTTGCGACGATGCCTGGAATCCGCCCACACAAGAGGCTCACGTGGCGGTTCACGTTGCGTTCCGGTCAGGGCAGAACGGTTGCGCCGCGCCACAGCTGCGCGCTGGCGAGCTCCGCCCCATGGACCAGGCTTGCCAGCTTGGCCCAGGCCAGCTGCGGGGACACCGCCAGGAAAGAGGCGAATGAAGCGAATCCACAGTCGGTGCCGGCCAAGACGCGTTCCCGGCCGACCAGCGAGGCGTAGCGGGTGATGCGCTCGGCGATCAGCTCCGGATGTTCGATGTAGTTGCTGGAGGTGTCGATTACACCGGGGACGAGCAGCTTTTCGTCCGGCACGCGAACTTGCTCGAACACTTTCCATTCGTGGGCGTGGCGCTGGTTGGCGGCCTCGAAGACCAGACCGTTCGGGCGTAGCCGCAAGATGATGTCGATGATGTCGCGCAGCTCAACATCGCGGTGATGCGGGCCCTGGTAGTTGCCGTAACACAGGTGCACCCGCACCTGCTCGGGATCGATATCGCGGACAGCGTGGTTGATCGCCTCGACATGCACCTCGGCGCGCTCCTGGAAATGGGGCAGCGGCAGATGCGCGTAGAGGATGTGGCGTCCCATGGCCAGGTCCGGTGCGTCGATTTGCAGCACGAACCCGGCCGCCACGATCGCTTCATACTCAGCGCGCATCGCCTCGGCCAAGGCGAACAAGTAGTCATCGCCGTTCGGGTAGTAGGTGTTTGGTAGGTAGAGTGCGATCACGCCAGGGGAGGCCGCGGTGAGAAACGGCTCCACTGCCGCATGCCCCTCGTGTTGGTTGTGCTCGGCGATGGCCGCGCGGAAGGTCGCCATGTCCGTGTGAAGCTCGTCGTATCCGGTGTAACTAACTGGACCTGTGCAGGTCGGGGTGGCAGTGGTCAGCCCGGCCAGCGAGCTTTCGGCCATGCCGGGGTAGTCGTCGAGGTCGGCGATGCTCAAGCCACCGCCTTCTGGCACCTCAGCTTCCTCGAATCCGGACAGCCGATCCTTCACGTAGGTCGCATAGCCGATCTTGCTCATTTCGCCATCACTGATCATGTCCAGGCCACAGCTCAGCTGCAATCCGACGACGCCGTTGACTGCCGCGCTGATCTGAGCGGGAAGCCGTGCGGCCGCATCCTTGATCAAGGTCTTGTTCTCTCGGCTCAGGATGGCGTCAGTCAGCTCAGGGGGCCGGGGAAGACTGCCGGCGTGGGTGGTCAGGACGCGTTCGGTGCTGCGCTTCATCGGGATCGACTCCTGAGCCGGATAGCAATCTTGTCAACCGCCAGCAACGGCGCGGTATAGCCACACAAGGTACGACCTGGGTGGAGTTCGTTACCGAACAGAAGGTGAACTTTGAAACGAAATTTCGTTACATATGTTTGCTAGCCCTTGAACATCGTTTTCCTTCTGGTCTAACCTCAGCTTGACCCAAGACGACGCTGGGAGCGGTAGATGGCGATGACGGCCGGGTCAACGCAGAAGCCCGATCCGACGGCGGAGATCGACCTCGATGCTTTCGTCCGCGATGGCTTCGTAGGCGTTCCCAACTTCCTGAGTGGTGCCGGCCTGGAACAGCTGCGGACGTGGGTATGCGAGATCGAAGCGTGGCCACCGGGAGAAGGAACCTGGTTCCAACACGACGAGCTGGGGGAGCGCGGGGTCGTGCGCACGCGCACGGAGAACTTCTCCCCGCATCATGCCGGACTGCGCCAAATGCTGACTACTGGTGCTTTGCCACAGATGGCAGGTCGGCTGCTCGGTGAACCAGCGGTTCTCTACAAAGAGAAGGTCAACTACAAATACCCCGGAGGCGCCGCGTTCGCTCCACACCAGGATGCGCCCGCCTATCCGCAGGTGCCGGTGACTGTGAGTTGTCTTCTTGCGGTGGACGACGCCACCACCGAGAACGGTTGTCTTGAGTTGGTTGCTGGACGACATCATGCGCTGCTTCCGACCAACGGTGAAGGATGCATTCCTGCGGATGTCGCAGAACGCCTGAGCTGGGTGGCCATGCCGGTCCCGGCCGGCTCGTTGCTGTGGTTCCACGGTCACACCCCGCACCGCAGCGGACCGAACCGCTCACCCCACCCCCGCAGAGCTTTGTATCTGACCTACAACGCGGCGGCACTGGGAGACCTTCGAGAGGCCTATTACGCCCATAAGCGCGCCACGTTCGCCAAAATGAGCGCCGCGAACGCCGGCCGGATCAGCCTGATCGGACATTTCCAAGGCACCACACCCCCTGGCGATGCGTGATGGGGGCACCAAGCTGGCTCGACGCACGGCCGGACACCCCTGCGGCGGTCGTCGATCTGCTGTTCGACCTGTACGCCCGCCGCGGGGGCACTTACTACGATGAAACCGTCACGCAGACCGAACATGCGCTGCAGACCGCAGCGCTTGCCCGGCAACACGGGGCGAGCACCGAGCTCGAAGTTGCGGCCTTATTGCACGACATCGGGCACCTCCTGGTCGACGAACACGCCGCAGCCGAGGGATTCCTCGATCAGGACCTGCACCACGAACGTCTCGGTGCCCGCCTGCTCAAGCAGTGGTTGCCACCTGCGGTCACCGAGCCGATCTGGTTACACGTGACGGCCAAGCGCTACCTCGTATCAACCGACCCCACCTACACACGCGCGCTGTCACAAGCATCAACCCGCAGCCTCGCCGTGCAGGGCGGTCCACTGAGCGGCCCTGAACGCGAAGCGTTTGCCCAATCCCGCTACGCCGAGGATGCCTGCCGACTCAGACGCTGGGACGACGCGGCGAAAGCGCCGCATGCGATCACCGACGACTTCGAATACTACCGACGCACGGTCGAGTCACTCGTCAAAGCCGCCGGACCGGCCCGATGAGTGCCATGACGATGCTCGCTGTCGGCGACATCGTGGGCGCCGAGGCCGCCGCCTGGCTCGCCCAACGCCTACCGATCCTGCGTGACCAATATGAGATCGACTGGGTGATGGTCAATGCCGAGAACTGCTCAGTCACCGGCAGCTCGCCCATAGACGGGTTCGGGATGACCACTGAAGTCGTCGACATGCTTCTCACCGCAGGCGTGGACGCGATCACCGGAGGCAACCACTCCTGGGACGGTCCCGACGTCGACAAAGTACTCGCCTACCCACAAGTGGTCCGCCCGATCAACGTGTCAGAAGCGCGCGGACAAGGCCTTGTGACGCTCGACGGCGCAGGTCGGACGCTGACGGTAATCAACATGCTTAGCCCAACCGCCGCCCTGCCCGGTATGCGCGCACCGCAGCCTAAGCCGTTGTGGCCGTCCTGGACCGAACTTGCCGCCAGCACCTCACTACCCGGCGCAATCGTCGTTGACCTGCATGGAGAGTCTCCATGGGAAAAGGCATCATTCGCGACCGCGCTCGATGGCCGTGTCAGCGCCGTGCTGGGAACGCATACCCACGATGCATCCCTTCGTGGACACATCCTCCCAGCAGGTACCGGCTACATCGCTGATCTGGGAATGACCGGCAGACTCGGTTTCAGTGGCGGAGGCTTCGACCCCGCGTACTTCGCCGCCCAGCTGCGCGGAGACAACCCCCACAAGCTCCCGGCCTACCGTCTGGCAACCGGACGCATGACCCTCGGCGCGCTGTTACTGCGACTGGACGCGTCCGGCCACACCAAGGCCATCACCCGAGTCAGTTAAGCCGCGCGTAACGGCATCGCGAGGCCCCCTCCTGCCCCCCGACAAGTTCTTGACCAGCATCGTTTGTTTGTTAGTCGAGGTAGTCGCGAAGCGACTGGGAGCGGGAGGGGTGGCGCAGTTTGGACATCGTCTTGGATTCGATTTGCCGGATGCGTTCTCGGGTGACTCCGTGGACGTGGCTGATTTCCTCAAGCGTGTGCGGTCGGCCATCGATGAGCCCATACCTCAGCTGGACAATGCTGGCCTCTCGCGCTGAGAGCGTGGCTAGTACCAAGCGCAGCTCATCCTGGAGCAGGGTGAACGAGACCGCCTCCATCGCGACCACGGCCTGAGAGTCTTCGATGAAATCGCCCAGCTGCGAGTCGCCCTCGTCGCCAATGGTCTGGTCCAGCGACAGGGGCTCCCGAACATACTGCTGGAGTTCCAGCACCTTGCCCGGGGTGATGTTCATCTCGTTGGCCAACTCCTCGGCAGTGGGCTGGCGGCCGAGGTCTTGGAGCAACTCGCGCTGGATTCGGCCCAGAGCGTTGATTACCTCGCCGACGTGCACCGGGATCCGGATGATGCGGCCCTGTTCGGCCATTGCTCGGGTGAGGGCTTGCCGGATCCACCAGCTGGCATAGGTGGAGAACTTGTAACCCTTGGTGTAATCGAACTTCTCCACCGCCCGGATCAGGCCGAAGCTGCCTTCTTGGATCAGATCCAAGAAGGCCATCCCGCGGCCGGTATAGCGCTTGGCCAGCGATACGACCAGCCGCAGGTTGGCCTCCACCAGGTGGTTTTTGGCGCGCTGGCCGTCGCGGACGACCACGCGCAGATCCCAGCGCAGCCGCGGGGACAACTTCTCGGTCATGTCCTGAGCTCGCCTCAGCCGCTCGGCGGCATAAAGCCCGGCCTCGATGCGCTTGGCCAGGTCCACCTCCTGCTCGGCGGTAAGCAAGGCCACCCTGCTGATCTGCTTGAGATACACCCGTACCGAATCGGCCGAGATGGCGTGCTCGGCGTCTTTGCGGGCTTGGCGCAACACCCGGGACTCCTCGTCCCAGACAACTTCCCCGGACTGCTCGCCTGCACCCACCGACTCGGCAGAATCCTCGTCGCTGTCCCTGCCACGCAGGACGTTGTCATCCGGCAGATCAAGTGACACTGGACTTGGTTTGCCGCGCTCGGCTTCCTCCTCGACTGGCACCGTTTGCCTCGGTTTGGGCGCCTTGGTCACTCGGTGGCCTTCGCGGGATGCGCGGCGATGATCACTATCCTCAACTCCTCGACCCGGTTCCGGCGATACCGAATTTCTGGTGGCAACCTCACCGAGCGCTCGATGCGGGCAGTACAAATCCGGCGCCTTCAGAATTCCGGTGCTACCCGGGTACCACTGGACTGTACGGGAACCGAACACTGCCGACAGGCCCAACCGTGCTTGCCGAATCCCCGAGCCACGCAACCAGCAGTTTTTTAGACCGCCATGCAGGAGAAACCCGTCACCGCCCCGGTCGTGCTGCGCCGAGCCAACGCTCTAAGCGGGTCCTCGCGCTGACGACCAAGCGTGCAGATGCAGCTGACGTCCACTATCGACAGTCACCGTGGTTGAAGGGAAACCGCAGCGACCGCATCGCCGCCTCGTCGCGCTGAATGATCGGCTGCTGGAGCTTGGCCGCTTCGCGATTGCCATCGTGATGGAACAGATTCCGGGATGGTCGAGTCCTTGGCCTCACGTCAGTGAGGCCCGACGCCACCCGGCGCGTGTCTTGTCGCTCAGCCGCGTGGAACAACCCGTTATCCTGGCCATGCGGTGTTACAGGATCAGTCAAGGTACGCCTTTCCTTGGTTCGCGGTTTGGTGCTATGCCTGGTGGCCGCACCACTCACTCCGGCGCGTTACACACCGTCTCGAAAGCGATTGCGGGCAGCGCTTCGGTCAGCTCCCGCATCGCGGCGATCGCTGGTACTTCTCCCACGGCAGCGCGCGCTCCCCGGGCCTGCTCGATGTCTGCCCACAACTTCTCCACGTAGTCATGGAGATCTGGCGGGCGTCTTCACTCATTGTTCGCAGAGGTGGCCAGCAGGCTGATGCAAGTACGCCAGCCAGGCTCTGCGCCGACTGGCCTGCCAGCACGGTCAACAGGCCCCAAGAAGGTCCAGGGTAGCGGGTGACCATCCGAGCCCAGCACTCACCGTGGGTCAGAAACCGGCGGCCCTGTCATCACCAGCGATGCTCCTCGACGTCCATGATCTTCAGGATGATCACCAATCGTGAAAGCTGACCGTTGCAGCGTCGGATCCCGCTAGAAGGCTGGCTTGGGCGTCCCGGACACGGTTTTGCAGTGAGCGGTACTCCTCGTTACCCGTCAGCCTCGTTTTCACCTTGAGTTCGAACATAGCTGGGGTTCGCCACGGTGATACCCAGTTACGGTTGACCTCGTCGGTGGCTTCTTGCTTGATCACGGCCATTCGCTCGCGCAGTTTCGTCACCTCGTGCTGCAGAGCATCCAGGCTGCTCTGGATGTTTGCACCATCTTGGTCGGGTGGCGCGGTGCTGTCGTGTGCCTGGTGAGGGTAAGCGCTGTGGTCGTGTCGGTCGTCCTCAGGTGTTTTCTGGGCAGGTGTGGTGGCAGCTTGTTCGTCGAGTAACTGTTGTCGGGTCTTGATTCTGTCGCCCATGGTCATGTGGGTGGTCCTTCCGATCGGGGGTGGGCGGAGATCACGGCAGTCGGCTGGCCAGGTGCGCCGACGGGACAGTGACATCGGCGGCCGACGACGCTGGAGGAGCCGTCCCGGCCCGGTCGGGGCATGGCGTCCGGGGCCGCCATTGTTGTTGTCCGGGGACGCCTTGGCTTCTACCGTAGGGCCCCACCGGCTCAGACACGGGGCGCAGAGTGGTTGCCAACAGCAGCGGTGATGTCAGGATCGTGGCCCTCAGCCGCCGTCGTGAGCGCCCGTTCAGCGGTGATTTCCTCAGTGTCGAGTGGGATCAGGAGCAAATCGATCCGCTGGTCATCGGTGCCGACGATCCGGACCAGGTGAACACTTGAGATCCGGAACCAGTCCACGGCAATCTTTCCGCCGCTGCCGGGCAGGATTCGGCGAGGAGTGTTGTCCCATCCGGCCATGTTCAGCGCGATGCGACGGACCGGCACTCCGACTGCCTCGATTAGTGCGGTGAGCTCGATGGCGGGATCTGTCGACCGTGGCCACCATGCACCGTCGAGCGCACCTCTGGAGCAACCCTTCGGCTTGAGGCTCAGGCGTGCCGAGCGATCGCGGGCGCTCACGCTGGGTGCATCGCTCTGGTCGGACTTGGTGGCGCGAACCGACGTCACGGTGACGTTCCTATCCCGGCATGAACCACAGCCAGTGTCATGGTTAGGCCGAGAACGACGCAGGCGAGGATGCCGGGCGCACGAAGAGTAATCGGTCCCCGCCGACGCTACCCGCAATCGGTTCACCACGCCACCGACCCCGGCGATCAGCCACGGTGTGCTGCGATCTACCAGCGTTGAAACCTCCCCCTAGCGCTCATGCCCGGCAGCCACGCGACCGGAAGAAAAAATTACGGGTCGAGAGCGGTGCACCCCGGGCCCGGTGGCCGAACAAGTATTGGTGTTGGGCGCGGGATATCGAATAACGGCTAGCAAAACCGCGCGCAGGGGAAACTGACCCCCACAGTATTTCACTATTAGCGTTTCGTCCTGCATTGGATGGTACGGCGGTACCCAATATGGGCATCGACGACGATGCTCGCCCGCGGCTCGCGCGGATAGCCTGCACGCCGAGGCCCAGTACTACCGCCGCCGGGCTATCGAGAGGAGTACGCTCTGGATCTTGACCATTACCTAGACCTGCTCCTGGAGGTGGCTCGCGACCGGGCCGCCATCGAGCAGCGGATACAGACCCACGGCGCCGTGGGCAAGCATTGAGCCAACTCATTGATCGCGGCCCGTTTATCAACTGATCAACATATGCACGGTTAGCCATGGATATGCTTACTGCCGGTCCACGACACCTCAAGCCGCCATGACCGTTTCATTTGACGACTAGTGATCGCGGATGAGCCTCAGCTTGGGAGGCTGCGGTCAGGCTGAGTCGCAGGTATCCGTGAATATCACACTAATGAGCACGCGGAGTGTGGGATTTTCGCGGAGAGGGTTGAGCGGGTTGGGCATCCTGTCACGCCGGGAGCCGGCGCCGAGTGGTACGGTTGTGTTCTATGTTGAGGTGATTGACTTTCGCTGGCATGTGGCCGTAAGCGGCGCGACAAACGATAGTTTGTAACCAGGCCGGGTTGCTTGCCCAGCCGCACGAGCATTTAGCTTGATAATCTTGGTCTGGGATTCTGTTCGAGCCTGACGGAATTCTTTCTATTGTGATGGTGTGGCTGTTCATGTTGCTGTCTCCGTTACGGCTGTGGGTGTGGTTCAGTGCAGGTAGTCGCGCAGGGCTTCGGAACGAGGGGGTGACGCAGCTTGGCCATGGTCTTGTATTCTATTTGTCGGATGCGCTCTCGGGTGACTCCGTGGACGTGGCCGATTTCAGCGAGCGTGCATGGTTGGCCGTCGATGAGCCCGAATCGCAGCCGGATTATGCTGGCCTCGCGTTCGGATAGTCTGGCCGGTACGGAGTGAAGGTACTCTTGGAGAAGGGTGAAAGAAACCGTATCTATGGCGAGCGCGGCTTCGGAGTCTTGGATGAAGTTGCCGAGCTGGGTATCGCTTTCCTTCTCAATGGTCTGATCCAGGGAAATGGGTTGCCGCGCGTAGCGCTGGATCTCCAGTACCTTTGTCGAGGTGATGTCCATCCGCCTGGCGAGTTCATCGGTGGTGGGCTTGCGGCCGAGGTCCTGGAGCAGTTCATACTTCAAGTGACCCAGTCTGTTGATCATCTCATTTATGTGTCCGGGAATCCGGACAGTGCGAGCTGATCGGCCATCGCCCGGATGATCGCTTGGCGGATCCACCAGGTGGCGTAGGTGGAGAACTTATAACCCTTGGTGTAGTCGAATTTCTCCATCGCGTGGATCAGGCCCAGGTTGCCTTCCTGGATCAGGTCCAACAATGGCATGCCGGGCCCGGTGTAGCGCTTGGCGAGCGAGACGACCAACCGGAGGCTGGCCTCCAGCAGATGGGTCTTGGCCCGCTGGCCGTCGCGGACGATCCAGCCCAGGTCCCGGTGCAGCTGCGCCCCGTGGGCGTCCATCGTGGTCTCCTGGACCTCGATGTCACCGTCGGTGAGACCCTCGACGGCTGACGTCATATCGGCGTTCCCGTCCCGGCATCAACGTCCGCCGGTGTCATGGTGAGGCCGAAAACGACGCTGGCTCGGGTGCCGCGCGCACGAGAAGTAGTCGGTCAGCCCCGACGCTACCCCCCACCAGTTGGCTATGCCAGCGGAGCGCGTCGGACGGCATGGTTGTGTTTGATTGCAAAGGGGGGCGGGGCTGACCGCTGTGCGGTCGATCAGATGATGTGGGGGAGTTCGGCGAAGGACGCGGGAGCGATACCTCAGACGGACATCGACACTGAGTTTGTAATATCCGCGGCAGTTATGGACCGAGGCGTGCCCGGTACTGATTATGTGCGCTGAGCCCAGCTTGTTGAGTCCCCACATCGCCACAGTCGGGCCTACCGGGTAAGTGCGCCGCATTCTCCTTGGCAGGTAACACCGCCTGCCATGAACTTGCCGGTGTTACCGCTCAGACCGGTCACAGGCGAGGGACATACGCTCACCCTTGCATCGCACGGCGGGCGGCACAGCAGTTCTGCCTGCTTACGGAACAGGTTCATGGTGTACTTGCGGCCCTTTGGGGCGACGATTCTGATCTGTCAGGACCGGACTGTTCGAGCCGCCATTCGGGCACGATGGTTGTCGTCAGCAAGTCTCCTTATGGTGGTGGCCGTCATCCTGTTGTCCTGCTGCCGCCCGCGCAGCTCTGTGTATTCGGCCCCCGTGAGCTCGTGCGACGAGCCCGAGCCGTAGTCGGCAACGGGGGAGGTCTGCTGCCCACGTGGGTCTCTCCGCCGCGGGGATGCCCGCCGTGTATGCGTCGCCCTCGAGTCCTTGGCGGCACGATCAGCCAGTACTGGCGAGCACCCGGTACCGGCCATGGCCCAAGGTAGGACCGACAGGGTCGGCCAGGAGGGTCGGGATCGGCAGCCTTGACAGGGCAGCACCGCGGGGTCGTGGCACAGCAACGGGATCTGAATGCCCTTGACCGCAACGCTGCGAGCAGCCCGGCGGCCGGCGGATACACGGGAGCCCGCCTCCTCGAAGGCTAGGCGGGCTCCCCGGTTGAGCGGTTGGATCAGACCGGGCGCACGCCGGTGGCCTGCTGACCTTTGTCGCCCTGGCGGATTTCGAACTGCACGCGCTGTCCCTCGTCAAGGCTGCGAAAGCCGCGAGCGTCGATCTCTGAGTGGTGCACGAAGACGTCGTCTCCGCCGTCGTCCTGGGAGATAAAGCCGAAACCCTTCTCGGCGTTGAACCACTTCACAGTTCCCTGTGCCATGCGATGTGCTCCTAGATGGTGTGGTGGGTCCCGCAGTGTGTGGGGCCCGGCCGGCCCTGGCAGCGCTGGCCAGAGTCCTGTTGACGCGGGCCCTCGTCCACCAACTTGTTCCCGCGGGCGTGCATCACACGAACACCGAAACTGAACGACCTTCATTGACACTACCGTGCACCGTGTTGGCCTGTTCCCGTCGTGGGGTGGGGCAAGCGGGACTTAGCGTGTCAACGCCGCCGGGTTGGGGCTGAAGCGAGCCAGGCGGTTGTTGCCACCGGACCTCGCGCGCCCAGCCCAGCTTCTCCAGGCTCCTGATGACGCGGGCGGAGATATCGACCTGCCTCGACGCACGCCATGGCGCGTAGTGCGGGGTCGGCATGGTGCAGGTTGTGCCACGACTCGCCACGGACAGGATCGCAAACGGCCAGACACTGGTCGCCTTGTCTCGACTGGCGAACGGGCGCTGGCCGTGCAGGTGACAGATCGAGTTGATCGACCAGCCTGCCCAGAACCGCGGTTAATGCCGCCCCAGAGAGATTAGGCTGATCAGTCCGCCGGGGACTGCCGGGGCGAGCAGGCTGACGGCGGTCCACCCGTTAGTTATCGAGATCCCGCTTCGGCGTGCGCCCCTGCTTCGGAAACCACCAAGCCCTGCCGGTTGCCCACTAGAGCACCTGGTCCACCGGATCCAGCCTGGTCCAGCTCTCGAAGCTGTGCAGCCAGGTATGTCTTCAAGCGGGTGCGGTACTCACGCTCCACTGCGCGCAGGTCCTCGATTTTCTTCTCCAGTGCAGACTTTTCGTGGCTGAGAGCACCGATGATCTCAGTGTGTCTGCGTGTCACCTCGCGCTCCAGCGACGCAACCTTCTCCCGGAACTGCCGCTCAACAGCCTCGGCGCTGGTACGGGCGTCTGTAAGCATGGTCTCGGCTCGGGTTGTGGCCTCATTGACCAGTCCCTCGGCCTTCACTCTGGCATCAAAAAGCACCTGCTCTGCTCTCGTGTGAGCATCTCCCACCATCGCGTCGGCTTCGGCTCTGGCCTCGCCGGCCAATTGGTCAGCCATCGCCTGGGCCAGACCCAGCACCTTGGCGGCATGAGCATTGTGATCACCAGCTGGCGAGGACTGCTCCATCGGTGGCGGCGACGGGGCCATCACCGGTCGAGGCGGCTCGACGGGGAAAAGATGAGGCCCAGTATCGACCGGTGTAGCGCGTTGTTGCGCATCGAGCTGCTCAATGTGGTTGCGGAGATCGTTGTTCTCCTCAATCAACCCAGCCAGCTCGGCCTCCAGCAGATCGAGGAAGGCGTCCACCTCGTCCTCGTGGTAGCCCCGCTTACCGATTGGTGGCTTACTGAACGCGACGTTCGCCACGTCGGCGGGGGTCAACGGCATCGAATCACCTCACGTACTCCTCGACCACTCTGCACATGCGGGCAACACCCTGGAGGTATCGGCGCCGAGCCTGGTGGCAGCGACGGTCTCGGATCAACCACCGGTGTCCGTATGAACACCCCGAGTGACGGAACCTTACATGTCTTCGATGCGGATGGGTACGCGCTCTCCCTCAGGCCCGCCTGAGCGGAAATTCCGGCTAGGCGCGGGCCACACCCGCAAGATTCGCCAGACAAGGTCAGCGAGGGTGACCATCCGACCGACGGCAAGACACACACCATGGTTATCTCCACCACCGGCCTACCCCGGAACAGCATGGTCGCTGGGAGGTCCTCGCGGTTAGGGCGTGGCGGAGTGCTGTTTAGGTGAGCATGGATGGACGGAGCAGACCAGGAGGGCGTTGATGAGTATGAACGCGTCTGAGGACGCGGTGGGCTTCGCCGATTTAGGGCTGCGGCCGGAGTTGTTGCAGGCGTTGGCTGGACTTGGTTATGAGGAGCCTACGCCGATTCAGCATGCGGCGATCCCTCCGTTGCTGCAGGGGCGTGACCTGCTCGGTCAGGCCGCAACGGGGACCGGAAAGACCGCGGCGTTCGCGTTGCCGGTGTTGCAGCACATGTTGGGTGACAGGGCAGATGCCGGGCCCGTGGCGCTAGTGCTGGTGCCTACCCGTGAGCTGGCCGTGCAGGTCTCCCAAGCTTTCCACCGCTATGGTCGCGATCTTGGCGCCCGCGTCCTTCCGATCTATGGCGGGCAACCGATCGGCCAGCAGCTGCGGGGGCTGGAACGCGGGGTCGATGTCGTGGTGGCCACTCCTGGCCGCGCCCTTGATCATATTGGGCGTGGGAGCCTTGCTCTGCGCGGTGTGGCGACGATCGTGCTTGATGAGGCCGACGAGATGCTCGATATGGGGTTCGCCGAGGACATCGAGGCGATCCTCGAGGGCATTTCTGGGAATCGGCAGACCGTGTTGTTCTCCGCGACGATGCCGTCTCGCGTCGACCGGATTGCTCGCCGCTACCTGCGGGATCCGGTCCGGATTGAGATGGGCTGCCAGGCGACGGCCGCCGGTACCGGCCCGTTGGTGCGCCAGAGCGCCTATGTGGTCACCCGCGGGCAAAAACCGGCTGCTCTTGGACGAGTGTTGGAGGTGGAGGTGCCCTCGGCTGCGATCGTTTTCTGCCGGACCAGGGAAGAGGTCGATCAGCTCACCGAGACCATGAACGGACGCGGTTACCGCGCCGAGGCATTGCACGGTGGGATGAGCCAAGACCAACGCGACCGGGTGATGGGGCGCCTGCGCAACGCGACCGCGGACCTGCTCATCGCCACCGATCTGGCCGCTCGTGGCCTCGACATCGAGCACCTGACCCATGTCGTCAACTACGACGTGCCCGCAGCGCCTGAGGCGTATGTCCATCGGATCGGCCGGGTGGGCCGTGCCGGCCGGGAGGGTGTGGCAATCACCTTGGCAGAGCCACGGGAGCACCGGATGCTCAAGGTGATCGAGCGGGTGACGAAACAGCGGATCTCTGTGGGCAGGGTCCCTACGATTGCCGATTTGCGCGCACGACGCCTTGAGCTCACCCGCGCCGCGCTGCAGGAAAGCCTGCTGACCGATGATCTGGAGCGTTTCCGCGTGGTGGTCGAGACGCTCGCTGAGGAGTTCGATGTCATGGAGGTGGCGCTGGCTGCGGTGAAGTTGGCTCACGAGTCCCTTGGCAGCGAAGTCGACGACGAGGAGATCCCGGAGGTTGCCGAGGTCCCCGTGCGCAAGCGAGCAGATCTGCGTGACGCTGAGGGGGGCGAAGGGCGGCGCGGCCGTGCCCGGACGGCTGGGATGACCCGCGTCTTCCTCGGTGTCGGGCGCAGCACCGGCATCCGGCCACAAGATCTCGTCGGCGCGATAACCGGGGAGTCCCGTCTTGGTGGCCGCGACATCGGGGCGATCGAGATCGCTGATCGCTTTTCGCTGGTGGAGGTACCCGAGTCCGCCGCCGGTGAGGTGATCGCCGCTCTGCGGCGCACCACGATCAAGGGAAAAAAGCCGACGGTCCGCCGTGAGCGCGACTCGGCGAGCAGGCCCGACGGTAAGACAACTGTTCTCTCAACCAAGCGGAAATGAGCTCGCCAATAAGCACTCTGGCATCGATGAAGCAGCGGAAGCGAGCGGGCGGGCTCAAGCGCCAGTGCTGCTTAGCAGGCCGCTCGGCAAACGGGACGTAACTGTCATCGCCTGTCCCCTTCGTGTCGTGGAACTGGGATATCCACCGGCTGCGTCTGCCGAATCTCACCAACCTGACCAGGTACGAATGCAACGCGACCATGGCAGCCATAGGCGTGTGCGCGAAGATCGCCCGAATATCAAGTATGATGACACAGTTCCGGCATGAAAGTGCGCTTCGTGGGGGTCGTGTATTGCCGGACAAAGCAGCGCTTTTGTTCCCACTACCTTTCTGGGGCTACCACAGTCTGCGCCCAGTGCTCGCCGGTCTACCGGGTCACGGCGATTACTGGGATTGTCGCTGGGTGGCTCCTATGTTCCTCATAGCACACCAGCGTCGGACCAAGTGCCGGCGTGTTAACGCACGGGGCACTGCGATCGGTCCACTGCTGTGGAGATGCCTCGTATCGCTGAACGCTGAAGGCATCCCTGGAGCTGGCCCGGCGCCTCCTCGTAAGGGCCTTCGCTGTAGTTGATCATCAGCAGTGCGGTGACCTCGCTTGCGCCTCTGCAGGACGTGTCCGAGCAGGTGTTGCCCACCCGTCTCGGACGCCTTGAGCTCAGGGACCGGACCCTCAAAAAATCTCTGCCAAAAGTTGTTGGTGATGCACCGGTTGGTGGCTCTCACCGTTGAGATCGGGCACCGGGCCTGGTCGCAGCGCTTAAGGAGCTCGCCATGTCACAGCGCATCATCCGTCGTGCCAGTGTCACGGCCGCAGGCCTGCTGTTGGTGGGAGGCGGCCTGGCTGGCGCCACCGAACTTATTCACTCGTATTCGCACTCCATGATCACGGCCAGTGGGCAGATGCAGCCACCCCTGATGTATGTCCAACAGCCCGTTACAGCGGATGCCTCGGCTCCGGATGCAGGACCTACCACGGAGCCGGTCACTTCCAATGCGTTGGCGCCCACCGAAGGGTATGCACCCGTTGCAGTCAATGCGCCAGCGACCACGACGGATTATGCCCAAGCGCCGCCCGCAGGGAATGCCGCTGAGCCGACCAAGGTGTATGTCCCCATGCTGACCAAGGTGTATGTCCCAGGACCCGGGGGACCACGGGTGATCAACGAATATGTGTGCACTATCCAATCCCCTGACCGCCGGACTGAGATCGGCGGTAATGCTCGGCGCTTCGGCAACATCGCGCCCAAGGGCACCAACGTGAGTAACACCGCCCCTACCACACCCAGCGCAGCTGCTCCTCGGACGAACGTCACCGGTGGCACTGGAAGGGGAGGCAACGGCGGGAACGTCTATGGGTGCGGCATTGGGGGCTCCGGGGGGCCGGGCATCGGAGGTAATGTCAATTCCGGCATAGGGTCCGGAACCCCTGGCGGCAACTCGGGCACGACTGATCCTGATAACACTGGCGTCGGTGGCAACCTCTCCGGCAACTGCAGGACCGGTGGTCCTGGCGGCATCGGCATCGGGGGTAACGGCGGCAACGCCTCAGGTCGGTACAGCACGGGTGGTACTGGCGGCATGGGCATTGGTGGCGCCGGTGGCAACGCCTCCGGCAAGTGCGGCACGGGTGGTGCTGGGGGCGCGGGGGTTGGGGGTAACGGTGGCGGCGCTTCCGGTCGGTACAGCACCGGTGGTGCTGGGGGCGCGGGTGTAGGTGGTAACGGTGGCAGTGCTTCCGGTCGGTACAGCACCGGTGGTGCTGGGGGCGCGGGTGTAGGTGGTAACAGTGGCAGCGCTTCCGGTCGGTACAGCACCGGTGGTGCTGGTGGGTCCGCTGTCGGGGGCCACGGAGGCAATGCCTTCTGAAGCAGGATTATAGCCCGCGAAGCGGCAATTAGCCGCTTCGCGGGTTTGGTCTCGTTTCCTTTTCTTCAACGATCTTCCTATTGGGTGGTTAGGCGGCTTATTTTGCGGCTCGTGACAGTCGCTCATTTTGGACTGAATCGAAACATTCGGTCCACTGAGACGGGAGTATTCGATCTATGCCATGATGGCCCGACTGGTGGTTTCCGTTGCCGCCAATGCGATCGCAGGGGTGCCTGTAGTAGCACAGTCCCGGCAAGCAACGTGCTATACAGCGAGCATAATTATTGTGGTGATCGATGCGCCGTCGTTTTACTGGCCGCTCATCTACATGGATACTCGCCATTTACGCAATATTGGCAGTGAATTGGCGCGGCCAGTCCGGGGACAACCGGATCAGCCCGATGACGGTGATGGTCAGCCAGGTGAGCCGGGTCACGGCGAGCCCGGGTGGCTTGGCACCGGGGGACGGCGAACCCGGTCACGGCGAGTCTGGGCAGCCCGGCAAGCCGGATTCCCATCTCGACTCAGGAGAGCACGTGTCGGCTCCCACGGCCGGTGCACGCTCTGGCTGGCGGAGCCACCGTGTACTTCGTCTGACGCTCTCATAGCTAAACAAACTCAGACGGATCGAGAAACACAAAGTAGTGACTTCCGTAACGCTTGCATGTGCAGATTCGAAACATAGCGAGAGCAAGCTGCCCGAGAGGGGCGGATCATGGCCCATAGCGTTGCTCCCATGGATGATCGGCAAATCGTTGCCGCGATGCGCTCCCGCAGCGCCAACGGGTTGGCTGCCGCATACGACCTATACGCTGAGCGGCTCCATGCCTACGCCCGGTCAATATTGTCCGACCACGATGCGGCTGCCGATGTCGTGCACGATGCATTTCTCCTTGCCGGGCAGCGGATTGGTGAGCTCCGCGATCCCGATCGGCTTCGGCCATGGCTATATGCGATCGTGCGCCATGAATGCCTCCGGCAGCTGCGTACCAGCAGCCGGCACGTCGAGCTGACTGAGGCCGGGCAAGTGCGAGACGACAGCGTGGACCTCGACGCCGGGCTGCGTACCGAGCAATATCGCGAATTGATTTGGAGGCTTATGCAAAACTCAATTTAGGATAGTCGGCGGTCGTTTGTTCGGAAAGCTGGCGACACGCTGCATCAAATGATAGGCAACGGCTTCTCCGGTCGATAGAAAGGAGGCGACCAAGCCCAAACCTTTCACGACGGAGAAACCGT
>JAFAWY010000130.1 GCA_019241525.1 Pseudonocardiales bacterium
AAGTCCGATCACGCTTGATGATCGGCCGTGCCACCCGAAGTGGCTGGTCAGACAACGAGTCTGCAGATGTGGAGCGGGCACACCCACGATACGCCGCCCAAAAACTTGACTCAAATGTCAAAGTTTCGAAGACCTAGTTGATCTAGGTGTGGCTATCTACAGTCTTATGTTGTTTGGCGTCTTCACGGCTGGGACCAATGTCGTGGCCGGTGCGATCCCCAAGGACCGGGTGACTTGGCCATTGGCCCACCAACACTGGCAGGCATTGACCTTTTCTGCACTGGCCTACGACCCAAGCGCAGGTACAGCGCTTACTCCCGCCTGAGCTGCAGGTGCACACCGATGATGGCCTCGCCTGGGGGGACTGACTGATCGTGAGCTTATGAGCCACGGGATCCGGCTTACAGGCCAGCTCGTCCGCCCCTCACGTCGCCACCTGCGTTAGCAGCGTGATGCAGTGGAGGTGACCAGCAGGCATGCTCTCGGTATTTCTCCCGGTTTCTCAATACTTCTCGACGTCCGACGGCCCGACGACGGCCCAAGTACTGATCTTGCATGCTGGGCTAGTGGCATCCCGTCAGTGGTAGCCCGGCCCCTCAAGATGCGTGATCGGCCCTCCGGACGTAAGTCAGCCTGCCCGGTGCTCTGTTCTGGTGGGTTCGCACCGGTGCGGCGCTCTCCGGCTCGACCGGGCCGGGATCGAGGAGCAACACGGCGTCGTCGGCCATGCGGCCCCAGATAAAGGCGGTGTTACGACGCGCACCGGCTGCGGTCACGGCGGCTAGCATATGCGCGCGGATCTCGGCGATCTTCGCCGCCGAGCCCGGCGACAACGGGCCAGGGCGCACAATCATTGCGACCATTCCGCCGCTCGGCAGGCGCAACGTGCCGACCTCGACCGCCCCCGTTACGGTCAACTCCGAGCCCGGTTGACCGAGCAAGATGTGAAACCACAGTCCGCCGTCCGGGTTGGGCACCGGAAAAAACGCCACCTTGCCAAGCTGGCGGTCCTGAGGGGGCTGCTGGACCACGCTCTCCGGCGTCACCAGCAGCGTCACGGCGTGCCGCCAGCCCGCCCTACTCTCCTGCGGTGGGTTCCACCGGGTCAACACGCGGTTCACGTTGTCAGGCATGCCGACTGACTTGGCGTACTTCTCGGTCCACGCCATGCGCCAGCGGCCGCTGCGGTGCAGCGACAGCTTGATCGCACCCGTCTGCCAGCGCGGGCCCAGATAAACGTCGTCGTGGTTGGTGCTGCCAAACAGGCTCCACGACTGCGACCGCGGGCCGTCCGGCGTGCCGACCGCCCACCGGATGGATCCGCCGGGTTCGCGCCGCTGCGCAGCCGGGAACGGGTCGGCCTCGGCGGCACCGATCTGCACCATGTCAGCCCCCTAGTCGCCTTGGTCGAACAGTGCCGACCATGTCGCGAAGTCGGGAGGCACTGCCAACTCCAACGCCTCGATGGTGGACTCGTCGAGCTCCTCAATGCCCAGCTCCCGCATGTAGGCGTTCAACCGCTCCTCGAACTCGTCGACCTTCACCTCGACCTTGACGAGGACCTTGGCTGCCTCGTGGCTGGCCAGTGGATCACTGAAAAATACGGCCCGCTCCCGGAGGAACCGGTGCGCCAGCAGGTTCCTGGTATTCACCGCGGTCATCGCCCCGTCGCGCAGATCGTCGGGCAAGCCGCGCGCCTTGATCAGTCGCTCGCCGGTCTGCCGGTCCCACTCAGTCAGCTTCGCTATGTGCTGGTGGAGGCTCATCCCCGGCGGTTTCCTCGCGGCGAGGATGCTCCAGTAGCTCATCTCCAGCAGCTGAAAGCGCAGCATGACTTCGCCGTATGCGCCCATCGCGACGAACCGGGCAACAGCAGTGTCGTCGACCTCGTCGGTCTCGCTCACCCGCACAGTCTGCCCATCCACCTCACCAGGCTGCACTGGGGATTACTGATCGAGCGCAACGTGCCGGTCTGGGCACTCCGACGGCGAGCGTTGAGCCCGGCCTGTTCGACGCGAGCGCTCTTGACAGGTGCGACCCACCGGGTCAGCAAACCGCGCAGCACGGCGCGGGTCATTCCGGCGAGCCAATGCTCAACCCTGCCCGGTGTCGTGCCTCAGGCCGAATCGGGGACGGCGGCAAAAACCTTCTGTTCCGTAGTCGGAAGCAGCACCCACCGCGACGTGCGTGTTCGTCCGTGGTCGGGCCTTATCTTCGGATTTGGTCCGAGGATGTCCATGGTCGTCCGTAGTCGTTGAAGTACCAACTGATGTAGCTCAGGCGGCTCCTCGGTCGCAGGGCCCGACCGACGGGTCCCCGGGCGCCAAACATCTGATTCTGGGTTAGGTGTTTTCCGACCACACTCTTCAACAGGGGAAGCGCCGATCTTGCACGTTGGGGCGCTGTGTGGCAGCCCTCGATGGAACCGGTGCCTGCGCTGTGGCTCTGCCCTTGGGCTGCCGTGTGATAGCTCGCTGTTGGGTGAGGTGGGCGGGATTCCGCGCCGTGTCCACTCCTGGTCCAGCCGCAGCGAGTCTGTGCTCAGCCATCTCGGAGGCGGTGAGTATCTGCCCGGCGGGCGGGTGCGGTCCTGCGGTCATTAAGATCCTGGTCGATGATGCTGAGATGTCCCTGATGGGTCATCGACTCGATACGCAGGAGATTGGTTGCGGGATGGCTACGGGTACTGTCAAGTGGTTCAACGCGGAAAAG
>JAFAWY010000009.1 GCA_019241525.1 Pseudonocardiales bacterium
CTCTTAATCAGCGGGTTCGGCGTTCGAGTCCCTGGCGGCGCACAAAACACCACTTCACAGCGTCTCGGCCGACCAGCCACCAAGATCACAGGACACTTTTCGCTCACGCGTCCTCGAATCCCAGCAACTTCTCGAGGACGTCAGCCGATCGGTCAGCCTGCGCCCAAGGTAGCGATCCTGGGTCATGCTGATCTTAGGATGACCGAGCTGATCACCGATCTTCCCGGGTGGACACGTTCGCGTCATCAGGAAAGCTCGCGACCGTCTTGCGGAGCATGTGGCTGACGAGCCTCCATCTGCGCCTCATCGCGGACCTGCCGCCACGCGCGCCGTACGTTCGACGGATCCCGCCAACCTCCGAGCGAATCGGGAAACACCGCCTCTACGTCCGCAGCTATGGCCACACGACGCCGCTTAAGCATCATCATCGCCCAACTCGGTAGAGGGATCACCCGCTCGCCAGCTTTACCTGACTTAGTCGATGGAAGCCGCAGCAACCCGACACCTGTACGGCGGATCAGACGCCAGCGCACGTCGACGGTCGCGTGATCAAAATCTACCTCGTCCCAGCCGATGGCGGCACACTCCTCCGATCCGGGATCCGGTCACCAGCATCATTAACGACAGATCCGGCAGATCCCAGGCATGAGCCGAGTTGCTGGTTTCAGTACAGCAAGCCACTGTTGACGTTCCTCGGCGCTGAGTGCTCGGGGCTTGCGCGGGGGCCGCCCTCGATGCGTGCTGTCTCCCGCACTGGGTTGATCGTCACCGCACCATGCCGGGCGACCAAACGCATCAGGCCAGAGCAGCTTTCCATCGCTGTCGTTCGACCACGGCCTACAGAAGCAACACGGGCCGGCGCGGGATATCGGGGTCGGCGGGTCCGGGACGTTCCCCCTTGGTAGGGCCCGTCTCGGGGGCCGTAGGTGGGTTGGATGCCTGCGGACTGGAGCAGTTACCGAACAAATTCGCCGCGTTCGGCGCGGTGGTCATCCAGGCTTTTGTTCGACCACTTGCGCGAGACCAGCACCCGGTGCCCAGCATGCCCAGGTGTTCGAGTCGGTGGGCTTTGCCCTTGCAGCGCCCGGGCGTCAGGGAGTGTCGGGCACCCTTGGGCTGGACCCCATACAACAGCCACACTGCGCCTGACGGCGTCGCGCTGCGATGGCGCAGGCGCAACCGTTGACCACCAACGCGACGAGCAAGGCAGCCGGGAGAAGGGAATGGAGGGAAGAGGAACACTTCCGCGGGGATGGCCACCATCGTGGGTAGTGGCATCGGATCCTATGCCGGCTGGAAGCGTGCATACCACACTGTCCTTGGGTCGTGTGTTGTCGACTGTGCTGGTGTGGGGCATTCGGTGCAGCGAGCCATCGTCCCAGATTCGAGGAGCAGGCACGTTTCCTTGCTCAGCGGCTTCTATCCGGCCTATATTCCGCTTGCCCAAGACACCATCCAACAAAAGTCAAGTAAATACCGGGGAAAATGTATTCCGCGTTACACTCGACGCCACGGCGTGAGCTTACCTTAGTTTTCTTCGTAAGCTTTCTATCGAAGCAGTGCGCATAAGAAGTTGCGTGGCGTCATCCAAGCTCGGATAGGTAAATGGCTTCCCTGGCAAGACTGAACTCGTCCGGCGGGACACCGTTGGCTGAATTAAGCCATCCACCACGGTCGCGAGGCTTGGAGCTTAAATCGCCATCTAGCAGCAGCCCAACGTAACAACCATAATCAATGGCGAATCCGTCATAGAGCGTGCCCGGGTTTTTACGATCTGCAATGCCGCGTCGTAGCACATGCAGCAGACGCGCGTCGTACAGTTCGTCGATCGTCTCGAGGCGCGCGTCGAGTTGATCGAGCAGGAAGATGCGGGAGTGACGTCGGCCCACCACCTCATCGATCAACAACCGTAACATATGACGGCCCGTTGAATTCGTATTGATTGCGGTTTGTTTGTCGCGCAGATACCAGTCTCGCGCCGCCCGACGTACGTCCGGCAAGTCTATCCGCGCGTCGTGGGCATGCTGTGCAGCCAGCGCCGCGATATTGATGGCGTCTCTCGGCACGCCTTCCGCCGCACGCACTAACTCTGGAAAAGTATTTCGGCGAAAGGTGGCTTCGAGGAAGCTGGCCACGTCCCGGGGTGGCTGGGGAATCATTGCTCGTAGTCGCGTGCTGGCGTGGTTGAAGAGCAGCTGTCCAAAGAATTCCTGTGCGCGATCACGAACATTGTCGAAAATCATGGAATCGTCGAGACTGACCGCGGAAGCCGCGTCGGCGCCGACCTCAATTCCGACATAATCCCCACTCGACGAAGGCTGGCTAAACTGCGATCGACGTTCGATCGCTGCAATCTTAACCGTGATTCCTACGGTTGGTAAAATGCTACGTCGCAGCAGATCAGCCAACAGCGGCTGAAGATCGAGCGGGACGCTGCTCCATTCATCTAGCAGCAACCACAACCGGGCGGGGCCCAACGCTCTTGTAATACTCTTTAGAGCCCTGCTCAGCGGTCCGAACACTACATGATTCCGTTCAATTCCGCTGCGCCGCAACCGGCTCTCGGCGGTAGCCGATCTGCGCCGGGCCGCAGACAGCTTGGCATTCGGTGACATCACCAACTCAACCCCGACCGATGATTCGTCCGAGCCACCAAATTTAGTCTCCTGCTCCACCTCGCCGACAACTTCCACCGCGGTCGCCGCCTCGGCCAACGCATCCAACGCCACGAGCAGACCGTTAGGGTCACTAACTTCACGTTCAAATGCCAGCAAGAGTAATTGCTCGTGAATCGCCTCAAGTGTATCAACTAGCAAGTGCGTGCCTCGCACTGCCGCGGTTAGGTTACTGTCCGTGTATAGACCCTCTGCTGAGCCAATGGTACGCAAGTCAAGGTACACCGGCACATCACCGGCGTGTTCGACCAGATCGCTCAAGTAAAATAAAGCGTGAGTCTTCCCCGTTCCCCGGCGCCCATAAAGGATCTGATGATCGGTCGAGTGCAGTACCGCTGAGAACGATCCCGCCGCAACGAACGTCATAGCCAGAGTCGAACGATCTGCACTTTCCGCCCGTCGCGGAATCCGCATTAGCGCCTGATTAAGATGTTTCTGTCGAGAAATTTGCATTGCGCTTCAAACTTTCGTACGGAACGGCGCCGGCTCAGATAGCAATAAAGTAGCTGCAGCACGCGGGAGACGACTAACAGCGTGGCGGTCTGTCTCAGTGCAGACGGCAGGATGGGTGACAGGGAGGAGATGACCAACGATCCCTGCGCGTGTGGTCGTCCGGTGATCGCATCCGATAACAGTTACGTTCTTAGAACGGAGACACCCAGTGCACTGAGGGCAACGGATCGAAAGTGGTGGGTGCCGCGAACCTGAACTCGCGGGTGTCATCAATATCTCCGTTCCGAGAATGGACACTCTATGATCGCCGCGGTCCCTGGCGACGTTACGTAGCCGGCCAACACCCCAACGTGCCAAGGGCTGTCAGCGACAACGCATCACCTCGGGACACAAACCTCTACCGAATGAGCCGCCGCGCCGCCGTCGGTCAACGATTGGCCCCATCCTCAGCTTCGATCTCTCCATGTCCAGGTCATCCCTGTCCGCCAAGCCGAACCAGCAATCACTGGGGGGAGTCCGACTAAGCGCCCGCACGTACCAGCAGCCTGAACCCGATGGGGTGAACTCCTGCCACAACGGCGAGGAAGACTTCCGAGGGGCGCCATCAATGACACTCCGGGGACCGCTGAGATCCGCGGGCTGAGTTTCATCTTTCAATGATCGACTCGACCCAACCAAGCACCCAGGGCCGGCCCCCTGACCCGCTACGAGATCAGCTTTGCTCGCTGTCTGTGGCAGAGAGCCGACAGGACGCAAGAAGGCCACCGCGCGAAGCGACACACTTATGATCACTCGGACACTTTTCGGGCACTAAATAACGCCTGAACAACACCAAACGATTGCATCGTTTATTTATCGCAATTGGGTCTTTAGCCCGCGGCTGACGCTTGGGCTTCCCCGACAGTGGGGTGGTACCCCGCACAGAATCGAGCGTAATCGCATCGTGGCGCTACGCGTAGGACAGGCCCCCGAGACCACGGTTCTGCATGTTTGGCACTATTGCTTGAGCGAGGAGGCCGCAAGCGTCACCGTCGATTACGCCGGATCAGACGGCGAGCGCGAGTCGGCGAACGCAGTCGCGAGGCGATGCCTGGGGTTGACGTCGGTGGCAAATTCGTAGCGGCCGCCGCGAACATTCTGGAAAGGCATGGGCGACGCTGATTACCCGTACTGAGCGGAGTTGTTTGAGACCACGCATGGGCCGTAGCCGGTTGTTCAACCGCCATGATCGGTTTTCTATAGGATTGTTCGCATAGCGTTCCTGGACGTGACACGCCGAAGGCAGCAGCTCATCGACCGCCGCTGCTCACACAACTGGCGCCTGTCAACCTGGAACCGGTGTTGCGCAGCAAAGCCATACCCTCGTCCGACCACCGCTGCTGACACTGCCCCGTCAGCTAACGCTGCTCACACGCACCGACTCCGGGACCATCCCGTCGTCCTGGGCCGCTATCTCGTCGCGGTGGCGATGTCTCAAGGCTGGCCGTAGGCCACCACCTGTGGCGTGCCGCGGCCTAATGACGGAGTGGGCTCAGAGCTACGCTGGTGTCCACGATGGTGAAACCGCCGTCGAGGTGATCACCAGTAGCGGCTAGGGCCGGTTGAGCTCTTGGCCAAAATGGCCCTAGGCGGTCGGTGGGGCGTGTCCCTCGTAGCCAATGCGCAGCCGGGTGACTCTGGCCTAATCCTCGTGCTGGTGGTGTCGGTGTGGGCGGTGGCTAGGCGACGCGTCGGATTGCGGCCAGTCCCCTGGTGTAGATCCGACGCTTGGCCACTGGGTGGCCGGACTGTGACGACTCGATGAGCATGCCGTCCCCGGCGGCCATCGCGACGTGTCCGACACGACCACCGTAGGAATAGAAGATCAGGTCCCCAGGCCGGATCTGCGAGAGGCTCACCCGGACACCGATGCGCGACTGCGCGGCGGCGGTGCGGGGCAGAAAGAGTCCGGCTTGGCGGTAGGACCATTGCACTAGGCCGGAACAGTCAAACCCGCCCGGCCTGCTGCCGCCGCTGCGGTAGCGGGTGCCCAGCTGCGACAGCGCCGCGTCCAACGCCCGCAGCGCAATGACATTGGCCTGGCCAGCAGGCCGGGCCACGGTGCTGCTGGCCATGGGTGCAGCGGCCGCGCTACCGACGCAGGCGAGGACGCTGCCGGCGGCCAGAGTCACCGCCGCCAGCGCAGTTGGTAAGTGGTGCTGCGAGGTCGGTCTGGCGTGCTTACCACGAGACACTGATTCCCCCTCGGATGTTGCCCAGCCCGGAGTCTGGGGGCCGTGGGTGTATGAGTGCCTTGACATCCCTGCATAGATCAAGCTTCAGCAGGCGGAGGCTCGCCGATAGACCTCGCTCAACGGTCTCCCATCTGCGGTGAACGGTCGACGATCGGATAGTGTCTGCGCGGGATCGCAGCAGCTGGAGCTTTCGATGACTTGGCCGAACTGGTCAATCGCCCAATACAGATAGACCCATCGCTCCGAGACTTTGAGATACGTTTCATCGACGAACCACTGGTCACCAGGGGTGTGTCGGCAGGATCGTGCCGCGTCGATGAGCAGCGGGTTCAGAACACACCATGCCACCGCCCAGAACATGCGTCGATGAGAACTTCACACCCAATGCCGGCGCGCTGGCCATGACAACTAGTTGAGGTCATAGATTTCCTGGCTAGCCCGAAGCGGGAGCCGATACCATTCACATCGGCTCCCGCTCAGGGTTCGGTCGTTCAGGTGGCAATCGAAGTGCTATTCGCCAGATGGGATGGAGTGGGCTGAAGCCTTAGGAAAGTCGCACCGTGTTCGACGTTGACGGTCCGTAGGCTGGCTTGTCGGGATGTATACCGCCGTGTAGTTGGCTGAATCCAGCAGGACGAGGTTGAGACGATCCCATCGGTGGCGGTGCCGTTGGTCATATACTGTGTATCAAAGACCGTCCCGTTTCTCTTGAACTGGATACTTCCCGTTGCCGCGGTGGGTGTCACGGTTGCCTTCAGGGTTCCGAGGTACGCAATGCCGTGTAGCCAGACAACGGATACCGGCTTGAGGGTGGTTGCCGTGGCTATTTGAGTCGGCGCCGGGCTAGGGATGGGAGTCGGCGTCACCACGGGGGTTGGGGTCGGAGTGGCCGTTGTCGTCGGCGTTGCGTAGCCGACGGCGTTGGGGTTGGCGCGCCCCTCAGTCCGAATCCGACTCCGACGCCACCGTCATGCCCAACACCAACGCCCACGACAGAGCCGACGCCACCCGTGACGGCCTTGCCGCCACTTCAGTTCCGGCAGACGCTGATCGCGCGGTTGAGCGGGCACCTGCATGTGTTGCCCTTATAAGCACGCCACGATGGCCGGTACCGCAGCGGTCCGGATCGTCAGGGCGTGATCGCGTAGCTACGCAGGTACCTGCGTGGGTGGGCTCCTAACAGCTTGGCTGACCGCAGTCCCCTGTTTGACCGTTGGACTGCTCCTCTTTTGTTTTGGGAAGCAGTGTCGCCCCCCGAACACTCCCGTCCGAAGATACCCAGTGCTCCCAGAGGGATAGTAGTCATGCATCCATCTCCACGTTATGTTGGCGTTATCATTTTGCTAGCTTTTGGGCTGGCGCTGGCCAGCTGCAGCTCGGCCAGCGTTAATGCAAAGCCATCTACTTCTCCTGTCCCTCAAGGTGCGAATCCAGTAACCTGGGTAGGCGCGTTGTGCGGCGGTCTCGGGGATGTGGTAGCCGGGGTTGAGGTGATGAAGACAGAGCCGCCGACACCGCAGGGACGAAAAGATGGATTGCTTAAAGTCGCCGACACAACCCAGCAGGCATTCACCAAAACCGCCAACAAACTAACCCAACTCGGGCCGCCAGCAATCACCAATGGCAATCAGGCACAGAATGATGCAACAAGCTTTTTCACCACTACAGCTGCCGCGGTCGGCGACCAGCGAGCAAAAATTGCGGCGTTAGATACCAACAACCCTAACTTCGCGCAGGAAGCTGATCAGCTCTCCACTATCGGTGGCAACGCAACCGCCACCCAGCTGCAGAAATTAACCACCAACAGCGAGTTGATGCCCGCGTTTGGTAGGGCACCCGAGTGTCAGCGACTGCTCGCCACCCCTGCGCCTGCGCATTGATAGGCGTAACTACGCAGTCTTAACCGTCCGATGGTTGCGTTGGCCGGTACCGCAACGAGCGGCTTGGCGGCTAGCGCCCGCACCTCGACATCGGTCCCCCAGCAGACGACTCCACGTGTCGACGACCATGGCCCGCTCGGTTCCGCCGGACCATTCCACCAGCCGGGTGGAGCGGCCGGTGCCCTTGCACCGTCGCGGAGCCCTTGTCTGCGCATCATCGTCGCGCGGCTGGCGGGTGCACACAGCCTCGGTGGCGGCGTGAACGATGCCGCAGTGCTAGTGCTGACTCGTGAGATCCGGTGGACGTCCGCGGACCAGATCCCCCTGGGTCAGTAGGTTTCACGCTCGGAGCCGATTGACGCACAGGGAGGTTAGTACGCCTACCTGGGCAGGAGCAAGAACGCCGCTTGGCCGCAAGCGCAGCCTTGAGTGATCGTCAGGCGCACGCCTCAAGTCGCTAGAACTCGGTACAGGTACTCAGCCACCGGGCCGAACACCCCGTAGGGCATCAACTGGTCGAGCTCACTTAACTGCCGCCACGCCACCTCGGTCAGCTCCACGGGTCACCAACCACAACTTCTGTCCCCTACACCGGCCTGCAAGCTGCAAAGACGGCCGAGGTCTGGCCGCCGGGATCCAGCTCTTGGGTCGAGGCGAACGGCTGTAGGACGGGCTCGACGGACTAGTCGAACGCATCCACGGTGCGTGGCTCTGACCTTCACCCGGTCGTAGAGACGTCGATGCGCTGGCCATACCACCTTGCCAGAGGGCCATTAAACGGAGCATAGGTGCTGGTCATCAGGTGTCGGTGTGGCAACGGCCTGATCCAACTGCCGCCAGACCTTGCCGGTCGCCGGGGCCCAATTTTGTAAGCCCCGAGTTCGATTCGGCCATCACCTCGCTTGGATCATGAACGTGAGCGAGCCCCACCAGGTGACCAAGCTCGTGCATGACTACTGCACGGGCGTTCGCCTCGCCACCAGGCCGGGCGACAGCGGCGGTGAACCAATCCTGACTAAGCGCGACCTGTCCGGAGACATAGCGTTCGGATCCCGGCCCCTCAGGCGCGACAGCAGTGCTACCACCGACTCCGGCAATATCCCCAGAAACCGAGGAAAATATCGTCGCATCCACCCAGCCGATCAACACAGGTGCCCATCGGTCCCCGTAGCGCTGCGGTTGTCGCGGTGTTCTGACCTTCGTCAGGGGCTCCGACGTGATGCCCTCTTCGACGAATGCGAGCCCGGTGGCGGCGCTGATCTCCCGGATAGCGCTGCGAACCAGCTCAATCCCATCGCGCGGCATGCCTGTCGGGTTGACAACGTAGTGGATCGGCCGGCACGGGTCATAGGTCACAGGCCTGCCATCGGCCGTGGTAATCATGAAAGCGTGCGCTCCGGTGGGTGCGTCGGTCACCGGCGGCAGGATCCGAGTAGCCGCAGCGTCCGACGGCAGCACCGGATAGCTATCCCCCGCTAGACCGGCCCATCCGAAGCTCGCAACGCCGAGCAGGACCAGCACTGCCGCGGTGGCTAGACAGCTCACGACCACCATGGCCGTGTTTTTCAGCCAGCACCGACGCACCGGCCACGGTGTAACAATCCGCGTTGATGCATCACCTTTGCGCTCGAGCCGGTCTAGCTTCGCCAGGCGACGCGCCATCGTGCGGTACCGGCGACGCGCCTGCATCCTGTCCAGGAGGCCCACGAACACTCCCTACGCCGGGCACCCGGGTGCATGAGGGCGAAAGATCAAAAAATTACCGTTCTCTTATGATGTGGCTCCGTTCTGCGCGGACCGTATGTTCATCGCAGACAAACAGTCCTGCGTTAGCCACTGAGCGCTGGAGACGTCCTCTCGAATCTTGTTGTGCCAGCTCTCTTGCCTGATTGCGGCGTCTGGTTCCATAAGGTGGTGCCGCACATGGTCCTGGTCTGCTTTGTGCACCATCGCTTCAGGGAATTCGCGTCAATCTCGAAGCACGCGCTCGAGTCCAGACGCCAGACTCAATGAAAGTCCGTAGTTCACGTGTGGTTTGAGATAACAGGCGCCGTTTTCTTTGGTGCAAACGCCTCATGCTGAACCCCAGGCCAGCCGCCGTCAGCCAGATGCCGCTGGTTGAGGTTGACGCCCTAGCGCCAGGCCAGCTGTGACCAATCCCTACACGGCTTCCTGGGCTCCTCCCTCGCACCGTGATCGGTGTCCCAGTCACCCGTTGCCGATAGCGCATCACTCAGTACTGGTCCCGCCAGTCGCCACACCGATGCTCATACACGGTGCAGGACCTCGATGTCATCGAGATGACGGCGGTACGGCCGAGATCACGGATCATCTTGCGGGTGGAGCTTCTGCGAGGCCGGTCGAGGCCTTCCCTATATGCGGCCTACCACCCACATTCACTTCGGCATGTACGCTCCGGCAGCCAGAAGTACGGTGCGTCCGTCCTGTGCAGATGCCCGTGCATCGCTGCTTCGGCGGGGCTGTAGCATCTCGGTTGCCTCGATTTCATCCCCGACGATCGAGGATTACCTCGACACCCGGCCCGATCGGTGCTTCCTGCGGAGGTCCGCGCCGTCGGGCCGGGTGCCGACTCGCCTCACCTGCCTCCTGGTTGGCGCCGAGCGCTAGCCGCCTGGTCTGTTTCCAGCACTGCTGGCTGCCGCACCGTGACGCCGGACCTGCTATAAGAGCAACGATCCCCTCGTACCCCATGGTGCAGCTGAGACCGCGAGGACCCAAAGCCCGCTCCGGCGCCGGCGGCGAGAGTGCACCTAGTTCCGCCGGGTCACAGGGGCGTGGATGTATCGATGCGGTTTGCAGCGATTCCGTTTACTGCTTGCCAAATACAGGTAGCCTTGCAGGTATGTCACGGATAAACGCCTCATTGACCCACGCTTCCGCGTCACTGCCCAACACGCAGGGTCATCGGTGTATACCTCCGAACAGCTGATGGGCGCCGTCGTCTCGGCGAGCATTACCAGCTCGTTGAGTGATACGAGCACAATTAATCTTAGCTACGCTAGGGCTAGTGTCAGGTTTCAAGTCTGTTATATCTCATAGAGGTGACTGATGCGACGTTTAACGTCCCCGGCTCTCCCAGGGATCATGCTTGTCATCGTTATAATTTGGGCCTTGGTAGCGGTCATCTTCCTGACGGGAATTCTGGCTGCTGCCAACCGGATCGAAAGTCGCGTCAACGTGATCAACAGCTCATTGACACCGACCGCTCACAAGCTCACCGTCCTCCCAATTCTCAACAATGTCGTCAATAATGCAAATCAGATTCGCGACGCGGCGGCGGATCTCAGTCCGACCATTGGCCGCATTGGTGCATCGGCGGCAAGCATCGATGAAAATCTGAAATCAGTGAACAACACGGTCCCGTCGATCAACAAATCCGCGAAAGAGATTAATGCATCGGTGTCAAAAATTCACAGCAACGTGACTTCGATCGCTTCCACGTTGGGAAGTCAACCATTATATAAACATTAACACTACTGACAGGTAAGGAAATTGCCCTAGGTCGGCTAAAGCGCGCTACCGATGCTCATGAGCATGCCACGCGTGATTAGGTGGAGGCGACTGCTCGAACGGCCTTGTCCACCGGCGTGTCACCGGCGACTAGCTCCAGGGTCAGCCCGCTCGCCGAGATACCCAGAAGCGCCAGAAGAACCGCAGCGACGTCATCACGCGGGACCATCCCCCGGCCGGTATGTCGGCCAAGGCGGACGAGCCCGGTGCCTGGGTTATCTGTCAGCCGCCCAGGCCGCAGAATTATCCAGTCCAGACCAGAGCGAGAGACGAGATCGGCGTCGGCGGCGCCCTTCGCTCGCAAATAGGAGGCGAACACCGGATCTGTACCGGGTGACGGCTCCTGGTCCGCGCCCATCGCTGAGATCATCAAGTAGCGCGGTACTCCTGCCTGTTCAGCAGCGTCGGCACATAGTACGGCGGCGCCGCGGTCCACCGTGTCCTTACGGGCGGCCCCGCTGCCTGGTCCGGCCCCGGCCGCAAACACCACCGCATCCGCGCCATGCAGCTGTGTGGCTACTTCAGTCACCGATGCCGACTCCAGGTCGCATACGACTGGATCCGCACCGATTGCACCCAAATCACGCATGTGCGCCGGATTACGCACGATGCCCACCGCGGTGTCACCGCGTGCCACGAGCAGTTTCTCCAAGCGCATGGCGATCTGCCCATGTCCGCCAGCAATGACAACCCGCATGAGGCGACCATACCGGTCTACTCCCCACGGCGAGACCTGGAATCGAAGCCACGCTGGCTGAGCAGAGACGGAAAATGACAAGTACGCGATTTGAGCAAAATAGTGAGCTAAGGAGCACGCTAAAGCCCAAGCGTTTGCTTGCGTCGATCCATCAACCGCCAGATCATCGGTGTGAAGATGAGCTGCATAGCAAGATCCATTTTACCGCCAGGACAAACGATGGTGTTTGCCCGCGACATGAACGAGTCATGCAACATCGAGATAAGGTAGGAAAAGTCAATTCCCCGCGGATCGGCGAAGCGAATGACAAGCATCGACTCATCCAGCGTTGGAATGGTTCGGGAAATGAATGGGTTCGACGTATCGACGATCGGCACGCGCTGGAAGTTGACATGCGTTCGAGAAAACTGCGGGCAGATGTAGTTCACATAGTCGGGCATACGGCGCAAAATCGTGTCGGTCACCGCATCAGTGGAGTAGCCCCGCATCGCTTTGTCTCGATGCAGCTTTTGGATCCACTCCAGATTGATTACCGGCACAACACCGATCAGTAGGTCTACGTGCTGGGCGACGTTAACCTTCTCGGTCGCCACCGCTCCATGTAGCCCTTCGTAGAACAGCAGATCCGTATCGGCAGGCAAGTCTTCCCATGGTGTAAAGGTACCAGGATCTTGCTTGTAGGGTTCTGCTTCCTCGTCGTCATGCAGGTACTTGCGCACCCGGCCTTGACCATTTTCGCCATACTGGCGGAACAGTTCCTCCAGCTCTTCGAACAGGTTCGCCTCAGGGCCGAAGTGGCTAAACGTGTGGTCACCACGCTCCAACGCCTCAGCCATCTGCGCCTTCATCTCGGCACGGTCATATCGGTGGAAACTGTCACCCTCGATGAGTGCCGCATTTACGTGTTCACGCCGAAAGATCTGCTCGAAAGTGCGCATCACCAATGTCGTCCCGGCGCCCGAAGAGCCGGTGATGGCAACGATCGGATACCTGGCCGACATATTTTCCCCTTCAGCTCAACCGTTGGTATGAAACAAGCCACGCGTGCCGTAGAGCGGCGCAACGTCACTGACCACGTTATAGTCACGATGATATTGCTCAAGAAGCTCGACTTCCTCACGTGCGCCGAAGATGAACGCGATACGCTGATGCACGTCCTCTGGCGTGATGTCGAGAACTCGTCCACGTCCGGTGCTGGCAAAACCGCCTGCCTGCTCGATAATGAAGGCCACGGGATTGGCCTCATAGAGCAAGCGCAGCCGACCCTGCTTCGCGGAGTCTTTCGAGTCCCGTGGGTAGAGAAATACACCACCACGGGTGAGAATCCGGTGTGTCTCTGCAACGAGCGACGCGACCCAGCGCATGGTGAAGTCTTTGCCGCGCGGACCTGTACTGCCGGCAAGACATTCGTCGACGTAACGCGTCACTGCCGGTTCCCAGAATCGACTGTTTGAGGCGTTGATCGCGAACTCATGCGCGGCCGCCGGTATCTGGATCTCGGGGTGAGTCAAAATGAATTCGCCAAGCTGCGGATCGAGCGTGAACCCGTGCACACCCGTGCCAACCGTCAAAACAATCATCGTCGAAGGTCCGTAGATCGCGTATCCAGCACACACCTGCTGGGAGCCGGGTTGCAGAAAGTCTTCCGCTGCGGCATGCGCACCCGGATTTGGGGCACGCAGGATCGAGAAGATGCTGCCCACCGAAAGATTCACATCGATATTCGACGAGCCGTCGAGCGGGTCGAACGCCAGTAGGTACTTGCCTCGGGGGTAGTGCTCCGGGATGGCGTACGGCTGCACCAACTCCTTGGACACCATCCCGCCGACTAGGCCACCCCATTCATTGGCTCGCAGGAACAGATCGTTCGCGATCAAGTCGAGGGTCTGTCGGTTTTCTCCCTGGACGGTAGTTGGCGCAGTGGCCCCGAGCCCGCCATAGGCCACCCGCTTGGCGATCGCTTTGCACGCCAACGCGACGTCGAGGACGAGGGAGTTCAGCTCCCCGCTTGCGCTCGGATAGCGACGCCGGTCCTCGATCAAGAACTGGGTGAGTGTCGTGTGGTCGGTAAGCATGGCGTCCTCAGATTCCGTTGCCGTCAGACTAGAGTCCGCTGCGGGTGGCCCTCCCGTTGGGATGGACTGCCTGCGCTGTCATCGCCCGTCGTGCCGGTGGCCACGATATCGTGTTGGACCGGTACCGGTCACGTCATTGCGCCCAGGCAGCCATTCCACAGCTTTTCGGCAACTGGACAATTCGCCTACCGTGGTGGCGATGTCTGCCGTACACCGGCAACTTTCAAATCTTGCTATTTCCCTTGAAAAGTATATAAATTTCTCCTTGACTATCGACACCGAGGTCAAGGTAGGTTTGCGGATTGCCGCCTTCGATGAGATATAATTTGCCGTTGAGGTCGGGTGGCGAATAGACATCCTGAGCCATCCGGAACCTCGCCTAGGTAATTGATTCGCGCCCAATGGTCGAGGCTATCACTCGCCGGTGAGGGTGGATTTTCGACGGTACGATCGTCAGCAGCTCGCGCAACATAACCCCAGGCCAGAGGGAACTGGATCCGCAAGCGGATAAATAAGTGGTCCGGCCGCTGGCGGGACGTCCGGTTGAGACGTAAAACTCGCCATGATCATGAAACGACAACCGGAATCGCCGTCATAGCCAAGTAGTGTCGTGACTGTCGAGGCCTGATTCGGTCACCGGCCGGAGCAGTCATTCACCGCTACGCTTTTCCTCGATGGGCACCTCCATGGCGCGGATCGCCTCGAATAGCTGATCCGAGTTCCACCCCGGCTCAATGTCATCGACCAACCCGGCTGCTTGACCTAACGTGAGATCGGCCATGCGCGTGCCGTCATCGACCCGAATGAAGTAGCTGATGAAAGTGGGGCGCCCGGCGCCGGCCGGAACCGATTTAGGACTCACCTCGTCTGTCTTGACCGTGGCTGTGGCTCCCTGGCAGCCGCTGGTGTTGAGGCGTTCGCCGACCGCGGCGGCGATCCTGCGGGCCTCGTCTACAAGCATTGGCCTGTCTCCTTCGCAGAGCGTTTGCGCACAACCGTAGACCCTCGCCACCCGGCCCGCTGTCGCCTACTCAGAAGCGCCGAGTCGGATCGACGCCACGTGGCCTACGACGTGTGGACCTGACCTGGATGTGGCGGGCGTGGCCTCCAGTGCCAGTGCTCGCCTCGCAAAGCGAAAACGAGCGAGCAAACCCCTGACCGGCGGGGCGCACCCCGTTTCCGAGCGGGCATAAACTCCCGGCGGCTGGCTCATGCGTCCTCGGTAGCCACTCGTTGACCCCTATCTGATATTGACCGGGTCGGGGCGGTGCAGCAGGCAGGCCGCAACAAGGCCGGTCCAACCAGTCTGGTGAGAGGCGCCCAAGCCGGCCCCGGTGTCTGCGTGAAAGTACTCGTGGAACCACAGCTGGTCATGCCAGTGCGGATCGGTCTGGAACAGTTCGTAGCCGCCGAAGACCGGCCGCCGCCCGGCGAGATCGTTGCGGAATATGCTGACCAACCGGTCATTCAGGTCGATGGCGACTTCGGCCAGCGTCCGTTTCACCCCGGAGCCAGTCGGGTGCTCGACGACGAAATCGTCGCCGAAGAACCGGGCGAATCGTCCGATCGCCTCGATGAGCAGGTAATTGACCGGGAACCACACTGGCCCACGCCAGTTGGAGTTACCGCCGAACAGGCCGCTGGTCGACTCGGCGGGTTCGTAGTCAACCGATGCGTGCAGCTCAGGTAGGTCAAGCACAAACGGCGCATCACGGTGGCGGCGGGAAACCGACCGCAGCCCGTGCGGTGAAAGGAACTCCTCATCGGACAGCATGGGTGCCAGGATGCGCCGCAGCTGTTCGGGACTCACCATGGACAGCAGGCGGTCTTCTGCGCCGTCTCGGACGTGGGTCTGGCCCACCACGCCCGCGTAGTGCGGGACGTTGGTGAGAAACCAGTGCACCCGCTCGGCGAAGTCCGGCAACTGCTCCAAGGTGGCGGTGCCCAGCGTCGTGGTCGCGCACAGCGGTAGCAGGCCCACCAGCGAGCGCACCCGCAACGGGATTCGCCGTCCGTCGGCCGCTGACAGTACGTCGTAGAAGAACCCGTCTGTCGGGTCCCACAACCCGTCGTGGGCCGCTGTGGCGATCAGCGCAAAATGCTCGAAGAACTTGGTGGCCAGATCTTCGTAGGTGCGGTCGTGCTGGGCGAGCACCAGGGCCATCTCCAGCAGGTTCAGGCAATACATCGCCATCCAGGCGGTGCCGTCGCTCTGCTCGAGGACCCCGGCCAGTGGCAGCGCCGCTGATCGGTCGATCGGGCCGATGTTGTCCAGGCCGAGGAAGCCGCCTTCGAAGACGTTGTTGCCCTCGCTGTCCTTGCGGTTCACCCACCAAGTGAAGTTCAGCAGCAGCTTGTGCAACACCCGGGCCAGGAAGTCGTAGTCACGTGAGCCGTCATTTTCGAACACCCGCAGCGCGGCCCACGCGTGCACTGGTGGGTTGACGTCGCCGAAGGCCCACTCGTACGCGGGCAGCTGCCCGACGGGATGCATGTACCACTCACGCAGCAGCAACAGCAGCTGGTTCTTCGCGAAGGTGGGGTCTAGGCGCGCCAACGGTATGCAGTGGAATGCCAGGTCCCATGCCGCATACCACGGGTATTCCCAGGGATCCGGCATCGAGATGATGTCAGCATTGTTGAGGTGGCGCCATGCAGAGTTGCGCCCGCGCAGGCGCTGCGGAGGCGGTGGCGGACCGGATGGGTCGCCGTCCAGCCAGCGCGACACGTCATAGTGGAAGAACTGTTTGCTCCACAACATCCCGGCCATCGCCTGCCGCAACACCATGGCATCCTCGGCTGAGGCGTCAGTGGCCCGTCCCGCCCGCCCCAGCGCTCGGTAGAACTCGTCCGCCTCCGCGCGCCGGATCGTCATCACCTCGTCGAAACCGGCCCCCAAAGTACCGGCTCGGTCCGCGGCGGCCAGCCGCAGCCGGATCACCGCCTGGGACCCAGCGGGCACCTCAAGCCGGTACCACAGGGCGGCTTTGGTGCCGATCCCGTCCGGGTTGACGGTCGCGGCGCCGGTCAGGACATGATCATTTATTCCGTCCTTGGGATAGGCCGATCGGCCTGGCACACCATAGAGCCGCTGGGTGTTCGTCTCGTTGTCGCACAGCAGCGGCCGGGCCACACCGTCGCCAGAGAGAATCAACGAACCTAGCTGCTGATGCTGGGCGATGAGCGTGGAGCCGCCCCCGGCCTGGATCTGCGGCACCTCACCCCCGCGGGGCAAGCCCCACGCCCAGATGTTGCGAAACCACAGGGTCGGCAGCACGTGCAGTGTCGCTGCCTGCGGGCCACGGTTGTCCACGGTGATCCGCACGCACAGATCCGTCGGTGCGGCCTTGGCATAGTCCACCGTCACCGCCCAGTACCGGCCTTCGGCGAATATCCCCGTGTCAACCAACTCGTATTCCGGCTTGTCTTTTCCCCGGCGGCGGTTTTCGCCGACCAGGTCGGTGTAGGGGAAGGACCGTTGGGGATAGTGATAGCGCCAGGTCATCCAGGAATGGGTAGGAGTGGCATCCAGGTACCACCAGTAGTCCTTGACGTCCTCCCCGTGGTTGCCTTCCGGGCCGGTCAGCCCGAACATCCGCTCCTTAAGGATGGGATCGACGCCGTTCCATAGTGCCAGCGCCAGGCAGAAGGTCTGGTGCTCGTCGCAGATACCAGCCATCCCGTCTTCATTCCAGCGATAGACCCGGGAGCGGGCATGATCGTGCGGAAAGTAGTCCCAGGCGTCGCCGTAGGCGCTGTAGTCCTCCCGGACCGTGCCCCAGGCACGCTCGGACAGGTACGGTCCCCAGGCCCGCCACGGCGCCGCACCCTGGTCTGCTTCGCGAAGCCGAATCTGTTCAGCTGACGTCGTCTGCACCATGGTGCTCAGTACAGCAGCCCGATTGAACCATTACGTTCGAATTATCAAGGAAGACTCCACGGGCCAGCGCTCAGCAGGCGAATAACGGGGGTTGGCTCTACGCTGCGACCTGATGCGGGTACTGGTGACCGGTTGGTCGTCGTTTCTGGATGGTGAGGCCACTGCCGGTGACGTGCTCAGCATGGAGGCCGTGCACCACTCGCTGCTTGAAGCCGGAATCGATGTCGAAGTCGCCTGGAGTCCCAGACTGCGCGCCGACGGCCTGAGCCTGGAACAGGTTGACCCCAACACCTATACCCACTTGTTGTTTGTTTGCGGTCCCGCACATGGCCGCCAGGTCCGGCAACTCCATGAACGTTTCGTCCATTGCCGGCGGCTGGCCGTCGGAGTCTCCATCGTGGTGCCCAACGACCCTGCCGTGACCGGATTCCACCGGATCATCGCCCGTGACCAGGACGACGCCAGGCCGCACCGTGACCTCGCCGCGATTGCGCAGTGTGCCCAAGTCCCGGTGGTGGGGGTGGTACTAGCTCATGCTCAACACGAGTACGGCAACCGGCAGCGCCATGACGACGTGCACGCCGTGCTGACCTCATGGCTCGGTCGGCAAGATTGCGCGCGGCTGGCTTTCGACACCCGGCTGGATAGCCACGACTGGCGGTTCCCACACACCCCTGGCCAACTGGAATCGGTGATCAGGCGGTTGGACATGGTGATCACCACCCGGATGCACGGCCTGATCCTGGCGTTGAAAAACGGCATACCGGTATTGGCCGTCGATCCCATCGCCGGTGGTGCGAAAGTCAGCGCCCAGGCTGCGGCGTGGGGATGGCCCGCGATGGTCATGGCGGATTCACTCACCGAAGCGCAACTGGACCAGTGGTGGGACTGGTTCCGATCGGTCGAATGCGCGGTGCTGGCGGCCCGTTGCAAGCGCGAGGCTGCTGTGGACACGCTGGTGGCGCGGCTCCTGTACGAGATCACTGAACACTGACGCGCGTGACGGGTAGCTCCCGCGAGGTTCACACGATCGGCGATTCGGCCCGAAGTACTTATCGGGCATCACGCGTCCTCCTAGCCACCGACCGGGCTCAACCCGACCCGCGCAGGGACGCAGAGGAGATTGGTTCATGGTCATCACCGGCGCAAACGCGCGGGCGACCACGGAGATGGCTGAGCGCGGTGACGTGCTGGCTGCGCTGGAGCGACTCCTCGACGACGCCAGGGAAGGCCGAGGTGGGGCACTGTTTGTGGTCGGGTCCGCGGGGCTGGGCAAGACCACGGTGCTCGACTATGCGCTCACCGTCGCGAAGCCACGATTTGCAGTCGGTGTGGGACGCGGAGATCGTGTCGAGGCCGTGTTGCCGTTCGGCTTGATCGGACAGGCGCTCAATGAGCTTCGCGAGAGCGAGCTTTCCAGCGGGAGCATGGCACTAGACAGTGGTGGTGGCGAGGCGGTCGACATTTCGCCACAGGCTCGCTTCTACGACATTCTCCGGGAAGTGCGGGCAGCGGCGAGCAGCCCGCTGCTGCTGGCGATCGACGACCTGCACTGGTCCGATCCAGACTCGCTCACCGCAATTCACCTGATCTGCCGCCGGCTGACGTCCTTGCCGGTGGCGCTGATCGCCACCGCTCGCCCATGGCCCGCGGAAGCATCCAGCTCGGCGCGGGACCTGGCCACTCAGGGATTAGCGCGAGTCATATCACTGGCTCCGCTGAGCCCCACGGCCGTTCGGGAGATGCTGCTTACTCGGGTCAGCGACGCGGTCCCCGCCATGGTGGTGGATCAAGCAGTCGACATGTGCAGTGGCAATCCGCTGTTGGTGGAGCAGGTCGCCATCGAATTGCGCCGCAGCGGGAAGCTTACGCAGGGGCAAGTCTGGTTACCCCGATTCGTCGGAGTCGGTGCGGCCGGGCAACGTTACCTGCAGGCGGCCAGCGTGCTGGGAACCCGATTCCGGGCCGACGTCGCGACAAAGGTGGCTGGAATGTCGGCGACCGAGGCCGGCACCGAGATCGAGGGCCTGTTTCGTGGTGGACTTCTCTACGAGGCCGAAGACGGGTGGGCGCGGTTTACCCATGCGCTGATCCGCCAAGGCGTCTACGGGGACATCGCGCTTCCGGTGCGCAGGGACCTACATGCGACTTCCTTCCGAACTCTGGTTGCCTCCGGTGCCCACCCGGCAGAAGCAGCTGAGCACGCGGTGGCTGCTCATCTGGCCGGTGACCCAGGGGCGGTGGCCACGGTGGCGCGGGCCGGACGAGTGGCGCTGCGACTGGGTGCGGTTCGAGCTGCTCGCCAGCACCTGGCCGATGGGATGCGGTTGGCGGGTGAGGCCGCGCCGGCAGAACTGCTTTTCGACTTCGCCGCCGCACTTGCCGCGGGGGGTGCCACCGGCGAAGCGATAGCCGTCTACGAACGGCTATTGGGTCGGCCGGAGTTGCCCCCCGCGGACCGCATTGCCGCCTTGCGCGAGCTGGGTCAGGCAAGCTTCGTCATGGGCCAGGTAGAGCGTGCCGCGGGATGCTTCGAAGCGGCGGTGGGGCTGGCTGAACCCGACCATCCCACGCTCGCCGTTGGAGCGCTGCTCGATCAATCCTTCCACCATCAGGTACTTTTTGGCCCTCGGGCAGCACTTCCGTGGGCCAACCGAGCCGCTGAGCTGGCCACCGCCAGTGGGGTCATGCAGTCCTCGGCCCAGGCGGCTTGGGGAGCAATCGCGTATCGGTGCGGTGATCCCGAGGGCCTGACCGTAGCCGCGCGCGCCGCCACGTCACCTGTCGATCTCATGGTCACGTCGCACTCCATGGAGCGGCACCGGTACTGGGATCCCACGTTGAGCTATGCCGTTGTCGCTGTGCACGCCGAGCGGTTCACCGATGCCGAACGGCTGCTCACCGAGATCTTGAACTCAGCCGAACGCCGGTGTGAACCACTGACCTTGCTCCGTGCGGCGATGGCGTGGATCGAATGCCTGTGCCGGCTGGGCCGGCTACACGAAGCGGTTCCCGCGGTCGAGCGCCTCATCGAGCTCGCCGAGCTATTCCCCTACGGACGTCCGATCGCTCTGACCTACCGGGCATTGGTCCTTGTCGAACTCGGACAGCTGGATCAGGCCGCTGCATGTTGCGCGCAATTGCCGACCTCACTGCACGAAGGTGGCTACAGCCTCCATCGCACCGATGGGATGCAGCTGCACGTACGGGGAGTCCTCGCCTACCGGCAGGGAGATGCCAAGACTGCGTGCTCGCTGTTCGCTGCGCTGCAGGAATGGGCCGACCGTACCGGCGAGGCAGACCCGTCATTCGCACCCTGGGCCGCTGATGCGGTCGCGGCCTACCTCGCCTGTGGCCGGGACACCGAAGCACGCCATGTTATCGACTGGGTGGCGCAACGCGCTGTAGCCCTTCCCACCCAATGGCCGAAGATCGTCGTTACTACAGGTCAGGCAGCTCTTGCCGAGCGCACCGGCGAACGGGCGCGTGCAGACAGCTACTTCATCCAGGCCCTGGAACTTCATGATCAGCTGGCCACGCCGCTGGCTCGGAGTACGACGCTGACTGACTACGGCGCTTTTGTGCGACGTAGCGGTAACAGCCTACGGGCACGCACGCTGCTGGATGAGGCGCTGCACATCGCCGAAAGCTGCGGGGCAGGTTGGCACGCCCACCGCGCATGGACTGAGTGGCGAAGGGCCGGCGGGCGTACCCGCGCGCGCAAACCCATCAACAGCTAACCACCATTGTTACACTCTGACATCATACTTGACACCAGTCGATGCGCTCTGTCACTATCGAGATTGCTGTTGAGCATCTTTTGATAATGCGGTTCTGATATTTTCTACAGGCAGCTGCTCTAAGCTAGCGGAGGTTGACCATGGCTGTTACTGCCGATCGATACGGTCACGTTCCCGGCACGTCCGGCCAGTCAACGACCGACCAATCACGCAGATCGTCTTCAAGCGTGCCGCAAACAAAAAAGTCTTGGGTGACACCAGCTTGGGAACGGCTGGACACTCCTATGGAAATCACTATGTACGCGGGTCAGCGTTAGCTCTGGGCACCTCTGGCAGATGCGCATTCGCATCCTCGGTTCTGCGGCCGGCGGTGGAGTACCACAATGGAACTGCGGATGTGAAGTCTGCGCCGCCGCCCGGTCAGGATTGGGCACCGTGGCAAGGCGGCTATCATCCACGATTGCGGTCGACGACGGTAGTGGCGAATGGTTTTTAGGTAATGCCGGACCAGAACTCGATGTGGCATTGAGCCAATGCCCCCCATTATGGCCCGGACCAAACGATCCAACAGCGCCGATACACGGTATTTTTCTCACTGATGCGGAGCTCGACCACGCAGTGGGCTTGTTGTCGCTTCGCCAAGCAAGCGAGCTTCATGTTTACGGCACCGCGGCAGTGCGTATTCTGCTTTCTCAGTGCGGCGTGCTGCCGACATTGGAAAGCTATACTGTCGTGCATTGGCACGAAGTTCGACCAGGTGAACGCTTCGCGCTGAACTACCGTCACGGCGCACCGTCGCGGCTATGGTGCGAGCCCTTCGATGCCAGCAGCGGTCGGCTACCCCGTTACGCCAAGGGCAGCCCAACAAGCGCCGGTGTGGTCATCGGTTACCGGATCGGCGACGCGCACACCAACCGAGTCGCGGTTTTCCTGCCCTCGCTAGCCGTGCTCGACGAGCGCCTTCTGGAGCACCTGCGTGGAGCACAGCTCGTTCTGGTGGACGGCACGTTCTGGACCGACGACGAGCTGCATCGCCGCCAACGCGGCACCGCAACAGCCCGATCGATGGGTCACCAGCCCATTGACGGTGCGCACGGAACCCTACAGCTACTCCGCGAGCTGACCGATACGCATATCGTGTACACCCACCTCAACAACACCAATCCAATATTATTCGAAGACGCTTCAGAAAGGGCGCAGCTAGCCGCCGCCGGCGCCGCTGTCGCACATGACGGCGCCGAATTCGAACTGTAGAGCAGGAGAGCAGGGGCGCCACATGAGCGAAAATCCGCCACGTAGCCGTGACGAGTTCGAAAGCGTGCTGCGCGCCGTCGAACGCAGTTACTGGGACAAGCATCCCTTCCACCAGCGGATGGATTCCGGTGAGCTCGATGCCGCCGACTTGCGGGCCTGGGTGGCTAACCGGTGGTATTACCAGCGAAGCCTGCCACAAAAGGACGCTGCCATCATCGCGAATTGTTCATTACCCGAGATCCGTCGGCGATGGCTTCCCCGTATCACTTATCACGATGGCACCACCGACAGCAATGGCGGCTGCGCTCGGTGGTTGCTCCTGGCCGACGCAGTCGGGTTGAGCCGGGCCGAAGTGATCGATGAGCGGCACATATTACCGGGTGTGCGATTCGCAGTAGATTCCTATGTGTCCTTCACGCGCACGCGGCCATGGACCGAAAGCATTGCGTCATCATTGACCGAGCTGTTCGCGCCCCAGGCGATGGCGGCGCGTACCGTAGCGTTGAGGAGGCACTATCCTTGGCTTGATCAAAAGGCATTGGCATATTTCGATGCGCGGATACCACGCGCTCAGAAAGAATGCGCCGATGCGCTGGATATCGTGTTGACGCACTGTACGTCGAGGGAAAGCCAGGACGCGGCCGCACGGGCGTTGGAGTTCAAGACCGACGTCTTGTGGAGCATACTGGACGCGATCGAGCATTCCCGGTCGGTGTTGCGATGACAGCAGCGTTGTCGCTCGGCGACCGGCCGCAGCTGCGCCGCGGGGTCCGTGTGAGCACCGATCCGCTCAGCCAGGCACCGATCCTGCTGTTTCCCGAGGGAGTGCTGTTTCTCAATGAGACCGCGGCGGCCGTGATCCGCCACTGCGACGGCAGCCGTACGGTCGCCCACATGGTGCAGGCCATCGACGAAATATACGACGGCGTGGCTGTCGGGGACGTCCTGTCGCTGGTAGCGGATCTTGTTGCACAGCGGCTGATGGTGGTCGACCGTGGATAGGCCGTTGGGTCTGCTTGCTGAGCTGACCTATCGGTGCCCGCTGCACTGCCCGTACTGTTCCAATCCGGTCACCGTCCCGGATACCGCAGAACTGGCGCTGCCCGAGTGGCTACGTGTGCTGGAGCAGGCTCGCCAGCTCGGGGTGCTGCAACTTCACCTCTCGGGAGGCGAGCCACTGATCCGGCCCGACCTGGCCGTGCTCGTCACCCGGGCCCGCGAGTTGGGCTTCTATGTCAATCTGGTCACCAGCGGGGTTGGTCTGGACGAGTCACGGGCCCGCGAGCTAGCGGACGCCGGGATCGATCATGTACAGCTCAGCCTGCAGGACGCAGACCGGGCAGCGGGCGACAACACCGCGGGCGCTCGAGTCTTTGACCGCAAGATGACCGCAGCGGCAGTGATCACCGCATTGGGACTGCCATTGACGATCAACGTCGTGCTGCACCGCACCAACATCGGCCACATCGCGGCGATCGCCGATCTGGCTGCTGCACTCGCTGCGGACCGGCTTGAGCTTGCGCACACGCAGTACTACGGCTGGGCGCTACTCAACCGGTCAGCGTTGCTGCCCACCCCGGAGCAGGTCGTCGCCGCCGAGCAAGCTGTCGCGCGAGCGCGGGCATTGCACGGCGGCACCATGGAGATCGTTTACGTCGTCGCGGATTACTACGAGCCGTATCCTAAGCCGTGTATGCACGGGTGGGGGCGTCGGCACATCATCATCGCCCCGGATGGCCGTGCGCTGCCTTGCCCGGCGGCCGCACAGATCGTCGGGCTCGGCATTGACAACGTGACTGAGCGTTCTTTAGGCGAGATCTGGTATCTCTCCCCTTCCTTCACGCGGTTTCGAGGCGACGAATGGATGTCGGAGCCTTGTCGTAGTTGCCCGCGCAAAGCAATCGATTTCGGCGGCTGCCGGTGCCAGGCTTTCGCGCTCACCGGGGACGCCGCGCGGGCAGATCCGATATGCCAGCTGTCGCCCGACCATCACCTCATCGACAGTGCGGTAAGCAGTGCTACACCACGATCTCTACGGTTTCGGTCCAATCCGGCGAGCAGTTGAGCATCCTCACCAGCGTGGCCGGCGGTGCCTGTTCGGTCCCAGCTCGCCAGCTCGACGGACAGCGCCGGCGGTGACAGCGACAAGAGTGTCGCTACGGGCGTAGGTCAGGTCGGGAAGGCGGCAAGGGTACGGCTGGTGCCGGTGGCGCGTACCGGGCACCTTCGTGGAACCACCGCGCGCGCCGATCGTCGCGAGCATTAGCGTGGCGGCGGCCTGGCCCAGCATGCCCGGCGCGAGTGTCGGTGCAGGCCCAACTGTCCTGGTGATCGCATACCACCAACGCAACCACAGAGAGAGCGTGTCCCAGGTATCGGCGAAACGTTGGTCGAGTGGCCCGGATTCGAAATTGACCGCTGCGTGTTCGAGTACACCGAATAACGAGGTGATCAGCACGAGTACCGCCAGGACGCGCACCAGGCATATGCGATCAGGCCGCCCGAGGTGCACCATCACCGCACCCGCCAGCACAGCCAGCGCAAACCACGGCACCAGTTGCATGGCGCCATTCCAGTGCTTCAACGTCGCCAGTTCGAATGCGGTGCCCACGATGCCTAGCGCGGTGAGCGCGGTGAGGCTGCCGCGCAGCAGCTGCAGCGGATCGGCTCGCCGCGCATGGCGCACCGGGGTCACGGCTGCAGGACGGAGACGATCTGGTCGACGGTCTGCTGAGCCGGGTTGTACTTCGCGAGGTTTTCCCGCAACTTGGCCAAGCCAGGGTCATTGATGGCGTACGGCCGGTACTCGACGACCTCTGCGGCCCATCGATTAGGACTGGACACACCAGCCGCCTTGAGCGCGGACGCGATGACGTCTTGACTGGCCGTGTTGGCTGACACTTTAGGCACGTTCGTGTCGGGGTCACCCGGCACGGGGTCGCCCGGTGCGGCGACATACACACCGGCCGCCAGCCTGACCTGTGCAGGGATGTGTATCGCGGCGGCGCCCGCGGCTAGCGACACACCCAAAACAGCGGCGCCGATCGCCGCGAAAACAGGCTTCTGGGAGCCATGCATGATTCTTCTCTTCCGCCAAAGGTTAGGGGTTGTCACATAGCGCCGCGCGAGCGTCACCCTATGGGACGCAGATGAGGATCTCGCCCGGTTCTGAGAGAACCCCTCGGGCCATGGCGCCCATCGGCAGGTTCGGGGCGCCAGGAGACGTTGCCGTTGCTCTGAATGCCACACTCACTACTCCAAGAAGCCGAACACTGTGTTCACCCCTGTCCTCCCATCTCGACATGGCGCTATCTCGAGGAAAGAACTGGGTGATCAAGCACGGGTGTAGAGGCCTACCAATCACGGTCGGAGAGGCTGAGGTAGTGCTCTGGAGCGATCCGCTCGTCGGGAAAGCCGGAACCCACACAGTGGGCTATCAGATGTGGGCTGGAAGTAGGCGCCGCTGACCCAGTCGGGTTGATGGCCAGCTCCCTAGCCCGGACCACCCCACTGTCCGGCAAGGTCAGCCCTAGATGCGCACCGATAGAGCGGGTCTGCGGGGCATAGGTTTCGCCACCATCAGCGGTCACCCCAAATCCCGCACGATGAATGAACCAGGCTTTAGCCAACGGCACGGCACCACTGGGCAATCCCACCGCCTTGGCAGGTGGGGTTAACCTGCCGCCAGGGTCCTGAAATGCAGGTGTAATTGCCCGCGGACCAGAATCGGGTCATCCGTATGGGCACCGACGAGAAATGAAGTTGTGCTATCGGTCCGGCCACTTGTGAGCTACCCGGACCGCAGGCCGACCCGTGCACGGTTGCGGCCAACACCATCACGACGAGCATGGCTTGGAACATCCGCCAGCACCGACGTCGTCGCCGGCTCGGTGGCTCCGGGAATTCTGCTGGCCGTTCGTAGCTTGAGAAATGTGGAGATCATTGCCGTGTTCATGGACTTCAGCCGACCGCCAACCACCCGCCGCTCAAGACAGTAGCGCGGGTGCGGTGTTTGATACCGGCGTGCGCCGACGCACTAGGAGGAGACGCGCCGGGCACGAGTACACGACACACCGGGCATGAGGTCGCGACACACCGAGGGTGCGGACGATGCGCCCACAAAAGTGGCGCTTGGTTTGGTTTGCGGGCCTCGCCGGAGGGGTATCCGGGGCGTGCCCCAGAACAATCGACCGCTAGGACGGTGTTGGAGATGGCGGACACCCGACGACTTCCGAAGCCGGTCGCGCACGAGTGGGATTGGCAGCTCAAGGGGTCATGCCAGGGGCTGAACAGCAGCATCTTTTTCCATCCTGACGGAGAACGAGGTTCAGCGCGATCTCGCCGGGCCGACCGCGCTAAGGCAATCTGCCAGCGCTGTCCCGTGCTCGAGCAGTGCCGCCGCTATGCGCTGGCCGCGCGGGAGCCCTACGGGGTATGGGGTGGCTTGACGGAAGAAGAGCGCCGGGAATTGTGGACCGGGCAACGTACGCTGCTCGTGGGCTGACCGTCGGCGCGAATCGGGTCCCGCAAACCGGAGGCACTCACCGCTGAGACCATGAGCCCTGAACTGGAGGGCCGCATGGAGCAGGTGGTCATTGTCGGTGCTGGGCTGGGCGGGGTGCGTACCGTTGAGCTCCTGCGCGCCGAGGGTTTCTCCGGCCGGATCACCATCGTCGGTGATGAGCCGCATGAGCCTTACGACCGGCCGCCGCTTTCCAAGCAAATTCTCGCAGGGACCTGGTCTGAACAACGGGCCCTCCTGCACCGCGGTGACTTGGCTGCGCTCGATATCTCTGTGCTCCTGGGCAGGTCAGCGATTGGCGTCGACCGCGCCGCTGTCTATCTCGACGATGGCAGCCAGCTGCCGTACGACGCGCTGGTAGTAGCAACCGGAGTCCGGCCACGACGACTCCCCGACCAGCCCGATCATCGGGACCTCCATGTCCTGCGCACGCTGGAAGATTGCCGGGGCTTGCGGGACTCGATGTCCCGGGCCCGGTCGCTGCTGGTGGTCGGTGCCGGTTTCATCGGCGCCGAGGTCGCTGCGACCGCGCGCATGGCGGGTCTTGAGGTCACCATGCTCGAGGCGCTGCCGTTTCCCTTTGCTCGCGTTCTCGGCGAGCAAATGGGCCAAGTATGCGCTCAGTTGCAGACAGAACATGGGGTCACTGTGCGCTGCGGCGTGCCGTTGGTGAGCTTCGTTGACAGCGACAGCGGGATCGCCGCTCGGCTGGCCGACGGCAGCACAGTGCGGGCCGACTGCGGCATCGTCGGTATCGGTACCGTGATCGACGACGGGTGGCTCGCCGGGCTGGACGTACCTACCAGCGGTGGATTGTTGTGTGACACCACCGGCCTGGTCGAGGGCACCAGCAACGTCTATGCAGTTGGCGACATTGCCGCTTGGCGCGATCCCGCAATCGGTGACCGGCCACGGATCGAGCACTGGACTTCTGCCACGGAACAGGCTGCCGTCGTGGCACAGCGACTGGCGGGTAAACCGATCACTCAGCAAGCCGACACCGTGCCGTACTTCTGGTCCGACCAGTACGGGTTGACCCTCCAGCTGTTCGGGCGCTGCGACCTGGCAACATCTGTTGAAGTGCTCCATGACCCAGGAACCATCAAAGGCACTGTGGCCGGTTACTTCGCTAGCGACAATCTCGTCGCTGTGTTGGCTTTCCACGCCCCGCGCTTGCTCAATCGCTACCGCCGAATGCTGGCTGCGGGCGCCAGCCGGCATGAAGTTTGGTCTACCGCCGCGGAACTCGCCTGCCGCTAACCATTTGCTAGCGGCTCAACGACCTCACAGCTTCTATTGGAGCCTCGCTGTGCGATTTTCTGTTCATTCAGCCCACCGTAATACTGAAGGAACGGCTCAGCTGGCGGGTTTGCAGCGGGTTCCCTCGGCCGGCAGTTGCAGATCGGTGAGGTAGCTGATGCCAGCTCGATCGACGCAGCTGTCACCTTGCAAGAAGGCGGTGTGCTGGGTGCCTTCGTAAGTCAGCAGGCGTCCCCTGAGGTCGTTAGCGAGGTTCACCCCGGCCTGGTAGGGCGTCGCTGGATCCTGCGTCGTGGAAATCACCATCACTGTGGGCAGCCCAGGGGCCTGGGGCACGTGCGGGCCACCGGTGGACGCCACCGGCCAGAATGCGCAATTGTCCAACGCAGGTGAGGGTGGTTGGCCGGTGTCGAGGAAGGGCGCGACCTTCCGGTATTGGGCATCGACATCGCGGGCCACGTTTCGATCCTTGATGGGCGGATTGTCGACGCACAGGACGGACTGGAAGACATCCATCTCGGTCGAGTAGGTACCGTCTTGGGAGCGTCCGTAGTAGACATCGGCCAAGCGCATCAGGGTATCGCCCTGGCCCTGGGCGACTTCTTGCAAGCCACGGTTTAGTGTGGGCCACAGATCCGACAGGTACAGCGCTTGAACGGTGCCGATTGTGGCGTCGGTGTATGACATCTTGCGCCCATCAGGCACCGTGGCGGGCCGGTTGATCAGCGGGCGGACCAGCGCCTGGTATTTACTGACAGCCTGTGCCGCGTCCGGCCCCAAAGCACAATCGGGGCGCGGCGCGCACCAAGCGGCGAAGGTATCGAATGCCTTCTGGAAGCCCCGGCCCTGATCGATGAGCTGCGCGATCGGATCCTGCGCCGGGTCGACAGCCCCATCGAGGATCATCGCCCGGACATTGCGGGGAAATGCTTCAGCGTAGCTGCTACCGATCCGGGTGCCGTACGAGTAACCGAGGTAGGTCAGTTTTTCGTCACCGAGAGCCGACCGCATGATATCCATATCGCGAACCACTTCGCGGGTGCCGATGTTCGCGAGGACGTCCTTGCCGGTACGGTCGACGCATCCCTGATCATCAGCCTTTTCCTGATTTTCGGTCCGCTCCACTCCAGCTGGCGAGCTGTCGACATTGAGATTCATCAGGCGTTCGGCATCCCGTTCCGCCGGGGTCCGGCAGACCACCTGTGGCTCACTGGAGCCGACACCACGCGGGTCAAAACCAACGAAGTCAAAGCGCCGTCCGATGTCATTGCTCGCCACCTGGTCGGCCAGGCTGGCTGCCGTGCTCATGCCCGACCCGCCAGGACCACCGGGGTTGATCACCAAAGAGCCGATGCGATGCGCCTGATCGGATGCGGGTCGCCGCAGCAGGGCGATCTTGATGGTCCGGCCATTCGGGTTGGCGTAGTCCAGCGGCACGTTCACATAAGCACATTGCAGGCCGGGGTCGGCGTAAGCCTTCTTGTCCCGAGGGGTGGTAGCGAAGGAGGAGCACCCGGTCCAGGACAAGCTCTGGCCGTAAAATTTCTCCATCCCCGAAGGGACCGGCCCAGCCGGGCCGTGCTGCGCAGTGTGGCCGGTTGCGGACGTACAGCCAAACGTTAAGAACGACACCCCGGCAAGCACCAACCCGACGGATAGCCGACGGCCACGTTTCATCCCAGCACCCTTCGCCTCACCCGCTGTACCCCGCACTTTAATGATCACATAACCGTGATCACCCCGCGCGACCGGACCCGTTCGCGAGGTGAGCTTACTCATGGCCTCCACCGAGCAAGTCCAGGAGGCAGGCCTTGATCTGTGGCCGTCCCGCAGCCACGAGGGTGAAGGTCGCCTCCCGGACCAGTCGCTGGGCGTGCTGGCGCGCGAGGATGCCGGTGCTGCCCACCGTCACGACAAGCGCTCCAGCACTGCGATAGGCCAGCTCCGCAGCGGCGGCCCGGGCTGCCGGCAGCGTCGCTGGATCGTCGAGGCCAGCATCTAGGCGGCTGCGAGCGGCGTCTAACTCAGCCTGCAGCCGCCGCCCGATCTCGACTCGTCCGGCTGCATCGATCAGCCGGATGCAACGGGTGGTGATTCCCGTGGCGAAGCAACCATTCAGCCTGGCGTTCCGGCGTTGGTTGGCAAGGAAATCATCATGCGAAATGTCACTGGTGACTTTCTCGTCCGGAATGAAATAGTCCACAAAGTACAGCCGGACGGTGTTGCTGCCTTGGGCGGCCACCATCTGCAGCTCTTCGACGGTGATGCCTGGACCGGCTGTGGCATCAATGACGCCGCTGACGATCGTGCCCGCGGACTGCCCCTCCGCAATCGCCGTATTGCGGGCTGAGACCAACAGCAGATCAACGATGCCCCACCCGGTGACAAACGGAGCTTCGCCGTTAAGTGACCAACCACCGTGGGTGGCAGTCGCCAACAATCGTGGCGGCTGCGGGATTGCGCCGGCGTATGCCACCCCGCCGCGCACCTCCCCGCGAACAGCTGCGCCGAGGTATTTGTCACGCAGGGCCTCGTTTACCGTGCCGGTAAGAGCACGCACCAGACCGTGGTGCTGGATCCAGGTGAAAGTCGTGGTGAGACACCCGCTCGATAACGTCTCCAGAATTGCGGCCAGCGACGGGAAATCAACCTCGACGCTACCGTATGCCCCTCCGGCCGCGAGACCGTAAAATCCTTGGTCGGCGAGCAGCGAAAAATGGCTGTCGGGAATTGCTGCTTGAGTATCGACATCGAGAGCCGCCGGAAACAGCACATCTTCAGCGATTGCGTGGGCCCGCTCCAGCATGCTCGCCACCTAATCCACGCTACCTGGCGGCCGCAACGGGCACCGAAGACCTGCTTGCAGGGTCGAGCATCAGCACCGAAGACCTGCTTGCAGGGTCGAGCATCAGCACAAGAGTCCTGCTCGCGCTGGCCCTACCGACCCCCTCACCCGGCAACGACGCGGCTTGCGCCCTAACATCGGCGCGTGACCCTTGACGCCGCCGCGCTGCTTGCGCACGCGCACCGCCCGGCAGCCGAGCTCACCCGGCGTGACGTCGCACGCCTGATGCTCAGCGTGCCCTCTACGGCAGCACTGGCGGCGATGCCTGCGTTGCGCCGCGAACTGCTGGCTGCCCGCAACCCGCTGTCCGCCAAGTTCTGGGAGTCTGCTGAGTCCATCCTGGAACGGATCGCCCGCGGCAACGCCACCGTCGGCGAAGTGCACGGTTGGCTAGAGGCAACAGGGACAGAGCCCACCGCGATCATCGGGCTGCACGTGTGGGAAGAAGAGCCGGTCCGCACGCTTCTCGGGCATGAAATGCACGCGCTGCTCGTCACGCACCTCGAGGACTGCCTCGCCACGGGCGACATTGATCCGGACCGGCTGCTCACCGAGGATCCTGTGGCACTAAGGCAATACCGGGCTCTGCAAGAGCGTTGGCTGAGCTCGCCGTTACCCGACGGCCGGGTACCCCTGGAAGAGTTACTCGACGAGGCTGACGAAGACCTCCTCGCCGAATGGAACGCCGCCGAACAGGCCGCGCTGGACGAACTCCATGACATCCTGGCAGATGTCGGCGAACGCCCTCGGCCGGACGGGGAACTCGCCGCTGCCTGCCGGAGCCTGCGTAACGCACTGCGGCACGGAGGATGGCCAGTCGACCTTCTCCGGGCTGGCGGAGGTGTCGATCCGGACAATCTGGATCCCGACGACCAGCGACTGTGGCTCCAGCTGGCCGCTGGGGTGATCCGCCCAGTGGATGATCCGCCGGACGGTATCCCGGTCGACGACCTGTCCGCCACCGCTCTGGAGCACGATGAGTGGCTCTGGGCGGTAGAAGCGCTGGCTCGGGGCGGCCCAGGAACTCGCGCATCGGCCGACGATTTGGCCAGCTTTACTGCGGGCGCCAGCGCCGACGGTGACGACAGTAACGACGTTGAGGTGCTGGCCGACTGGTTCCAACCGGTGGTGGAGCTGTGGCAGCTGTTGGGCGCCCTAGACGATCGTGAGCGGCTCACCGCACTAGGTTGGTGGGGCCTGCCCGAAGCGCTCTGCCAAGCCTGGTCCTCCCCGGCCACCGCGGATCCAGCAGGCCCAGCGGGACTACGACGAGTGGAATAAATCCCGCTGAACCGGCTGCTGTGGGACCAACCAGTCAATAGAGCCAGCGGTGGGCGGCAACTATGTCGTCGAGGGAGCGGTCGGCAGCCCAGGCTGCATCGGAGCGCCGTACGGCCAGGAAGGCACCCAGCAACTGGTCACCGAGGACTGCGGTAAGCCTCTTGTTGGCAGTGAGCGCCTCCTCCTGCTCGGCGGGTGTGGTCGGCAACTGAACCACTCCCCGCGCGGCGCGTTGTTGCTCGCTCCATCCGCCCGGGTCAGCCTGTATCGGCTCGCCGGGATCAACACCGTCACGTAGCCCGGCCAGGCCAGCTGCGATCAGTGCGCCCAGCGCGAGGTAGGGATTGGCGGCGGCATCGGAGACTTTGAGCTCGACATTGGCGTGGTCAGCACCGAGCAGTTCTGAACCGAGGACATAGCGCAGTGGAGCTTCCCGGTTCTCCACTCCCCAGAACTGGTAGGCGCTGGAGAAATATCCAGGTCGCAGCCGCGCCAGCGACGGCACGCTGGGTGCAGTGATCGCAGCCAGCGCTCGCAGATCCCGAAGCAGACCACCCATCCAGCCAGCCCCCTCAGGGCCAGGACGGTCGGCAGGCCCGCTGCTAGCCAGCAGATTGCGGCCGTCACGCCACACCGAGGTATGGACATGCCAGCCATTGCCCACGTCCGCAGCGGTGAACAGGGGGGCAAAGCAAGCCCGCAGACCGTGTGCCCGGGCCGCGGCATGGATGGTCTGGCGAGTCAGCAACTGCCGGTCGGCAGCCGTGATCGGGTCGGACGCGACGATGCTGAGCTCCACCTGCGCCGGCCCGTACTCCGCATGCAACTGGTTGACCGGCACGCCATTGGCTGCCAGGTCGGCCAGCAGATCGCCGATGAACTCATCGACCGCGAGCAAGGCATGAGGGCTATAGGCAGGAGCTTGGTACGCCGGCTGAGGATGCGCGGTGTCGCCAACATCACCCGTGCCGGTGCTGGTGGTCAGCACGAACTCCATCTCGTAGCCGACTTTGATTTCCAGGCCTTCCGCAGCCGCGGCCTGGACCTGCGCTTCGAGGACCCATCGCGGGTCATATGCCCACGGCGAACCGTCCACGGACGCGAGTCGCCCCGGCGCCCATGCCAGCGCAGGTTGACCAGCGAGCCGGGTAAATCCGCGCAAGTCCGGTATCAGCCGGACGTCACCGGCCGGGGTGGACAAACCCTCGAAGGCATAGGTGATGTTGTCGTGGCTGTCGAATACCGCGAATAGCGTGGAGACCCCGACCCCACGCTGAGCCACCTGAGGTAACGACGCGACCGGCACCGTTCTGGAACGGGGTATCCCGTTGTTGTCCGCCCAGGTGATGGTGACCCCGGCGACACCGCCCGCCGCCAGATCCAATGCAAGCGCTGCTGCATCAACCATTTCCGTTGCCTCCTGGCCTCCTGCCGAGCTAGCTCGATCATGCGTGTGGCCAGGCTAGCGTGCGGCGACGACCGCTAATGTGACAGCAACGATGCCCGCTGCCTCTTCCGGTCGCGGCACTTGGCGCAGGACCAGCAACCCGACCACCGACGCCGCTGCCGGCAACAGCGCGAGTAGCAGGGCGAATTGGGAATGATCGATCCGGCGTAGCACCACCTGATCGAAGGCGTAGGGCAGCACCGTAGACAACAGCCCCACCCCAGCGGCAAGCACCAGCAGGGTTGGTGACCTCCATGCGGGGCCGGTGCCCGCAGCCAGGGGGCACAGCAGTACCGAGGCGACGGCGAAACCGACCGACATGTCGTCCAGGCCACTGCCACCACGGGCCACCTGCTTGCCAAGCACGATGTACGCCGCCCACATCAGCGCGGCCAGCAAGGCCAGTAGCAATCCGGTACGGCTACCGGCCAGCCGCACATCGGCGATGAGTGCCACCCCGATCGCAGCCAGAACTAGCGCGGTAACGTCGCGGACTGTCCGCATGCCCAGCGCGGCCACGACCACCGGCCCGCAGAACTCCACAGCGACCGCTGTACCCAGCGGCAGGCGAGCGATCGCCTCGTAAAATGTGACGTTCATCAACCCGGTTACCAATCCGAAGCAACCCGCGAGGATCAGCCGCCGGGCACGCCAGGCTGCGCGATCCGGCCGCCGCCAGGCCAGCAGCGCCAGCGCCGCGACCAGCATCCGCAACCAGGCCACTCCGGCAGGGCTGAGTTGCTGGAACAGCTCCACGGCGAGCGCGGCACCGAGGTACATCGAGCACCCGCCGACCACGAAAAACAGCGGTGCGGGAGGACTGCGATGCACCCGGTAGCGCAGTGTGCCCATGCATCGGTCCTGACTCACTCTTGCGCATTAGTGCTCCAGAGTGCGGTACTAGCTCCATACAGGTAACGACTCTCTCGGGAACACATCAAGCACCGCGATCGTCTGCAACAGTGGGGCCCTGCGATTCGATGTTCCCAGTGACGGGTACATCCCGGATCTGCCCCAGCCGGTTCAACCGGGTCTGGTCGCACTGACCTGGCCAGGACGGAGGGAGAAGTCATGACCAGCACGCTTGCCCGCCCGGAGTTGACCGCTTCCGACCGTTGCGATCGGTGCGGCGCCGCCGCACGCGTCCGCGCAGTTCTGCCGTCTGGCGGCGAACTACTGTTTTGCCACCACCATGCCCGCCAGCACTCATCGAAGCTGAAGGAACTGGCAGCAGACATCCAAACCTGCGAGGCCTAGGTGTCGTGTTGCGCTGGAACACGTCCTAGCAAGAACGTAAGTAGGTGATGCGCTGCTCGAGTTGCTCCACGGTGGCCATGGCGGTGGGCGGACCGCCGCATGCCGTGCGAACCTCCTGGTGAATAACCCCGTGCGGCCGGCCGGTGCGGTGGTGCGCCATCGCCACCAGCGTGTTGAGTTCCCGGCGAAGTTCGCGCAGACGCGCCCGCACAGTCGGCGGCCGTACTTTCTCGGACGGCTGCACCGGGACCTGCGTCGAACGCTGTGCCGCGCGGGCGAGTTGGTGTTGCTGGCGCCGCCGCAGCAACGCTCGCATCTGGTCCGGCTCCAGTAACCCTGGCAGGCCGAGGTAGTCCTGCTCATCCTCGGTGGTAGCGAAGGCGGCCGTACCAAACGAAGCCCCGTCATAAATCACCTGGTCCAGCTCCGCGCTGGCACCGAGCGCGATGAACGCCCGTTCCTGCTCACCAGGTTCATCGCGCTGCGCATTAGCGCGCGCAACCGCGTCGTCGTCCCAGCCCTCCTCGGCCCGGTGCGGCACACCGAGTACGTGATCTCGCTGCTGCTCGAGTTCACTGGCCAACCCCAGCAACACGGGCACGCTGGGCAGGAACACCGTCGCCGTCTCGCCAGGGCGCCTGGACCGCACGAATCGACCCACGGCCTGGGCGAAGTACAGCGGAGTGGCTGCTGACGTTGCGTACACCCCGACCGCCAACCGCGGCACGTCCACGCCCTCGGAGACCATCCGGACTGCGACCATCCAGTGCTCATCGGAGCCGGCAAACGCGGCAATCCGGTCGGAGGCAGTCGGATCGTCGGACAGCACCAGCACCGGTGCTCGCCCGGTGACTCGGTGCAGGATTGCCGCATAATCGCGGGCGGCGGTGTGGTCGGTGGCAATCACCAGCCCGGCCGCGTCGGGCAACGCGCCAGCCCGCAGCTGGGTCAGCCTGGTGTTAGCGGCGCTGAACACTGCCGGGATCCACTCTCCCGCCGGGTCCAGCGCGGTGCGCCAAGCCCGTGCCGTGTGCTCGGGGGTGAGCGGTTCGCCCAGCCGTGCCGAGTATTCCTCCCCTGCGCTGGTCCGCCACCGGGCCTCACCTGAGTAGGCGAGGAACATCACCGGCCGCACCACCCCGTCGGCCAGCGCCTCGGAGTAGCCATAGGAATGGTCCGCGGCAGAGCGCAATGCACCTGTGCCGTCGGGTTCATAGCTGACGAACGGAATCGGCGTGTCATCGCTGCGAAAGGGGGTGCCGGTCAGGGCGAGCCGGCGCGTCGCGGGGGTGAACGCCTCGCGCACACCGTCGCCCCAGCTCTTGGCATCTCCAGCGTGGTGGATCTCGTCGAGCACCACCAACGTGCGGCGTGTCTGGGTACGCCCGCGGTGTAGCGAAGGATGCGCCGCCACCTGGGCATAAGTAAGCGCAACACCGTGGTAGTTCGGGGAGGTCGCGCCTATCGAATTGCGAAAACCGGAATCGAGGGCGAGATCGACCTCGGCGGCTGCGTCGGCCCACTGATGCTTGAGGTGCTCGGTGGGAGTGACCACAGTCACGGCCTGCACGGTGCGGTCGGCCAGCAGTTCGGCTGCTACCCGCAACGCGAACGTTGTCTTGCCGGCACCGGGCGTGGCGACTGCCAGAAAGTCTTGCGGCGCGCTGGCCAGATACCGGGCCAGCGCTCTGCGCTGCCAGGCGCGCAGCGGCCGCATGTGCGCTCCCTCCGGTCGCTGCACTCCTGATGTGGCATCCATCGTTAAGTGGCAGACAGTGTCTTCGACACGGTCTGTCAGTCATGAGCCGGGGGTCCTACTGCACGCGACGCTCACCCCATAACCTGGAGGCAACATGGACGCTTCCGCCGAGCCCGCAGCCGATCAGGCCGGCCCCGCCGCGGCCGGGCCCGCTCACGGCACGCCGGCTGGCTGGTGGCCCCTGCGCCTGGTCTCCCGCACCGCCACAAAGGCGTGGAATGACAGCTTTATATCCTTGTCGGCCCAAGCGGCGTTCTGGATGACGCTGTCGCTGCCACCACTGCTGCTGGGCATGCTGGGCAGCCTCGGCTTCGTCAGCAGTTGGTTCGGCCCCGAGACAGTCGCAGCAGCACAACGCGAGATCGTGCGGCTGGCCGCCGGCGTGTTCAGCACCGACGTTGTCAACCAGATCATCCGTCCCACGGTGTCCGATATCCTCACCCGGGGGCACAGTTCACTGGTCTCGGTAGGATTCCTGCTCTCGCTGTGGGCCGGTTCCTCGGCGTTGGCGTCCCTGGTGGACTCGATCACTGCTGCCTACCATCAGCACGCGGTGCGTCACCCGGTATGGCAGCGGATCTTCGCCCTACTCGTGTACATCATGGCACTGGTCGGGTCGGTGTTCGTCCTTCCGCTCACCGCCCTAGGTCCTGATCTGATCCCCGAGTTGCTCCCCGCAGCGATCCGGCCCACCGTGACTGAACTGGTCGGCATCTTCTACTATCCCGGCCTGGCTGTCTTGCTGATAGTCGGCCTGGCAACCCTCTACCACGTGGTGGTCCCCAACAAGCCGCCGTGGCACCGCGGAGTTCCAGGCGCGCTGCTGGCCATGGTCGTCTTCCTAGTCAGCAGTGCCGGTCTGCGGCTCTACATCGCCTCGGTGACCGCTACCGGGTACACCTACGGAGCACTGGCCGCCCCGATCGCGTACCTGCTGTTCTGCTTCTTCATCGCCATGGCGATCGTGCTCGGTGCCGAGTTCAACAGCGCCATCGAAGAACTGTGGCCTGCCGATGCAACGCGACTAAGAGAACGCCGGCGTGGGCTGCGCAGGACGATGCCGAGCAGCGATGCTCAGCCGCTGAGCGCTCCCGAGGCGAGCCACTAGCCGGCGTCGCCACCCTTGGGCAGCGATTCGTATATCTCTTTACATTCCGGGCATACAGGCGAACCCGGCTTGGGCGCGCGAGTAACCGGGAACGTCGCACCGCACAGGGCCACCACCTGCGAGCCCAGTACGGCGCTTTCCGCGATCTTCGCCTTGCGCACGTAGTGGAACATCTTGGGTGTGTCGTCGCCAGTGGTGTCGGTCCCCTCGGGGCGGGTATCGACGTCTGGCAACGTCTGAGTCGGCGTGCTCACGACTCCATCATGCCGCACGACCGGTATAACGGTCGGCGTGTCACCCCTCGATGACTGGATGATCACCACTTTCCAGTTCCCGGTGCCGGAGATCCTCACCCTGCAGACCGTGTCCGTATCTGTTGACGTGCTCAACTTTGACCGGGCCGCGGTCATTAGCGATGAGCACCGCGATCCAGGGCAACGGCACCGAGAGCACCACGAACGTCAGCGCAAGCCACCAAGTCTGATAAAACACGCCAGCGAGGAGCAGGCATGGGATGCGGGCCGACATCAAGATCGCGTACTTGCGCCGCCGAGCGGCATATTGCTCGGCGTAAGAGGGCTCCGCTGCGGTGATGAGCACGGCAGCGTCACCTCGGCGAGGGCTGTGGTCTTGCCGATCCCTCGCACCTTGACGTCCCGGTTTGATGCTCCCGACCTCCCTATTTTTTCGCTTTCGTAGCCGCCTTCGCCTGCTGCTTGTACTCGCGAACTCTGGCCAGCGAGTCGGCGTCGGTCACGTCGGCGACCGATCGATAGACCCCCTCGTCGCCGTAAGGGCCGGCTGCTTCTCGCCAGCCGGTGGGCCTCACATTACGCTGTTTGCCGAGAAGCGCCAGAAATATCTGCGCTTTTTGCTTTCCATAGCCAGGTAGGGCGACCAGCCGATCGAGCAACTCATGCCCGTCTGTGGCATCCCGCCATAAAGCCGTCACATCGCCGCCGTAGCACTTGACCAACGATCGGCACAGATCCTGCACCCGCACAGCCATCGACTTGGGATAACGATGCAATGCGGGCGGCGAAGCGAACAGCTGCGCCAGAGCGTCGGGGTCGTAGTCGGCGAGCTCATGAACATCGAGGTCATGACCCAGCCGTTGCTTGAGCTGGTAGGGCGCTGCAAAGGCCCGCTCCATCGGCACCTGTTGATCGAGAAGCATGCCTAGTAGCAAGGCCAATGGATCCCGGTCCAGCAATTCGTCCGCGGATGAGTCCTGGCTCAGCATCAAGGGCACTAATGACCTCCTCGCCCGTATGAGTATCAGTAATGCCTGCTGGCGACGAAGGCTCAGCTCTCGATGCCCACTAGCCCCATTACTTCGGCGCGCCAGTCTTGGTAGGCGGTGGCGGCGCTGGCCCGATCCTGCATATCCGGATGAGATTGTGCCTCGTCGCCGCCACCTAGCGCGTAATGCACGATCTCCTGGTCGCTGCGCTGGCTGCTGACCACCTTCACGTGAACGTGTTTGGTGGCAAGCTCGGCCCTGGCTGCATGCGCGAGTAGGTGCAGCAGTGCCAGCCGGGAGTGCTGATCGTCCGGCAATGACATCTCATCAGGAGTATTACCCGACACCAGCACCACGGTCGCACCGGGCGCCAGCACCGGAAGCACCCGATCGACTGCGCGGAACCGGGCCAGTAAACCCGCCGTGAGGAACGAACCCACCCGGGCCACCGCGGTATCGCCTTCCGGATGGATAGTGACCGGCAGCTGGATGTAGAAGTCAACGCTGTCGCTGCCCGCCTCGCCCGGCAGCGCCGCCGGATCGGTGATCACTACGGGGTCGGCGCCCGCGTCTCGCAAGTGTTCGGAAAGCCGGTTCGCCCGATCGGCCGACCCACTCAGGAGCCCGATATGCCCCATCGACCTTCCTCCAACACGTTCGCACCAATCGGTGGATCAGGCTTCGGCTGATCGATCCCAGCGTCATCGTAGGGCCGAGGGCAGCGACTGGCGAGGGTAGCGCAGGCTTGCCATCAGCGGGTCCCCCAAACGGCGGGGGCCGAGTACTGGCTGGCCCCGGCATCACACAGGGACACCGGGGCCAGTGAGCCAGCTGGTCGCGATCCAGCGGCACTGCTCGCTTAGCTCTTCGCGGCTGTGTTCTTGGTTGTTTCGTGCGCCATCCAGGCAGCATTGCTGGCCACCGACCTGGTGGTGGCCAGCCAGGTCTTGGTGAACTCCCGCTGCGTCGTCAGCGCCTGAGCCACACAGTCGTAGGCCTTGTCCACGACCTCCTCCGCGCTGGGTGCCTTTGCGTCCAGAGTCGGCCACATGCCAAAGATCGGCTTCCAGGCATCCGCATAGATTCGCATCGCGCTGACAAAGGCTTCCTGCCCGCGACGGGTCATCTCAACCATGGTCTCCGCTGTGGTCATCGCCATCACTTCCCTTACCGTCAGAGTGGTCGATAACCAAAGTATGCAGATGTGATAAGTATGTCAAACAGCGGGTGGGTCAGCCCGTTTTGCCCTCGATGAAACTGCGGTACACCCCGAGCAGTGCTTCCCGCTGAGCCTCGGTGAGCCGCGGATCGGTCCGGATGGCTTCTTCGGTACTGGCCGCTGAATCAGTAGGGACGTCGATGGGCGCGGCGGCAGGACCGGCCTGCGTCCATCCTGCCTTGGCCAGCAGCTGTTCAGTGGTCAGCCCAAGCGCATTCGCAATGGCTCGCAACACGGTCAGCGAGGGTTGATGCAGACCGCGTTCCACCTGGCTGAGGTAGGCGTTGGAGATCTTGGTCAGGGCCGCCATCTCACGCAACGACAAATCGGCAAGCTGCCGCTGGGCGCGGATGAACGCGCCCAGCGGACCCAGCTGCACCTGCCAGGCGTGGGGCGGCTCCGGGCCGCTATCTGCACTGGCCATGGCTTACCTCATTCCCGCGCCGGGTAGCGTCACTTCTCGAGCACATACGTGCCCGGAGCCGCCACCAGCGGCGGATACCTGGTGCTGCCCATCGCCGGCGGCTTCTGCTGCTTTCCCGCCCGCGCTTCGATCCACGGTGTCCAGTCCAGCCACCAGGATTTGCCAACCTCGCTGGCCTGCTGGCGCCAGGTCTCCGGATCCTCGGGCAGCATCTCAGCCGAACTGACCCAGTGCTTGGACTTCGGGTTCGGCGGGTTCACCACGCCGGCGATGTGCCCGGAGTTGGACAGCGTGAATCGTACGGTGCCTCCCATCAGCCGGGCCCCGGCATACACCGCCTTCCACAACGCTATGTGATCCCGCTCGGCGGAGATGAAGTAGCTGTCCTTGCTGATCTTGCTGAGGTCCAGCCGCTCACCGGCCAACTCGAGTTCGTCTTTAGCTAACTGGTTCTCCAGGTACAGGCACCGGAGGTACTCGGTGTGCATGGTCGCAGGCATGCGGGTGGAGTCGGCGTTCCAGCTGAGCATGTCGAACGGCGCTGGCTCCTCGCCCAGCAACCAATCGTTGACCACGTAGTTCCACACCAGATCCCGGCCGCGCAGCAGGTTGAACGTGGTGGCCATGTTGTCTGCCGGTAAGTAGCCCTTACGCTGCATGACGCGGGTCAAACGGGTGATCGTCGCCTCGTCGGTGAACACCCCCAGCGGGCCAGGCAAGGTGAAGTCGAGCAGGGTGTTCATCAGCGTCAGCGAGGCGACCCGGTCTTCCCCGCGGGCCGTAAGCCAGGCGAGCAGGGCCGCAGCCATGGTGCCGCCAAGGCACAATCCAGCCACGTTCGTCTGTTTGCTTCCGGTGATCTCTTCGACCACGTGCAATGCGGCCAGTAGCCCTTCTTGCAGGTAATCGCTCATCGACAACTCGGCCAGCGCCGCGTCCGGGTTCCGGTAACTGATCATGAAACACGTGTGGCCGTGCTGCACGGCCCACTCCACCAGGCTCTTTCCCGGTGCGAGATCCATGATGTAGTACTTGTTGATCCACGGCGGGCTGAACAGCAGTGGCACCTCATGCACGGTCTTGGTCTGCGGCTCGTACTGGATCAGCTCGATCAACCGGTTGCGGAACACCACACTGCCCGGTGTGGCGGCCAGTTCATGACCGGGGCGGAATCGGCCTGGCGGGACCTGGCGCGGCATGCCCTTGTTCGTCACCAGATCCCGGAGCGCATTGCTGGCCCCCCGTACCAGGCTGAGTCCCCCGGTGTCGAAGGCTCTCTTCAACGCCGCCGGGTTGGTCACCAACCAATTGGTCGGCGCCGCCGCGTCAACCAACTGGCCCAGCGCGAAGTCGGCCTTACGCCGGGTGACCTCATCAAGCTCGGCACCGGCCAGCAAGCTCTGCACGAAGTCTTCGAGCAGTGCATGTTGCTGGCGCAGCAGGAAGAACCAGGGGTTGCTGGTCCAGGCTGGATCAGAGAAGCGCCGATCCTCCCGCCCCGAAACGGGACCTTCCTCCTGTGAACCCATGGTTCGCAGCGCCGCGGTGAGGACAGCTTGCGCGCTGCGCATGCCGTACTTCATCGCCGACCGGGACAGCACTGACGGCTGCCCAGCCATCGCCAACGCAAACTTGCCCAGTGCGTCACCAAGCCCAGCAGGATCCAACTCGGCCATCGCCGAGTCGATGCCGAGCAGCGACCGGACCGAGGACACCATGTCAGCGGCGTCTTGGCGAACCTCGGCCAGGGGATCGCTCATCGGCGCAGTCACGACACCACCTCCACTTCGATCTATTCACGAGCGTCCCGACGCAGAGGCCGTAGCGCAAGTCGCAGGACCTGGCAGTATCCAGCGCCGTGCGGGCGGTAGTAAGCCGAGTGACCGAAGCAGCGGTGCTCGTGGATGGCCAGGTGGTTGGCGAGTTAGACCGTCCCGGGCTGCTCGTGCTGCTCGGCGTCACGCATGACGACGGATACGAGCGAGCCGAAACGATGGCGCGCAAACTGCACGAGTTGCGGATCCTGCGCGACGAACGCTCAGTCGCCGACACCGGCGCCGGAGTGCTGGTCGTGAGCCAATTCACCCTCTACGGCAGCACGCGCAAGGGTCGGCGACCCTCCTTCACCGCAGCGGCCCGCCCCGAACACGCCGAACCGCTGATCGACGAGGTCGTCGCCCGCCTCCGCGCTCGCGGTGTCTCGGTGGCCACCGGACGCTTCGGCGCCATGATGGCGGTGCACAGCGTGGCCGACGGCCCGTTCACCGTCCTCCTCGAGGTATGACGCTCTTCAAGAGCTACCGACCGAGGTGCTGGGCGCCTTAAACGGCTACCAACCTGAGAAGTCTCTGAGGGTCCGGCGGGCTGGGCACTTCCCCGCCAACTCGTTCGTCGTTCCGGCGAGAGTCCGGGAACGGAATCCGGCCTCCCGGCGTTGCATCTATCGACGCCTCGGGTACCCCGATGGCTAGACACGTGCAGCGTCGCGCCGATTCGCGAACGCCGGGCGGCAGCCGGCCCGAGGATCCGTTGCAGGAAGGAACCTGATGACCGCCGCGCAGATTACCGTGGAAGCCGACACCACCTTTGAGGCGGATCTCGACGCGCAGAGCCCAGCAGCCGACCTGGTCCGGGTCTATCTCAACGGCATCGGGCGCACCGCGCTGCTCAGCGCGCAACAGGAAGTTGAACTCGCCAAGCGCATCGAGGCAGGAGTATTTGCCCGGCACATCCTCGACACCTCAGTTCAACTAACGCCTAGCCGGCAGGCTGATCTTGCCCGGTTGGTCCGTGATGGCCAGCAAGCGAAGAATCACCTGCTGGAGGCCAACTTGCGGTTGGTGGTGTCGCTCGCCAAGCGTTACACCGGTCGTGGAATGCCGCTGCTGGACCTGATTCAAGAGGGCAACCTTGGGCTGATCCGTGCAGTAGAGAAATTCGACTACACCAAGGGCTTTAAGTTCTCCACCTATGCCACCTGGTGGATCCGCCAAGCCATCACCCGTGGCATGGCTGACCAAGGACGCACCATTCGGCTTCCGGTGCACCTGGTGGAACAGGTGAACAAGCTGGCCCGGATCAAACGGGACCTGCATCAGCAGCTGGGTCGGGAAGCAACTGACCAGGAGCTGGCCCGCGAGTCCGGCATACCCGTGGAGAAGGTAGCCGACCTGCTGGAGTACTCCCGGGACCCGGTAAGCCTGGACATGCCTGTCGGGGCCGAGGAGGAAGCACCGCTTGGTGACTTCATCGAGGACGCCGAGGCCACCGATGCCGAATCCGCGGTAATCTCTGGGTTGCTCCAAGATGACCTGCGCCGGGTGCTGTCCACGCTGGAAGACCGGGAGCAGAAGGTTATCCGGTTGCGATACGGCCTTGACGACGGCCAGCCCCGCACGCTGGACCAGATCGGGAAGCGTTTCGGGCTCTCCCGCGAGCGGGTCCGTCAAATCGAGCGCGAAGTGATGGCCAAGCTGCGCCACGGGGACCGTGCCGATCGGCTGCGCGCCTACGCCAGTTGACTTGAGATTGGTTTCAGCGCGTCACCGCTCGAATGGCAGCATTGACGCCGCTGTGTCGGGCAGGCACTGTCACCTCAAGGCGTAAGGACCACGCGACGTCAGGCTCAGGCTGTCGCGCGCCGCGGAAGGTCGGGCTCGTCGGGGGTCCGGCCTTCCCCCTTGTGTGGTCTCCATAGTGAATTGCTGCTTGTCTTGGGCAGTTCGTGGCGCAAATTGACCTGGCGCCGATTACAGACTGTAGTCCCACTAAGGCGGGTATGGGAAACGCTAGCTACGTAGTCCAAGCAAAGCGGTGAAATCCCCTCCGTGCAGCGCACAACAGGAATAAACTTTTCAGCTCTATCGGGATGCTGCACGCCGCGCGATCTGCGCTCGTGCGGGTTGGAGTCGGAAAGGAATGGCTGATGTCGCCAACAAGGGGGAAGGTAACTCGTTTCAGCATATTGATGATGGCCTGCATAGGATTGAGTATGTCCCTACTGGCCTGCAGCAAGTCGGACAATAACGCGGGCGAGCAGCGAAAACAGGGCGAGGCGGCGATCCGGCAACGAGATGATGCCTGGCTCAAGGCACTCGGTGGAAGGCAGCTCGACGCCACGGTGTCCTACTACGCTGACGGAGCGGTCCTATTGGCGCCCAACGCCCCAATTGCCCGGACCAAAGATGAAATCCGGCAGACCTGGAGTCAGGTCTTCGCGTCTATTCCGGCTGGGGTTCCCTTTACCGGCGGGACTACCCAAGTCGAGGTGGCCAACTCCGGCGACTTGGGTTACGCCACAGGCTTCTACACGATAGACAACCCGCCGATCGACAAGGGCAAGTACCTGGAGGTCTGGAAAAAGCAGCCAGATGGGTCGTGGAAGGCAATTGCCGACACCTTCAACTCCGACATGCCGGCCGCGTCGCCGGCGCGATAATCATCTGTTTGACGACTCCTGCTAGCTGGCCAAGCACCAGGCCTGACGGTCGTGCCGTAGCGACCAGCCCGTTCAGTCGCGGGGGTCGTCGGGGTCCAGGCCGTGCAGCGGGTAGACAGCGCGCCGGGTCTCCTGAATTGCCCGGTCCAGGTCCGTATCTGCGGTCCCGTCCCAGGGCGTCCAGCGGGGCTCGGCGCCGTCGGTCATCGAGGTTGGCAGCTGGGCGCCGTACGCCACCGAGGCGGCATATGTGCTCCAGTCGGGTGGCACGGCTGTGTGGGCGTCAACCTCGCGACCAAGCACGGTGGCCAGCAGATGCGTCCATGACCGCGGGACTACCCGGAACAGCGAGTAGCCACCCCCGCCTAGCGCGAGCCACTGACCACCCGCTGTGGTGTCGGCGAGCTCGGCCAGTGCACGGTGGGCTGCCCGTTGACCGTCCACTGACAGCGCCAGGTTGGCGAGTGGATCTTCTGCATGGGTGTCCGCGCCGTGCTGGGTCACCAACACATCGGGCCGGAATGCTTGCAGCAGCGCTGGCACCACTGCATGGAATGCCCGTAACCATCCGTCGTCGCCGGTTCCGGGTGGGAGCGGCACGTTGACTGCTGCGCCTTCGGCCCCGGGACCGCCGATGTCCGCGGAATACCCGGTGCCCGGAAACAGCGTTTCCGGGTGCTGGTGCAGCGAGATGGTCAGTACCCGGGGATCGTCAACGAAGGCCGCCTCGACCCCGTCACCGTGGTGCACGTCAATGTCGACGTAAGCCACCCGGGACACCCCACCATCAAGCAACCGCCGGATGGCCAGCGCACAATCGTTATAGATGCAAAAACCCGAGGCGAAATTACGCATCGCATGATGCAGCCCACCCGCGATGTTCACAGCTCGCGCCGCTTGCCCGGTAAGGATTTCCTCAGCAGCGCGCAACGATGCACCCGCGACCAGTGCTGAAGCCTCGTGCATGCGGGGAAAGATCGGATTGTCCGGAGTACCCAAGCCGTGCCCTCTGCGCCCGCGCGGCGCTTGCTTCACCGCGACCAGGTATTCGTCGGAGTGCACCGTGCGCAGTTCCTCATCGGTGGCCGGTTCCGGTACCACTAAGGGGACGCCGTCTAGGACGCTGAGCGAGCGAGCCAGCCGGATGGTGAGGTCGAGCCGGATCGGATTCAGCGGATGCCGGCCGCCGAGGTCGTAACCGAGCAGGGCCTCGTCCCAGACGATCACCGCGGGCGGTGGGCTCATGAGGTGCACGCTACCGCCCTGCGTGGTCACAAGCGCGGCAACGGCGGTTACCCGGGCTCCTGACCGGTCGCCACTGGACGATCCGGATCGGTGCACCAATGTGACCAGGAACCGGCGTAGAGCGCCGCCGGACGTGCAGCACTCGTCGTCCCAGCGAGTTCGAGTGCGAGCACCAGCGCACAAGCGTTGATCCCGGAACCGCAGTAAGCCCCCACTTCTGTATCCGCTACACCCCACCGCCGGGATAGCTCGCGCAACTGCTGCGGTGGCAACCAGCATCCCTGCGCATCGGTCAGCTCACTGAACGGCGCATTGGTCGCACCCGGGATGTGGCCGGCGCGCGGATCTACCGGCTCAGTCTCCCCTCGGTACCTACGCCCCACACGAGCATCAAGCAGCACCCCGTCGCGGGCCAGTGCCGCGGCGCGCGGCGCATCGAGCACCGGCATCCCTCCGGGTCGAACAGTGAACGTGCCGGTCTGAGGTTGCGGTACCTCAACGGTCACCGGCAGCCTGGCTGCCCGCCACGCCGCGATACCGCCATCCAGCACCGCGACCATCTGATGTCCGGCCCAGCGCAGCAACCACCACAGCCGGGCTGCGACTGACCCGTCCGCCGCGTCGTAGGCCACGACCGGGGTCGTCGCGTGCACACCCGCGGCCTGCAAGGTGGCCTGCAGCGCCGCTGGATCCGGCAACGGATGCCGCCCACCGGGGCCCGGCGGTCCAGCCAGATCAGTGTCAACGTCCATAAAGACTGCGCCGGGCAGATGACCCGCGCTGTAGTCGACATGACCTGGTGGACCAGTAAGCGACCATCGCACGTCCACCACCGTGGGGGGCTCAGGGGCGCTCAGCAACGAAGCCAGCTCCTGCGGTGAAATCAACGGACGCACGGAGCCCATCCTGCCGCCCCCTTGACATGCAGCCTCTGCAATGCCCCAGCCGCGATTTACCATAGATGCAACCGAGGGAGACTGGTGTGAACGAGCTCATCGACACCACTGAGATGTACCTGCGCACCATCTTCGAACTCGAAGAGGAAGGCGTAGTCCCCCTGCGCGCGCGGATCGCCGAACGTCTTGCCCAAAGCGGGCCAACGGTTAGCCAGACAGTGGCCCGCATGGAGCGAGACGGATTGCTCAACGTGGCCGATGACCGGCACCTTGAACTCACCCCGGCTGGCCGTAGCCGAGCTGTGTCGGTGATGCGCAAGCACCGCCTGGCTGAGCGCCTGCTGGTCGACGTGATCGGGCTTGAGTGGGAACAAGTGCACACCGAAGCCTGCCGCTGGGAACACGTGATGAGCGAGGCGGTGGAACGCAAGCTGGTGGCGTTGCTCGGCAACCCGACTACTTCTCCGTACGGCAACCCGATTCCGGGACTCGACGAGCTCGGGGTCGGCGAGCCCGCTGCTGCGATCGAGCCGGATCTGGTGCGGCTGGATGAGGTAGCCCGCCGCGGCGGAGGCACAGTAGAGGTGCGACGCATCGCCGAGCACGTGCAACTGGACCCTGCCCTGATGGCGGAGCTGCATAAGGTCGATGCCGTGCCCGGCAACGTCGTAGAAGTGGCCGCCCAGGCGCGCATGACGCATCCAGTGGTGCTCTCAGGCCGCGGCGCCACCGTTGAGGTGACTAACGCTGTCGCTCACGCCGTCATGGGCCGTCGGCAGTGATGGGGCTGTCCGCTGCGCGTGGTCTAGGCCGAATGCGGCTGCTCGTCACCGGGGGGGCTGGGTATATCGGTAGCGTCTGCGCCGCCCGGCTAGTCGAGTCCGGCCACGACGTCGTGGTGCTGGACGACCTATCCACTGGTCACCGCGACGCGGTGCCGGAGGGCTGCCGTTTCGTCCAGTGCTCCGTGGAGGATGCCGGCACGGTGCTGGCCGAGGGTTTCGACGGAGTGCTGCACTTCGCGGCGCGCTCGCTGGTTGGGGAATCGGTACTGCACCCGCAGCGCTACTGGCTCGGCAACGTAGTCGCCTCTGTACGGCTCCTCGAGGCCATGCGTGAACACGCCATCCCCCGGCTAGTCTTTTCCTCCACTGCGGCGACCTACGGAGAGCCCGAATCGGTGCCGATCACCGAGGAGGCAGCCACCCGACCTACTAACCCGTACGGGGCAACCAAACTAGCAATCGATCATGCCATCAGCTCCTATGCCATCGCACACGGCATTGCTGCGGTGAGCCTGCGATATTTCAATGTCGCCGGGGCTTACGGCCCCTACGGTGAGCGCCACACCGTAGAAACCCACCTCATCCCGCTGGTGCTGCAAGTTGCCCTGGACCGCCGAGACAAGATCATGATTTTCGGCGATGATTGGCCGACTGCCGACGGCACCTGCATCCGCGACTACATCCACGTGCTGGATCTAGCCGACGCGCATGAGCTGGCGTTGGAATACGCCGTACCCGGGCAGCACCGGATCTACAACTTGGGCAACGGAACTGGCTTTTCGGTGCGGCAGGTGCTGGACGCTTGCCGGCAAGTCACCGCGCACCCAATTCCAGCCCAGGCTGCGGCGCGGCGGCCGGGTGACCCAGCAGTCTTGATCGCTTCCAATGATCGGGCACGTTCTGAGTTGGGATGGAAGCAAGAACGTGCTGACCTCGCCGTGATCATCGGTGATGCCTGGCAATTCGCCCGCCGCCACGCGCGCTGATTGCCACCACGCGGATCACCGGTGCCGTCGCGGTCGTCGTGCACGTGGCTTATGCCGAGACTGCCGAAGCGCGGCCGCAGCGTCCCTTGCGACACCACGCAGAAGGTCCGGTGGCAACCCTCCGTCCAGCGCAGCCCGCAGCAACGCAGACAATGAGTGATGCGGGCAGGC
>JAFAWY010000029.1 GCA_019241525.1 Pseudonocardiales bacterium
CCGCCCGAGATGCCCGATTCACATCTGCATCGCGAGTGACGCCTACATCGGCACCGTAAGCGGCGGGCAATCCCGCCACCCCGCAACCAAACCCACAACCAAGCGACCGTGGAACCGGGGCAACCTCAGTTGGTAAGCATTCAGGTCGGTAGTTTGATCTTCGGCGTGTCGGGCGTGATGGGTGGGCTGCGTGATGTGATGATCTTGCGCTGTGTCTGGGTTGGAGGAGCTGTCGCGTGAGGAGCTGATCGCTCTGGTGCTGCAGTTGCGTGAGTCCAATGTGGCGCTGGAGGAGCGGGTGCGCCGGCTGGAGCGGCAGGTCTCCCGAAACAGTGGTAACTCCTCCATGCCTCCTTCTAGCGATGATCTTCCGGGAAGGATGAGGCCGGCACCGAAGCGGGTGAAGGAGTCGGGGCGCGCGCGAGGAAAGCAGCAGGGTGCCGAGGGCAACTCGATGTCGTGGGTGAGCATCCCTGATGAGTGGGTGGCGCATCGCCCGCAAGGCCGGTGCGGCTGCGGGAGGGATCTGGCGGAGGCGCACGATGTGGGCATCGCGCGCTCCCACCAGGTGCACGATCTGCCCGAGGTTCGGATCCAGGTCAGCCAGCACGACGTGTACCGGGTCCGCTGCCGCTGCGGTGTCGAGCATGTCGGTTCGTTGCCGGCGCAGGTGCCGGCCGCACCGTCGAGTTACGGCCCGAACCTCCAGACCCTGGCGGTGTATCTGCTGGTCTACCAGCACGTGCCGGTGGCTCGCTGCGTCCAGTTGATTGCTGACCTGTGTGGCGGGGCGGGGCCCTCGGACGAGTTCGTGCACGGCATGCTGGCCCGGTGCGCGAGGGCGGTGGCCGAGGTCGTCACGGTGATCAAGACGCTGATCACCGCGGCGCACGTCGCCGGCTTCGACGAGACCACCTTGCGGTGCGGCCCGGCCGGAGCCAAGAAGTACGTGCTGTCGGCCTCGACCGAGAAGGCCACCGTCTACCACCTGGGTGGCCGGGACCTGGACTCCTTCGCCGAGGCCGGCATCCTGCCGCAGTTCGCCGGGGTGGCGGTGCACGACTGCTACGGCAACTATTTCCATCGCCGCTGGGAGAACCTGGCGGGGCACCAGGCCTGTAACTCTCATCTGTTGCGCGACTTCGCCGACGCCGACGAGGCCTACCCCGACCAGCATTGGCCTGCTCAGGCGCAACGCGCCTTGCGTGGCCTCATCCGCGCCTGGCACACCGCCCGCGCCCACGGCATGGCCGAGATCATCGAGTCTGTCCGCGACCCGCTGATCCTCGAATTCCGCTGCGCCATCCGGGTCGGCCTGGCGCAGGTGCCGCGGGTGCCCGGCCCGCGCCACTCCACTGCGCAGCACCCCGGGCGGGAGCTGCTGGAGTTCTGCCGCGACCGCGAGGACGACGTTCTGCGTTTCTGCTTCGACACCCGGATCTGGCCCACCAACAACATCAGCGAGCGCGACCTTCGGCCCACCAAGACACAGCAGAAGATCTCCGGCCGGCTCACCAGCGAGACCGTCACCCAAGACCGACTCGACATCCGCAGCTACATCGACACCGCCCGCAAACACGGCGCCGATGTCATCACCGCACTACGGCTGGCCATCATAGGAAACCCCTGGAAACCAGCAATCCCAGCACCCGCATAAACGCCCGAAACCGCCGCTCATATCACCACGCCGACACCACTCATAGCGGGCATCGACATGCCCGCGGGAGGTGAATGTTTACGTCCCCCGCTAGGTGGGAGGGGGCGTGGATGGTTATGCGCGTTGCGTGGAGCTTTTTGCTGCGTCCTGTCGGGCTAGCCGCTCAGCGACGAAGCTGCCGGCACCGACGACCAAGGCCACCGGCCACTCGATGATCTCAATGGCCGCCAACGCTGCCAAACCGCCCCACCACAACATGCGCGTGGGATTTACCTCTAAGCCCTGCGGCCACGGCAGCCGAAACCCGGCCAACGCGCTGACGTTTTTTCCCTGCCCATCGTCATCTACCTTGGCTGTGGCCCCGGCGCCTGCCGAGGTCGCGGTCGTGTCACCCGTTGAGCGTTCCTCAGTGCCTGTTTGACCAGTACCTGGTTGATCAGCCATGGCTCCTCCACCGATCCCATTTACCCCAACCGCAAACCCAACGTCGGGACACCGACGCCAGGTCCTGTCCCCAGCAGCCCGATCGCGCTAGCGGCGCTGAGCACACCGCCAAGCCCTAGCGTCGGCTGCCACTCAGCTCGTCGGCGCGCTGGGCCGACCCGTCATCTGCTCACCGCGTCCGGTGCTACCAGCCCGATCTACCCTAGCGACGCTTGACCGTAACCTGCTAGCTGCTCAACGTCCGTCGTCGGTTCATCCATTGTTGGTCACTCGACGTGCTGTTCGAGATGACCGGCCGGTGCCTGCTTTCGTCCCGACACCAAGGTCACTGGACAGCATCCTTTTTGCCAGTGGTCACCACCAATGAAACCCCTGCCCGGGTTCGCCTACGATCATCTCGTGAGCTTGACTCCGCCCTCTGACCCGCCGCTTCCCGATGATACCGACCCGTCGTTGCACGCTGGGCATATCAATGTCCTGACCGATGAGCTAGCTCGGCTATTTGGTCTGGTTCCGCTAGCAGTGCGCCAGCAGGCCGCCCAAGCGGCATTAGAGGTGATTAACCACCACCTGCACCAACAACAGCACACCACGGTGACCGTGGAGAACCAGTGATCTGGTTGCCTTCTTGGTGCGCTCCCTCAATCCGAACATCACATCCCGATAAGCGGTCACCTAGCTAGCACGCCGCAGAGTCACTGAAGATCCTCGTCCATGCATTAGGTCACGCGGTGGTAGACCGACGGGTCCCGCAGACCACCAGGACACGCGCTCTGGCGTCGTCAGCGTAGGGCGCACCGCGTCGGGGTCTGGTGTGAACAAGCGCCTACCAGCCGGCGGCATGCGGCATGGCGACTTCCGGTCGGGGCGGGCATTGCGGCGCATCTGAAACTCAATTCCATCAGTGGCGGTTTGGCCGAACATCGTGGGTCCTCTCCCCCGCCACGGTTTGAGCAGTCGCCTAGTGGCCGGTGATCCGTGAACGTCCGGTGCCCCCGACCGAGACGACCAAGGATCACCGGCCCTCGTGCACCAGGTTGCCCTAGCCCGGGCCGTCTGGCCCAGGCCAGGCAATCGTGCCTACCAGGCAATCAGGACGCTCTCGCGGTCCTGGATGAACGCTGATCAAGCTGTGGATCACAGGGGCTTTTCCGCGCACTTATTGATGATTATTCGGCGGTATGGAAGACGTCGCAGCAGCAACAACACCAACACGGCAAAGACCACTGCGGCAGCGGGCGCGGGGCGTTGGCGCACCGACTGAGCCACCTGATTGACCCGCCCCCTCACCGGTGCAGGAACCTGCTCCCGCGCCTGATTGGTCAAACTTGTCGCCTGTTTCCTGACCTCGTCGGCCTTGTCCTGCACGGTTTCCTTGCCGTTGTGCAGGTGTTGTGCGACCTGTCCGATCTTGGCTTGCACCGTGTCCTTGGTGGCGTGCCACTTATCCATGACCCCTGCGGGCACCTCCACTTTGTGTCCCAGGGTTTCGGCCGTGTCAGCCAGCTGCTCACGAGTATGGGCAATACCGTCGCGAATCCCTACCGACGAGGTGGACATGGAGGTCTCCCTATTCTTTCATCATGTGATGGGTACCGGTCCGCCCTGAGCGACCCAGCACCCCGTGCAGGACCCCACAATGTGGTAGCAGATAGTTACCCTCTTTTCACGCAGCGTAAACATCAACTTAGGACGTCTTGTCCCCGCGCTCGCGGTACCCCTGCCGTAAGGCTCACCGATACTCAACCCCGCCGCGCTCGCGCTCGCCGGCGACCGTGAGACGAACGGTGCGAGGGAGTGGTCGGTACGGGCGGCCAGCGTCGACCGGTTCTGCATAGCTTGATCAACAAATACGAACAGGCAGCATGAAAACCGCTGCCAAAACATCCCCGCTGGCTTAACTCACCCTCGACGAGGCCTTTCAATCTAGGTGGACCGCACCCTCGCCGGATCGGCAGATCTCTAGGGTGCCCCCTAAAACAGGGTGCACTCGCGGGGAGGACTCCAAGGTGATGCCGCCTCCATGCCGTGAGACGTCGGCGATGCGAGACGATCGCTGACAAACACCACGCACTGTCCGCGCAGGGTCATCGCCGCTGCAAACGGCTCACGCCGAGGCTGGCGGCTGCCAACGCGTATTGGCTCAGCTTGCCTGACTCGTCGTCTGTCCCAGGTGCATCAGCGCCACCGGCCGCGGGCCTACTCGTGCTCGGTGAGCTACAGTCGGCGCCAATGCAACGGTCCCAGCTGATCGGGGCCACCTATCGACTTGCGCCGTTCACCCCTTCTAACCCGCCCAATCGGCGCAGAGCAGCCCCATACAGGGTGTTGTTCCCCCACCCTGTATCTCGAGGATGCGTGATCAGAGCAACTCCATAGAGCTGGCGGTCTTGCCCAAATTGTCGTGGGTTTCCCCCGCACCCACGAGGGCTGAGCAGCCGTCAAGTGGCCGGTGATTCAACCGACGTCCGTGCCCGCCTCCGACCGAGATGTCCACGGGTCACCGGCCACACGAGAAGTTCCCCTAGGTCGGCGCTACACGCCCGGAGCGCCGACCCGGGGGGTACCACAATCCCCGCGAGGGCACCGCGCTCACCGGGGCACAACTCCACAGCCAGGACCATTCCGCTCCGCACCGAGTGGAGTGCCGCGCCGGTGGCACCGTCGCTGCCCGACCGACCGCCACCGTCAACGTTGGTTCGATGACCGCCGGATCCCACCGCCCGGTGCCCCGCAGTCACGGGAATCCCCGCCCGGCGCCGGACGCGTTCAGCGCAGGCACCCGCAGATTGGGCGGGGCCGTTCAACAAGGACGGCCCCGCCCCACCATTCTGCGGTCACCTCGGTAGCCGCGTTCTGCCGTTTGCACCTCGCAGTCGCCATTACTGAGCCGGTGACCAAATTTATGACCGAGCAGCGATCAGGAGCGCACAGCGGGAGCTGTCTCAACGGCGCCGTTGCATTGTCGCGTGGTGGGCAGGGTGGGCGCTGTGGTCCTGGGCTCAAATAGCGGTGACGAGTTCGGTGAAAGCGTGCGGAATGGAGCCTTCGGATATTCTGCCGGGTCTGTTGCATTAGCAGAAGGCAGACGTACTTACCGGCGTATAGGGCCATATTCAGATCGCAAGGGCAAGTTCGGCAAAGACGGCCGGAAGCCGATACCTTGGGTCGACATCGATGCCGAGTTCGTAGTGGCCGCGGCGAAGATTCTGGATGAAGGCATGCCCGGCGCTGACCACTCGCGTCGAACGTAGCCTTTTCAATCCACGCATCGGCCCCAGCCGAGCCTTCAATCGACTATGATCACTCTCAATCGGATTATTGGCATACTGCTCGACAATATGCCTCACGGTGGGCAGATCCCGCTTGTCGGACACCAGCACATCGATAACCTGCCCATACTGGTCGATCGCCCGATACAGATACCGCCAGCGCCCGGCGAC